>NZ_JBUXJM010000001.1:0-706588 GCF_056158145.1 Oerskovia sp. PE-21s
CCTTGCGCACAGCCAGGGTTCTGTGGTTCATTACTCATGTAATGAACCACAGAACGTGCGATCGACGAGAGGATGGGCCCCATGTTCGACGGACCTGAACCCATCTACCTGCAGATCGCCCAGCAGATCCGCGCCCAGATCCTGAGCGGCGACCTCGCCGAGGAGGAGCAGGTCATGTCCACGACCCAGTACGCCACGACCTTCCGCATCAACCCCGCTACCGCCGCCAAGGCGTTCGCCGGGCTGGTCGACGAGGGAGTCCTCTACAAGCGGCGCGGGGTCGGCATGTTCGTCGCGACCGGAGCCCGCGAGAAGCTGCTCGCCGAGCACCGCGACCGCTACTTCGCCGAGGTCCTGCGCCCCGCCCTGGTCCAGGCCGACCTGCTGGGCATCACCCCCGCCGAGATCGTGGACCACGTCCTCGGTCGTGGCGCCGCGAGCTCCGCGGGCCCCGCCGCCACCCACCCCCCGACGGGAGAGACCTCATGACCGCCCCCACCCGCCCCGAGCCGTTCGGCGTCGAGCTGCGGGACGTGACCCTGAGCTTCGGCAAGGACGAGAAGCACCCTGCGCTCGACGGCCTGAGCCTCCAGGTCCGCCCCGGCACCATCACGGGCCTGCTCGGCCGCAACGGAGCGGGCAAGACCACCGCCCTCTCGCTCATCGCGGCCATGCGCCGCCCCGACGCCGGGACCGTGCTGGTCGACGGCGAGGACCCGTTCGAGAACGCCTGGGCCATGGCCGGCACCCAGCTCGTCCGCGAGAGCGGCGACATCATCGCCGCGACCAAGGTCAAGGACACCCTGGGCTACTACGCGGAGCTGCGCGAGCACTGGGACGCCGACCTCGCGGCCGGCCTGGTCGACCTGTTCGAGATCGACCTGCGCAAGCCGCCCGAGAGCCTCTCGCGCGGCAAGCGCTCGGCGCTCGGCGCGGTCATCGGGCTCGCGTCGCGGGCGCCGCTGACGATCTTCGACGAGGTGTACCTCGGGATGGACGCGCCCAGCCGGTACGCGTTCTACGACGCGCTCGTCGAGGACTACACCGAGCACCCGCGCACGATCGTCCTGTCGAGCCACCTGATCGACGAGGTCGAGCGGATCTTCGAGGACGTCGTGATCGTGGACAAGGGGCGTGTGCTCCTCGCGGAGAGCGTCGAGTCGGTCCGCGGCAGAGGAGTGAGCCTCACGGGGGCGGCTGCCGTGGTCGAGCAGTTCGTCGACGGCCGCCGCGTGCTGGCCCGACAGCGCCTGGGCGGCACCGCCCAGGTCACGCTCTTCGGTGCGCTCGACGACGCCGAGCGCACCGCGGCGACCGAGGCGGGCCTCGAGCTCGGTGCGGTGCCCCTGCAGGACCTGTTCGTGCACCTGACCCGGGAGGAGCGGTCATGACCGAGAACCTGGCGGGCCCCACGGCCCTCACCGACCGCGAGGCACGGCGTGCCACGGTGCGTCGCGCGGCCGAGACGAGGTCGCTGCGTACCTCGGCGTTGTCGATGTGCGCCGGGACGTGGCAGATCGGCGTGTGGTTCTGGGCGATCGTGCTGATCATCGCGGGCATCATCGGCTACGTCGAGGTGCGCACCGACATCCTCGACGGCAGCGTGATCGACGGCGTCGTGAGCGGCTCGGCGAAGTTCTTCCTGTTCGTCATGGGCATCATCACGCCCCTCGCCATGATCGCGGTGCACGTCGCGGCGGGAGGCACCCGGCGGTCGTTCATCCGTTCGGCCTGGTTCACGGCGGTGTTCCTCGGGCTCACGTTCGCGGTCGTGGCGGCGGTGCTCGGCTACGTGGAGTGGCTCGTCTTCCGGGCGCAGGGCTGGTCGCCCGAGCTCGACCGGGCCCAGCTCTACGTCGACGGCGGCCAGGTCGGCACGGCGTTCCTGGTGCAGCTCTTCTTCTGCAGCGTGTACTGGCTCTCGGGCGCGGCGATCGGCATGGGGTACTACGGCTACGGAGTGTGGCGCGGCACCTTCGCCATCGTGCCGTTCCTGGTCCCCCTGGTCCTCGTGGAGCTCGCGTTCCAGAGCGGGTACTTCGGCAAGCCGTTCGCGCAGGCGGTCGGTCTGGCCGACGCGCAGGTGCTCACCGCGGTGGTGGGCGGCCTCCTGAGCCTCGCCGCAGCGGCGTTCGCGTTCCACCTGGTCACGAGGTCGGTGGCCATCGCTCCCGTCACGACCTGACGGTCCTGACGGCACTGGCGTCCCCGACGCCTTAGCGCGGCGCGTCCCCTCCCCGGGGCCGGCGCACCCACCACGAACGTCCATCCCGTCCAGCGGACGGCGCCCGGTCCACCGGTTCGCCGCCCGGCGGACGAGCACACCCTCGAGGAGGTCACCATGACCACCGCACATCCTGCCCCGTCCGTCCCCCCGTCGTCGTCGGCCGTGCCGTCGCTCTCGGCACGCACCGTGCCCGACGGCGCCGCACCGGCCATCGAGGTCGTCGCCCTGCGCAAGGCGTACGGGAGCACCGTCGCCGTGCGCGACGTGAGCTTCGCCGTCGGGCCGGGGGAGATCTTCGGCGTCCTCGGCCCCAACGGGGCCGGCAAGACGACCACGGTCGAGTGCCTCGCCGGGCTCCGGCAGGCCGATGCCGGGACCGTCCGGATCCTGGGCCGGGACCCGCAGTCGGACCCGGCCTCGGTGCGCGAGCTCCTGGGCGTCCAGCTCCAGGAGGCCGAGCTCAACGAGCGCATGACCGTGGCCGAGGCGCTGCGGCTCTACGCCTCGTTCTACGAGGACCCGGCCGACACGGCCGAGCTCATGGACCTGCTGGACCTCGCCCCGCACCGCGACCAGCAGTTCGCGAAGCTCTCCGGCGGGCAGAAGCAGCGGCTCTCGATCGCGCTCGCGCTCGTCGGGAACCCGCAGGTCGCGATCCTCGACGAGCTGACCACCGGGCTCGACCCGCAGGCCCGCCGAGCGACGTGGGAGCTCGTCGAACGCGTGCGGGACCGGGGCGTGACGATCCTGCTCGTGACGCACTTCATGGACGAGGCCGAGCGCCTGTGCGACCGCCTCGTCATCATCGACCAGGGCGTCGTCGTCGCGGCGGGGTCCCCGGCCGAGCTCATCGAGTCGGTCGACTCCTCGCGCGTCCTGCGGCTACGGGTCGAGCCCCACGAGGAGCCCGGCGTGCTCGAGGTCCTCGACGACCTCGCAGACGTCCGGGCCGTGGCACGAGCGGGCCGCGAGATCGAGGTGACGGGGACGCGGCGGGTGCTGCCCGCCGTCGTGCTGGCCCTCGCCGAGCGCGACGTCGTGCCCGACGTCCGGACCATGACCAGATCGCTCGAGGACGTGTTCGTGCACGTCACGGGCAGGACGTACGACCACACGGGGGAGAGTGCCCCCGCATCGACCGGCGACCGGTCCGACACCGAAGGAGCAGCGCGATGACCACGCAGACGGCACGGACGACGACACGGGGTGCCCTTCGGACGCCCGGCCCCCGACGCCGCAGGATCGCCGGCACCGGCTGGCACGGCCTGCGGACGCTGACCCTCACCGAGGCCCGCCTGCTGCTCCGCGACCCGGGCACGGTCTTCTTCGCGCTCTTCTTCCCGACGGTCCTGCTCGTGGGCGTGGGCTTCGCGTTCCCCGGCATGCGGGACGTCATCACCGACGCGCCGCCGCCGTGGGAGGGGCTGACGGCGGTCGCGGTCTACGTGCCCGTGGCGCTCGCGACCGCGGTCGCGACCGTCGCGCTCACGACCATGCCGGTGTACTTCGCGACGTTCCGCGAGAAGGGCGTGCTGCGCCGGCTCTCGACGACCCCCATGAAGCCGCAGGGGCTCATCGGGGCGCACCTGTTCATCAACCTGGTGATGGTCTGCGTCGCGGCGCTGCTCGCGGTGGTCGTGGGGAGCCAGGTGTTCGACCTCGCGGGCCCGACGAACCTCACGGTCGTCCTGGTGAGCTTCCTGCTGGGGATCCTGTCGATGTTCTCGATCGGGATGCTCATCGCGTCGCGCGCCGGGAAGGCGAGCACGGCGTCGGCGGTCGGGATGACGCTGTACTTCCCGATGCTGTTCCTCGCGGGCATGTGGACGCCCGGGCCGGTCATGCCCGACGTCGTGCGGACCGTCGCCGGGTACACGCCGCTCGGCGCGGCGACGCAGGCCATGACGACGGGCTGGTTCGGGACCGGCGTCCCGGTGTCGCAGCTCGTGGTCATGGTGGTGTGGACCGTGGTGCTGCTGCCGCTCGCGGCGAGGCTGTTCCGCTGGTCGTGAGGACGGGCTACCGGACGAAGTGCGGGCCCGCGCTCGGGTCTGCGAGGTAGCCCAGCGTGTGGCCGAGGCGCTCGCTCGTCGACGCGGCCAGGTCGGCCGGCAGGTCGTCGGGCGCGAACCACGCGACGGCGAGCGACTCGTCGTCCGCGACGTGGGCCGCGGCCGCCGCGGCGGGGGAGACCGGTCGGCACAGGAAGCACAGGTCGAGGTACTGCGACCGGTCGCCGTTCGGGTACTCGACGGGCGGCGTCACGGTGACCCCTGTCAGGGCGTCGACGTAGACCGCGACGCCGGTCTCCTCCAGGACCTCGCGGGCGAGGCCCACGGCGGGGTCCTCGCCCGGTTCGAGGATGCCGCTGACGACCGCCCACTGGCCGGTGTCGGCGCGCCGGCCCAGGAGGAGGCGGCCCGCGTCGTCGATCACGACGCCCGACACCCCCGGCATCCACAGGAGGTCGGTCCCGACGCGGGACCGGAGAGCGGCGACGAACTCGGGGATCGGCATGAGGTCGAGCCTAGACCTGCGGTCCCGGGGCGTGTCAGACGTCGACCGCCCGGGGAGTGAGACAGCCCGCTGGTGCCCCGAAACCCCTGTGCTACGGTCGTCGCGTGAACACGGTTCGTTGGTATCGGCGCTTTACGCTGGCTCCTGGAGGGGCCGAGCGGGCGTTCGCCTGACCAACCTTCCCCCCGGAGCCAGCACAGGGCCTTGGACGCAGACCGCGTCCGGGCCCTTCGTCATTCAGACGGGCCGACTCCGGACACAGAGCAGGCCGCGCGGCTCCGTCTGAGTCACCTTCAGATCAGGAGCCCCGCATGACCGCCACGACCTCGACCGCCGTCTCGCCGGACGAACGTCACCACGAGACGACCACGTCGCCCGCCGGTGCAGGTGACACCATGGAACGCGTGACCTCCCACCCCGAGTACGAGCTGCAGGCGCCCACGAGCGACCTGCGCATCCGCGCCCTCGACCCGCTGCCCGCTCCCGTCGACATGCTCGCCGAGCTTCCCCTCGGCACGGCCCGCGGCGACCTGGTCACCCAGTCGCGCCGCGAGATCCGGGACGTCCTGGCGGGGGAGGACGACCGACTGCTGGTCATCGTCGGCCCGTGCTCGGTCCACGACCCCGAGGCCGCGCTCGACTACGCGCACCGCCTCGCGGCCGTCGCGAAGGACCTGTCCGAGGACCTCGCGATCGTCATGCGCGTGTACTTCGAGAAGCCGCGCACGACGGTCGGCTGGAAGGGGCTCATCAACGACCCCGACCTCGACGGGTCCCACGACGTCAACCGCGGCCTGCACCTGGCGCGCGAGGTCCTGCTCGGCGTCCTCGACGCGGGCGTCCCCGCGGCGACGGAGTTCCTCGAGCCGACGAGCCCGCAGTACATCGCCGACGCCGTGTCGTGGGGCGCGATCGGCGCGCGCAACGTCGAGAGCCAGGTGCACCGCCAGCTCGCGTCGGGCCTGTCGATGCCGGTCGGCTTCAAGAACGCGACCGACGGCGACATCCAGATCGCGGTCGACGGCTGCATCACCGCGGCGAGCGAGCACACCTTCTTCGGCACGGACGGTGCGGGCCGGGCGGCCGCGGTGGAGACCGCGGGCAACCCGGACTGCCACATCATCCTGCGCGGCGGCCGCAGCGGCCCCAACTACAGCCCCGACGACGTCGCGTCCGCCCTGCGCGTCGCCGCGTCCTCGGGCCTGGGCGGGGCCGTCGAGCACGGCCTGGTCATCGACGCGAGCCACGGCAACTCGGGCAAGGACCACGTGCGCCAGGCCGAGGTCGTGCGCGAGGTCGCGGCCAGGATCGCCGAGGGCGAGGCCGGCATCACGGGACTCATGATGGAGAGCTTCCTCGTGGCGGGGGCGCAGGCACCGGCGCCGAGCGGGCTCGTGTACGGGCAGTCCGTGACGGACAAGTGCATCGACTGGGACACGACGGCCGAGCTGCTCGGCGAGCTCGCCGAGTCGGTGCGGGCGCGCCGGGCGCTCTGAGCCCCCTCGCTCCAGGACGGCGGCCGCTCTCCCACGGGGAGGACGGCCGCCGTCGTCCTGGGACGGGGGTCAGGGGGCCGTGCTGCTCGGGGTGGTCCAGGAGCCGACCTCCACGGTCGCCCCGTCGAGGATGTCGACGCCACCCTCCCCGCCCAGGTGGGAGGTCACGGGCAGGCGGACGGCGTCTGCGCCGATCACGGTCTTGACGAGGAAGCTCGTGGTCACGTCCGGGTCGTTGGTCGTGGACATCGCACCCCACCGGACCAGCGACTCGACGGTCTGGCCGGGGAGGACGACGAGCCGGACGGAGCTGCCGCCGTCCATGTACGGCTCGAGGGTGACCTCGGGCTCGGTGCCCGAGGCGCGCAGGAAGGCCAGCTCGGGGCGACCGTCCACCGCGCACGCTGCGCCCGAGTCGTTCGTGGCGCGCAGGATCGCGAAGCGCGACCCCGCGGCGGCGTCGAACCCGGCGAGCTCCGGGGTGAGGTCCGTGCCGGTGCAGGCAGGGACCCCGTCGGCTGCGGCGGCCGCGGCGTCCACCGCGTCCTGCTCGGCGAACGCCGGGTCGGGTCCGGCCGGTTCGAGGTCGCTCACCCAGCCCGTCTGGGACGCCCCCTCGCCGTCGACCACGAACTGGATCGGGCGTCCGAGCAGCTCGGCCTGGCCCGAGGCGCGCAGCCAGGCGGCCGTGGGGGCGGGGTCCCCGTCGACGCGGACCGTCAGGAGGGGTGCGTCGCCGTCGCCCGGTGAGGACTCCTCGATCGCCGGCCCGGCGTCGTACGAGACCTCGATGACCTCGTCGCGCGCGGAGGCCTCGGCGAGCAGTGCGACCGCGGGCAGGGGCGGGGGCGTGAGGTAGTGGCCGCCGAAGTACCGGGCGCGGGAGTCGTCGGTCGACAGCGAGACGATCCCGTGGCCGAGGTCATGGGCGACCTGCGCGATCGTGGAGAGGTTCTCCGGGGCGCGGACGGTCACGGCGGTGGTCGTGGCGTCGGACAGGACCGAGGTGGCCCCGGCGACGAGGAACCCGACGCCGGCGGCGACCGAGTACATCCCGGTGCCGTCCATCCCGACGCGCAGCGTCGCGCCGGTCCCGGGGATCTCGTTGACGACCCACGTCTCGTGGAAGCCCCGTATCCCCGCCTCGAGGAGAGCGGTGCGCGCCTCGTCCGCGGTGTCCTGCGAGGCCTGGGGGCCGGTGAAGCTCTCGAGGTCGATCGTCATGACGAGCCGCAGGACCGGGACGTCCATGCCCGGCTCGTCCGTCTCGGTCTTCTCGATCTCGACCGACTCGACGCCGTCGAGCGCCCCGACCTCCTTCTCGAGGGCGGCGACGGCCTCCTCGTCGGAGAGCGGGGCGGGGGTGGTGGCGGCGTTGCCGGGACGGCTCACGGTCCAGACGGCGAGGGCGACCAGGACGACGAAGAGTCCTGCCACCACCAGATAGACGGGCTGGATCCGGGGGCTGCGCTGCGTCTCGGTCACCCCGCGAGGGTAGCGGCTCGCGAGCGATGACCGCCGGGACCCATCCGCCGGCTCGTCGGCGACGAACCACAGGTGCCTCGGTCGTCGCGGGAGGCCACGTGCCGCGGGTGGTCCGCCGGTGCGCCGCGTCGGCAGGCCTGGGGCAGACTGGGCGGGTGCCACCTGTGAGGACGAGCGAGCCCGACGCTCTCGATGCCGCGCTGGCCGCGTGCGCCGGGGGCGACCCGGACGCGTTCGCGCCGGTGTACGACGCGTTGGCCCCGGCCGTCTTCGGCACGGCGCTCGCGGTGCTGCGCGACGACGACCATGCGGCGGAGGTGACCCAGGAGGTGATGATCGAGGTGTGGCAGACGGCGGTGCGCTTCGACGCCTCCAGGGGTTCGGCTCGTACGTGGGTGGTCACGATGGCCCGACGGCGGGCGGTGGACCGGGTGCGGTCCGAGCAGTCGCGCCGGGTCCGGGACCAGAAGGACGTCGACGGCAGGTTCGCAGGGGGCGTGCGCGACGTCGTGGCGGAGGAGGTCGAGCAGCTGCTCGAGTCGGCAGCGGTGAGGCAGTGCCTGGGGAGCTTGACGCAGACCCAGCGCGACGCCGTCGTGCGGGCGTACTTCGGCGGGCTGACGTACCGGGAGGTGGCCGTGGAGCTGGGGGCGGCCGTGCCGACCGTGAAGTCGAGGATCCGCGACGGCCTCGTGCGGCTGCGTGACTGCCTGGGGGTGAGCCGTGGTTGACGACGGCCGCGTGCCCGCCGGTCCTGCGGGGCCGGACAGGTCTGACGCGCAGGGCGGGCCGGGAGACCCCCGTGACCTGCTCGCGGCCTACGCGCTCGACGCGGTCGACGACCTGGACCGGCGCGCCGTGGAGCGACTGCTCTCGGCCGACCCGGACGCGCGTCGTGAGCTCGACGAGCACCGTGCGGTGGTCGCGGCGTTCACCGTGGACACCGCACCGCCCGCGGCGCTGCGCGAGCGCGTGCTCGGGAGCATTGCCTCCGTGCCTCAGGTCGCCCAGACCCCCCGGGGTGCGGGCTCGGCCGGAGCAGCCGACGGTGCCCGCCAGGGGGCGGTGCGGCGCAGGCGGTGGGCGGTCGTCGCGGTGGCCGCGGCGGCGGTCGTGGCCGTCGCGGTCCCGACGACGATCGCGATCCAGGCGCGGCAGGAGCAGGTCCGGCTCCAGACGCAGGCCGACGCGGTCGCCTCGATGCTCGCCGACCCGGGCGCGGAGATCGTCCGGGGCGAGATGGTGGGCGGCGGGGACGCGAGCGCCCTCGTCTCGGGGGACCGCGTGCTGTTCTCCGTCACCGACCTGCCTCAGGCGGGCTCGGAGGAGGACTATCAGCTCTGGCTCGTCGAGGGGGAGGAGATGGTGTCCGCCGGGGTCTTCGACGCGCGCGACGGTTCGGCGGCCCTGCTCGTCGAGGCGTCGGGGAGCGCGGGGGTCGCCGTGACGCTCGAGCCCGCGGGTGGCTCTCCGCAGCCCACGAGCGACCCGCTCGTCGTGCTCGAGACGTGATACCCGACCTCGGATAGAGATTCCGCAGAAAAGGCCTGAGAAATACCCGCTCTCGGGTAATCCCTTGGTCCGATTCCGAGTATATGCCAGGGTTTGTAAAACTCTGGGTATTGGTGATGCAATACGACACGTTCCCACCTGTGTCGTCGTGCGAAGGCGCTCCGACATCACCCCGGAAGGAATCCACCACCCGTGAAGAAACTCCTGGCGAGCGGCGCTGCCGCGCTGCTCGCACTCGGCGGACTGGTCGCCACCGCGGCCCCCGCCTCCGCCCACACCCCCCGCGTCACCGCGGACTGCGCCGGCCTCGAGGTCAGGCTCACCCAGTACTCCGACAAGGCCAACTCCGTCGTCGTGAAGGTCGACGGAAAGGTCGTGAAGGACGAGTCCTTCAAGCGTTCCTGGTCGACGTCCTACGCGTTCCCCGACACCTCGGTCGGTCACTCGTGGGAGCTCTCCGTCAAGGCCTCGGACGGTAAGCAGTTCGACTTCAGCGACGACGGGACGACCCCGCCCTGCGCCGGCGCACCGACGCCGAAGCCCGGCAAGGAGGTCGGCCTCTACGTCTACAAGAAGAACGACGCCGCGAAGCCGGCCTCCTGGACGAACTCGGGGACGCAGACCTTCGTCGCCTCCAAGCCGGGGATCGAGTGGTACACGACCTTCCCGACGGTCCTGCCCGCAGAGGTCTGCGGCGAGGGCTGGGCGGTCCAGCAGGACAGGGTCAAGCAGAACGGCTCGTTCGTCTGGCCCGCGACCATCACCCCGCCCACGTCGGCCCTGGGTGGCGTCCTGATCGACTCGAAGCACCACGACCTCGGCGACCTGATCGAGGTACCGGCATGTGCCGTGGAGCCCGCCCCGCTGACTCCGTCCCGCCCGACGAAGCCCGCCCCCGAGACGCCGGCGAAGCCCGTGACCCCGGTCGTGCCGACCGTCGGTGACGTGTGCACGCCGGCCGGGCGCACGGTCGACGCTCCGCAGGACACCTCGGAGATCACCTACGAGCGCGCGGGCGACACGATCGTCGCGCGCCCGGCGGCAGGGTACGAGCTCGCCGCGGCCGAGGGGTACGTCCTCGCCGAGGACGGCACGTCCGCGACGTTCGCGAGCGACCAGGACGCCGCTGAGTGCGCCCTGATCCCGGGCGACATCGGCGCGGTCTGCGAGGCCGACACGCCCTACCTCGGCTACGAGGTCTTCCTGCCCGAGGGCTACGTCGCGGACAGCGACCGCCCGTTGACCATCACGTTCCTCCACCCCGGCGACGGTGAGGACTACACGGTCGAGGGCCTGCCGCTCGACGGCACGCTCCTGTGGCCGGGCGCCTCCGCGGGCGAGCCCCGGGCGTGGCCGGGCTGGGAGCGTCAGGCCGACGGCACGTACACCGAGACCGACGGCAACTACGCATGGACGCGAGCGGGCGTCGAGGTCCACTTCGAGGTCAACCCCGGCTACTCGACGACCGTGAGCTACCCCGCGGCGACGGCGGCGTGCGCGAACCCGCGCATCCTCGCCGCGCCCGGTCCGCTGGACGGACCCGCGACCCCGGTCAGCGCCGAGGCGCAGGGCGGTCCGTCCCTCGCGGCGACCGGTGCGACCGCAGGCGCTGCCGCCTTCCTGGCCGTCCTGCTCGTCGGCGGCGGTGCGGGCATCGTCTGGGCTCGTCGTCGGGCGAACGCCTGAACCGCTGAGGTGGTTCTCGCCCACCGTTGACCGGTGGGCGCGAAGAGGAGCCGGTCGCTCCGGGCATCCCGTCCGGTGCGACCGGCTCCTCGTCCGTCGTCCCCGTGGGCGGCCCGCAGACCGCTGAGGGCCGACCGCCGCGGCACGGGGACAACCGCGACGGCCGGCGTTCGGGTCACATGGTCGGCATGAGGACCGTGTCGACGAGGTAGACCGTGGCGTTCTGCGTCATGACGCCGCCGCAGATCACCTTGGCGTCGTTGACCATGAGGTCGTCGCCCGAGCCCGTGACGGTCACGGTCCCGCCCTCGACGGTCTCGTGCTCACCGACGACCTGGTCCGGGGTGAGCTGGCCGGGCACCACGTGGTAGGTGAGGATCGTGGTCAGCGTGTCGGAGTCGGTCTTGAGGCTCTCGATGGTCGCCGGGTCGATCTTGGCGAACGCGTCGTCGACCGGCGCGAACACCGTGAACTCGCCGCCGTTGAGCGTGTCGACCAGGTTCACGTCGGGGTTGAGCTGCCCGCTCACCGCGGCGGTGAGGGTCGTGAGCAGCGGGTTGTTGGAGGCGGCGACGGCGACCGGGTCGGTCGACATGCCGGTCACGGAGCCGGCGCCGTCGGGGACCTGCTCGGCGTAGGCGGCACAGCCGGGGCCGACGAGGTTCGCCGCGGGGTCGACCTCGGGGGTCATGGCCTCCTGCGACATGTCGTCGGAGGGCGTCGTCATCTCCGACGCGCTCGACGAGTCGCTCCCGGAGCCGGAGTCCGAGTCGGAGCTGCAGGCGGTCAGGCCCAGGATCGCCAGGGCGGCGACGCCGGCCACGGCGTACGAACGGGTTCGAACGTTCATCGGTCTCTCCTCGTTGTCGTCGCCCCGCCAGGTGCGGGACGTCTCGCAGGAGGTTCGGAGCGGGGGCCGGGGTGGATGGGTCGGACGTCCGGGAAGATCCGCGACCCATCCGCCGGGGCCGTCGCGCCGAACCTCGGCCATGGAAACCCTCGTGCTCATCGGCCTGCTCGGTGGCCTCATCACCGGCATCTCGCCGTGCATCCTCCCGATGCTCCCCGTGATCTTCTTCGCGGGCGGTGTGCAGGGTGCCCGCGACGGCGCCGTCGCCGCCCCGTCGCCCGTCTCCGTGCCCGACGGCGCCGCGTCCACCGCGGACCCGTCGCCCTCGGCGGAGGGCGGGTCGGGCACCCCGACCGCCTCGCTGTTCGCGGGGGTCCCCGGCGCGGTCCAGGTCGGTGCGCGCGGCCAGGTCGTCACGGCGGTCCGGCCGGCCGGCGGCGCGGCGCTGGGTGGCGCGCCGGAGCCGACCACGGCGGACGGGACGCCGCCCGCGAGCGGTGAGCGGCGCCGTCGGACGGGGCGCGACGGCGACGGCACCAGCGGCCGGGGCGCACGCCGCTCGTGGCGGCCCTACCTCGTGATCGCCGGGCTCGTCGTGAGCTTCAGCGTCTTCACGCTGCTCGGCTCGTTGCTCCTCGGGGCGCTCGGGCTGCCGCAGGACCTGCTGCGCTGGGTGGGCCTGACGCTGCTCGCGGTCATCGGCGTGGGAATGATCGTGCCCCGGTTCGAGGAGGTCCTCGAGCGGCCGTTCCAGAAGATCGCGGCGCTCGGCTCGCGGCGCGGGGCGCGCAGCCAGGACCGCGGGGCGTTCGTCCTGGGCCTGGGCCTGGGGGTCCTGTACGTGCCGTGCGCGGGTCCGGTCCTCGCGGCGATCACGGTCGCAGGGGCGACGGGGAACATCGGGCCTGAGACGGTCGCGCTCACGGTGTCGTTCGCGGTCGGGGCCGCCGTCCCGCTGCTGGTCTTCGCGCTCGCGGGACGTCGGGTGGCCGAGCGGGTCAAGGCGTTCCAGCGCCACACCCGGGGAATCCGCGTGGCGGGTGGCGTGGTCATGATCGCGCTCGCCGTCGGGCTCGCGTTCAACCTGCCCGCCTATCTCCAGCGCGCGCTGCCCGACTACACGGGCAGCCTCCAGGAGCGCGTCGACGCGTCCGGGACGGTGCGCGAGGCGCTCGACCTCGGCGGGATCGTGACCGACGAGAACCGTGAGCTGTCGAACTGCTCGAACGGAGCGCCCGAGCTCGAGGACTGCGGCCCGGCCCCCGCCCTGCGCGGGATCGACACCTGGTTCAACACCCCTGGCGACCAGCCGCTCGCGCTCGACGGCCTGCGGGGCAAGGTCGTCCTCGTCGACTTCTGGGCTTACTCCTGCATCAACTGCCAGCGCGCGATCCCGCACGTGAACGCCTGGTACGAGCAGTACGAGGACGTGGGCGAGGGCTTCGAGGTGATCGGGGTGCACACGCCCGAGTTCGCGTTCGAGCGCGAGACGCGCAACGTCGTGGCGGGGGCCGACGACCTGGGCGTCACGTACCCGGTCGCGCAGGACAACTCCTACGCGACGTGGACCGCGTACCGGAACCGCTACTGGCCCGCGCAGTACCTGATCGACGCCGAGGGGACCGTGCGGCACATCCGTTTCGGCGAGGGCGGGTACGAGGCCACCGAGGGGCTGATCCGCGAGCTCCTCACGGACGCGAACCCGGGCGTGAGCCTGCCCGGCGCGACCTCGGTCGAGGACGGGACGCCTGACGGGTCGACGACCCCCGAGACGTACCTCTCGGTGGGCAAGGTGGGCAACTACGCGGGCGAGCCGCGCTACGCCGCGGGCGAGCAGGCGTTCACGCTCACCCAGGAGCAGGCCACCGACACGTTCTCGCTGGGCGGGACGTGGGACGTCGACTTCCAGGGAGCCACCGCGGTGTCCGACGGCGCCCGCGTGCGACTCGCGTACCGCGGTACGGACGTGTTCAGCGTCCTGGGTGGCGAGGGGACGGTCACCGCGACGGTCCGGGACGCGGCGGGGAAGGTCGTCGAGCGGCGCGAGATCGACGTCTCGGGGAACCCGACGCTGTACCCGGTGCTGGAGGGCGACGGGCCGAGCGAGGGGACCGTCGAGCTCGACGTGCCCGCGGGGATGCAGGTCTTCACGTTCACGTTCGGGTGACGGGCTCCGGCAGGGGCACGGACTGAGACCCCGCGTTCCACCTGACGACCCCCTTCCATCCCTTAGATGGAAGGGGGTCATCATGAGAGGGTGCTGAGCCTCTCCGAGAACCTGACCGAGCAGTCCCGTGCGGCTCGCACCAAGGTGGCGGGCACCCGGCACCCGTGGCGCTATCTCGTGGCCGCGATGCTCGCAGGCGCGTACATCGGCGTCGGCGTGGTCCTCATGGTCACCACGGCCGGACCCTTCCTCGCGGCCGGGGCGCCCGCGGAACGGCTCGTGGCAGGCGGGGTGTTCGCCGTCGCCCTGACGCTCGTCGTGTTCGCCGGGGCCGAGCTCAGCACGTCGGCCATGATGATCCTGACCCAGGGAGCGGTGACCCGGACGATCCCGGTGCGCTCCGCCGTCGGGACGCTGCTGTTCTGCTTCGGCGGGAACCTGCTCGGCTCCATGCTCTTCGGGTGGATGGTCGTGCAGTCCGGCATCCTGCACACCAACGCCGCTGCGGGCGAGATGATCGCGTCGATGCTCGCTGGCAAGGGCCACGAGTCCGGCGGCCAGCTCTTCTTCCGCGGCGTCCTGTGCAACATCCTGGTGTGCGCCGCGATCTGGGCGTGCGGACGCCTGCGCTCGGAGGCGGGCAAGGCGATCATCATCTTCTGGGCGATCCTCGCGTTCATCTCCTCGGGGTTCGAGCACGTCGTCGCGAACATGACGACGTTCAGCATCGGGCTCTTCAGCCCCGAGGTGCTCACCACGTGGGGCGAGTTCGGGCGCAACCTGCTGTTCGTCGGGCTGGGCAACCTCGTGGGCGGAGCGGTCGTGGTGGGGCTCGGCTACGCGGCCGTCTCGGGGCGGCGCCGGGCCGTCGCGAGCGACGCCGAAGAACTGGTGAACGGGCCCATCGTGGAGCTCGACGCCGCGGCCGTCCGGGCCGGGAACGTCTAGCGCTCGTCTCGTCAGTCGGACGGCCCACCGGGTGGTTTGCGGCAGAATTCCGGGGTTTGTGCGCCAGGAAAGTCCGGAAAAGATGCACACATGGGGAGGATCCGGTATCGGATCCTCCGGAAGGTGTCGGAATTCACTGCCCGACGTGGCATGATCCCCGATCATGGGCATCAGGACGGTGGTGGATCTCACGCAGGTCGAGGAACCTGCCTGGCCCACGCTCGCGCGGATGTTTCAGCGACCGGGCGTCGAGGTCCTCGCGCCTCCCGAGTGGGCTCCCGAGGTCCTGTACCGCCTCCAGATCACGACCCGCTCGACCCTGGGAGCGCTTGCGCTCCACACCGGGGGAGTCCTGGTCGACCATGGCTGGCTGCGACTCCTCGGCGGCGGCGCCTACGGCCTGCCGGACCTCGCCACGATCAACGGGCTCGGCGACCCGGCCGAGGGCAGCGTCGCACCGCAGCGACTCGTGGTCGCGTTCGACGTCCTGGGCGGCACGTTCGCGGTCAACGGCGGTGGCCTGCCGGGTCCCCTGGGGGACGTGCACTACTTCGCGCCCGACACGCTCGAGTGGCACTGCCTCGGGTTCGGACAGGGGGCCTTCACCGAGTGGGCGATCAGCGGGGGCCTCGGCGAGTACGTCGCGGACCTGCGGTGGCCGGGCTGGGAGCGGGACGTCGAAGCGCTGCCGCCGGACATGGGGCTGAGCGTCTACCCACCGCTCTGGTCGGGGCAGGGCGCGGGGTCGTGGGTCGAGCGACGGGCGGTGCTGCTCGAGGGTCTCGCGGTGTGGCACCACGAGCTCGCCGAGCGCATGAGGCCCCTGGACGACTCCCCGCTGGGCAACCCCTCGGCTGACGGCTGCTAGACCTGCGCTTCTCTTGCAAGGCCGCCGCTCGGAGCCAAGTTGTATACAAGTACGCAGAGGCTGTGGCACGATGGTCGCATGGTCAGCGCCCCGACGACGTCGTCCCCGCCCCGCGACGAACCCCTTGCGGCCGTCCGCCGCCAGTCCGGGGCTCGCGCGGTCTACGACCTCCTGCGTCAGCGCATCATCGACGGCACGCTCGCGGCCGACGCCCGGCTCACCGAACCCGTCCTCTCGGCCCAGCTCGGCGTGAGCCGCACCCCCGTCCGCGAAGCCCTGCGCCTCCTGCAGGCCGAAGCCCTCGTGGTCGAGCAGCCGACCGGGGGAGTGCGCGTCGCGCCCCTGGCGGTCACCGACCTGCACCGCGTGTACGACGTCCGGGCACGCCTCGAAGGACTGCTCGCCCGGGACGCGTGCGAACGTGCGCGGCCTGCCGACGTCGAGCGCCTCTCCCGCCTCGTCGACCTCATGGACGCCGTGCGCGACCACGAGGACGAGGTCCTGCGCATCGGCGCCCAGTTCCACGGCGAGATCGCGGCCCTCGCCGACAACCGGTGGTGCTCCGAGCTGCTGCGTCAGATCCGCGGGCACGTCGACCGCTATCGTTCGCTGTCCGCGCGCGAGCGTGTCGGGACCACCGACCACGTCGACGAGCACCGTGAGGTCGCGTCCGCCATCGCGAGCGGCGACCCGGACGCGGCCGAGCGTGCCATGCGCGAGCACATCGAACGCAGCGGCGCCATGGCAGCCAAGGCCCTCGGCGAGCAGGAGAACCCGCCGCCCGGCTGACGACGCGCACCCCACCTGGCCCCCGCCGACCGCAACCCTCCCCTCGGCCCACGCGACGCCGTCGGGCAGGGAGCACGCCCGACGCACCCCGACGTACCGCACCCGACCACCGGAGGCACCGATGCCCACGACCCACCACCTGCGGACCCACCGTTCCGCGGAGAACCTCGCCCGCACCGACCAGCTCGCGTGGAAGCTCGCCGAGCTCGCGACCGACCCGGTCGAGGTGCCGGACGAGGTCGTCGACATGATCGTCAACCGCGTGATCGACAACGCGGCCGTCGCGGCCGCGAGCCTCACGCGAGCCCCGGCCGTCGCTGCCCGGGGGCAGGCCCTCGCGCACCCGTACGAGCCGGGCGCGACGGTCTTCGGGACGCCGCTGGCGACCCGCACGAGCCCCGAGTGGGCCGCCTGGGCAAACGGCGTCGCGGTCCGCGAGCTCGACTACCACGACACGTTCCTCGCGGCCGAGTACTCGCACCCGGGGGACAACATCCCGCCGATCCTCGCGGTCGCCCAGCACGCGGGCTGCGACGGGGCGGCGCTCGTGCGCGGCATTGCGACGGGCTACGAGATCCAGGTGGACCTGGTCCGGGCCATCAGCCTGCACGCGCACAAGATCGACCACGTCGCGCACCTCGGCCCGTCGGCAGCGGCCGGGATCGGGACCCTGCTCGGGCTCGACACCACGACGATCTTCCAGGCGATCGGTCAGGCCCTGCACACCACGACCGCGACGCGGCAGTCCCGCAAGGGCCAGATCTCGACGTGGAAGGCGTACGCGCCCGCCCTCGCGGGCAAGGTCGCGGTCGAGGCCGTGGACCGCGCGATGCGTGGGCAGACGTCGCCCGAGCCGATCTACGAGGGCGAGGACGGCGTGATCGCGTGGCTGCTCGACGGCCCCGAGGGACGCTACGACGTCGTGCTGCCGTCGCCCGGCGAGCCCAAGACCGCGATCCTCGACACGTACACCAAGGAGCACTCGGCGGAGTACCAGTCGCAGGCGCTCATCGACCTGGCGCGCGCGCTGCACGCCGAGCACCCGTGGCTCGCCGACCCTGACAACATCGCGAGCATCGTGATCCACACGAGCCACCACACGCACTACGTGATCGGCTCGGGCGCGAACGACCCGCAGAAGTACGACCCGACCGCCTCGCGCGAGACCCTCGACCACTCCATCCCGTACATCTTCGCGGTGGCGCTCCAGGACGGCGGGTGGCACCACGTCGACTCCTACACGCCCGGCCGCGCCGGCCGCGCCGACACGGTCGCGCTGTGGGGCAAGGTCACCACGGCCGAGGACCCCGAGTGGACGCGCCGCTACCACTCGGTCGACCCGGCCGAGAAGGCGTTCGGCGGTCGCGTCGAGATCGAGCTGGCCGACGGCGGGCGGATCGTCCGCGAGATCGCCGTCGCCGACGCGCACCCGCTCGGCGCGCGCCCGTTCGCCCGTGCGCAGTACGTCGCCAAGTTCCGGCTCCTCGCCGAGGGCGTGCTCGAGCCCGCCGAGATCGAGCGCTTCCTCGACCTCGCGCAGCGCCTCCCGTCGCTCACGCCCGCCGAGGTGCGCGAGCTCTCGATCGTCGCGCGGCCCGGGCTGCTGGACGCGGTCCCGGTACCCACGGGCATCTTCGAGCTGGGCCGCCCCGACGCCCCGCACGCCGAGGCACCCGGCGAGACCGGTCCCGGCGAGGGAGCCGCAGGCTGGACCATGCACGAGGCGACCGACGACCCCACCGGCCCGACCACCGCAGGAGGCAACTGATGCTGTACTCGCACGCGACGCCGTCGGACAAGCGGGCCACGCTGCGCGCCCGGCTCGCGGCCGGCGAGCTGCTCCAGCTCCCCGGCGCGTTCAACCCGCTCTCCGCACGCCTGATCGAGGACAAGGGCTTCGACGGGGTGTACATCTCGGGGGCCGTCGTCTCGGCGGACCTGGGCCTGCCGGACATCGGCCTCACGACCCTCACCGAGGTCGCGACCCGTGCGGGGCAGATCGCGCGCATGACGAACCTGCCCGCGATCGTCGACGCCGACACGGGCTTCGGCGAACCCATGAACGTCGCGCGCACCATTCAGACCCTCGAGGACGCGGGCGTCGCGGGCTGCCACATCGAGGACCAGGTCAACCCCAAGCGGTGCGGCCACCTCGACGGCAAGGCGACCGTCGACCTCGAGACCGCGACCAAGCGCATCCGTGCCGCGGTCGACGCCCGTCGCGACCCGAACTTCCTCGTCATGGCCCGCACCGACGTCCGGGCGAGCCTCGACGGCCCTGCGGGGCTGGCGACCGCGATCGACCGCGCGAAGGCGCTCGTCGACGCGGGCGCCGACGCGATCTTCC
The DNA here is from genome assembly GCF_056158145.1 of Oerskovia sp. PE-21s. Classification (NCBI taxonomy): domain Bacteria; kingdom Bacillati; phylum Actinomycetota; class Actinomycetes; order Micrococcales; family Cellulomonadaceae; genus Oerskovia; species Oerskovia sp. PE-21s. The sequence goes on from NZ_JBUXJM010000001.1 coordinate 18,893, forward strand.
CCGAGGCCATGCGCGACCTCGCGGAGTTCGAGGCCGTGGCCGCGGCCGTCGACGTGCCGGTGCTCGCCAACATGACGGAGTTCGGCAAGTCCGAGCTGTTCACCCGTGACCAGCTCGCGGCGGCAGGCGTGCAGATCGTCATCTACCCCGTGACCCTCCTGCGTAGCGCGATGGGGGCCGCGGAGCGCACGCTGGACATGATCCGGGAGACCGGCACGCAGGACGGGGTGGTCGGCGAGATGCAGACGCGCGCGCGGCTGTACGAGCTGGTGGACTACGCCGGCTACAACCACTTCGACACCGAGATCTTCACCTACCGGCCGTAGGGCGCCCAGCACTGCCGCAGCACGACCCCGCATCACGAAGGAGTGAGCACATGACCACCAGCACCCCCAGCGTCGGGACACCCGCGACCACCCCGGGAGCCGCGGCCGCGGCCCCGGTCCCAGGCCCGGCCGCTTCCGCTCCCGAGATCCGCAAAGGCCTCGCGGGCGTCGTCGTCGACACGACGTCGGTCTCCAAGGTCAACCCGGACACGAACTCGCTGCTCTACCGGGGCTACCCCGTGCAGGAGCTCGCCGCGCGCAAGAGCTTCGAGGAGGTCGCCTACCTCCTGTGGCACGGCGAGCTGCCGACCCCCGAGCAGCTCGCCGAGCAGACCGCGGTCGAACGCGCCCACCGCGCGCTGCCGGGCGCCGTGCGCAACGCGATCCTCGAGCTCCCCACGACCTGCCACCCCATGGACGTGTGCCGCACCGCGGTCTCGGTCATCGGCGCGCACGACCCCACGGCCGAGGACTCGTCCCCCGAGGCCGAGCACGCCAAGGCCCTGCGGCTGTGGGCCATGCTGCCCGCGGTGGTCGCCCTCGACCAGCGCCGACGCCGTGGTCAGCAGATCGTCGACCCCGACGAGGACCTGGGCTACGCCGAGAACTTCCTCCACATGACCTTCGGCGAGGTGCCCGACGAGTGCGTCGTGCGGGCCTTCGAGGTCTCGATGATCCTGTACGCCGAGCACTCGTTCAACGCTTCGACGTTCACGGCCCGCGTCATCACCTCGACGCTGTCCGACCTGCACTCGGCCGTCACGGGCGCGATCGGCGCCCTCAAGGGTGCCCTGCACGGCGGCGCGAACGAGGCCGTCATGGCGACCTTCGCGGAGATCGGCACGGCCGACCGGGCCGCAGCCTGGCTCGACGAGGCGCTGGTCGACAAGCGCAAGATCATGGGCTTCGGCCACCGCGTCTACAAGCACGGCGACTCGCGCGTCCCGACCATGAAGAAGACGCTCGACGACCTCGTCGCGCACCTGGGGACCGACGAGGCGACCGCGCTCGACGACCTGTACGACGCGCTCGAAGCGGCCATGACCGAGCGCAAGGGCATCCTGCCGAACCTCGACTACCCGACCGGTCCCGCCTACCACCTCATGGGCTTCGACACCCCGACGTTCACGCCCCTGTTCGTCGCGGCGCGCGTCGTGGGCTGGACCGCGCACGTCGTCGAGCAACGGTCCGCGAACGCCCTCATCCGCCCTCTCAGCCAGTACGTGGGGCAGGCGCAGCGCGAGGTGCCGTAGGGCCTGAGCGGGGCTGGCCGGGCCGGTCCCAGGGCCTTGCCGGGCCGGTCAGGCGCGGAACGCCTCCAGGGCGTCCCGGTCGACCGGCCCGGTGGACCGGACGATCTCCTCGACCCTCTCCATCTGCTCCCACGTGTCGACCGCCATGCCTGCCTGGACCCGGTCGTCGGCGACCCAGAACGCGACCAGGGCGTGGTCCTCGAGGGACCCGCTCACGACCACCTCGGTCGCGGCCGGGTCCTCGACGAACCCCAGGTACTCCATGCCCACGTCGTACTGGTCGGAGAAGAAGTAGGGCAGCTTGTCGTATGGCTCGCGCGAGCCCAGCATGGCGCGCGCGGCGTGCGGGCCGGTCTCCAGGGCGACGGCCCAGTGCTCGACGCGCAGCGGGCGACCGTAGCGCGGGGAGGGCACGCTCGCGATGTCCCCCGCGGCCCAGACGTCGGGCGCCGAGGTCGCGAGCGTCGCGTCGACCACGAGCCCGCCGCCCAGGCGGGCGTCGCGCAGCTCGATCCCGGCGGCCTCCGCGAAACCGACGTTGGGCGTCACGCCCACACCGACCACGACGACGTCGGCGGCCACGTGCGTCCCGTCCGCGACGTCGAGTCCCGTGACCCGCCCCTCGCTGCCCGTGATCCCCACGACCTGGGCGTTGCGGTGCAGGTGCACGTCGTGGTCCGCGTGGACCTTGCCGTACATCTCCCCGAGCAGGGGTCCGAGCACGCGGCCCAGCGGGTGGACAGCACGCCCGACGACGGTCACGTCCAGGCCGAGGCTGCGCGCCGAGGCCGCGACCTCCATCCCGATCCACCCGTCGCCCACGACGGCGAGCCGACCCGCGCCCTCGCGGGCCGAGGCCTCGAGCGTCGCGGCGAGCAGGTCGGCGTGCTCGATCGTGCGCAGGTAGTGCACGCCCTGGAGGTCCGCGCCGGGCACCGCGAACGAGCGCGGCGTCGATCCGGTCGCGAGGAGCAGGCGCGCGTACGGCAGCGACGTCCCGTCGATCAGCGTGAGGGAGTGCGCGGCGACGTCGATCCCCGCGGCCCGCGTCGCGGTGCGCAGGTCGACGTGGTGGTCGGCGTACCACTCCTCGGACAGGGGGAACAGGACGTCGCGCTCGGCCTCGCCGCGCAGGTAGTCCTTCGAGAGCGGCGGACGTTCGTAGGGGCGGTGCGGCTCGCTCGAGACGACCACGAGGTCGCCGTCGTACCCCTCGGTGCGCAGGGACTCGGCGGCCTTCGCGGCGGCCAGGCCGCCTCCGACGATGACGATCGGCTCCTCGGCCATGACGACGACCTCCGACGCTGGGGGTGCAGGACCCTCATCGTGACACCGGAAGGGGGGACCCTCATAGGGCGGTCGCGGTCGGGAGAGCTACGCCGTCACCCTCGGCGCCGCGGGGGTCGACGTCGGTGGGCGGGGACGTCGCCCTCGGCGAGCGCCGCGGGAGCGGGAACGACGAAGGCCCGGAGTCCAGTGGACTCCGGGCCTTCGTGCTGGTCGGGGTGACAGGATTTGAACCTGCGACCTCGTCGTCCCGAACGACGCGCGCTACCAAGCTGCGCCACACCCCGATTGCTCTCGTCGCTGCCGGTCTGCGGAGGGTCCTCGAGAGGTCCCTCCAAACCTGCGCGCTGGAGCCTGCCTAGAATAGCCGACGTTTGCCCCTGCGACGAAACCGGCCTCTCAGTGCGTGCTCACGGTGCCGTGAGCGTCACGATCGTGGCCTCTGGTCGGCACGCGAACCGGAAGGGTGCGTAGGGCGAGGTGCCCGCCCCGGCCGACACGTTGAGCCAGGTCGAGGCCTCGCCGCCGGGGGCGTCGGGGCGTGCGCCCGGCCAGCCGTGCAGACCCTTGGCCCGTCCGCGGTCCAGGTCGCAGTTGGTCACGAGCGCCCCGTAGAACGGGACGCAGAGCTGCCCGCCGTGGGTGTGGCCGGCGAGGATGACGTCGGCGCCGTCGTCGTGCATCTGGTCGAGCACGCGCGTGTAGGGCGCGTGCACCACGCCCATCCGCAGGCCCGACGGCGTCGACTCGGTCCCGGCGTCCCGCGCCGTGCGTGGTTGCGCGGGCGGGAAGACGTCCCGGTCGAGGTGCGGGTCGTCGACGCCCACCAGGTCGATGTGCACGCCGCCGACGTCGATCGTGTCGCGGCGGTTGGTGAGGTCGATCCACCCGGCGGCGCTGAAAGCGGCGGCCAGCTTGTCCGCGGGGAGCCTCGGCGGGTCGACCGTGTGGGCGGTCCGCGCGTCGGGCAGCAGGTACCGGGCGGGGTTCTTGGGCGAGGGGGCGAAGTAGTCGTTCGACCCCATGACGAACGTCCCGGGCGTGCTGCTCAGGAGCGGCTCGAGGGCGTACAGGAGCGGCTCCAGCGAGTCCACGTGGGCCAGGTTGTCGCCCGTGTCGACCACGAAGTCCGGGCGCAGGGCCGCGAGGGACCTGATCCACTCGATCTTGCGCTCCTGCGTGGGGGTCAGGTGCAGGTCCGAGAAGTGCAGCACGCGCAGGTCGGCCGCCCCTCGGGGCAGCACCGGGACAGTGACCTCACGCAGCGTGAACAGCTTGGTCTCCAGGTGGGCGTAGGCGAGCGCCCCCGCTCCGGCGGCGGCGAGGACGCCGGCGCCGACGAGCACGGGGTGCACGCGGGCCCCGGTCAGTCCTGCTCCCCGCCCGGCGTGCCGGTCTCGCCGCCGCCGTTCCCGTTGCCGCCGCCGGTCTCGCCGCCGCCGCCGTTCCCGTTGCCGCCGTTCCCGTTCCCGTTGCTACCGCCACCGTTGCCGTTGCCGTTGCCGCCACCGTTGCTGTTGCCGCCACCGGTCTCGCCGCCGCGGTCGTTGCCGCCACCCGGGGTCGTCGGGGTGGTGGTCGGAGGAGCCTGGACCTGGCCGAGCATCTTGGGGTCGGGCTCGGGGAAGCTCACCACGGGCATGCCCTCGAGGGCCGTGGTCATGTAGTTCTTCCACATGGGGGCCGCGAGGTCGGAGCCGAACCACCACTGCCTGCTCACACCGTTGATGGTGAACCGGCCGCGGCCGTTGCTGCGCATCTGGACGTCCGACTCGGCGTTCCCGATCCAGACCGCCGTCGCGAGCTGGGGCGTGTAGCCGACGAACCAGTTGTGGGTGTTGAGCTGGGCCGTGCCCGTCTTCCCGGCGCTCTCGCGCCCCTCGAGCTGCGACCTCTTGCCCGATCCATCCGTCATGACGTTCTTGAGGGCGTAGGTCACGGTGTTCGCCACCGCCGGGTCCAGGGCGTTCGGGTTGCAGTTGGCCGACGGCACCTCGAGCTCCTTGCCGTTCGGGTCGACGATGCGCGTGATGGCGATGGGCTCGCAGTAGGTACCGCCGCTCGCGAAGGTCGCGAACGCTGCGGCCATCTGCAGCGGCGAGGAGTTCTGGGTACCGATGATCATGGAGGGGCGGATGTCCACCTCGCCCTTGTCCTTCGTGAGCGACGGCGCGAACCCGACGGACTTCGCGGTGCTGGCCACGGAGCAGAGGTCGAGCTTGCTCGCCATGTCGGCGTACGCGGTGTTGACCGAGTTGGTCGTCGCGGCCAGGGCCGTCATGCTGCCCTTGCCCTGGCCGTCGGAGTTGTTGGGGTTCCACTTCTCGCCGACGTTGAGCTTGGTGCAGGACGAGGTGAAGTCGCGCCCGACGTTCCACTCGCGACGGTTCGCGTTGACCGACTCGTTGAGCGTGTGCCCGGCCCGCAGCCACTCGGCGAGCAGGAAGGGCTTCCAGGTGGATCCCGGGGAGAACCCGCGGGACGAGCCGTGCGCCTGGTCCGCGCTGTAGTTCTGTGCCGTGGTCCCGGGGGCGGCCTCGAGCGAGGCGTCGTAGGGCCGGTTCTGGGCCATCGCGAGGATCTTGCCCGTGCCGGGCTCGACGGTCACGAGGGCGTTCTCGATCCCGCTGGGGTCGGAGGCGGGGATCGCCGACGTGACCTCGGTCTCGGCGGCGGTCTGCATCCGGGGGTCGAGCGTCGTGGTGATGTCGAGGCCGCCGCGGTAGAGCAGGCCCTGGCGGTCCTTGGGCGTCTCGCCGAAGATCGGGTTCGAGGTGATGACCTTGGTGACGTAGTCGCAGAAGAACGCCGCGCCGTTCGCGGCCTGGCAGCCCACGGACACGGGCTGGACGTCGAGAGTCTCGGCCAGCGGGGTCGCGACGGCCTCGTCGTGCTCCTGCTGCGTGATGTACCCCTGCTCGAGCATGCGACCGAGCACGAGGTTGCGGCGCTTCTCCGAGCTGGCCGGGTTGGACACGGGGTCGTACGCGCTCGGGGCGTTGGTCACGCCGGCGATCGTCGCGGCCTGGACGATGCTCAGGTCGGACGCCTTCGTGTTGAAGTAGTGGCGCGCCGCGGTCTCGACGCCGTAGACCCGGATACCGAACTGCGCGATGTTGAGGTATCCCTCGAGGATCTCGTCCTTGGTCATGCGCTGCTCGAGCGAGATCGCGAGCTTGGCCTCGCGAGCCTTGCGCTCGATGGTGCTCTCCTTGACCGCCTCGACGGCGATCGGGTCCTCGGCACGCACGGCCTGCTCGATCAGCACGTTCTTGACGTACTGCTGCGTCAGGCTCGAGCCGCCCTGCTTCGCGCCGCCCGAGGCGTTGTTGAACGCCGCGCGGAGGGTGCCCTCCGGGTCGATCCCGCCGTGCTCGTAGAAGCGCTTGTCCTCGGTCGCGACCACGGCGTTCTTCATGTGGTCCGAGACCTCGCCCAGGGGGACCACGATGCGGTTCTCCTGGTAGAAGGTCGCGAGCAGCGTGGTCCCGTCGTTCGCGTAGACGCGCGACTGCTCGGCCAGAGGTCCCGGCTCGAGCTCGTCCGGCAGCTCCTCGAAGATCTGGACGCTGCTGTCGGTGGCCTGGCTGGCGCCGGCGGCGAGGGGGATCAGGAGACCCGCACCGAGCACGCCGCCGACCCCGGAGACCAGGACGAACGCCAGCAGCAGGGCGATGAGCTGATAGGCGTTGACTTGTCGACGGGGACGCGCAGGGGAAGCCATAGGCGCAAGCCTACGGGAGGGCGCCCCTGCCCCTCCGGGGATTGCGCCCCCCACCGGTGTGCGGGTTCTGTGAGCGTTCGAGGGCCGGTCCGAGGAGTCCGCGTGACCTGTGCGCCGGCTGGATGACGACTACGCTCGGGCGCATGGCAACCACCTGGGAGTACGCGACCATCCCCCTCATCATCCACAACACCAAGGCAGTCCTCGACCAGTGGGGCTCGGACGGCTGGGAGCTCGTCCAGGTCGTCACGGGACCGGACGGGAACGGCCTCGTGGCCTACCTCAAGCGCCCGACCGGCGAGAAGTAGTGGCAGGCGTCGTCGACGCCCGGCTCGCCGAGCTGGGCATCACCCTGCCCGACGTCGCAGCGCCCGTGGCGGCGTACGTCCCCGCGGTGCGCACGGGCCGGTACGTGTACACGTCGGGCCAGCTCCCGTTCGTGGCGGGGGCGCTGCCGGCGACCGGCAAGGTCGGTGACGGCGAGGGGCTCGTCGCCCCGGCCGAGGCGGCGGGCCACGCCCGCACGAGCGCGCTCAACGCGCTCGCGGCGATCAAGGCGCTCGTGGGGGACCTCGACCAGGTCTCCCGGGTCGTCAAGGTCGTCGGGTTCGTGGCGAGCGACCCCTCGTTCACGGGTCAGCCGGCCGTGATCAACGGCGCCAGCACGGTCCTGGGCGAGATCTTCGGCGAGGCGGGCATCCATGCGCGCAGCGCGGTGGGCGTCTCGGTGCTCCCGCTCGACTCCCCGGTCGAGGTGGAGCTCGTCGTCGAGCTCGCCGAGCCGTCGGACGCCTGAGCGAGCGGATCGCTCCCCGAGACGGCGAGAGGCCGGTCGCGCGACCCTCGGGTCGTGCGACCGGCCTCTCGCCGATCTGGTGCGTCCGCGGTCAGCGTGCGCGGCGCTCGAGCCGGTCCACGTCGAGCAGGACGACGGCGCGTCCCTCGCGGCGGACCCACCCGCGGGTGGCGAAGTCGGCGAGGGCCTTGTTGACCGTCTCGCGCGAGGCGCCGACGAGCTGGGCGAGCTCCTCCTGCGTGAGGTCGTGCGCGACGCGCACACCCTCGTCCGTCTCCTCGCCGAAGCGGGTCGACAGGTCGAGGAGCGCCTTGGCGACACGGCCGGGGACGTCGGAGAACACGAGGTCCGCGAGCGTCTCGTTGGTGCGGCGCAGGCGGCGCGCCAACGCGTTGAGCAGGTGCTTCGCGACGCTGGGGTGCTTCTCGATCCACTCGATGAGCTGCTCGTGCCGCAGCTCGTAGAGCAGGGCGTCCGACACCGAGCTGGCGGTGGCCGTGCGGGGCCCCGGGTCGAAGAGCGAGAGCTCGCCGAACATCTCGCCCGGTCCGAGGATGGACAGGAGGTTCTCGCGGCCGTCGTTCGAGCGGCGGCCGAGCTTGATCTTGCCCTGTGCGATCACGTACAGCCGGTCACCGGGCTCACCCTCGCGGAAGAGCACGTCTCCACGGGTGAGCTCGATCTGCTGCATCGAGTCGAACAGCGTCCGGGTCTCTTCGCGGTCCATGGTGGCGAAGAGGGGGGCCGAGAGCACTACGTCGTCGTCCACGCGATGTCCTTCGAGTGTTGAGCGGACTTTCCCGGCATGAGCCCGTCTGCATCGGCGGAGTTCGAGCGAACCGGTACTCGTGATTCCTCCCACAAGTCTGCCTCATGTGCGCAACTCGGGTCGCCACCGCCCCGCGGGGGCCCGCACGGATCGCGGGGGAGAGGCGTGTGGGCGGGGCCGAGTAGGCTGCCGGACGTGACCACTTCGGGCGGTACCTCGAGTCCTGCACCAGCCCCGCACGTCGAGTCACGGCTCGCCCTGGTGCGGCGAGCACGGCGCACCAACCGTGAGCTGGCGCTGACCTATCCGGACGCGCACTGCGAGCTGGACTTCACCACGCCGCTCGAGCTGCTGATCGCGACGGTCCTGTCGGCGCAGACCACGGACAAGCGCGTCAACCTCACCACTCCGGAGCTCTTCGCCCGGTACCCGGACGCGGCGGCCTACGCGGCCGCGGACCGCGAGGACCTCGAGGACATCCTGCGTCCCACCGGGTTCTTCCGGGCCAAGGCGCAGTCGGTGATCGGGATCGGGCAGGCCCTCGTCGAGCGCTACGACGGGCAGGTCCCCCGGAAGCTCGACGACCTGGTGACGCTGCCCGGGGTCGGTCGCAAGACCGCGAACGTCGTCCTGGGCAACGCGTTCGGCGTCCCCGGCCTGACGGTCGACACCCACTTCGGGCGCCTCGTGCGCCGCCTCGGGTGGACCGCCGAGGAGGATCCGGTCAAGGTCGAGACGGAGGTCGGGGAGCTCATCGAGAAGCGCGAGTGGACCATGCTCTCGCACCGGCTGATCTTCCACGGCCGCAGGGTCTGCTTCGCGCGCAAGCCTGCGTGCGGGGCGTGCACCATCGCGCACCTGTGCCCGTCGTTCGGGGTCGGCGAGACGGACCCGGCGGTCGCTGCGGGCATGGTCAAGGCGGACTGACGCGCGGAGCGCGGGAGGCCGGAGGCCCGCTCAGCCCTTCGTGGTGGGCAACCACTCCAGCAGGAGTCGCGTGACGTCGTCGGGCGCCTCCTCCGGGAGGAAGTGCCCCACCCCGTCGAGGACCTCGAACCGCAACGCGCGGGAGACCGCTGCCGCGTCCGCGTCGGTGAGGTCGCGGCGCAGGAATCCGTCGGACCCGCCGTGGACCTGGAGGGTCGGGACGGTGATCGGGCGGCGCAGCGCGCTGCGGAAGCGGCGGCCGTCGGGCCGGGGCGCCGAGCGCACGGACCAGCGGATGGCCTCCATCGCGGAGTGCGCCGCGAACGGGATGCGCATGACCGTGCGGTAGGTGTCCACGACCTCGGGGGCGAACGGCGTCGCCGCCCCGTCGGCGAGGACCCGACCGACCAGGTCGTCCTGCGTCAGGGCTCGCTCGGGGAACGTGGGGAGCTGGGCGAACGCGAGGTGGCGCTGCGCGAGCGGCGTGAGGAGCCTGCGCCCCGAGGTGTGGACGTGCGACGGGTGGGGCGCGGCGAACGCCGCGACGCCCGCGGTCACGGCGGGCTGGAGCGCGGCCATGGCCCAGGCGAGCGCGCCGCCGGTCCCGTGCCCGACGACGACGGCGCGGTCGGCGCCCAGCGACCGGACCACGCCCGCGACGTCGCGCGTGCGGGTCGGGGCGTCGTAGCCGATCGGTGGCTTGTCGGACGCGCCGGTGCCCCGGAGGTCCATCGCGGCGACGCGGTAGCCCGCCTCGGCGAGCGCCTCGAGCTGGTACCGCCAGGCCCACCAGAACTGCGGGAACGAGTGCAGCAGGAGAACGAGCGGTGCGCTCGAACCACCCCCGCGCGACTCGGGGCCCGCCAGGGCGAGGTGGAAGCGGGCGCCGTTGGCGGGCACGAACTCGTGCCGCCAGGGGCCGTCGACGAGGGCTGCGGAGAAGTCGCTCGAGTCGGTCGTCACCCGGACGAACCTACCTGCTCGCTCGAGGCCGTGGGCTCGGTCGCCTCGGTCCCTGGCGCGTCGTGCGCGCTCTGGCCCGTGCCGTCGTCCGTGGGGGCTGCGGCCCGCCGGTCCTTGGGCGGGTCGAACCGGTAGCCGACGTTGCGCACGGTCCCGATGAGCTGCTCGTGCTCGGGGCCCAGCTTGGCACGCAGGCGTCGCACGTGGACGTCGACCGTGCGGGTGCCCCCGTAGTAGTCGTAGCCCCAGACCTCCTGCAGGAGCTGTGCCCGCGTGAAGACGCGGCCCGGGTGCTGCACCAGGTACTTGAGGAGCTCGAACTCCTTGTACGTCAGGTCGAGCGGGCGGCCACGCAGGCGGGCCGTGTACCCGCCCGCGTCGATCGCGAGCTCGCCCGCCGAGATCTCCTGCGGGGCGTCGTCGGCGCGACCGTGCGACGAGCGTTCGATCACGAGGCGCAACCGGGCCTCGACCTCGGCAGGGCTCGCATGCTCCAGGAGCAGGTCGTCCGCCCCCCACTCGGCGGTGACGACGGTCAGCCCGCCCTCGGTCAGGACGAGCACGAGCGGGACCGTCAGACCTGTCGCGTGGAGCAGGCGGCAGGTCGTTCGGGCGGCCGCGAGGTCGCGGCGCGCGTCGAGCAGCACGACGTCCGAGTCGGGCGCGTCGACCAGGGCCGACGGCTCCATGGGCAGCACCCGCAGACGGTGCGACAGCAGTCCCAGCGCAGGCAGGATCTCGACGGACCCACCTGTCGCCGGTGTCAGGATCAACAGCTCTGCCACCGACGCACCTCCTCCCAGTGACCCCCGAGGAGGCCGGAATCATTACCGTAGCGCGTGGAACAGGGGTCGACGGGGTGACCAAGGCCTTTGCGCTGTTACAACCTTGTTTCGTGTTCGCGTGCGGCGTCATCTGGGAGACTCATGTTCGTGCTCAGCCTCTCCGGACCCGGTGCCGTCCCCGTCCTCATGTCGTCCGTGTCGTCGGGGGAGTGTGCCTAGTGGGTCTCTCCTCCCGCGCCGTCGCCACGTCGGTGGTGGCCGTGGTGGTCGCCGCGGCCGCGTTCTTCGGCCTCCTTCCCCTGACGGTCGCCGCCGCCGCGCTCGCCGTCCTGGTCGCGGTCGGGTGGCCGGCGCTGCTGGGCCAGCCGGCCCCGGGTGGTTCCGGACTCGTGATCGGCCTCACCGGGGTCGGTGCGGTCGCGGCCGTGGCCGCGACCGACGGCGAGCCCGCGCTGCGCAACCTGCCGCTCGTGCTCGCGATGGGCATCGTGCTGGCGTTCGTCGCCGAGATGCTGCGCCGGGACGGGCGTCCGAGGCTCGTCGAGTCGCTCCTGGGCACGGTGAGCGGACTGGTCGTCGCGGTGTCGGCGGCGGGCTGGATCGCGACCGAGCGCACGGACGCAGGGGCGGAGCTCGTGGTGACGTGCGCCGCGGCGATCGCCGTGGCTTCCGCGGTCTCCGCGCTCCCGCTCGCAGGGTGGTGGAGCTCGGTCCTGACGGTCGTCGCCGCGGCTGCGGCCGGAGGGGGGCTCGGGTACGTGCTCCCCGAGGTCGCGATCAGCAACGGGCTGTGGACGGGCGTCGTCTCGGGGATGCTGGTCGCGGGGCTGCGCGCGTTGTTCGACCAGCTGCCGGCCCTCGAGCGCAGGCAGGCGGCCGTTGCTGCGATAGTGCTGCCCGTGACGGTCGGGGGGATCCTGGTCTTCGTGGTCGGGCGCGTGGTGGTGGGCTGAGCCCTCCCCGCGACACCCCGGCCGTGCTGCTGCACCGCCGTACGAGGGAGAGGTCGAGGCACATGGTCTGGCGCATCGTGGTCCTGGTCGTGCTGCTCGCCGCGAGCGTGCTGCTCGGGGTGTGGTGGCAACGCCGCCAGGGAGTGGTCCGTGCGGGTCGCCCACCTGCCGAGGACGCCGCGGTCGACTGGCCCGCCCTCGGCATCGTGCTGGGGGAGCACCGGACGTTCGTCCAGTTCTCGAGCGAGTTCTGCTCGCCCTGCCGGCACACGGCGCGCGTGCTCGACGAGCTCGTCGCGGCGCGGACCGACGTGACACATCGCGAGATGGACGTCGACGAGCACCACGATCTCGTGCGAACCTTCGGCATACTGCGCACTCCGACGGTGCTCGTCCTGGACCCGTCCGGCCGAGAGGTCGCTCGGATGAGCGGCAGCGTGAACCGGACCCAGGCGATCGAGGCGCTCGCCGTGCCTGCCGCGTCCGTCGCCTGACACCGCTCGCCCACCGGGCGGGCCGACCGAGGAGCCGCCATGTCGCACGAACCGCACCCTTCTCCGAGCTCGGCCCAGGGCATCGACCCGCGCGGCCCGCGCGTCGGTGCCGGGATCACCGCCCTCCTGCTCGCCGTGACGCTGCTCCTGGGGTCGTCCCAGGCGGCGTTGTGGTTGCTCACGTTCATCGCGCTGAGCTTCCTGCTGGGGGCGCTCCGCGGTGCCCAGGGCACGTGGCAGGGGTGGGTCTTCAAGACTCTCGTCCGGCCCAGGCTCGGCCCGACGGCGGAGCGCGAGGACCCGCGTCCGCCTCGCTTCGCGCAGGGGGTCGGGTTCGTCATCACCGGGGTCGGCGTGCTCCTGGGCTTCACCGTCTCGCTCGTGGCCGTACCGGTCGCGGCGGGCCTGGCCCTGGTCGCGGCCGTGCTCAACGCGGCGTTCGGGCTGTGCCTGGGGTGCGAGATGTACCTGCTGGTCCGGCGTTTCGCACCGGCCCGCTGAGGTCCCGCATCGGGGCCGAGGTGCTGCGGGTGCCGTGGCAGGGAAGGCGTAGGGTCGTGCGGTGCCCGCGCAGACCGACTCCTCGACCACCCTCCCGCCTCGGTTCAAGCGCCTGCGCCCAGGGGTCCGGACAGCGGGGGACGCAGCGGACGTCGGTCCGGAGGACCGCCGCCACGACGAACGGTTCGAGGGTGGCGACCTGTCCCACGCGGACCTGTCCGACGTCACGTTCGAGCGGTGCGACCTCGTGGGCATCTCGTTGCACCAGGCCGACCTGCGGGCCGCGACGTTCAGCGAGGCCCGGCTCGAGCGGATCGACGCGCCCGTCCTGAGCGCCCCGCGGTCGGTGTGGCACGACGTGGTGCTGGCCGGTTCACGGATCGGCTCGGCGGAGCTCTACGAGTCCGCGTGGCGTTCGGTCGAGCTGGTCGACTGCAAGCTCGGGTACGTCAACCTGCGCGGTGCGACGGTGCGCGACCTGCGGCTCACGCGGTGCACCGTGGACGAGCTCGACCTGACGAACGCCCAGGTCACGCGCGTCGCGTTCGAGGAGACGTCGGTCGACCACCTCGTCCTGGCGGGCGCCCGTCTGGTGCACACCGACCTGCGCGGGGCCACGCTGCGACGGATCACGAGCATCGAGAGGCTCGCGGGAGCCACGCTCAGCCCGTCCCAGCTCGTCGAGATGGCGCCGCTGTTCGCGGCCGAGCTCGGCATCCGCGTCGAGGACTGAGGGCGAGGCCCGGCGTGCCCGGGCCGCGTCAGTAGACGAGGGCCTGGGCCCCCGGGCGCAGCGCCTCCTCGACGAACACCGACGCCCCCGCGATGCGCACTCCCGGCAGCAGGTCGGCCTCGGTGATGCCGCGGCGCACGGCGCACTGGGTGCAGACCGTGACGGTCCCGGCGGACAGGATCACGTCGAGCAGGTCCGGCAGGGCCGTCGCGTGCTCGAGCTCGAGCTCGCGCGCACGCCCGGGAAGCCCGAACCACGCCGACTCCCCGGTCAGCCACACGCTGACCTCGACCCCGGCGGCGACCGCGGCGGCGGCGACCGTGAAGGCCTGGTTGGTCGCCTCGGGGCGTTCGAGGCCCGCGGTCGACTTGACCACGAGCGAGCGGGCGACGGGGGCCGGGGCGGCCGAGGACGGCGACGGAGCGGGCTGGGAGGTCACGTGCGCGAGCCTAGAGGCCGGACGGTAGGATCGGCGACATGTCCACGCATGCACTCGAGCTCATCTTCCTGGGACTGCTGATCGCCGCGACCGTGACCATCACGTGGTTCGCCGGGTTCGTCGTCTACAAGCTGTACAAGGGTCAGCGCTGACCTGAGCGTCGCCCCGGGCGTCCGCGCCCGGTGGGACCACGGTCCCGCTCTCCCTTGTCGTCGTCACGGTCCGCTGGGACCGCCGGAGGTACCACCAGATGGCTTTCGCGTTCCCTGAGGGGCTCGCCCCCGAGGCCTACCCGCTCGCGTGGCTCGTGGGCTCCTGGCGAGGTGAAGGTGTCATCGCCTACCCCGGGATCCCCGAGACCCCGTTCGTCCAGGACGTCGTGTTCGACCACGACGGCGGCCCGTACCTGCGGTACGAGTCGACCATCCGCGTCCTCGAGGCCGAGGTCCCGGAAACCGTGCCGGAGGCCTGGACCGCTGACGACGCTGCCGAGCCGTCCGCTCGCCCGTCGAGCGACCAGGCCGAGCCGGGCACCGAGGGGCACCTCGCGCCGGGACGTATCTGGTCCACCGAGACGGGCTACTGGCGCGTCTCGCCCGAGCGTCCCGAGGGGCTGCCGGAGGACAGGTCGGCGATCGAGGTCATGATCGCGGACCCGTCGGGCCGCATGACCCTGTACCTGGGGGTCGTCGGCAACGGTCGGGTGGACCTGTCGAGCGACGCCGTGGTGCGCACCGCCACCTCGTCCGAGATCACGGCGTCGAACCGGCTCTACGGCAACGTCCAGGGCCAGCTCCTGTGGGTCTGGGAATTGGCGGCCTTCGGTCAGCCGTTGCAGTCGTATGCGTCGGCGAAGCTGGACCGCCTCTAGCCCCTTCGACGTGCGAGGCACGGCCGACGCCACCGCGCGGCCGGACGGACGTGCGCCCACCGGCGCCGAGGAGGTTGTTGCACCGTGACCGCTGGACCTGACGACGCCACCCAGAACGAGCGTGCGGCCCGGACGGAGCCCGATTCCCCGGTCCGGACGAGCCCGCTGCTGTCGCGCCCCGGCGCGGTCGCGGGCTCCGGACCCGACGCGGGCGTGGCCTGGCACTACGGCGACCCGACGGGCGAGCAGCGCGCGCTCGAGTCGGGCGGCGCGGTCGTCGACCTCTCGCACCACGGCGTCGTGCGGGTCACCGGCCCCGACCGTCTGACGTGGCTCAACTCGATCACCTCGCAGAGCCTCCTGGGCCTGGCGCCCCGGACCTCGACCGAGCTGCTCGTCCTGAGCCCGCAGGGCCACGTCGAGCACGCGGCCGGGGTCGTCGACGACGGCGAGTCCACGTGGCTCGTGACCGAGGGCTCGCACGCTCCGACGCTCGCTGCCTGGCTCGACCGCATGAAGTTCTCGCTGCGCGTCGAGATCACCGACATGAGCGACGAGATCGCGGTCCTGGGCGAGCCTCGGGACGCCGAGGGCGCGGAGGGCGAGCCCGTCACGTGGCGCGACCCCTGGCCGCGCACCGCGCCCGGCGGCACCCGCTACGGCCCCGCGGACGACGAGCACCCGGGCGCCCACCGCCCGTGGCGCCTGGTCCTGGTCCCGCGCGCCGAGCTGTCCGACGCCGTCGCCGCCCGCGAAGCGGCCGGGTGGCGGCTCGCAGGGACCTGGGCGAGCGAGGCGCTGCGCGTCGAGGCCTGGCGCCCCCGCCTCGCGACGGAGGTCGACCACCGCTCGATCCCGCACGAGCTCGACTGGCTCCGGACCGCCGTCCACCTGCACAAGGGCTGCTACCGCGGCCAGGAGACCATCGCGCGCGTGCACAACATGGGCCGTCCGCCGCGCCGCCTCGTGATGCTCCACCTCGACGGCTCGGGGCACCTGCTCCCGGTCGCCGGGGCCGAGGTGCGCCTGCCGGGCGGGGAGACCGGTCCGGACGGGGTGGCTGCGCCGGGACGTGCGGTCGGCGTCGTGACGTCGGTCGCCCGGCACCACGAGCTGGGCCCCGTGGCGCTCGCGGTCCTCAAGCGCAGCGCGCCCGAGGACGTCGAGCTGGTCGTCGACTGCGACGGGGGCGCCGTGGCCGCGGCCCAGGAGGTGGTGGTCCCGGGCGAGGGCGTGTCGGTCGACCGGCCCGCACCGCGCGGTCCGGTCGCACGAGGCGTCACCCCCAAGGGCGCGGGCGCACCCCAGAGCATGATCTAGAGCGGTATCCGAGGACCGTGCCGGGACCCCGGCACGGTGGGACGCGGTGAGCAGGAGCACATGACGCAGGCGCGGGAGTCGGCCGGAGGAGCCGCGACGCCGGAACCCGGGGCGGTCGAGTCGGCCCGCAAGGCGTTCCGTCGGTTGCTGCTCAGGGCACGCCTGCGACAGGGCAGCTCCCGGGTCCGGGTCGCGTTCTGGCCCGTCGTCCAGGCCTCGCTCGCGGCGGGTGCCGCGTACGGGATCGCGCACTACGTGCTCGGTCACCCGTACCCGTTCTTCGCACCGGTCTCCGTGTGGATCTGCCTCGGGTTCAGCCAGGACCGGCAGGTGCGCAAGGTCGGCGAGCTCGCGATCGGGGTCGCGGTGGGCGTGGGCCTCGGTGACCTGATCGTCCACTTCATCGGGTCGGGCTGGTGGCAGGTCGCCGTCGTCCTCGCGACGTCCGCCCTCGTGGCGCGCTTCATCGACCGCGGCGCGCTCCTGGCGACCCAGGCCGGGGTCCAGGCCATCGTCATCGTGGGTCTGCCCGCGACCCAGACGGGCGGCCCGGGCGGTCGCCTGGTCGACGCCCTGGTCGGTGGCGCGCTCGCGTTGCTCGTCGCGACCCTCACACCGGGTGACCCGCGCCGTCGGCCACGGATCCTGGGCGACGAGGCGACGACCGAGCTCGCCGAGACGCTCGAGCTGCTCGCCCGCGGCTTCCGCTCGGGGGACGTCGACGACCTGGACGCCGCGCTCGTGCGGGGGCGGGCGTCCGAGCCCGCCCTCGAGGAGTGGCAGGCGACCGCGACGAGCGCCCAGGAGCTGTCCCGGGTGAGCCCCGTGGGGCGCAAGCACCGCACCGAGCTGGGCGACATCGAGCGCAAGGCGGTCCTGGTGGACCGCGCCATGCGCAGCGTCCGTGTCCTGGCCCGGCGTGCCCGACCGGTCGCGGGGCCCGACCACGACCTCCTGCCCGTCGCGGCGATCGTCGACCGGTTCGCGGCCGGCACCCGGGTCCTGGCCGAGGCGATCGGGGCGGGACGCGACCCGTCGACCGCGCGCGAGATCCTGGCCGACACCGCGGCCGC
Source organism: Oerskovia sp. PE-21s (assembly GCF_056158145.1). Lineage (NCBI taxonomy): Bacteria > Bacillati > Actinomycetota > Actinomycetes > Micrococcales > Cellulomonadaceae > Oerskovia > Oerskovia sp. PE-21s. The sequence goes on from NZ_JBUXJM010000001.1 coordinate 36,107, forward strand.
GGCCGACCCGCGGACCGTGGGCGCGGGGGACTGGCAGGTCCAGTCGCTCGTGATGCTGCTGCGCTCCCCGATCGTGGACACGCTCGAGGCCGCAGGGATGTCCCCGCAGGATGCACGGGCGGCTCTGCACGAGCTCTGAACCGGCCGCGCGGCCCGTGGCGAGCACGTCGCCCGCAGGACGGGGCGCATGCCGGCGAACCCGCAGGATTGCCGCGCGTGGAGGTCTACGCAATCCGGGCGTTGGCCGGTACCTTCAGGGGATGGAGGTTTCCGTCAGCGCCCTGCGGGCCGAGCTGAAGTCGTGGATCGAGCGGGCGCGTGACGGGGAGGACGTGGTGATCACCGAGCGCGGCATCCCGGTCGCCCGCCTGAGCGCGATCGGCAGCGCGGACCTGATCACGTCGCTGACCCGGGACGGCCTGCTCACGCCGGCCACCGAGGAGCGGCCCGTGCACTCGCCGCCCGCACGCCCGGCTGCCAAGCAGTCGGCGATGTCGGGCCTCGTGCGCCGCATCCGACGCTGAGCCGGCGCGCCCCATGGCACTGGTCTACTTCGACGCGAGCGCCCTCGTGAAGCTGTGCGTCGCCGAGCCTGGCTCGGAGCTCGCGAGCGCCCTGTGGAACCGGGCGGACGTGGTCACGACGAGCCGCCTGTCGGACACCGAGGTCCGTGCGGCGCTCGCCGCGGGCGAGCGTACGGGCGTCCTCGACGCCGCCGAGCGTGCGCAGGCGCTCGCCGCGTGGGAGCGGCTGTGGCCCGCGCTGCACCTGGTGGAGGTCTCGCCCGAGGTCCTGGACAGGGCGAGCGACCTCGCAGGGTCCGACGGTCACTCCTTGCGGGGCGCGGACGCCGTGCACCTCGCCTCCGCGCTGGTGCTGCGGCACGAGGACGCGATCTTCGCGGTGTGGGACGAGCGGGTCGCGAGCGCGGCGCGCGCGGAGGCGCTGCGCGTCCTGCCGTAGGCTCGACACGTGATCAGCTTCGGTGGAGCCCAGTGGCTCGTTCTCGTCATCCTCGCGGTCGTGGTGTTCGCCGCGCAGGCCTTCGCTCTCGTCGATGCGCTGCGGCGTCCCGCGAACGGGTTCACCGCCGAGGGGAAGCTCACCAAGCCGATCTGGTCGGCGATCCTGGGGGTCGCCGCGGCGATCGGGTTCCTCGGCCTGCCGCCGTTGATGCTGACGAGCTCCAGCTTCTTGAACCTCCTGGCCCTCGTCCCGGCCTTCATCTACCTGGTCGACGTGCGTCCTCGGCTCAAGTCGTACGGGTTCGGTCGCGGGTCGGGCGGCAACCGTGGTGGCCGTCCGGGCGGGTGGTGAACCCCGTGCTGCGCTCCGCCGCTCCGCTCGCGGAGGTCGTCCGGGGCGACCTGGTCGAGTCCGTGCACCTGGGGCACCTGGTGACGCTCGACGCCTCGGGTGAGGCCGATCTGGTGGTGGGCGACGCGTCGACCGTGATCTGGCCTCGTTCGTCGGTCAAGCCGTTCCAGGCGGTCGCGATGCTCCGCAGCGGCCTGTCCCTGCCGCCTCGTCTGCTGGCGCTCGGTGCCGCGAGCCACAACGCCGAGGACTTCCACCTCGCGGGCGCGCGCGAGATCCTCGCGGGGGTCGGGCTCGACGAGTCGGCGCTGCGCAACACCCCGGACATGCCGGTCTACCCGCCGGCGGCGTTCGCGTGGCAGGCGCTCGGCAACGGCCCGGCGTCGATCACGCAGAACTGCTCGGGCAAGCATGCCGCGATGCTCGCGACGTGCGTCGTGGCCGGCTGGGACACCGCGACGTACCTGGACCCCGCGCACCCGCTCCAGGTCGCGATCCGCGAGACCCTGCTCGAGCTCACTGGCGACGACGCGGCGGACCTCCACGTGACGGTCGACGGCTGCGGTGCGCCGCTCTTCTCGACGACGCTGGTCGGCATGGCGCGTGGCTTCGGCCGGCTGGCCGGTGCGCCGGCGGCGGCGCCCGGGTCGCCCGAGGCCCTGGTGGCACGCGCGATGTCCTCGTTCCCCGAGATGGTCGGCGGGACCGGTCGCGACGCGACCGAGGTCATGCAGGCGGTCCCGGGCCTCGTCGCCAAGGACGGCGCGGACGGCGTGTACGGCGCGGGCCTGCCGGACGGCCGCGCGCTCGCGTTCAAGGTCCTCGACGGCTCGCCGCGCCCGCGTCCCGCGGTGCTGGTCTCCGCGCTGGCGGCCTTGGGGGCGCGCGACCTGCCGGGGGCCGACGGCGCCGCGCTCGACCGCGTCGGCCGCACCCCGGTCCTGGGCGGGGGAGAGCCCGTGGGCGAGGTGCGGGCCGCGTTCGGACCGGGCCGCACCGCATGAGGGCGGTCCTGCAGCGCGTGACGCGCGCGAGCGTGAGCGTGGGCGGCGAGGTCGTGGGGCGCGTCGACCGGCCGGGCCTGGTCGCGCTGGTGGGCGTGACGCACGACGACGGTCCCGCGCAGGTCGAGCTCGTCGCGCGCAAGATCGCCGAGCTGCGGATCCTGCGCGACGAGCGGTCGGTGCTCGACGAGGGCGCGCCCGTCCTGGTCGTCAGCCAGTTCACGCTCTACGCGGACACCAAGAAGGGGCGGCGCCCGTCGTGGAACGGTGCGGCGAAGGGGGACGTGGCGGAGCCGCTCGTCGCCGAGGTGGTCGCCGCGCTGCGTGCGAGGGGGGTCGAGGTCGCGACCGGCGTGTTCGGTGCGGACATGCAGGTCGAGCTCGTCAACGACGGCCCGGTGACGATCCTCGTCGAGGCATAGCGGCCCGTCGCGGCTCGAAAGGCTACCGTTCGTAACGTTTCGAGCGATTCGACGCGTTGGTAAGGGAAATCCCTTATGTGACCGCTGTGAACCATGTGGAAGCCCCGTACATCATTCGCGCGCGCGCCTGGTTAGGTTCGAGAGTGCCCAGCATCTGGGGCTCCGGAACGGACCGGAGTCAGCAGCACGGAAGACGAAGAGGCCTCCCTTTGCACGCATCTCGCAACACTCCCTCGCTACCACGCCGCACCCGCCGCGCTGCCGGTGCCGTGGTGACGGCGACGACCCTGGCCCTCGTGGCGTCCGGCCTGGTCGCGGCAGGCACGGCGACGGCCGCGCCGGCCACGCCCGCCGCGCCCGCGGCGGTCAGCCCCAACGGTGACAACGACATCAACGGGTACCGCAACGTCGGCTACTTCATGTCGTGGGCCCCGGAGAACTACGGCTACACGGTCAAGGACTTCCAGGAGTCCGGCCAGGCCGACCAGATCACGCACGTCAACTACGCGTTCGCGAACATCCACCCGACAGACCTGACGTGCTTCATCTCCGACAAGGACGGCTCGCCCGCACCCGGCGGCAACGACGGGGCAGGTGTTGCCGGCGCCGACTTCGTCGACGGCGTCAGTGCGGCGGACTCGATCGACGGGGTCGCGGACACGGCAGACCAGGCGCTCGCCGGGAACTTCAACCAGCTCCTCAAGCTCAAGGAGAAGAACCCCGACACCAAGGTGCTGGTGTCGATCGGTGGGTGGACCTGGTCCAAGTTCTTCTCGAAGGCCGCCGCGACGCCCGAGTCCCGCGAGAAGTTCGTCTCGTCGTGCATCGACCTCTACCTCGAGGGCAACCTGCCGGAGATCGACGGACGCGGTGGCCCGGGCGCAGCAGCCGGCCTCTTCGACGGCATCGACATCGACTGGGAGTGGCCCGGCGCGCCGGGCTGGTCGCAGCACCCCGAGAACTTCGTCGACCCCGTGAACGACAAGGCGAACTTCACGGCGCTGCTCGCGGAGTTCCGTGAGCAGCTCGACGAGTACGGCGCCTCGCAGGGCAAGGAGTACCTCCTGTCCTCGTACATCCCGGTGAACCCGACGGTCATCAACGCGGGCTGGGACGCGCCGAAGATCTTCGACTACCTCGACTACGGCAACATCCAGGGCTACGACCTGCACGGCGGTTGGTCGCCGAACCTGGCCGGGCACCAGTCCAACCTGCACGACGACCCGACCTACACCGGCGAGATCTCGGTCGAGCAGGGGATCGACCTGTACCTGAGCCGCGGCGTCGACCCGCAGCAGATCACGCTGGGCATCCCCGCGTTCGGCCGCGGCTGGACCGGTGTCGAGGCAGGCGACTCGAACGGGGCGTGGCAGTCGGCCGCAGGCGTGGCCGAGGGCACGCACGAGCCCGGCTACAAGCAGTACTTCGAGCTGCGCGACCTGGGCACCGAGTACTTCGACGAGACGACCGGGTCGTCCTGGCGCTACGACGGCAACGAGTGGTGGACGGTCGACACCCCGCGCGCCGTCGAGTACAAGGCGAAGTGGGTCGCGGAGAAGGGCCTGGGCGGCTCGATGTGGTGGGACCTCGCGGGTGACTACGAGGACGAGCTGGTCGGTGCGGCCGCTGACGTCTACCGCGCGTCGCAGGCGGGTCCGGTCGACTCGGACGCTCCTGGTGGATGCTACGGCGACTGGACCAAGGCGGGCATCTACACTGCTGGCCAGGTGGCGTCCCACCAGGGCGTCAACTACCAGGCCAACTGGTGGGTCCACACCAACGCACCGGGCACCGAGAAGTACTGGAGCCCGTGGCGCGTGGTCGGTTCCTGCGTCTGACCTGACGCGGTAGCGGCCGCAGCCCTGCGCAACCCGACGCCGTCGGGACCACGACCTGCCTGTCGTGGCCCCGGCGGCGTCCGCGTGTCCAGGGTCCGCCCGGGGGGAGCGGGCCTCAGCGCAGCCAGCCGCGCCGCTTGATGTACACGAGCGGGATGACGGCGGCGACGAGCGTCACGAGCACGACCCACGGGAACCCGAGCTCCCACTCGAGCTCGGGCATGCGCGTGAAGTTCATGCCGTAGAACGACGTGATGAGCGTCGGGGGCAGGAACACCGCGGTGATGATCGTGAACACCTTGACGATCTGGTTCTGCTTGACGTCGAGCGAGGTCATGATGGCCTGCTGGAGGTAGCGGACCTTGTCGTGCTCGAAGCTCGCGTGCTCCTTGACTCCGTCGACGTCCGCGATGAGGGTCTCGACGAGTCCCGCGAGCACGGGGTCGGTGTCGGCGATCTCGCTGCGCAGGTGCCGGGCGGCGCGCGCGAGCGAGAGCTGGGACTCCTGGGTGCTCGAGACGATCTCCTCGGCCCGGTTCATGCGGGAGATGGTGCCCTGCATGTCGGTCACGCCGATCTCACGACCGCGCCGGTCGTAGCCGAGCGTGGCCTCCTCGATCTGGTCGGACATGTCCTCGAGCAGGTCGCTCGCGTGGTGGATGACGCGCTCGGCGGCCTCGTTGAGCGCGTACAGCAGCGCGTACATCACGCCGTACGACGTCTGGGTCAGGCGCGGGGTGCGCCGCATGCGGGCGATGGCCTTGTCGAAGATCGGGTAGTGCCGGGACGGCTGGAGGGTCACGACGCGGTCGGGGGACAGCGCGAACATCAGGACCTCGCGCTCGATCCGCTCGCCGCGCCGGTAGGTCGCCACGACGGGCAGGTAGACGTGCTCGTCGGTCTCCCAGACACGCCCGGAGGCCAGGGAGAAGTCGACGCCCGCGTCCCGCGCGCGCTCGAGCGCGGCCGCGTCCTCGGAGGCGACCTGGAGCCAGCGGGCACGCAGGGCCTGGGGGTCGAACCGTGGGGCGCCCGCCGGGGTCGCCGGCGCGGGGCGGTGACCGTACGTCGTCGCGGGCCGGGTCGCCTCGACGACCGCGGGCGTCGTCGCGCTCACGGGTTCACCGCCGGCGCGCCGACCTGCGGGGAGCCCGTGCCCGACGGCGTCGCACCGGTCGGGGCGCTCGTCGTCACCCCGGTCGCCGGGACGTCGTCGTGCCCTGCGGCCAGCAGGTGCGTCCCGAGCAGGGCCGTGCAGATGAACAGGTACAGGCCGATCGTGAACGTGATCGACTGGCGCTCGAGGTCGGGGCGGCGGGGACCGGGCGCGGGGGTGGTGGCCCGATTCGTTCGGAGTGGTGCGGAGCCCTTGCGAGTGGGCGCGGGGCAGGGTGCACTGAGGTAGGTGCTCGTCGACATGGTGGTCCTTCCCGGCGCCGTGCTCTCGACGGTGCCGACCGGACGCCGGGCGATCTGCCTGCGTGCGGGCACGGGGGCAGGACCTGGCGAGGGAGGTGACGGTGCATGGAGCGCACTGGCGACCGCCCCGAGGGCCGTGCCGGGAGGGGTGACCCGAGGGTCAGCGGGCAGGACGGAGGGGAGCGAGCGCGCAGTGCGGGGATCTATGACTGCTGCCGTCCGGCATCGCTCTCACCTCCTTCTCATCTGCTTCTGGTTCCGTGCTCGTCTGAGGTACCGAGATCTCTCGGCAGAACAGACGGAGGGACGAGGTCACCCTAGACCTGGTCGAAGGCCCCGGCAACCCGCCCCCAGCGGAAGCCGCCGAAGACACTGACGGGTAACAGGACAGGATGCCCGCTTTTACGTCGGGTTGTTAACATTCCTGAGAGTCGTCCGGCCATCGTTGCCCCGGACGGGAGGGTCTGACATGCCAGCCAGCCAGCAAGACGTCCTGACCTCAGATCAGGTGCGCACGTCCCGCACGTCCACCGAGCACCGGCCTGAGCGGCTCTCGTCCAGGCGGGCGGAGATCGACCTCGCTCTCTCGGCGGTCACCGACGGGCGGGGCGCCTTCGTCTGGACCGGTGAGCCGGGCATGGGAGCGAGCACCACGCTCGAGCTCGTCCACGAGGCGCTGCACGGGGCGAGCGGTCCGCACCCGCCCCTGGTCCTGCGGGTCGCCCAGGCGGTGGGCCCGCAGCGGTCCGGCGGGGCGGTGCGCTCCCTCGTGTCCCAGGTCGCCCAGGTCACCGGGTGCGCGGTGCCGGACCGGCTCGTGCGCCCGCTCGACGTCGCCGACCCGGAGTACGGCTACCTGCCGGAGGTCGGCGCGGTCGCGCTCGCCGAGTACCTCGAGGAGGCGGTGCCCGACCGGACGGTCGTGCTGCTCGCCGACGACCTCCACCTGGTCGACGAGATCAGCCGCGCCGTGGTGGTCGGGCTCGTCGCCCAGCGGCGCGCGGCGCTCGTGCTCCTCGCGACCGCGGTCCCCGGTGGCTTCGACCGTCCGCTCCCGTACCCGATCGAGGTGCGGGAGCTCGCGCCCCTCGGTCCGTCGGAGGCGCTCCACCTGCTGCTCGTCGAGGAGCGACTGGCCGTGGCCCCCCACGTCGCGGCGCGGCTCGCCCAGAACCTCGCGGGCAACGCGGCGGCGATCTCCCAGACGGCCCGGCTGCTGTCGACCGAACAGCTCGCGGGCACCGCGATCCTCCCGGACCCCCTCCCCCCGGTGCAGGCGGTCCGCACGCTGCTCGGCGACCGGCTCGACGAGCTCGCCCCCGAGGAGCGCCGGGCCCTGCTCGTCGCGGCGGTCGCGGTCGTCGAGCGCACGGACGTGCTGCTCGCGGCGTCGGGGCTGAGCATCGAGGAGGTGCTCGACGGTCCTCTCTCGGGGCAGCTCTCCCTGGTCTCGGGCCGTTTCGCGTTCACCGACCCGAGGGTGCGCTCGCTGGTCCACGGCGACGCCCGGCTCGCGGACCGCACGGCCGCGCACCTGCGGCTGGCGACGGTCCACACGGCGGCCGGCGAGGAGGACATCGCGACCTGGCACACGGCGCTCGCGACGCTCGCGGGGGACCCTGCGCTCGCGCCCGGGCTCGTGTCCCTGGCCCAGCGGCTCCTCGAGCGCGGGGACGTGGTGTGGGCTCACGAGGTCGCGCGAGAGGCCGCGAGCCAGGCGGCCGCGTCCGAGCGCGGAGAGGCGTACGTGGTCGCGGGGACGGCCGCGCTCCAGTCCGGTCACGTCCACGACGCGGCCGACTGGCTGCGCCGCGCCGCACGCTGCGAGGGCGGCGTGAGCTCGGCCCGCATCCTGGGCCCGCTCGTCACCGCGCTCACGCACGTCCAGGGCCAGGTGCCCGACGACGTGATCGCCCCGTTCATCGCGCTCGCGGACAACGACGACGCCTGCACCTGTTGCGTCGACCACGAGGGTCGCCCCCGCGACGCGGCCGGGGGGTGCGAGATCGGCGACGTGGTGAAGGGGCTCACGAGCGCCGCGACCCTTCACGCCGAGCGGGGTGACGGCGTCGCCGCGTCCCAGGCGTTCGACGCGGCGAAGCGTCTCGCTCGGCGATGCACCCAGGGCGTGGGAGGGCTCGACGTCGTCAGGTCGTGGCTCGCCAACTACGGCGTGGGGGAGCGCGGGAAGAGAGCGGACCTGCCCGGGTCGCGGCTCTCGCCCGAGCAGGAGGCGTACGCCCAGGTCAGCCGGGCGATCGCCCTGGCCGACGAGGACGCCCTCGACGTCGCGGGCCAGGCGCTCGCGAGCGCGGTCGCGAACCTCGCACCGGTCAGGAACGGCGGCCGGTGGTTCGACGCACCGTCAGGTGCCGTGACCCCGTACGTCGAGGCGCACCTTCGCCTGGCCCAGGTGCTGGTGCACTTCTGGTCGGGAAACATCACCAAGGCACGCCGCGAGCTCGAGGAGGCGGCTTTCCGCCTGCCCGTCGGGCTGCCGTTCGCCGGGACGGGGGTCGCGGTCGCGCGGCGCCTCGACATGGCGGTCGACGGCAGCGTGGGGACGCTCGCCACCGCCCTCGAGGAGACGTGCTCGTGCCCGACGTCGCGGCCGGTCCGGCTCGGCCTCCTCGTGGACCGGGCCATCGGGGCGTCGTTCGCCCGCCACCACACCCAGGCGGCCACCCTGCTCGAGCTGGCAGCCGAGACCGACCGGCGCGACTGCGCCCACATGCTGCACCTGCCCGGGATGGACGACGTCGAGGCATGGGTGCTCGCCGGCCGTCCCGACGCGGCGGAGAAGGCGCTCGCGCGGCGGCGAGTCGAGGCCAAGGACCTGTCCCCGGCGAACCGGGTCGCGACGCTCGCACGAGCAGAGATCGCACTCGCGAGGCCCGAGGACGCGGTCGCGCTGCGCGACGCGGTCGCCTCGGCGGGTCGCGGGATCGCGTCGCCCTTCGAGCACGGGCGCACCGAGCTCTGTCTCGGCCGGGCCCTGACGCGCTGGGGCGACCTCCCCGCGGCCCACGAGCACCTCCTCTCGGCGGTCGAGCTCCTGACCCAGTCCGGGGCGTGGGCGTGGGCCCGGCAGGCGCAGGGTGAGCTCGCGGGCGTCGTCGAGCACCTCGGCGCCCTGCAGGTCGCCGCGCGTCGCGCCGAGACGACGCCCGTCCCGACCACGACCCCTGGGGGAGGCGTCCCGCACGCCGTCGTCGCGTCGTCGGGCAGGGCGCGTCTCGCCGCACGCGAGAGCGACGTGTCCGACGACGCCCTCGACGAGCTGCGCGCCCGCTGGGCGGACGAGCTCACCGATCGAGAGCTCGACGTCGCGCTCCTGGTCGTCCAGGGGGGATCCAACCGCGAGGCCGCGGACCAGCTCTACCTCTCGGTCCGCACCGTCGAGGTCCACCTGGGGCGCGTCTTCCGCAAGCTCGGTGTGCGCTCGCGGGTCGAGCTCGCGGTCCTCGCGCACCGGGTCGGACGGTGACCGGTCGAGCGGTGCCGCGACGGGGGACCCGTAGGGCCCGACGGGGTACGTAGGGGGGAACACCTACACGCTCCCGTGTATGTACGCGAGGTGAACAATGTGGGAAACGCTGATTCCCGAGGGCGTGCTCGCTCCCTAGTGTCGGGGTGTTCCTGGGCAACGACGTCCGGGTGACCGGGCCCCCCAGCCCCCAGCCAAGTGAGGCAGACACATGCGACTGAGAACTCCACGAGGACGCGCGAGGAAGATGGCCGCGGGACTGACCGCCGCGGCCATGCTCGCGACGTCCCTGGTCGCCGGCACCGTCGCCGCGACCGCTAGCCCCCTCCCCGCAGCCACCGCGACCGCCGCGACCGGCGACAGCGCGATCAACGGCTACCGCAACGTCGCCTACTTCACCCAGTGGGGTGTCTACGGGCGCGACTTCAAGATGAAGGAGCTCCAGGACTCCGGCGCCGCTGCCGACCTGACGCACCTCAACTACGCGTTCGGCAACATCCACCACCAGACGCTCACGTGCTTCGAGGCCAACAAGGCCCAGGGCACGGGCCCCAACGGGTCCGACGGCGCGGGCGACGCGTGGGCCGACTACGGCATGGGATACACCGCCGCCAACTCGGTCGCGGGCGTGGCCGACGCCTGGGACCAGCCGCTCGCCGGCTCGTTCAACCAGATCAAGCAGCTCAAGGCCAAGAACCCCCAGATCAAGGCCATGCTGTCGATCGGCGGCTGGACCTGGTCGAAGAACTTCTCCAAGGCCGCCGCGACCGACGCGAGCCGCAAGAAGCTCGTGTCGTCCTGCATCGACCTGTACCTCAAGGGCAACCTCCCCGTCGTCGACGGCCGCGGCGGGCCCGGCTCGGCGGCCGGCGTGTTCGACGGTTTCGACATCGACTGGGAGTGGCCCGGCTCTCTCAACGGCGAGGTCGGCAACATCGTCGACGTCGCGAACGACAAGGCGAACTTCAAGGCCCTCCTCAAGGAGTTCCGCACCCAGCTCGACGCCTACGGCGCGACCACGGGCAAGAAGTACCAGCTCAGCGCGTTCCTCCCCGCCAACCCGGACGACATCGCGTCGGGCGGCTGGAACGACCCCGAGAACTACCAGTACCTCGACTTCGGGAACATCCAGGGCTACGACCTGCACGGCGCCTGGAACAAGACCCTCACGGGGCACCAGGGCAACCTGTACGACGACCCCACCGACACCCGCCCCGCGAACCGCCGGTACAGCGTCGACAAGGCCGTCAAGGCCTATCTCGACGCCGGCGTCCCCGCGAAGCAGCTCACCATGGGCCTCGCGATGTACGGCCGCGGCTGGAAGGGCGCGACGTCGTCGGCCCCCTGGGGCGTGGCGACGGACGCCGGACCCGGTACCTGGGAAGCCGGCAACGAGGACTACGACAAGCTCAAGAACCTCGGCACGGGGTACTTCGACCCGGTATCCGTGGCCTCGTGGCGTCACGACGGCAACCAGTGGTGGAGCTTCGACGACCCGAAGTCCGTCGCCGTCAAGGGCGACTACATCGCCGCCAAGAAGCTCGGCGGGGCCATGTGGTGGGACCTCACGGGCAACCAGGACGGCTCGCTCCTCAAGGGCCTCGCGACGAAGTTCCGCGCGGCACCGGCCGGGCCCGTGATCGGTGACCCGACGGGTGGCGGTGGGACGACCGGTGGGACGACTGGTGGGACGACTGGTGGCACGACCGGCGGGACCACGGGTGGGACGACTGGTGGCACGACCGGTGGGACGACCGGTGGCACGACTGGTGGGACGACTGGTGGGACGACTGGTGGGACCACGGGTGGGACCGGCACGGAGTGCGCCGCCGCCTGGACCGCGACGGGGACCTACAGCGGCGGCGCGACGGTTTCCTACGGCGGCAAGAACTACAAGGCCAAGTGGTGGACCCAGAACGAGACCCCCGGCACGGCTGGCGGCCCCTGGGAGCTCGTCGGCACGTGCGGCACCTCCGGTGGCACGACCGGCGGCACGACCGGCGGCACGACCGGCGGCACGACCGGTGGGACGACTGGTGGGACCACGGGTGGCACGACCGGTGGGACGACGGGCACCGGGACCTGCACCGCCCCCGCCTGGTCCGCCACGGCCGTGTACAACGGCGGGGCCCAGGTCTCGCACAACGGTCAGAAGTACACCGCCAAGTGGTGGACGCAGAACAACGTCCCCGGGGCCGAGCAGTACGGCCCGTGGCAGGCGCTCGGCGCCTGCTGAGAGTCGAGCCGGGGGGCGGGATCCCCGCCCCGTCCCCCGGCTCCCTCCCCACGACCCCCGCCGAGGACCGACGCCGAACGAGGCTCCGTCACCGGTGGGTACCACGTAGCGGTTCGCCGCTGCCGAACCCGAGGTTCCATCCGACCGGCCAGAGCGCCGGGCCGACCGGACCTCGGGTTCGGCGACCGTCCCCTGGGCTCGCCACGAGCCCTCCCAGATCTCCGCCGGGCCCCGCCCTGCGGTCCTTGGCGCTGCGCGCGCACCGCGCGTCGCGCTCCGCGCAACGAAGGCAGATTCGATGCACGTGAAACTCTCCGGGCACCGCGCCCGGGTCGGCGCGGCCCTCGCGACCACGACGGCGCTGTTCGCGACGATGCTCGTCGCGGCCGCCAGCTCGTCGGCGGTGGCCGCCGACTGCGCCCCGGCCTGGTCGGCGACGGCGACCTACACCAACGGTGCGGCCGTCTCGAAGGACGGCGTGAACTACTCCGCGAAGTGGTGGACCCAGAACAACGTCCCCGGCGCCGAGGCGTCCGGCCCCTGGGCCTCCCAGGGAGCGTGCGGTGCGCCCGGCGGCACCACGGGTGGCACGACCGGTGGCACGACCGGTGGCACGACGGGTGGCACGACGGGTGGCACGACGGGTGGCACGACGGGTGGCACGACGGGTGGCACGACGGGTGGCGCCACGGGTGGGACGACCGGCGGGACGACCGGCGGCACGACCACCCCTGGGACCCCTGCGACAGGCCACGAGGCGTGCCGTCCGGACGGCATGTACAAGACCCCGGGCGTTGACGTCCCGTACTGCGACGTCTACGACACCGCGGGCCGCGAGAAGCTGCCCAACGGGCTCGACCGCCGCGTGATCGGCTACTTCTCGAACTGGCGCACGGGGGCCACCGGCCAGCCGCGCTACCTCGCGAGCGACATCCCCTGGAACAAGCTGTCGCACATCAACTACGCGTTCGCGCACGTCGGTGCCGACAACAAGATCTCCGTCAACGCGCAGGCCGCGGGCAACGCGTCGACCGACATGACGTGGCCGGGCGTGGCGGGGGCCGAGATGGACCCCGCGCTGTCCTACAAGGGGCACTTCAACCTGCTCGCGAAGTACAAGAAGGCGAACCCGGGCGTGAAGGTGATCCCCGCCGTCGGGGGATGGGCCGAGACCGGTGGCTACTTCGACGCGAACGGCAACCGTGTCGCGTCCGGTGGGTTCTACACGATGACCGAGTCGCAGGCGAAGATCGACACGTTCGCCGACTCGACGGTCGCGTTCATCCGGCAGTACGGGTTCGACGGCATCGACATCGACTACGAGTACCCCACGTCCAACAAGGGGGCCGGGAACCCGGACGACTTCGCGTTCTCGGACGCCAAGCGTGACAAGCACTTCCAGGGGTACGTGAACCTCCTCAAGACGCTCCGCGAGAAGCTCGACAAGGCCGGGGCGGAGGACGGCGAGTACTACATGCTGACGACCGCGACGCCGTCGTCCGGGTGGCTGCTGCGTGGCATGGAGGCCTTCCAGGTCGTCCAGTACCTCGACTACGTCAACCTCATGTCGTACGACCTGCACGGCGCGTGGAACGAGCACGTCGGCGGCAACTCGCCCCTGTTCGACGACGGCAAGGACCCCGAGCTCACCGCTGCGGGCGTGTACACGGCGTACAAGGGCATGGGCTACCTCAACGGCGACTGGGCCGCGCACTACTTCCGCGGCGCCATGCCGGCGGGGCGGGTGAACCTCGGCGTCGGTTTCTACACGCGCGGTTTCCAGGGCGTCCAGGGTGGCACCGACGGCATGGGCGGCAAGGCCGTCCCGCCCGCGGGCTTCACGTGCCCGGCGGGCACCAACGGCAAGTGCGGCTACGGCGCCGAGGGCGTCGACAACCTCTGGTTCGACTCAGACCCCATGGGCAACGCGGTGCCGGCCGGCGTCAACCCGATCTGGCACGCGCTGAACCTGCAGAAGGGGATCGCGGGCGACTACGCGGCCTCCTACAAGGTCCCGACGGCCGTCACGGGTTCGTACGTGCACCACTTCGACCCGGTCACCAAGAACGAGTGGTGGTGGAACGCGAGCAAGAGGGTCTTCCTGTCCGGTGACACGACGCAGGCGATCGGCGCGAAGACGGACTACGTGGCCGACACGGGCCTCGGCGGCGTCATGATCTGGGAGCTCGCGGGCGACTACGGCTACAACCAGACCAAGGGCCAGTACGAGATCGGCCAGACCATGGTCGACCTCATGCACTCGAAGCTCAGCACGACGACGGCCTACGGGGCCACCAAGGCGAACGCGGACCGGGTCATGCCCAAGCAGGCGATCGACCTGGGCATCGACTACACGCAGTTCGCGCTCGGTGACAGCAACTACCCGATCAACCCCAAGGTCGTGTTCACCAACAGGTCGAAGACCGCCATCCCGGCGGGCGCGACCATCTCGTTCCAGTACGGCACCACGGACACGGGCGAGATGAGCGACTGGTCGGGCATGAAGACGACGACGACCAAGCAGGGCCACGTGGGCCCGAACGTCGGCGGACTCAAGGGCGACTTCCACACGGCCGAGTTCACGGTCCCCCTCGGCGGCATCCCCGCGGGCGGGAGCATCACCAACCAGCTCAAGTGGACCATGCCGATCGCGCAGTTCTCCAACGTGATCGTGACGATCGCCGGTACGTCCTACTCGACGACCTACGACTACCCGCGGGGCGTCACGGTCGTCGAGCCCACGGGCGGGACCGGCGGCACCACGGGCGGCACCACGGGCGGCACGACGGGTGGGACGACCGGCGGTACGGGCGTCTGCACCGCCGTCGCCTGGTCCGCCACGGCGACGTACGCGGGCGGTGCGCAGGTCAGCCACGGCGGTCGCACGTGGACCGCGAAGTACTGGAACCAGGGGGACACCCCGGGAGCCCAGCAGTGGGGGGCGTGGGCCGACGGCGGCGCCTGCTGACGTCCTCCCTCGACGAGTGACCTCCGTGGGGTGGGTGCGTGGGCGCCTCGGCCCGCCCGCCTCACGGACGTCGTCGCGTACGGGGTTTCCCGTACCTCACCGGCAAGGATGTGGGAACCCCTCATCACCCTTTCCGGCAGCCATCAGTAGCGTGAAATCGTCCGAGGCCCCGACGTGACTCTCCCCAGTGGGTCACGCCGGGGCCGACCTACATGAGTGAGGCAGTACCCGTGCACCAGGACCGTGTGATCCGTACTTCGGCCGCAGAAGCGGCAGCTTCCCCCCGGGCCCGACGGCGCGGCGGCGCCCGTGCGCACCTGCTCCCGTTCGTCGGGGTCGTCCTGGGAGCGGGACTCCTGGTCTCGGCGTGCTCCGGTGGCGGGGCGACGGACAAGGGCACCGCGAGCACCGACCCGTCCGGCTCCGGGCCGGCGGCAGCCGACACCCACGACGAGCACGAGGGCCAGCACACGAACACCGTCGACGTCGGGCCCCTCGCCCTCTTCGCGGCCGACTACTGGTCTGTCGTGCAGCCCTCCGAGGGACTGACCCAGGTGCGCGCGGGCGGGTGCCCCGAGTCCGAGGCGTGCCCGAGCTTCGACGTGCTCAACGGCGACCCGGTCGCCGACGTCGACACGACCCAGGCCTACGTCCCGGAGGGCGCGTTCTGCCCCGGCACCGGGAAGCTCACGGTGGCCTCGTCCAAGGAGACGAGCAAGCTGGACGTCGAGATCGACGGCCAGCCCGCGACGCTCACGCGCTTCGAGCTGAGCTGCGTGGACGCCTCGGGTGCTGAGCAGATGACGGTCGAGCAGATGCAGTGGTTCGTGCCGGACTCGCCCAACGGGCCGACGCTCATCGCGGACCGCTGGTCGTTCGAGGGGCTCGAGCAGCGCCTCTACGCCGCGACGTGGGCGACCGCACCGGCCTGACCCTTCCTTGGACGCGGCGCGGCTGCTGCGCCAGAGCTCGACGCACATCGACGCAGCACGAAGGCCCCCGGTGATCATCACCGGGGGCCTTCGTGCTGTGACGTGAGCGTCGGTCGTCAGGCGTTGCCCTTGCGGCCGCGCCGTGCGACCAGCACCAGACCGCCACCGACCAGCAGGAGCGCTGCCCCGACGCCGACGAACTTGCCGACCGTCGCGCCCGTCGCGGCGAGCCCGCTCTCCTGGGCGCCTGCCTTGTTGGAGACGGTCGTGACCTTGCCGCCGACGGTCGTCGTCCCCGGGGGAGTCGTCTTGCCCGGAGGGTTCGTGTTGCAGTTGGGGCTCGACGGCGGGTAGGCCACGGAGACCGTGGTCTCGGGGTTGACCTGGAAGAGGACGTTCACGGTCGGGCGCACCCAGCCGAACGTGCCACCTTCGACCCACTCGCCGTTCTCGAACACCCAGCCCGGCCAGCCCGTGGGGTTGCCGGCGGCGTCCACCGTGGCTCCGGGCCACAGGACGCGACCGGAGAGGGGCAGCCCGGCCTGGACGACGTTCGCGCCCGAGGGGTTGAGCCACGTGATGGTCACGGTGTCGTTCGGGGTCCCGGTCACGTCGACGTCGTATTCGAGGTAGGGCACGTCGCCGTCGCACACGGGCTGGAGCACCGTGAGCTCGATCGTGGGTGGCGGTGTCGTCTCGACGTAGCCACCGGTCGGTTCGGGGTTCTCGACGGAGGCGTTCGCCGCAGGGCCGACGAGAGCCGTCGCACCCACGAGCCCGGCGACGAGGAGGCCCCGCGCCCAGAGTGTGGTCCTTGAAGTGCTCATGGCGTCTTCACCAGTCTTGGTCGTGGCGGTCGATGAATAGGAGGGGTCGAAGCCTCGGCGCGCCTTCCTACCGTCACTGGACCCTGAACTTTTGAGGGTAGCGACTATCGGTCAGGAAGTGGACGGTTGTCCGGGTGAAAATCAATTCCTGGGGAATCGTTGTCTCGCCGTGATTTCCGGAGGTCACCCGCAGGCGGGGACCTCGATCGTCGCGAGCCCCGGCTGATCGACCGTCGGGGTCGACCAGAGGTCGAGCGACCGGGTGTCCGAGGAGCCGCCGCCGTCGGTGGTCGCGACCGTGAACGTCACGCTCGTGCTCTGCCCGGGGGCGAGCTCTCGCGGGAGCGTCGCGACGGCACGGCCCTGGTTCTCGACGACCGCGCTGCCGACCAGCGCCCCGTCGGCGGTCACGTTCAGGATGCTCCCCCCGCGCGGCGGGTAGAGGAACAGGTCGGTGCGGACGTTGCCCGGTGGGGTCCCGGAGATCCCACCACCCGTCACGTACCACGGCAGGTCGGTCGCGGCGTCGGCCGGGGCGGTGCTCGTGAGGTCCACGCGGAACGTGTCCGCGCGGCCGGACGCCGTGCACTTGCTCGTCACGTGCTGCACGCTCGAGTCGAGGTAATAGCTCATCTTCCCCGCGGTCGCGTCGTTGAAGAAGACGCCGACGGCGTCCGCCGCGCGCTCGGACGACGAGATGTCCCCCGAGACCACGGTGTCGGCGATCCGGGCCTGCTCGTCCTCGTGGCTCGACCACACGAGCGCTCGGTGCTCGCTCGTCGCGCGCTGGACCGCGCCGAGCAGGCTCTGCGGGTCCGTGTCGCCCGAGAGCGCCGTGGTGAGGACCTGCGCGGCCACCGCGGCGAAGAACATGTCCGTCTCGGGGCCGGGCTCGAGCTCCGCGTACGCGTCGGAGAGCAGGACGTCCACGGCGTTCCCGGCGTCGATGGTGGCGCCCGCGACGTCGATCGGACCGGTGGCCTCCAGCAGGTAGGAGAGCGCGACGGGGTCGAGGGTCAGGACCCCGTCGACGGTCTGCCCCTTCGAGGCCTCCCACATCGCTGCGGCCAGCGGGGCCGCCGTGGGGAAGTCGGGCGTGTAGACCGTGTCCTGGACGTAGACGGCCATGTTCGGTCCGAAGAGCTCCTCGTCGGCCGGGTCCAGGGGGCTGATGCCCTCCGGGAACGGGCCCACGTCCTGCGTCGAGGCCTGGTCGAGCAGAGTGATGCGCCCGGCGTCCGTGCCGATCACGGCGAACGACCCGGGGATGCCGCCGGGAGAGCGGAGCTCGGCGCTGTTGAGCGCCATGACCAGGTACGTCCGAGGCCCGTCGGCCCCGAGCATCGCGGGCAGGAGCGTCGTCGCGCGGTCCGCGGTCGCCACGAGCCCGTCGAGCGTCCAGACCTTGTCCTGGAGGTCGGCGACCGGACCCGCGAGCACGTCCTGCAGCGCGGACACGTCGATGTCGCCGACCCGCCCGACGACGGTCGACATGGTGTCGGCGGCCCCGGCGACCGCGGGGGCGGCCGCGGTGAGGGGGGCGAGGTCGACCACCCCGCCCTGGACCTGGATCCCGCCCTCCGAGACGAGCGCTGCGGCCTGCGTGAGGGGCGGCAGGACGTCCTGCGTGATCTCGTCGACCGCCCACGCCGCGGTCGAGAACGCGCTCACGTCGGCACCGACGAACGGCAGCCGGCCGGCGACCCACCACAGGGGGCCGTCGGTGTGGCTGCGGGCGTCGGCCGTGAGGGGCTGGACCTCGGCCAACGCGGCCTCTGCGGCGGCCCCGTCCCCCGCGCGCAGCGCCTCCTCGACCGCGGGCAGCCGGTCGATCGCGTCGGTCAACGACGTACGGGCGGCGAGCGCGTCGCGCACCAGCAGACCCGCGCACACGAGCAGCGCGACCAGGAGCAGGAACAGCACCAGGACGACCCACCCGGCCCGGCGCCCCTTGCGACGCGGGCGGCGAGAGGTCGTGGGCGTCGTCGGGCCTGCGTCGTCGGTGGCGCTCATGGCATCAGGGTAGAGGCATGATCGGAGCCGTACCCGCGGGCGACGAGAGCCGACCGTGGCGATGCTGCAAGGATCCGGACCGCCGCGACACAGGGAGGTTGACGATGCCGGCCATCCCACCTGGAGCCTCAGTGACGCCCCCGACCCGCGACGACGCCTGGTTCGAGGCGCTCTTCACCGCGCACACGACTGCCGTCTACCGCTACTTCCGGCGCAGGCTCCCCGCGGGCGCGGGAGGCGCGGCCCCCGACACCGAGGACCTCACCGCGGAGGTCTTCGCGACGGCCTGGCGGCGCCGGGAGGACGTCCCCGAGGGGGCCGAGCTGCCGTGGCTCTACCGCACGGCCGGTTTCGTGCTCGCCAACCACCGCCGCAAGATGCGCCCGGTCCTCGTGGCCGACGTCCCCGAGGAGGCCGACGACGTCGACCCGCAGTCGCTCGCGCTGAGCGACGACCACGTGCGCCGCGTGCTCGGGGTGCTCGCCCCGCGCGACCGGCGCATCCTGCTCCTCAACGCCTGGGACGGTGTCACGGGGGACCAGCTCGCACAGGTGCTGGGCGTGAGCCGCGGTGGCGCGGACGCGGCGCTGTCGCGTGCCCGCTCCCGACTGCGGGACGCCTGGGCCGCCCAGGCGCGTGCCCGCGACACGGGCGAGGTGCCCGTCGCCCAGGTCCGGGCCCGCGCCGCCGCACAGCCCGCACAGCCGTCGGGTCCCGTGCAAGACGGCGAGCGGTGACGACACAGACGGGGTAGAGGATCCGGGCCCCCGGATCGACGAGCTGGAGACTCACCATGAGCACCGACGACCAGGTCCCAGGAACTGCCCCAGGAGACCCGACAGGATCCCCCGACGGGCACCTGACGCCCGACGAGGCGTACGAGCGCGTCCGCGACGCGGACCCGGCAGCGGACGTGACGCCCGACCTCGCGGCGATCGCTGCCAAGGACGGGACCGTCCGCGCGCACCTCGGCGAGTCGTTCGGGCCGGTTCAGGCCGACGCCCCGGGTGAGCCGGACGGCCCGGAGGGCGCGACGCCGTCGGGCGGGGAGAGCGACGGGATCGACGAGCTGGCCGTCCACCGCGAGAAGAAGCGGCGCCGTGTGCCGATGGTGGGCGCTGTCGCGGCAGGTGTCGCGGGCGTGCTCGCGTTCGGCGTCGGTGGGTATGCGCTCGGGAGCACAGGGAGCTCGGGCGGCGGGGCGTCGATCGCGACCGCGGACGCACCCATCACCCTCCAGGACCTCTCGGCGGGCAGCCGGGGGGCCGCACCCGAGGCGGCGGCCATGGGCGCCGCCGACGCGAAGATGTCGAGCATGCCCGGCTTCGGGGGGCGGACCGTGTTCACGTCCGCCGGGCTCGGGACCGAGGGCACGTCGGCCCCGGCGTGGGCGTACGACGCCGCGGGCACCTTCTCGGCCGAGACCGCCGCGAAGGTCGCCGCTGCGCTGGGCGTCGCGGGCGAGCCGCGGCAGGAGTACGGGGCGTGGACGGTCGGACCGACGGACGGTCAGGGACCGGTCGTGAGCCTCCAGCCCGACGGGACCACGAGCGTCTCGTTCAACGATCCCGGCAAGGATCCGTGGGCGTGCGCGTTCGTCGCGATCCCCGGGAGCGGCACGGCGACCACCGAGGAGAAGGAGGCCGACCCCCAGGCTGGGTGCGGTCAGCAGGACCTCGGCCCGGCGCCGTCGCCCGACGCCGCGATCTCGACGAGCAAGGACGTGCTCGGATCGCTCGGTCTCGATCCGGCGGGCTACGAGTACGCGACCGAGTCGTACGACGCCGACGGCAAGATCCTTGCCGTGACCGCGTCCCAGGTGGTCGACGACCAGCGGACCGGGGTCGCGTGGAACCTGACGTACTCCGGTGCGGGGCTCTCCTCGCTCTACGGGTCGCTCGCACCCACCGTGTCGATCGGCGAGTACGCCGTGGTGAGTCCCACCGAGGCGGTCGAACGCCTCGGGGACCCCCGGTTCGGGAGCCCGGGGGTCATCGCGTACGCCCGGCAGGGCGGCCCTCAGGGCGCACCCCACGCTGCCACGACGGACGTCGCTCCGGTCGAGCCCGAGGTGCCGACGGTCCCCCCGACGGCGGGCGAGGGGGCAGCCGTGTCGTGGCCCGTGGACGAGGTGACCATCACGTCGGCCCGCCTGGGCTGGGCCGTGCACTACCAGGCCGACGGTGGAGCGGTCCTGGTGCCGTCGTACGAGCTGAGCGACGCCGACGGCAGCACGTGGTCGGTCGTCGCGGTGGCGGACGACGAGCTGGACTTCTCCCCGGCCGACTGACCGAGGCCGCCGAGGGTGAGGTCCCGCCCGCCGAGGGTGACGTACCGGGGTGCCGAGGGTGACGCGTGAGCGTTGCCCTCGGCACCTTTCTTTTGTCGCCGAATCCGAGAGTCGACGACAGAGCCCTCCGGCTTTTGATTGACCATCGACAAAAGGGGGGTTAGGGTCGCTGCACGGCCACCGCCCCGGCAGGTCCGGGCACGCCTCGCTCGCGCGAACGTGCCCACCACGGGACGGAGCCCGTCGAGGGCGACGAGGCCCTCGACTCCGCACTTCGGTCCTGCCAGCGAGGACCGACGGGACCAGGAGCGACGATGCACCTTTCACCCCACCAGCCCACCTGGAACCACGGCCGCACCGGCATCTGGTTCGTCGGGGCACGAGGATCCGTCGCGACGACCGCCACGCTCGGCCTGGCCGCGATCGCCTCGGGGCTGAGCACCCCCACCGGGTGCGTCACCGCGCAGCCCCCGCTCGACGCCGTCGCCCTCCCGGCGTTCACGGACCTCGTCGTCGGCGGGCACGACATCAGCGACACCCCGCTCGGCAAGCGCGCCGAGATGCTCGTCGAGGCGGGCATGATCCCGTACCGCCTCCTGGAGGCGGTGCGCCCCCAGCTCGACGCGGCCGACGCGGAGATCCGCCCCGGCTACGACCCCGCGCACCGCACGGGCTCCCAGGCGTCGGCGGCCGAGGGCCTCGCGGCGGACCTCACGTCCTTCCGCGAGCGCCACGCCCTGGCCCGCGTCGTCGTGATCGACCTCGCCTCGACCGAGCCCCTGCCCGCCCCGGCCCCCGAGCTCGACGACCTGGACCTGCTGCGCGCGGCGATCGAGGACCCCGAGCGCGACGTCCTGCCCGCGAGCTCGGTCACCGCGTACGCGGCGCTCCTCGCCGGGGCGCCGTACGCGGGCTTCACGCCGTCGGCGAGCATGAACCTGCCCGCGCTGCACGCGCTCGCGGCCGAGCGCGGCGTCCCGTTCGCCGGGCAGGACGGCAAGACCGGTCAGACGTGGTTGCGCTCGGTCCTGGCGCCCGCGCTGGCGTCGCGCGGGCTGCGCGTCCTGTCCTGGGCCGGCTCGAACCTCCTGGGTGGCGGAGACGGTGCGACGCTCGCGGACCCCCATGCGGTCCAGAGCAAGCTCGTCTCGAAGAACCGCGGCCTGCAGGACCTGACAGGGACCACGGTGACCCCGCTCCACATCGACAACGTCCCCGACCTGGGCGACATCAAGGTCGCGTGGGACCACGTCCACGTCGAGGGCTTCCTGGGGTCCCGCCTGACGCTGCAGACCACGTGGAGCGCGTACGACTCGATGCTCGCCGCCCCGCTCGTGCTGGACCTGGCCCGCCTGCTGGCGCTCGCGGACGCCGCTGGCCTGTCCGGGCCGGTCCCGGAGATGGGTTTCTTCTTCAAGGACCCGTGGGGTTCGGACGTGCACGCGTTCGCGGAGCAGTCGCGCGAGCTGGGGGTGTGGGCGCACCGGACGAGCGCTCAGGCGGACCAGGCGCGCGCGGAGGTCGGCGAGCCGTGACGTTGCGCGACTACCTCGACCTGGTCAGGGCGCCGGCGGTCCTGTCGGTCGTGGGGGACACCCTTGCGGGCGCGGCCGCGGGCGGCCGGCTCGGCTCGGCGCGCAGCTCCGCCGGGGCCGGGGCCGACGTGCGCCCGTGGCGCCTGGCGCTCCTGCCGCTCTCGTCGGCGTGCCTGTACGCGGGCGGCATGGCTCTCAACGACTACGCGGACCGCGAGCTCGACGCGGTCGAGCGGCCCGAGCGACCGCTGCCCTCGGGCCGGGTCTCGCCCGCGCAGGCGCTCGGGGTCGCGTCGGGCCTCACGGTCGCGGGTCTCGCGCTCGCGGGCGCAGGGGGAGGGCGACGCTCGTTCGTCCTCGCGGTGCCGCTCGCGGCGAGCGTGTGGACGTACGACCTGGTCGCGAAGAACCACGTGACCGGCCCGGTCGTCATGGCGGCGTGCCGCGGCCTCGACGTGCTCATGGGCGCGGGCCGGGGTCGCGTGCGTGCGGCGCTCCCGGCCGCGGCGGCCCTCACCGTGCACACGGCCGGGGTCACCGTGCTCTCGCGGGGCGAGGTCCACGGCACGACGCCGCTCGTCGCGGCCGCGGTCGCCACGGGCACGGCGGGCGTCGCGGGGGCCGTGGCCGTGGGTGCGCTGCGCTCGCTGCGCAGTGGCCCGACGGCGCCGCTCACCTCTGCGCCGCCGTCGGTCCGGTCGTCGGGCGGGCAGGTCGACGCGCTCGGCCGGGCACGCGCCGTCGTCCCCGCGCTGGCCGCGCTCGCCTCCGCGGGGGTGTACGTGGCCTCGTGCCTGCCGCAGCAGGCCGCCACGGTCGGCTCTCCCGACGCGACGAACGCGTTCGCGGCGACCAAGGCCGGCATCCGGTCGATGGTCCCGCTCCAGGCCTCGCTCGCGGCACGCGGCGGGAGCCTGGGCTCGGTCGCGGTCCTCGCGGGAGTCGAGCTCGCCGGGCGCGTGCTGCGCGCCCGGGGGCGGCGTCGCGTGAGCCCGCACCCCGGTCTGAGCGAGTCATGAGCGTGCCCCCCGTCCCTCGCATGCCGTTCACCCTCGGCTACGGCACCAACGGCTTCACCGACCACCCGCTCGACGTGACCCTCGACGTCCTCGCGCACGAGGGGTACGGCGCCGTGGCCCTGACGCTCGGGCACCCGCACCTGGACCCCTTCGCCGACGACGCCGACGCACAGGTCGCCCGCCTGCGCGGTCGTCTCGACGACCTGGGGATGCGCGTGGTCGTCGAGACGGGCACGCGCTTCCTGCTCGACCCGTTCCGCAAGCACCACCCGACGTTCCTCGACCCCGACGAGGCGCTCGCCGACCTGCGGGTCCGCTTCCTGTGCCGCGCGGTCGAGGTCGCGGCGGGCCTGCGTGCCGAGTGCGTGTCCTTCTTCTCGGGCGTCCTGCCCGCGGGCACGACGGCGGAGCAGGGGTGGGAGCGTCTGCTCGCCCGGGTGCCGCGCGTCGTGGCTCACGCCCGGGACCACGGGGTCCGGCTCGCGCTCGAGCCCGAGCCGGGGATGCTCGTCGAGACGGTCGCCGACGCCCTGCGGCTGCGTGCGGACGCCGGGTCGCCCGACGAGCTGGGTCTGACGGTGGACCTGGGGCACTGCGTGGTCGTCGAGCCCGGCGGGGTGCGCGGCGCGCTGCTCGCCGCGGCGCCGCACCTGCTGAACGTGCAGGTCGACGACATGCGGCACACCGCGCACGAGCACCTGCCGTTCGGGGAGGGCGAGCTCGACCTTCCCCTGGCCCTGGGCACGCTCGGCGAGATCGGCTACACGGGCGTCGCGGCGGTCGAGCTGCCCCGCCACTCGTACGACGCCCCCGGGCTCGCGCACCGCAGCATGGCCGCGATGACCGACGCCTGGGTCGTCCGGCACCTCACCACGACAGGTTCCGCATCCACACCCCAGGAGGCACTCCGATGACCGTCCCCGACCTGACCGACGCACCGGGCCGTCCGACCACCGCAGGCGACCCCGACGCCCTCGTGGGCCTGCTCACCGACGAGCAGGCCGCCTGGCTGGCCACGGCGTGCGGCGAGGTGGCCGCGGACCCGGGCTCCGCCGTCGGGCACCTGGCGCGGGCCGGGCGGGCCGTGGGACGCACGCCCCTGGACCCCGGCGCGGACCCCGCCGGGGTCCTGCACGGGACGCTCGACGACGCCGCGCGCGCCCGCCTCGTCGTGGCGCTCGCGGGCGCCCTGCCCGCCGACGGCGAGTCCCTCGCGACGCGCCTGACCGAGACCTACCAGCGCGGGGACACGCCCGAGCGGCGGGGCGTGCTGCGCGGGCTCGACGCGCTGGCGCTCGCCGGGAAGCCCAGCGGCACCCTGCCGCCCGCCGTGGTCCGTGCCGGGACCACGCTCGCGGCCGACGCGCTGCGGGCCAACGACCAGAGCCTCGTGGCGGCGGCCGTCGGACCCTTCGCGGCCGCGCACCTCGACGACCACGCGTGGCGCCACGCCGTCCTCAAGCTCGTGTTCATGGGCGTGAGCCTCGACGCGGTCGCCGGGCTCGACGAGCGCGCCGACGACGAGCTCGCGCGCATGGCCCGCGACTTCGCGGCCGAGCGCCGGGCGGCGGGGCGCGTCGTGCCCGACGACGTCGCGCGCATCGCGCCCGAGCTCACCCCCGCACCCCCGACCTCTCTCGCGAACCACAGCAAGGACGCCTGATGCGCATCTTCGACCCCCACATCCACATGACCTCCCGCACGACCGACGACTACGAGGCCATGTACGCCGCGGGCGTGCGTGCGCTCGTGGAGCCCGCGTTCTGGCTCGGGCAGCCCCGCACGACCGTCGGGTCGTTCCTCGACTACTTCGACTCCCTGCTGGGCTGGGAGCGGTTCCGGGCCACGCAGTTCGGCATCCGTCACCACGCGACGATCGCGCTCAACCCCAAGGAGGCGAACGACCCGCGCTGCACCGAGGTGCTCGACGAGATCCCGCGCTACCTCGCCAAGGACGGCGTGGTCGCGGTCGGCGAGGTCGGCTACGACTCCATGACGCCCGCCGAGGACGAGGCGTTCACGCGCCAGCTTGCGATGGCGGTCGACGCGGCCCTCCCCGTCATGGTCCACACCCCGCACCGCGACAAGCTCGTCGGGACCCACCGCACGCTCGACGTGGTGCGCGAGTCGGGGATCGCGCCCGGGATGGTCGTGGTCGACCACCTCAACGAGACCAACGTCGCGCTCGTCAAGGACGCCGGGGCCTGGATGGGGTTCTCGGTCTACCCCGACACCAAGATGGACGAGCACCGCATGGTCGCGATCCTGCTCGAGCACGGTACCGAGCGCGTGCTCGTGAACTCGGCCGCGGACTGGGGACGCTCGGACCCGCTCAAGACGCTCAAGACCGGGCGGGCGATGCTCGCGGCCGGGTTCAGCGACGACGAGGTCGACAAGGTCCTGTGGCGCAACCCCGTCGAGTTCTACGGGCAGTCGGGGAACCTGCTGCTCGACCCCGTGCCCGGGTTCGTCGAGGGCGAGACCCCCGCCGCGACCGCGAGCTACGAGGGCAGCTCGGTGCTGCGCGGGGCCCGGGTCTGATGCAGCTCTCGTACTGCACCAACGTCCACCCCGCCGAGGACCTCGACGGCGTGGTCGACCAGCTCGCGCGGTACGCCGGGCCCGTGCGCGAGGCCGCGGGGCTCGACGTGCTCGGGGTCGGGCTGTGGCTGCCGGCCGCGCTCGCGCACCGGCTCTCGGCGTCGCCGCGCGCGGCCGAGGACATGGCCCGGCTGCGGGCCGCGCTCGACGAGCACGGGCTGCAGGTGCACACGCTCAACGCGTTCCCCTACGGCGGGTTCCACGACGACGTCGTCAAGCTCGCGGTCTACTCGCCCACCTGGGCCGACGCCGAGCGGCTCGCGTACACGCTCGAGTGCGCCGAGGTCCTCGCGGCCCTCCTGCCCGACGGCGTGGACGGGTCGATCTCGACGCTCCCGCTCGCGTGGCGCGAGCCGGACGGGGTCGCGTGGTCGCCCGCCCAGGACGCCGCGGCGACGCGCGCGTTCGAGGACCTCTCGGCCGGGCTGCGCGACCTCGCCGCCCGCACGGGCAAGGTCGTGCGCGTCGCGGTCGAGCCCGAGCCCGGGTGCGTGCTCGACACCGTCGAGGACGTCGTGACGTGGCTCGAGGCGCGGCTCGCCCCCGGCCCGGCAGGTCGGGCTCGTGAGCAGGTGGGAGGCATCGACCCCGCGTTCGTGGGCGTCTGCCTCGACACGTGCCACCTCGCGGTCTCGTTCGCCGACCCGGCCGCGGCCGTCGAGCGCATCACGGGTGCCGGCCTGCGCGTGGTCAAGGTGCAGGCCTCGGCCGCGCTGCACCTCGCCGAGCCGTCCGCGCCGGGGGCTCGCGACGCCGTCGGGCAGTTCGTCGAGAAGCGCTACATCCACCAGGTGCGTGAGCTCGCCCCGGGCGGCGACGTCCTGCCCGTCGACGACCTGCCCGACGCGTTGGGCGACGGTGACGCGCTGCCCGGGCTGCCGGGGGACGGCCCCTGGCGCGTGCACTTCCACGTGCCCCTGCACCACGAGCCCGCCGCACCCCTGACCGCGACGACCGACGTGCTGCGCGAGGCCGTCGAAGCCGTGCGCGCAGCGCCCCACGGCGACGAGGCGCACCTCGACGTCGAGACGTACACGTGGGCCGTGCTGCCGCCCGACTCGCCGGCGTTCGGTTCGGCCGGGGCCGTCGAACCGCTCGTGGGAGGCATCGCCGCCGAGCTGCGGTGGGCCACCGACCATCTGCTCACCCCCGGCGCTGCCCCGGGCCCCGTGGAGACCGTGACCATCCCCGCACCCTCAGGAGTCCTCGCATGAAGCCCGTGCTGCTGCTCGACGTCGTCGGGCTCACCGAGAAGGCCCTCGCCCACATGCCGCGCCTGCGGCAGCTCGCCGCGGGCGGCTGGCAGACCCAGCTCGCGACCGTGCTCCCCGCCGTCACCTGCACCGTCCAGGCGACCATGACGACCGGCCTCGCCCCCGCCCAGCACGGCGCCGTGGGCAACGGCTGGTACTTCCGCGAGCTCGGCGAGGTGTTCCTCTGGCGCCAGCACAACAAGCTCGTCTCGGGCGAGAAGATCTGGGAGGCCGCCCGGGCCGCGAACCCCGACCACCGCACCGCGAACGTCTGCTGGTGGTACGCCATGGGCGCCACGACCGACGTCACCGTCACGCCCCGGCCGATCTACCACGCCGACGGGCGCAAGTCGCCCGACGCGTACATCCGCCCGCCCGCGCTGCACGACGAGCTCACCGGGCGGTTCGGCGAGTTCCCCCTGTTCACCTACTGGGGCCCGACCGCCGCGATCGCGTCCTCGGCCTGGATCGTCGAGGCGACCCGGCACGTCCTGCGCACCCACTCGCCCGAGCTCACCATGGCCTACGTGCCGCACCTCGACTACGACCTCCAGCGGTTCGGCCCCGACGCCCCCGAGGCCGACGCCGCCGCGGCCGAGCTCGACGCGGTCCTCGCCCCGCTGCTCGACGACGCGGCCAACAACGGCGTCGCGGTCGTCGTGGTCTCGGAGTACGGCATCGCCGAGGCGAACCGTCCTGTGCACCTCAACCGCATCCTGCGCCGCGAGGGTCTGCTCGAGGTCTACGTGCAGGACGACAAGGAACAGCTCGACCCCTGGACGTCCAAGGCGTTCGCGGTCGCCGACCACCAGGTCGCGCACGTGTACGTCGACGACCCGTCGCGCCTCGCGCGCGTGCAGGACCTGCTGCGCGCCGTGCCCGGCGTCGACGAGGTCCTCGACCGGGAGGCGCAGGCCCGCTACGGCCTCGACCACCAGCGCTCGGGCGACCTCGTCGTGGTCGCCGAGCCCGGCGCCTGGTTCACCTACTACTACTGGCTCGACGACGCCCGCGCCCCCGAGTACGCACGCGGCGTCGACATCCACCGCAAGCCCGGCTACGACCCCGCCGAGCTCTTCTTCGACCCGGCCGACCCGCTCGCCAAGGCCAAGGCCGGCATGAACCTCGTCAAGAAGAAGCTCGGGCTGCGCTACGCCATGAGCACCGTCCCGCTCGACGCCTCCTACGTGCGCGGCACGCACGGTCGCCTGCCCGACTCCGCGGCCGACACGCCCCTGATCCTGTGCTCGGAGGCCGAGATCCCGGCGTCGGTCGCCGCGCTCGTCGAGCGCGGGGGACAGGTGCCCGCCGCGGCGATCAAGGGCCTGGTGCTGGAGATGCAGAACCTCGGCGTGACGGTCTGAGGAGCCGCGGCACGGACTTGTCAGGACGAGCGTGAGCATGGGGCCACGCTCGCTCTGACACGGTTCCCCGGCGCCCCTCGGGCACCCGGGGAAACCAGAAGGGCGCGACCCGTGGGTCGCGCCCTTCGTCGTCCCGTTCACCGGGTGCTGTCGCGTCCCCCGTCAGGACGGGAGCGGCCCCATGCACGCTCCCGTCCTGACGAGGCCCGGCTGGTCGAGGCGTCAGCCGCAGCTGATCGCCACGTACCCGGCTTCGTAGGGCGTCGTCACCGTGACGCCCTCGACGACCGCGGTGCCCGTGACCGTCGCCGTACCGGCGTCGATCGCGGTCGTCCGCGAGCTGAACGACTGCGAGGCCGACTTGCCCGGCGCGACGTCCTTGAACGTCTTGGTCCCGAACGGCGTCTCGACCACGACGTCGGCCTTCGCGGCGCCGTCGTTGACCGCCCGGACCGCGACCTGCGCCTTGCCCGCGACGCAGCGCGACTGCGCCGTGACCGTGAGCTCGACCGACGCGTCGAGGTTCCGGACCCCGACCGTCTGCCAACGCTTGCCCGCGCTCGCGTTGTGCAGGTGCAGCAGGAGCAGCTCGCCCGTCCCGGCCTCGGTGGCCGCCGCCGACCGGTTGACCGTGAGCGGTGCGTCGTCGGCGCCCACGAACAGGAGCTGGCCACCGCCGCTGAACCAGTACGCGGGGTCGTACGGGTCGCCCGTGAACGGACCGACCCGGTCGATCGACTGGTCGGGCTGCGTGCCGTAGTACGAGTACGTCGCGACCGTGAACGACGGCACCGTGCCCGGCTCGATGCCGAGCTCGGCGATCGCGACCGGCACCACGAGCACGTTGCTGTCGAAGACCGACGTGTCGACGTCCGCCCAGACCGAGTTGACCGGCTCGAGCAGCACGCCCTCGCCCGCCCCGTACTCCTCGCCGTCGGGACCGGTCCAGTCCTTGAGCGTGTACGTGGTCGCCAGGGTCAGGTCCGACTCGTTGTACTTGCGGACCACGGTCTCGAACTCGGCCGATCCGTCGCCGTCCACGTCGGTCTCGACCGACGGGAACATGACCGCGCCGAGCGAGGCCCAGTCGCCGTCCATGGCCACGCCGATGCCGATCCGGCCGTCGCCAGGCTCGGCGCCCGCGGCCGCGTACTGCGGTGCGCTCGACGTGAAGCCGACCGCGCGGATGTCGCCCGACGCGACCGCCGAGGCCGACGAGCCCTCGGCGGCGTCCGACTCGAGCCGCGGGCTCGTCGCCTTGAGCTCGAACGGCGCCACGAGAGACGTCCAGCCGCCCGAGGCCACGCCGCGTCCGTCGAGGTCGAGCTCGGCCGACGTGTCCTGGTTCAGGAACGTGACGTCCTTGCCCGTCAGGTCGCTCACGAGCTTCGGCGCGGCCTGGACCGGGACGCGCAGCTCGCTGCCCGACTCCGGCGTCAGGACCAGGCGACCCGTGAGCATGCCGACGAAGTCGCGCGGCACGCCCGAGGTGGTCTCGGCCGACGTCGGGTCGAGCTGCTTCGCGAGGGTCGCCGGGTCGGCGGTCAGAGTCAGTGTGACCGTCCGGGTCTGCCCCGCGGGGATCGTGAGGTTCGCGGGCGAGACCGTGACGGTCGCGCCCCCCGCGGTGCTCGACGTCGTGAACGCCGCCGCGTACTTCACGGCCTGCGAGCCCGTGTTCTGCACGTCGACCGTGCGGCGCTCCTTGACGGTCTTGTCCGCCACGGGCACGAGCCCGTACGACACCGAGACGAGCTCCTTGTCCTGCGCCGAGAACGCGAGGGTCGAGTTCTTCACCGCGTCGACCGCGTCCACGCGACCCGACCCCACGCGCTCGGGGCCGTACGCCGTGCCCGTGCCGCCCTGGCCCGTCCACACGTCGTGCGAGGCCGTGTTCATGACGGCCGTCTTGACCTGCTGCGCGCTCCAGCCCGGGTGGGCCTCCTTGACGAGCGCCGCGATGCCCGCGACGTGCGGGGTGGCCATGGACGTGCCCGACTTGATGCCGGGCTGCGTGAGACGACCCGAGGCCACGGACGAGATCCCCGTGCCCGGTGCGGCGACGTCGGGCTTCACGACGCCCAGCGAGCCGTGCACCCCGCGCGACGACCCCGCGTTGAGCGTGTCCCCGATCGCGGGGATCTCGACGAACGACGAGTTCGCGAGCGACGGGCCGAGCGTCAGGACGACGCCGCCCGCCTCGATCGCCGGACGCAGCGCGTCGTGGCTCGGACCCGTGAGCTGCGCGCCCGGGATGCCGGCGTTGCCCGCGATCCCGGCCGCGAAGACCTCGAGCTCGGACGACAGCAGGACGCCGACCGCGCCCGCGGCCTGCGCGTTGTTGAACCGCGCCGCGCTCCCGCAGGCCCGGGTGGCGTCGTCGTCGTCCCAGTAGAGGAACGCGATCTTGCCCGCCGTGGCGGCGGCCTGGGCCGGGGTCAGGGGCGTGCACCCGCTGACCGTGGCGCCCAGGAACGCTACCTCCGCGGTCACGTCGACCGAACCCGTGTAGCTCTGCGAGTTCTGCGCGGGGTAGGAGCCCGCGACGCCCGCAGGAGCCGTGACCTCGACGCCGTCGAACGTCTGGGTGTTGCCCACCGAGTTCGCGACCGTGAGGGAGGTGCGGGCGTTGCCCGGCGAGCCGCCCACGTCGGTCACGTCGCCCGCGTTGCCCGACGCGACCACGGCGAGCGTGCCCAGGCGTGAGAGCTGGTCGATGAACAGGTTCTCCGGGTCGTCGGCCGGGCTGTTGTCCGAGCCGAGCGAGAGGTTGACGATGTCGAGCCGGTCGGACAGGTCACCGTCACCGTCGGGGTCGGCCGCGAACTCGAGCGCGTCGACCACGACGTTCGTCGAGCCGCCCAGGTCACCGAAGACCTTGAGCGCGTACAGGCCCGACTCGGGGGCCGAGCCCGGCCCGACCGTCCAGTCGGAGATGTCCGTGAGGGTCGTGTAGTCGCCGTCGAACGTCGTCCCGTCGGCCAGGACGCCGTAGCCGCCCGTCGTGCCCGCGACGTGCGAGCCGTGACCCGACCCGATCGAGTCGAGCGAGTCGATCGGGTTCTCGTCCGGCGTCGGGATCAGCGACGTGCCCGGCACGGTGCCCGACGCGTCGTAGTCGTACCCCGCGAAGTCGTACCCGCCGAGGTACTTGGCGTCGTCGAACGTCCCCGCGGGGACGGGGCCCTGCCCCTTGACGCCGTACGCCTCGTCGTACGCGGCCTGCGTGCCCGGGCCGCCGAAGCCCGCGTGCGTGTAGTCGATGCCCGTGTCGATGATCCCGATCCGGACGCCCTGCCCCGTGTAGCCCGTGCTCTGCCAGGCCTCGAGGGCGCGCGTGAACGCGTCGGTGCCCTT
This sequence comes from Oerskovia sp. PE-21s, assembly GCF_056158145.1. Taxonomy (NCBI): domain Bacteria; kingdom Bacillati; phylum Actinomycetota; class Actinomycetes; order Micrococcales; family Cellulomonadaceae; genus Oerskovia; species Oerskovia sp. PE-21s. The sequence continues at coordinate 67,989 of NZ_JBUXJM010000001.1, forward strand.
GTTCGAGGGCGTCTTGGGGATGATGCGGTAGACCGTGACGACCTTGTCGTCGGCGGCCAGTGCCCGGACCTGCTCGGCGTCACCCGTCACGACGACGCCGGGGACGAGCCTGCTCGTGACGGACACCTGCTGGGGTGCACCCGCGGCGCGGGCGCTGCGGGCGTTCGTCTGCGCGGGGACGACGGTGTCCGCGAGGCGCTCGACGACGGCCTGGTTGTCCTCGACCTGCGCCGGGCTCGCGCCCTGGTCAGCGAGGTCCACACCGGACGGGGTGTCGAGCTGGACGAACGCGGTCACGGTCCCGGAGGAGTCGGCGAGCGAGGGGGCGACCTTGCCCGCCTCGCTCTCCGTGGGGGACAGCGAGCTCGCGGACTTCGACGTGAGGTCGGGGCCGGAGGGCCCGGCGGGATCGGACGGTAAGGACGCGGCGGGCAGCGTCGATGCTGCGACCACCGCCAGTCCTGAGAGAGCAGCTAACAACGAACGGTGCTTCATCGACACTCATTTCCCCGGTACGGACCGGTGGCGTTGAAGGTGCGTGGTGGTTCCCCCGTGGTGGTCGCCGACGGCTGTGTGCAGACGACCGTGCCTGCACGCTATAGGTGAAGTCCCGCTCCCGCGCGCCACGCGGACGTCGGGGCAGCCGGGACAAACCAGGACAGGACGCAGGGGACCCCCTACGATCGGTCCGGGGGCGCGGAACACCGAGGTTTCGCAGTCGGTCCTCACCCACGTGTCGACGTCGTCCGCGGGCAGCGGCCGGCTCGGCCCACGCTGTGAAGGAGCACACCATGTCACGTCGTTCGACCCGCATCGCAGCCGTCTCCGCGGCTCTCCTGGTCGTCGGGGCGCTGAGCGCGACCCCCGCGCTCGCCGACGGACCCGACCTCACGTCGAAGTCGTTCGCTGCCGAGGAGGACGTCTGCTCGGTCATCGCCCAGCCCACCCCGGCGGGGCAGGACATCGCCTTCACGCCCGCACCCACGGTCGAGTGCTTCGACTCGTTCGGCGAGGCCATCGAGGCCGCGACGGGCGTGCCCGTGACCGACCCCGCGATCGAGGCCGGCGAGCCCGCGGCCCTGCAGGCCTTCGCCCAGGAGCAGTCGGCCCAGGCGGCGCAGGCACAGTCCCGCGCCGCCGGCCCGAGCGCGACCGCCGCGGCACCGGGGGCGACCATGATGCTGGGCGTCGCGTACAAGGGGGCCAACCACACCGGGGGCAACAAGGTCTTCTGGAGCAACGGCGGCACCGGGTGCAGGACCGGCAACACGTACGGCTTCCCCCGGCTGTCGGACTACCTGTTCAACAACAACATCAGCTCGCTGAACGCGTACGCCGAGTGCTGGGCGACCCTCTACGACCTCGAGAACTACGTCAAGGGCACCTCGACGAACTGCGTCCCCTTCTGCGCCACGCTCGGGTCGATGAACGACCGCGCCTCGTCGATCGTCTTCCGTCCCGCGGGCAGCATCGACTGACGCCTGCTCGCTCGCGGCCGTCGGGCACGTCGCTCCTCGAGCGGCGTGCCCGACGGCGTGGGGGGCCTCAGCGCTGTCGGGCCCGGCCGAGCGCCTTGGCCGTCTCGACGAGCAGGAAGACCACGACCGCGAGCCCGAGCGTGATGCCCCACTCGCGCAGCCCGATGGGCGCGGAGCCGAACCACGAGTGCATGAACGGCGCGTAGACGAACACGGCCTGGAGCGCGAGCAGCGAGCCCGCCGAGTACCAGACCGCCCGGTTGCCCTTCAGGACCGCGGGCGTGATCGACGAGCGGTCCAGGAAGCGGCAGTTGAACAGGTAGGCGAGCTGGCCGAGCGCGAGCATCGTCACGGCCGTCGTCTGGGCCTCGGCCACGCCCATGCCCTGGTCGCGCTCGATGAAGTAGACGGCCATGGTCGCTCCACCGATGAGGACCGAGACGAGCAGGACGCGACGCAGGTAGGCAGCGGTGAGGATCGAGGCCTTGGCGTCGCGAGGCTTGCGCGACATGATGTCGGGCTCGGCGCGTTCGTTGGCCAGCGCGAGCGAGAGCGTCACGGCCGTGACCATGTTGATCCACAGCACCTGCACGGGCTGGAGCGGCAGAGCCCACCCCAGGAGCACCGCGACCAGGATCACGAGCGACTGCGCGCCGTTCGTCGGCAGCAGGAACAGGACGGACTTGCGCAGGTTGTCGTAGATGCGCCGGCCCTCCTCGACCGCGCGCTCGATGGTCGCGAAGTTGTCGTCCGCGAGGACGACCTCGGCGGCCTCCTTGGTGGCCTCGGTGCCCTTGATGCCCATCGCGACGCCCACGTCGGCCTGCGTCAGCGCGGGGGCGTCGTTGACGCCGTCCCCCGTCATCGCCACGACCTGCCCGTGCGACTGCAGCGCCGAGACGATCCGGATCTTGTGCTCGGGGCTGGTGCGCGCGTAGACGTCGACGTCCTGGACGACCGCGCGCAGCTCCTCGGTGCTCATGGCCTCGAGCTCGGCCCCCGTGAGGACCTTGGTGGCCGCGGCTGCGACTCCGGCGGCCCCGGCGGCCCCGGTCTGTCCGGGCCCGGCCCCGTCGCGGACGATCCCCATCTCCCGGGCGATCGCGAGCGCGGTGCCCGAGTGGTCGCCCGTGATCATCTTGACCGTGATCCCGGCGTCCTGGCACTGCGCGATGGCCTCGACGGCCTCGGGGCGCGGCGGGTCGACGATCCCGACCAGGCCGACCAGCTCGAGGCCTGCGTCGACGTCCTGCGGGTCCAGGGTCGAGCGTCCCGGGTCCGCCGCCGTGCGGGCCGCGGCCAGCACGCGCAGGCCCTGCGCGCCGATCTCGTCGATCTGGGCCGACCAGAAGTCGTGGTCGAGCGGCTCGGGACGCCCGTCGGGCCCGGTCTGGGTCGAGCAGCGGTCGAGCACCCGGTCCGGGGCTCCCTTGACGAGCACGTGGAGGCCACCGTCGGGGTCCTCGCTGAGCGTCGCCATGTACTTGTTCTCGGACTCGAACGGGACGAGCGCGACGCGCCGCCACCCGGCCGGGTCGAGGCCCGCCTTGAGGCCCAGGGTCCGCAGCGCGCCCTCGGTCGGCTCGCCCACGAGGCGCCAGCCGTCGCCCTCGCCGGTGGGCTCGTGGACGATGCGCGCGTCGTTGCACAGCATCATCACCTCGGCAAGACGCCGCAGGTCGGGGTGCTCGGCGAGGGGGGCGGGCGACCCGTCGAGGCTGACCTCGCCGTCGGGCGCGTAGCCGATCCCCGTCACCGCGTACTCGTGACCCGCCGTGCGGACCGTGCGGGCCGTCATCTCGTTCTTGGTCAGCGTCCCGGTCTTGTCCGAGCAGATCGTGGTCACCGATCCGAGCGTCTCGACGGCGGGCAGGCGGCGCGTGATCGCCCGCCGTCGGGCCATCTGCTGCACGCCCAGGGCGAGCGTGATCGTCACGAGGGCCGGCAGACCCTCGGGGACGGCCGCGACAGCGAAGCCGATCGCTGCCGACACGAGCTCGGGGGTCTCGAACCCGTGGAACACGCGGCCGATCACGACCATGACCACGGCCATGACGAGGATGAGGACCGCGAGCTTCTTCCCGAACGCGTCGAGCGTGCGCGACAGCGGGGTCTCGAGCGAGGGGACCTCGGAGATGAGGGTCTGGATGCGGCCGATCTCGGTCGTCTCGCCCGTCTCGACCACGACGCCCGTCCCCGTGCCCGCGGAGACCAGGGTGCCCGAGAACAGCATGCTCGACCTGTCGCCGACCCCCGACTCGGCGGGCACCTCGTCGACCGACTTGGCCGCGGGCACGGACTCGCCCGTGAGGGCCGACTCGTCGACGCGCAGGTTGACCCCCGAGAGCAGGCGCAGGTCCGCGGGGACGCGGTCGCCCGAACGCACCCGCACGACGTCGCCCGGCACCAGGTCGTCGGCGTCGACCTGGGCCCACGCGCCGTCGCGGCGCACCTGCGCGTGGACCGAGAGCATGCCCCGGATCCCGTCGAGGGCCTTCTCGGCACGCCCTTCCTGGATCAGCCCGATCGCCGCGTTGATGACCGCGACCGCGAGGATCACGGTGAAGTCGATCCAGTCGCCCACGATCGCCTTGAGCACCGCGGACACGAGCAGGATGTAGATGAGGACGTCGTCGAACTGGGAGAGCACCCGGCGCCACCACGGTGTGCGCGCGGGCGGGGCCAACCGGTTGGGGCCGACCTCGGCGAGCCGGGTCCGCGCCTGCTCGGCCGTGAGGCCCGCCTCGCTCGACCCCACCTCGGCGAGCACGGCCTGCGGCGGGAGCGCCCAGGGCGTCGGGTCGGCAGTCGCGGGGACGAGAGGGGTGTCCGAGGCTGTCATGCCTCCCATTCAACGCCCGCTCGCTGCCGAGCACCCGAGGAGCAGCCGGGATGGGACGAACCGTTCCATCCCGCCGGGTCGGCGCGTGCACGCCGGGCGCCGTCCCCCAGGTCCTCCTACCGTGAGGAGTGGCCGCGCACGGTGCGCTGCCGTGAGGAGGACGTACCGTGCTGGTCTCCACCATGAACGATGTCCCGGGCCGGACCGTGCAGCAGGTCGTCGGCGAGGTGACCGGCCTGACCGTCCGGTCGCGCAACGTCGGCGCGCAGATCGGCGCGGGGCTCAAGTCGATCGTCGGCGGCGAGCTCAAGGGGCTCACCAAGCAGCTCCAGCAGTCGCGCGACGAGGCCGTCGCCCGCATGGTCGAGGAGGCCACCGCGCAGGGAGCCAACGCGATCCTCGCGATGCGCTACGACAGCGACGAGGTCGGGAACGGTTACCAGGAGATCGTGGCGTACGGGACGGCCGTGGTGCTCGCCCCCTGACGGGCACGCCGCTTCGGCGGGCGCGCGCCCCGGCGGGCCCGGCACCCGGTGCGCGACGGCACCCGAACGCCCTTCCGCCGGGCCCGGGGTCTTCGCTAGGGTGCGCGGCGAGGGGGGATGCGTGATGAGACGAGGATTCGCGGGCCTGGTGGCCGCCGGTGCGCTCGTGGCCGGGTGCACGGCGACGCCCGCGCCGCAGGAGACGCCGCTGGTGGAGGCGACCTTGACGATCGTCGGGCCCGAGGAAGGCGTCCCCCGGGCGCTGGACCCGCTCCGACCCGCCGGTCCGAGCGAGCGCGGAGTCCCGGTGGTTCCGCTCTCCGAGGCGTCGGTGGTCGCCGAGCGGCTCCCGGGGCCCGAGGGCGCGATGTCCTTGCTCGGCGGGCGCCTGGCGGACGACGAGCGTCTCGGCACGGTCCGGCTCGAGGGCAGCGGGACGGTCGTCCTCGCGTGGCACGGCGACCCGCCCCAGGAGGCGCTGGCCGCGGTCGCCGAGGCCTACCCCGACGTCGCGGTCCGGGTCGATCCGCTCCCCGTGCTGCCGGGAGAGCTCCAGGCGCTCGCGGAGTCGCTCCTCGGGAACGACCGCTGGCCACAGGTCCGCGCGGTCTACGTGCGCGACGACCTCTCGTCGATCGTCGTCCAGGTCGGCGCGGTGTCCAACCCGCTCACGCTCGCCGAGCGGCTGGCGACCGAGGTCGGGTTCCCGGTCGTGGTGGAGGTCGGCGCGCCCTAGCGCCGAGCACCGTGGGACGCCGCTGCGGGCGCACGACCTCGGGGTTACGGTCGACGGGTAGTGAACGGCAATGGGTCTCGTACCCGCAACCCCGAAGGAGCCACATCATGGCAGTCCGCACCGCCCGCACCGCGTGGAACGGCACGCTCATGGAAGGCACCGGTCAGGTCGAGCTCACGAGCTCGGGGACCGGCACGTTCGACGTCAGCTTTCCGCGCCGCACGGCCGACGAGGCCGAGGGGATCACGAGCCCCGAGGAGCTCATCGGCGCAGCGCACTCCTCCTGCTACGCGATGCAGCTCTCGGGGGTGATCGGCGAGGCGGGTGGCACGCCGATCGCGCTCGAGGTCAAGGCCGACGTCACGCTGTCCCCGGACCCGGCAGGCGGCCTGCGCATCTCGGCGGTCGCGCTCACGGTCCACGGCGAGGTCGACGGGCTCGACGAGGCCGGGTTCCTCGCGGCGGCCGAGAACGCCAAGGCCACGTGCCCGGTGTCCAAGGCCCTGACCGGCGCGACGATCACGCTGGACGCGGCCCTGGAGTCGTAGGAGTCCCGGCGACCCTAGGACGGCAGCAGCGGTGGGCTCTGCGTGCCCGCGCCCTCGACCAGGCCACCGACGACCTCGGTGACCGTCGCGTGGGCGTCGTGCACCGGCGCCCACCGCAGCAACCGTCGAGCGCGCGCCGTGTCGAGCACCGGTACGGCGAGCGCGACGTCGAACCAGCCCGGGTCGAGCGGGACCAACCGGGCCGTCCAGGCGACCGCGACCGCCCGCCGCAGAGACCCGGGCGACACCTCCCGGAGCCGTCCCTGCGCGACGATCGCGGCGACGTCGGGACCCGTGAGGACGTCCTGCGAGGCGATGTTGAACGTCCCCGGGTGCCGACCCACGAGGATCTCGCGGTAGGCGTCCGCGAGGTCGTCGGCGTGGACCACCTGCAGGCGCATGCCGCGCGGCCACACGAGCGTGGGCAGGTGACCCTTGCGGCGCAGCGGCGCCGGCAGGAGCTTGCCGAAGAACAGGCGCGAGACCTCGCTCGCGGCGTCGCGCTGGAACGTGAAGGGCGCGCGCACGCGCGTCACCACGATCCCGGGGTGCTCGGCGTCGAAGCGGTCCAGGAACCCCTCGACCTCGGCCTTCTGCGCGCTCGAGACCGACCCGGCGATCCCCGCCGTGGGCCAGTACTCGTCGCGGGGCGCGTCGTCGAAGGCGGGCGAGTACGCGCTCGCGCACGACGCGACCACGAGGTGCCCCACGCCCGCCCGCGCCGCCGCGGCGGCGACCCGCCTCGTCCCCTCGACGTTGACGCGCGCGAGCTCGTCGCGGTCGTGCGCGGGGTCGATCGCCCACGCGAGGTGGACCACGGCGTCGGCACCGACGAACGCGCCCGCGAGACGCGAGGCCACGACCTGCTCCGGGTCCGTGAGGTCGCAGCGGACCCACTCGGCGGCGTCGAACGGCGGCACGACGGTGCTCGAACCGTCCGCGCGAGGCACCCGGCTCGCGACCCCGACGACCGAGGTGACCACCGGGTCACCCACGAGCCTGCGCAGCAGGGCCGAGCCGACGTTCCCGCTCGCCCCGACGATCACGACACGCATGAAGTCTCCTCTCGACGCCCGTTTCCCCAGGCTACCGACCCGACGCCGACCCGGCCGGGGCGGCGAAGGACCTTCGCCCTCCGGCCGCGCCGGACGAGCGGGGCGCCGGGCTGCGCCCGACCCGGACAAGGTGCGCTCCTGCGGGGTCCAACGGAAGATCGACGGAGGCTCCGTCGCGGCCCATCCGCGCGGAGGCCCGCCACGAGAGGACACGACGGTGCAGATCGCGTTGGACGACGTCCAGGTCGAGGGTCGGCGGGCGCCGATGCTCGAAGCCACCACCCTGACCCTCGCCGCGGGGGAGTGCGTCCTCCTCGCGGGCGAGCCGGGCCACGGGCACACCGCGCTCGCGCTCGTCGCGACCGGCCGCCTCGCCCCGTACACCGGGACCGTCACGCTCGTGGGCGACGACGGCACCACCACGACCGCGACCGCGGACCTGCGCCGTGTCACGGCCGTGGTCGACGTCCCGGGGATCTCCGAGCCCGACGAGGCGCTCACGGTCGGGGACGTCGTCGCCGAGGAGCTCTCGCTCGCGGGCCAGTGGTCCCTGCCGGGCCGCGCCGCGAAGTGGCTCGACGCGCACGACCTGCTGGACCGCCGCGGCGACCGCGTCGACGAGCTGCACGGCACGCTGCGCACCGCCCTCCTGTCGTCCCTCGCGTCCGAGCGCAAGGACGTGCGGTTCCTCGTCCTGACCCTGCCCGACCGGCACCGGGGGGAACCCTCGGGCTGGTGGGCCGTCGCGGAGTCCCTCGCGGCGCTCGGCTACGGCGTGCTCGTCCAGTGCACGCGCTCCTCGGCCCGCGACCTCGGTGCCGACCTGCCGCCAGCGCGCGGCGACGACGCGCTCCGTGCGGCGCCGGTCGAGGCCCTGCGGACGCGGCCCGAGCCGGCGGTGGTACCGGACGCGCGGCAGGGCGACCAGGACGGGACCGTCGGACCACCGGAGCCCGTCGAGACGACCGACCCGACCACGCTCTTCGACCGGGCAGAGCCCGGACGCCACCAGGCTGTGGTCCCCGAACCGGTCCCCGAACGGGCTCCCGAACCGGTCCCCGACCCACCTGACGCCCCACCCGCCGCACCGGAGCCCGACACCGACGAGGAGGCCGACCGATGACCGCGATCCGCCTCGGGATCTCCGAGCTCCGGCGCATCAGCGCCGGGACCCTGCCCAAGCTCGCGATCCTCGCGATGATCGTGATCCCCACGCTGTACTCGGGGCTGTACCTGTTCGCGAACGAGAACCCGTACGACAAGCTCGCCGAGGTCCCGGCGGCGCTCGTCGTCCAGGACCGCGGCACGACCGTCGAGGACGCGGTCGACGGCACCTCGACCGAGAAGAACTTCGGCGACGAGGTCGCGAAGCAACTCGTCGACGGTGACGGCGGGTTCGGCTGGGTCGAGACGACACAGGCGGACGCCGAGGCCGGGGTGCGGTCGGGACGCTTCGACGCCGCCCTCGTCATCGGTCCGACGTTCTCGGAGGACCTGGCCTCGTCGGGAAGGTTCGAGCCGCAGCAGGCGAGCCTGGTGCTCATCACCAACGACGCCAACAACTACCTCGCCGCGACCATCGCGGACACCATCGTGGGCAAGGTCCGTGACGCGATCGCCGAGCAGGTGGGCACCGAGGCCGCCGACACGTTCCTCAAGGGGTTCGCCTCGATCCACACCAACCTCGCGAGCGGGGTCGAGGGTGCGCAGAAGCTGGTCGACGGTGCCACGCAGCTCTCCGACGGGACCGTGCAGCTCGTGGATGGCACGGCCCGGCTCGCGGCGGGGGCGAGCGAGGCCGCGAGCGGTGCGGCCCGCCTCGCCGACGGGGCCGACGAGCTGTCGACCGCGAGCGGCACGCTCGCCTCGGGCGCCGGCACCCTGTCGGACGGCCTCGACACGCTGCGCAGCAGGACCGCGAACCTCCCGGCGCAGACCCAGGAGCTGGCCGACGGCGCGCAGCAGGTCGCGGACGGCAACGCCCAGGTCGCGGGCTACGGGCAGCAGGCGGCAACGGCGGCGAGAGACGTCGTCGGGCAGCTCGCGAACGCCGACGCCGACGTCCAGGCGCTGCTCGACCAGCTCGTCGCGGACGGGACGCTCACGCAGGCCCAGGCCGACCAGATCCAGCCCGTCGTCAGCCAGGTCATCACCGACATCACGCCCGCGGTCGAGGACGCCGCCGCCACCGTCGAGGGGGCCGCCGGGAAGCTGGGCGAGCTCAGCGCGGGCTCGGCGCAGGTCGCGGCCGGGGCGGCGACGCTCGCGGGAGCCACACCCGCCCTCACGCAGGGCATCGCGACCGCGGCGTCGGGCGGGGACCGGCTCGCGTCGGGCGCGGCAGAGCTCGAGGACGGGGCGGGCACGCTCGCGAGCGGCGCGGGCGCACTCGCCTCGGGCACGGCGCAGGTGTCCGACGGCGCAGCCGAGCTCGCGTCGTCGAGCGTGACCCTGCGCGACGGGACGGCCCAGCTCCAGTCCGGCACGACCGAGCTCTACGACGGCCTCGCGGCGGGACTGGGGCGCATCCCCGACGTCGACGAGCAGACGCAGGAGGAGACGGCGAAGACGCTCGGCAACCCGGTCGCGGTGAAGAAGGACACGATCGCGAACGCGGGCACGTACGGGGCCGGGCTCGCGCCGTTCTTCATGTCGCTCGCGGCGTGGATCGGGGCGTACGTGCTGTTCCTGCTCGTGCGGCCCCTGTCGAACCGGTCGCTCGCGGCGGGGCGTCCCGCGTGGCAGACCGCGCTCGGCGGCTGGCTCCCGCCGGCCGTGATCGGCGTGGCCCAGGTCGCGCTCATGTTCACGGTCGTGAAGTTCGCGCTCGACATCGACCCCGTGTACGCCGTGGGGACCGCAGTGCTCCTCGTGCTCGCGTCGGCGACGTTCGTCGCGATCCTCCAGGCGCTCAACGTGTACCTCGGGGCGGTGGGGCAGTTCCTGGGGCTCGTGCTCATGCTCGTCCAGCTCGTGACCGCGGGCGGGACGTTCCCGTGGCAGACGATCCCCGAGCCGTTGCGCGCGCTGCACCGCTTCCTGCCCATGTCCTACACGGTCGAGGGGCTCCGGCAGCTCCTCTACGGCGGGGACCTCGCGACCGTCGCGCGGGACGTGGGGGTGCTCCTCGTGGTCCTCGCGGTCGCGCTCGCGGCCACGACGTTCGCCGCGTACCGGCAGCGGGTGTGGAGCCCGACGAGGTTGCAGCCGGAGCTGGTGCTCTAGGCCGGTTCGGCGATCCTGCGACGGGTTCGCCGGACCGGGATAGGTTCGGACCGGAAGTCCGTACCGTCCCAGCACCAGGAGTCGATCAACGATGAAGCTCGCCGAGGCCCTCGCGCAGCGCGCCGACCTCCAGCGCCGGCTCGCCCAGCTGGCGAGCAGGGCGATCGCGAACGCCCGCCACCAGGAGGGCGACCTCCCGGCCGAGGACCCGGTCGCGCTGCTCGCCGAGCACGAGCGCACCGCGGCGCAGCTCGAGTCCTTGATCGGGCGCATCAACGCGGCGAACCTCGCGACCGAGGTCGAGCCTGGCCTGACCATGACGGCCGCGCTCGCGCGTCGCGACGTGCTGCGCCTGCGGCACCGTCTGCGGAGCGACCTCGCCGACGCCGCATCGGCCTCCCAGGACCGTTTCACGCGCACCGAGCTGCGGTACGTGTCGGGAGTGGACGTGCCCGCGACGCGGGCCGAGGCCGACGACCTGGCGCGTGCGCTGCGTGAGCTCGACACCCGCATCCAGCAGGTCAACTGGACGGCTGACGTCGAGGGTGACGGCGTGGGCTGAGGCCCCGCGCGCGGGGTCGCACAGGTCCTCGTCGATGACTTCGCGCCACTGCGGCCGTCTGTAGTACACCGAACACCGACAGCCGGAAGGACGACACCATGGGGAAGCTGACGTTTGCCATGAGCATGAGCCTGGACGGATACGTCGCCGCGCCCGGCGGCGACCTCGGCTGGAGCGTGCCGAGCGACGAGCTGTTCCAGTGGTGGTCCGACCGGGTGGGGGCGACGGGCACGGCGTTGTACGGTCGCGGCCTGTGGGAGGCGATGAGCCCCCACTGGTCGACCGCCGACCAGGAGCCCGGCGTCACACCGGCGCACGCCGAGTTCGCCCGCCGCTGGCGGGACATGCCGAAGGTGGTGTTCTCCTCGACGATCAGCGCGGTCGACTGGAACGCCCGCCTGGTCACCGGCGACGCCGTCGCCGAGATCGCCCGTCTCAAGGCCGAGGACGACGGCCCGCTGGACGTCGGCGGCGCCGCCCTCGCCGCGTCGGTGATGCGGGCCGGGCTGATCGACGAGTACGTGATCGTCACCCACCCGGTCCTGGTGGGCGGCGGCACGCCGTTCTTCCCGTCCCTGGACACCTGGGTGAAGCTGGACCTGGTGGAGACCCGGACGTTTCCCGGCGGTGTGCTCCAGACCAGGTACGAGACGAGGCGCTAGGTCCCGCCGGTCGCCCGTGCTCCGCCCTCGGGCTCGGTGCGCGGGCCGACCCGCAGTACCGTTGCGACCGGAGCGGACGGAAGTCGGTAGCCACGAGCGGGAGCGAGCACGACCCGGCCCGGGCAGGGCAACTCCAGGAGCCGGTGGGCAGGCTCGTACAGGGGCACCCCTGGCACGGTGCAGCCCAGCACGGCGCACATGTGCACCGCGCACCCGGCACAGCGCACCACCGAGTGCTGGCCCGCACGTGGCGAGGGTGGGTCCGGGGACCTTCCGTCCGCTCCGCCGCCCGGCGCCGGGCGGTGAACCGCGCGCCGCCGTCGGGCACGCTGCCGACCCGTCCCCCGCGCAACCCCCGATCCGGGACACTCCCCGGACGCGCGTCCGTGGCCCCGGGGAGTGGTGGGAGAATCGCCGACGTGACTGCTGAACCCGACGCCGCAGGAGCCCCCGTCCCGCCCGAGCGCACGGAGGCGGACGCCCAGCACGCCGCGAAGGCGGCCGCCGCCGAGGAGGCCGCGCGGTCTGCGGCCCTCAGCGAGGCCGAGCGTGCCGCGGACGCGGCGCGCGAGGCGGTCGCCGCAGCGCTGCGCACCACGACGCGCGGCATCGTCGACTCCTCGACGCGTCGCCGGGCCGAGTACTCGACCGACGCGTCGAACTACCGCGTCGTCCCCGAGATGGTGGTCTTCCCGGTCTCGACCGAGGACGTCGTGGCGGCGCTCGAGGTGACGCGCGAGCTGGGCGTGCCGCTCACGGCGCGCGGCGCGGGCACGTCGGTCGCGGGCAACTCGATCGGCCCGGGCGTCGTGATCGACTTCTCGCGGCACGTCAACCGGGTCCTGTCGGTCGACCCGGAGGCCCGCACGGCCCGCATCGAGCCGGGTGTCGTCATGTCGACGCTGCAGAAGGCCGCGGCCCCGCACGGCCTGCGCTTCGGCCCCGACCCCTCGACGCAGAACCGCGCGACGCTCGGCGGCATGATCGGCAACAACGCGTGCGGTCCGCACGCGGTCGCCTACGGGCGCACCGCGGACAACGTGGTCGAGCTCGACGTGGTCGACGGCACGGGCCGGCGATTCACCGCGGGCAAGGGCGACCCGACGTTCGCGGCGGTCCCCGGCCTCGCGCAGCTCGTCAAGGACAACCTGGCGCTCATCCGCACCGAGTTCGGGCGGTTCGGGCGGCAGGTCTCCGGGTACTCGGTCGAGCACCTGCTGCCGGAGAACGGCTCGGACCTCGCGAAGTTCCTCGTGGGCTCCGAGGGCACCCTCGTCACGATCCTCGAGGCCACGGTCGCCCTGGTCCCGATGCCGAGCGCGCCCACGCTCGTCGTCCTCGCCTACGAGGACATGCCCACCGCGGCCGACGACGTCCCCGCCCTCCTCTCGCTGGGCCCGCTCGCGGTCGAGGGCCTCGACGCCCGCCTCGTCGACGTGGTGCGCCGCGCCAAGGGTGCGGGCTCGGTCCCCGAGCTGCCGCCGGGCGGTGGCTGGATGATGGTCGAGGTCGGGGGAGCGACCCCCGAGGAGGCGTACGCGAACGCCGAGGCCATCGTCGCGGCCTCCGCGTCGACGTCCACACGCATCCTGCCCGCAGGTCCTGACGCCACGGCCATGTGGCAGATCCGGGCCGACGGCGCCGGGCTGGCCGGGCGCACGCCGGCGGGGGAGCAGGCGTGGCCGGGCTGGGAGGACTCCGCGGTCCCGCCCGAGAAGCTGGGCGCCTACCTGCGCGACCTCGACGCGCTCATGGCGCGCTACGGCGTCGACGGCCTGCCGTACGGGCACTTCGGCGACGGGTGCGTGCACCTGCGCATCGACATCCCGCTCGAGACGTCGGGCTCGGTGCTGCGGACCTTCATGACAGAGGCCGCCGAGCTCGTGGCCAAGTACGGCGGCTCGCTGTCCGGTGAGCACGGCGACGGCCGCGCACGCTCGGAGCTGCTGCCCGTCATGTACTCGCCCGAGGCCATCTCGCTGTTCGAGCAGGTCAAGGCGCTGTTCGACCCGCAGGACGTGCTCAACCCCGGGGTGATCGTGCGACCCAACGCGGTCGACGCAGACCTGCGCCGGCCCAAGGCGCTGCCCGTGCTGCCGACCAAGGGCGGCTTCTCGTTCGGCCACGACCACGGCGACATGACCCAGGCCGTGCACCGCTGCGTCGGCGTCGGCAAGTGCCGCGCGGACTCGTCGGCGTCGGGCGGGTTCATGTGCCCGTCCTACCAGGCGACCAAGGACGAGAAGGACGTCACGCGCGGACGGGCGCGCGTGCTCCAGGACGCGATCAACGGCACGCTCGTGGGCGGCCTCACGTCGCCCGAGGTGCGCGACTCGCTCGACCTGTGCCTGTCGTGCAAGGCGTGCTCGGCCGACTGCCCGGCGGGCGTCGACATGGCTCAGTACAAGGCCGAGGTCCTGCACCGCACCTACCAGGGCAAGCTGCGTCCCATGAACCACTACGCGCTGGGCTGGCTGCCGCGCTGGGCGCGCCTCGCGGGCATGATGCCGCGGCTCGTCAACGCGGTCCTCGGCATCCGGCCGCTCGCGAAGCTCGTGCTCTCGCTCGGCGGCATGGACCCGCGCCGCGAGGTGCCGAAGTTCGCCGAGGTCCCGTTCCGCACCTGGTGGAAGCGCGGAGGTGCGACGAACGGGGTGCCGGGGCTCGCCGTCGGGCAGACGCCCGGTCGGCCCAAGGCGGGCAAGCGGCCGCAGGTCGTGCTGTGGACCGACTCGTTCAGCGACGCGCTCGCGCCCTCGGTGCCGCAGTCCGCGGTCACGGTGCTCGACGCCGCGGGCTACGACGTGATCGTGCCCGACCAGCAGGCCTGCTGCGGCCTGACCTGGATCAGCACGGGCCAGCTCGACGGCGCCCGCAAGCGCCTCGAGAACCTGCTCCAGGTCCTGGGACCTTTCGCGGTCAACGGGATCCCGATCGTCGGGCTCGAGCCGTCGTGCACCGCGGTGCTGCGCTCCGACCTGCTCGACCTCTTCCCCGACGACCCGCGCGCCAAGGCCGTCGCGGGCGCGACCCACACGGTCGCCGAGCTCCTCACGCGCCCCGAGACACGCCCCGCACCCGAGACCTGGCAGGTCCCCGACCTGTCCGACGTCACGGCCGTCGTCCAGCCGCACTGCCACCAGCACTCCGTCATGGGCTTCGCGGCCGACGAGAAGCTGCTGCGCGGGGCCGGCGCCACGATCGACACGCTCGCCGGATGCTGCGGCCTCGCCGGGAACTTCGGCATGGAGAAGGGCCACTACGACGTGTCGGTGGCGGTCGCGGAGAACGCGCTCCTGCCCGCGCTGCGCAAGGCCGGCCCGAACGACATCTTCCTCGCCGACGGGTTCTCGTGCCGCACCCAGGCCGACCAGCTCGGCGGCGTGCAGGGCAAGGCGCTCGTCGAGCTGCTCGCCGAGCGGCTCTAGGCCGGCGCCTCGGGGGGCGCGGCCTGCGCCCCCGCGCCCCGGATCTCCGACTCCTGGGCACCGACCTGCCACGTGAACGGCGCGAAGTCGAGCGTCTCGTCGCGCCACGACGCCCGGCGCGCGGCGTACGCCCAGAACGGCAGCGCCACGAAGACCACGCTGAGGCCGACGAGCAGACCCACGTACGTCGTCGGGCTGCCCACCTCGACCTGCGCGGGCGGCACGAAGCTCACCACGAGCGCGAGCGCCGCCGCGAGCAGGCCGCACCCGCCGATGACCCACACGCCCACGATGCCGCCGGGCACGTGGTAGCGGCGCGGTCGGGCGGGCTGGGAGTACCGCAGGGCGATGACCGCCGCGAACATGAGCACGTACGCGACCAGGTACAGGATCACCGTGAGCTGGCTCAGGAGCTGGTACGCGGCCTGGACCGACGGCAGGACCACGAACAGGACCGACAGGACCGTGACGACCGCGGCCTGGACCAGCAGGATGCGCGAGGGCATGCCCGCCCGGTTCGTCCGGTGCAACCAGCGTGGCAGGTAGCCCGCGCGCGCCACGGACAGCAGACCCGTCGCCGGGCCCGCGACCCAGGTCACGATGCCCGCGAGCACGCCCACGGCCAGCATCGCGGCCAGGTACGGCGCCGCCCACCCGACCCCCGCCCAGGTGAGCAGCAGGTGGTAGGCCGTGAGCAGGCTCTGCGTCAGGTCGATCTGCCCCGTCGGGATGACCACGGCGATGGCGAGCGTCCCCAGGACGAGCACGACGACGGCCCCCAGCGCGGCCACGAGGATCGCGACCGGGTAGTTGCGGATCGGGTTCTTGATCGACCGCACGTGCACCGCGTTCATCTCCATGCCCGCGTAGAACAGGAAGATGCTCGCCGCGAGCACGATGTTCGACACCTTCGACAGGTCCGGCACGAACGCGCCCCACGAGAGCTCGACCTGCGACGGGTTGCCCGCCGCGAGGTATGCGGCGGCCAGCCCGATGAGGACCGCGGCCGGCACGAGCGTCCCCACGATCCCACCCCACTTCGCGACCTGGGAGAACGACTTCACGCCCCGCAGCGCGATGAGCGTCGCGAGCCAGAACACCGCGAGCACGACCGCGAGCACGAACACCTTGTCGCCCGACAGCCGAGGGGCGCTCGCTGCGTCCCCCGTGTACGCGAGCGTCACGGCGGCGAACGTGAGGATCGTGGGGAACCAGATGCAGCCCTCGATGAACACCATGAAGATCGCGAGGAACCCCCACCGGCTCCCGAACGCCTCGCCGACCCACCGGAACATGCCGCCCTCCTCGGGCCAGCCCGTCGCGAGCTCGGCAGCCACGAGCCCCACCGGGGCGAGGAAGAACAGCGCCGCGAACAGGTAGTAGAACGTCGAGGCGAGCCCGTACTCGGCCTCTGCGGGGAGCCCGCGCAGGCTCACGACCGCGACGATGTTCATGACGGCGAGCGCGGCGACCGTGATGGTCCCCGCGCCGGGCGTCCTGCGTTCTTCGCTCACGTGCGTGGCCTTCCTGCGACGGGGTGGTGCCGGGTCGTGGCCGACGGCGCGACTCACGCATCGTGGCACCGGGCGAGCGGTGGCGCGCGGGGAGCGGGGCGTCCGGACGCTCGGCCGCGTGCTCGGCGTGGCCGCGGGCTGGCAGCATGGTCGGCATGGAGTTCCAGGACGTCGTCCGCCGCCGCCGCATGGTCCGACGCTTCACGGACGGGCCCGTCGATCCCCGGTCCGTAGACCGCCTGCTGCGCAACGCGGTCCGCGCACCCAACGCGGGCTTCACGCAGGGCTGGGCGTTCGTCGTCCTCGACACGCCCGACGGCGTCGCGCGCTTCTGGTCCGCGACCTCGCCCCGCGCGGTGGGGGAGCCGGGCGGGGGTGGTTCCGCCGGGGGTGCGGGCGGCGAGGGGGACGCGGCCCCTGGCGGCGCCGCGAAGGAGAGCCGGTGGCTCGCCGGGATGCGGACGGCCCCCGTGGTCGTCGTGGTCCTGACGTCGCGCGAGGCGTACCTACGGCGGTACGCCGAGGACGACAAGGTCCGTGCGGCGGCGCAGGCCACGGGCGAGGGCGACTCCCCGTGGGACGTCCCGTACTGGCACGTCGACGCGGGCATGGCGTCGCTGCTCATGCTCCAGACCGCGGTCGACGAGGGACTCGGCGCGTGCTTCTTCGGGGTGCCGCCAGGGCAGGTCGAGGCGTTGCGGGAGGCGTTCGGGGTGCCGGACGAGTTCCTGGTGACCGGGGTCGTCGCCGTCGGGCATGCGGCGGACCCGGCCCCTCGGGAGGGCGCGAGGGGACCTGGGGTCGGCGCTACGGCGTCGGTGGGTTCTCCGACGCGACGCCCGCGCCGACCGCTCGAGGACGTGGTGCACCGCGGCGGGTGGTGAGACCGTGCCCCGCGGGGTCAGCGCAGGTCGAGCCGCATGAGCACGCGAGGGAACCCGTTGAGCACCGAGCCGGTCGTCGCAGCCTGCGTGAACCCGGCGTCCTCGAAGAGCTTCTTGGTGCCCGCGTAGGCCATGGTCAGGTCGATCTTCTTCCTCTGGTTGTCGAGCGGGTACCCCTCGACGGCCGGTGCGCCGTGCTCGCGGGCGAAGGCGACCGCGCCCCGCAGCAGGTGGTGCGAGACGCCCGCCCCGCGGTGGCCCGGGCGCACCCGCACGCACCACACCGACCACACGTCGAGGTCGTCGACGTGCGGGATCTTGCGGTTGCGGGCGAAGGCCGTGTCGGCGCGCGGGTGCACGGCAGCCCAGCCGACGACCTCGTCCCCGTCGTACGCGAGCACGCCGGGGGGCGGGTCCTGGCGGCACAGCTCCTCGACGAGCGCGCCGCGGTCGGGACCGACGAGCGCGACGTTCTCCTTCGAGGGCAGGCGGTAGCTCAGGCACCAGCACACGTTCGCGTCGGGCCGCTTGGGCCCCACCATCGTGCGCACGTCGGCGAACTGCGTCGCGGGCCGCACCTCGATCACCATGCCGTCACGATGCCACCGGCCGCTCCCGCGTGCTCGTCAGAGCGAGCGTGACCTCTGGTGCTCGCGGGTTCTGACAGCCTGGCGGCGGTGTCAGCCCCGTCGGGCCCGGTCCATGGCGGCGTGCAGGTCCGCGAGGTCGTCGCGGGCTCGGACGTCGCCCGGCAGCTCGGACCAGTCGTCGAGCGTGTCGAGGTCCACCGCGGTCCCGGTCCGCTGCACGACGACGGCGCGCACGCCCCGCAGCTCGGCTTCGGCCAGGTGCGCCTCGAGGCTCCCGACGCCGAAGCGGAACGTGAACGGTGCCTCGGCGTCGAGCGCCAGGAGGTTGGTGCCCGAGCGCGTCCGGTCGGTCGCGACGACGACGGGCGCGTCCTCGGCGAGCAGGGCCTCGACGTCGTCGGTCGTGAGCGCCGGGAGGTCGGCGTGGGCGACGAGGAGCCGGACGGGTCGCACGGCCGTGCCACCTGCTCCCTGGCCCGCCGGGTCGGCGAGGCTCGCGACGATCTCCAGGCCGACGTCGAGCGCGGCGTTCAGCCCCGGGCGGCTCGCGGGCTGCAGGACGATCTGGAGGCGGCCGGGGCCGTCGCCCTCGGCGCTGTCGCCGTCCCCCTCGGCGGGAGTGCCGGTCACCGTCGGCGGGGCGTCGTCCATCGGTGGCGGCACCGGCTCGACCAGGCTCCCCAGCGCACGCCACGTGAAACGAGGGTCCGACGTCACCACGAGCACCCGCTCCACGGACCCGCTCGCGAGCAGCGTGCGCACCACGTGCCGCGCGAGCGTCGCGATCAGGCGGCTGCGCTCGGCCGGGTCGAGCACGGTCGCGAGCCGCGACTTGCCCGACGAGCCGTCGCGCAGCGGCACCACGGCGACGACACGCTGCCGGCCCGGGGACGCTCCCGCCGCACCCGTGACCGCGGGGTGAGCGGCGCCGTCGGGCGTCATGCCGATGCCGCGAGCAGCTCGCGCGCCAGGCGCTCGCGGCCCTGCGCCCCGCCCATGACCGTGTCCGTCACGAGGACCTCGAGGCCCAAGGCCTCGATCGCGGGCGCGAGGTCGCGGTCGGCCTCGTCGATGCACATGACGTCGACCAGCCCCACGTACAGGCGCGCGACGCCGAGCGCCGAGACGTCGTGCCCCAGGCTCGCGAGGACCGACGCCGCAGGGCCCTTCAGTGCGCGGCCGCCGACGATCGGGCTCACCGCGACGCGGCGGGCCGGCGAGGACGCGAGGGTGTCGCGCACGCCGGGCACGCTGAGGATCGGCTCGATCGACAGGAACGGGTTCGACGGGGCGACGACCAGCAGGCCGGCCCCCGAGACCGCGTCGAGCACGCCCGGGGCCGGGGACGCCTGCTCGGCGCCCACGAACGTCAGCCCCAGGACCTCGTCGCGGTGCTGGCGCGCGACGAAGTACTCCTGGAAGCCCAGCGGCCCGTCGGCGGTCTCGACGACGGTCGCCACGAGGTCGTCCGTCATGGGCAGCAGGCGCGAGCGGACCCCGAGCGAGCCGGTGATCTGCGCCGTGACCTCGGTCAGCGTGGCCCCCGCGCGCAGGCGGGCCGTGCGCGCGACGTGCGTCGCGAGGTCCTTGTCGCCCAGCGTGAACCACGTGTCCTCGCCCAGGCGGCGCAGGGCGTCGAGCGTCGCGTAGGTCTCCCCGGCGAGGCCCCAGCCGCGCACGTCGTCGGCGAGGCCCGCGAGCGTGTACGTCACGGTGTCCAGGTCCGGGCTGATCGCGAGGCCGTGCAGCTCGACGTCGTCGGCCGTGTTGACCACGACCGTGAGGTCGGCTCCCGCGAGCTCCATGCCGTGGGCGAGCTTCGCGCCACCCACTCCGCCTGCCAGGACCGTCACCCGCACGTCGTTCACCACCGGTCGAGCATAGTTGGGTCGCCTGGGGCGGCGGACCCGCCCGTGGCCCGGCGGCGTGCTCAGAGCAGCGGCAGCATGCGCCCCAGGTCCGGCACCGAGTCCGAGGTGTGGAGCGGCGCGAGCGCGCGGGCCAGGTCGTCGACGTCGTAGGGGATGCGGCCCGTCGCGAGGCGGACCCACAGGCGAGGGTCGACGACCTCGAGGCTCCAGCCGCCGCGCGTCACGACGATGCGCAGCAGCTCGGCCGCGACGAGGTCCAGGGCGCCCCGGTCGACGGCCTTCTCGGCGACGCCCGGCAGGCTGCGCTCCAGGTCGTCGGCGTGCACGACGAGCTCGATGAGGCGCGAGACCACCATGTCGCGCAGCGTGATGGGGCCGCGGCGGGCCTGGACCACGGTCTCGGTGGGGGCGAGGTCGTCGAGCCGGGCGAACGCGCGTCGGGCGTACCCGGAGACGGCCGCCAGGCGGTCCGCCGCGATCTCCTCGTCGAGGGCGCGGGTCACCTGGGCGATCTGCTCGGCGCGCTCGGGGTAGGTGCCGAGGTACTCGGCGAGCGTGAGCGGGTTGGTGCCGGGGGCGACCGGGCCTGCGGCCACGAGCGCGTCCATGGCCCGGCCCAGGTGGGACACGAGCTCACCCACGGTCCAGCCGTCCAGGACGCTGGGCTGGTCGACCGCGTCGTCCAGGGTGTCGTCGAGCGACCCGAGCCACCTCTCGAGGCGGTCCCACTGGGTACGGAGGGCTGCGGTGGCCTCGGCCAGGTCTGCGGTCATGGTGACATCGTGCCGGGTGCGGGCCGCGGCGTCACGCACGGCGCAAGGGATGGGACGGGTGTGGGCCCGGCGAACCAGCCACTGAGCTCCAGAGGCTCAGACCTGCGCGCGCTCCCCGAGGAACTGCGTGACCATGGGCCCGAGCTGGTCGAACTCGATGAGGAACCCGTCGTGCCCGAACTCCGAGTGCAGGAGCCGCAGCGGCTGCGCGCCCGGGATGCCCTGGGCGATCCGTGCCGAGTGCTCGGGGAGGAACAGGCGGTCGGTGTCGACCGCCACGACGAGCGCGCGGGCCGTGATCTGGCCCAGGGCCGCATCGACGCCGCCGCGGTCGCGGCCCAGGTCGTGCGTCAGCATGGACTCGGTGAGCACGACGTAGGAGTTCGCGTCGAAGCGGCGCGAGAGCTTGTCGCCGTGGTGGTCCAGGTAGGACTGGACTGCGTAGCGCCCGTCGGTGAACGGGTCCTCGCCGCCCTGCGGCAGGCGGCCGAAGCGTTCGTCGAGCTCGCGTGCGCTGCGGTAGGTCGCGTGCGCGATCTGCCGCGCGATGCCGAGGCCCACGTGCGGCCCCTGGTCGTCGGGGACGTCGTAGTAGTCGCCGCCGCGGTACTGCGGGTCGGCGCGGATCGCACCGAGCTGCGGGTGCGCCCACGCGATCTGGTCGCCCGACGTCTGGGCACCGGACGCGATGACCGCGACCGACTCGACCGTGATGCCCGCCTCGGGGCCGAGAATCGCCCACTCGAGGACGCGTAGCCCGCCCATGGACGCGCCGATCACGAGCTCCCACGACGTGATGCCCAGGGCGCGCGCGAGCTCGATCTCGACGGCGACCTGGTCGCGGGTCGTCACGCGGGGGAAGCGCCCGCCCCACGGGCGGCCGTCCGGCGCGTCGGACGCGGGGCCCGTGGTGCCCTGGCAGCCGCCGAGCACGTTGGGCGCGACGACGAAGTACCGGTCGGTGTCGATGGGGGCGCCCGGCCCGACCATCGCCTCCCACCAGCCCGCGGACAGGTGACCGGGTCCGGTCGGACCGACGACGTGCGAGTCCCCGGTCAGTGCGTGCAGCACGAGCACGGCGTTGGAGCCGTCGGGTGCGAGCGTTCCCCAGGTCTCGTACGCGACGCGCACGTCCGGGAGCCTGCCCCCGGCCTCGAGGTCGAACGTGCCGACGTCGGCGAAGAGGCGGTCCCCGGCGTCGTCCCCCTCGCGCCACGCGGCCGAGGCCGGGACGGGCGCCTTGGCCCGTGCACGCGAGTCCGACCCGCGCAGCGGGCGCGGGGACGCGGAGGGAGCCGGAGAGGTCATCGCCGTCCACTGTACGGCCGGGGCACCGGGCGCGCCCCGGCCGTCCAGAATCGTCATCGCGTGTCCCGGCGCCTTACTCCGCCGCGACCGAGGCAGCGGTCGCGGCGTCGGACCCCAGTGCGGCCTTCGCGGCGGTGAACCCCGCCTCGAGGTCCGCGAGGATGTCGTCGACGTGCTCGATCCCGACGGACAGGCGGACGAGGCCCGGCGTGACGCCGGCCTTGACCTGCTCCTCGGGGCTGAGCTGGGCATGCGTCGTGGACGCCGGGTGGATGACGAGCGAGCGGACGTCGCCGATGTTGGCGACGTTCGAGTGGAGCGTGAGCGCGGACACGAACGCCTGCCCGGCGTCGGCGCCGCCGTCGAGCTCGAACGTGACGATCGCGCCCGCACCGCGCGGCGTGTACTTCTGCGCGTTGGCGTACCAGGGGCTCGACGGGAGGCCCGCGTACCCCACGGACACGACGTCGTCGCGCGACTCGAGCCAGGCCGCGACGGTCTTGGCGTTCTCGACGTGGCGCTCGACGCGCAGCGACAGGGTCTCGATGCCCTGGGCGATGAGGAACGCGTTGAACGGCGAGATGGCCGAGCCGAGGTCCCGCAGGAGCTGCACGCGCGCCTTGAGGATGTAGGCGAGGTTCGCGCCGAGGATGCCGTCCACGCCCAGGTCGCGGGCGTACACGATCCCGTTGTAGCTGGGGTCGGGGGTGTTGAAGCTCGCGAACCGCTCGGGGTCCTTGGAGAAGTCGAAGTTCCCGGAGTCGACGATCACGCCGCCGATCGCCGAGCCGTGCCCGCCGAGGTACTTGGTCGCGGAGTGGATGACGATGTCCGCGCCGAACTCGATGGGGCGCAGCAGGTAGGGCGTCGCGACCGTGTTGTCGACGATGAGCGGGACGCCGACCTCGTGCGCCGCGGCCGCGACGGCCTCGATGTCGAGGACGTCCGCCTTGGGGTTGGGGATGGTCTCGGCGAAGAAGGCCTTGGTGTTGGGGCGGGCCGCGTCGCGCCACGCCTGCGGGTCGTGCGGGTCGCTCACCCAGGTGGTCTCGACGCCGAGCTTGGCGAGCGAGTACTGGAGCAGGTTGTAGGTGCCGCCGTAGAGCGAGGGGCTCGCGACGACGTGGTCGCCGGCCTCGGCGACGTTGAGGATCGCGAACGTGGTCGCGGCCTGGCCGGACGCGAGGAGGAGTGCGCCGACGCCGCCCTCGAGGTTGGCGATGCGGTTCTCGACGACCTCGGCGGTCGGGTTGCCGATGCGCGTGTAGATGGGGCCGAGGTCCTTGAGGGCGAACCGGTCGGCGGCGACGCCCGCGTCGGGGAAGACGAACGACGTGGTCTGGTAGATCGGCAGCGCGCGGGCCCCGGTGGTGGGGTCGGGCGTCTGACCGGCGTGGATCTGGCGGGTCTCGAAGGACCAGCGGGGCTCGGTGCTCATGGTGGCTCCTTGGGGTGCGGGGGAGGGAGCCGCAGGTGCGTCCGGTGGCCTGGTTCCGGGGCGGTCCGCGGCGGGGCAGTGAGGGGACTGGTGCGCACGCGGTGGGCGGGGCCGGCCGGACGTCGGGGCTGCGGCTGACGGTCGTCGTCAGGTCGCCGGTCCGAGGTGCGTCCGGGTGCCGCCCGCAGGGCAGGCGAACGTGCGCTGGGGGTCAGCTACACATTCGACGGCAGGTCATGTCCCGAGACTAGGTCGGCATCTCATCCGGCGATACCCCCGTCTCGCGATGCGAGACCCGTGGGGGTGATGTTCACCCCGGGGCGGGCCCTGTTCACCCGTGTACCGGGTCGCCGCCCGGCGGACCGCCGGAGAGACTGGACGTCCGCCGCCCTCGCGGCGCGCGGCCGCCCGTGTGCGGCAGACCCGTCCCGACGACGCATAGGAGGAGCGTGACGACCTCGCAGCCTTCCCCCCAGCAGGCCACCCCCGCCCGACGACGTCGCGCGCCCCAGGACCCCGGGACGCCGCGCGGGGCGGGCCGGCTCGCGATCGTGGCCGCGCTGGCCGTGACTCTCACCGGCGGTGTCGTACCCGCCGCGGAGGCCGACCCGCCGAGCGACGACGACCTCCGCTCGGCGCAGCAGGACGAGCGCGCGGTGGCCCAGCGCGTCGCCGACATCGAGGCGGACCTCGCCACCCTCGCGGACCAGCAGGACGACGCCTGGACGCGTGCGGGCCTCGCCGCCGAGGAGGCCGGTGAGGCGCAGAGCGCCCTCGAGGCCGCCGCAGCCGAGGTCGAGGCGGCGCAGGCCGCGCTCACCACGGCCGAGGCCGGTGAGGCGGCGGCTCGTTCCGCG
Organism: Oerskovia sp. PE-21s; assembly: GCF_056158145.1. NCBI lineage: Bacteria > Bacillati > Actinomycetota > Actinomycetes > Micrococcales > Cellulomonadaceae > Oerskovia > Oerskovia sp. PE-21s. The sequence continues at coordinate 92,245 of NZ_JBUXJM010000001.1, forward strand.
ATGGGCGCGACCTACCGTGCGTCCCGCCAGTCCGGCGGGTCGCTCGACACGCTCCGCGTCGTGCTCGACGCCGACGAGCTCGACCAGATCGTCCAGTCCGAGCAGGCGCAGCGGCTCACGGGTCGCAAGGTCCAGACGGTAGCCGACGGGCACCGCACCGCGCGGGCCCTGGCCGACTCGGCGCGCGCCCGGTCAGTCGCGGCCCAGGAGGCGCGGGCCGCTGCGAGCGAGCGGGCCGAGCAGGCCTACACGACCGCGCTCGAGGCGCAGCAGAACATCGACGGCGCCGTCAGCGCGGCCGCTGCCCGTCGCGACGAGCTCCTGGTGGACCTCGCCGCAGCCCGGTCCACGACCGTCGAGGTCGAGCGGCAGCGTCAGGACGCGATCGACGCCGAACGGCGGCGGGCAGCCGAGGAGCGGGCGCAGGCCGACCGTGGGGGCCAGAGCGTGCCCTCGCCCGGCGCGGGCGGCGGCTCGACGACCACGCCGCCGCCCGTCACGCCGCCTGTCGCCCCGCCCGTGGCTCCGCCGGTGACCCCGCCCGTGACACCCCCGGTCACCCCTCCCGTGACGCCTCCGGTCGCGCCCCCCGTGACCCCGCCCGTCACTCCTCCCGTGACGCCGCCGGTCACGCCCCCCGACTCCGGGGCGGCCAAGGGCGAGGCTGCCGTCGCCTGGGCACGCACGAAGATCGGCGCGCCCTACCTCTGGGGCGGTACCGGCCCTGCCTACGACTGCTCGGGCCTGACCTCGCAGGCCTGGGCCAGCGTCGGCGTGAACATCACCCGCACCTCACGCTCGCAGTACGCGCGGGTCGCCAAGATCGCCTACAGCCAGCTCCGCCCGGGCGACCTCATCTTCTACGGCACGAACCCGAACGACCCGAGCACCATCTGGCACGTGGCCATGTACATCGGTAACGGGCAGATGATCGAGGCCATCTACGAGGGGAAGCCGGTGCAGATCAGCTCCGTCCGCTGGACGAGCACGATGCCCTACGCCGGACGCCCCTGACACGGCGACTCTGACGCGGCGGCCCGGGCGAGGCGCCCCGTCAGCCGGTAGGGGCACCCACGCACGAAGGCCCGGCCTCCCTCAGGGGAGACCGGGCCTTCGTGGCGTCCGGGGCGTGCCGGCAGCGCAGGATCAGTGACCGGGGGTGTGGTACCCGCTGTCGATCGCGCGCTGGATGGAGCGCTCGATCTCTGCCTCGGCCTCGGTGCGGCCGGTCCAGTGGGCGCCCTCGACGGACTTGCCCGGCTCGAGGTCCTTGTAGACCTCGAAGAAGTGCTGGATCTCGAGACGGTGGAAGTCCGACACGTCGTCGATGTCCTGGCGCCATGCGGCGCGCTGGTCCCCCGTGGGCACGCACAGGACCTTGTCGTCGCCGCCGGCCTCGTCGCGCATGCGGAACATGCCGAGCGCGCGGCAACGGATCAGGCAGCCGGGGAACGTGGGCTCCTCGAGCAGGACGAGGGCGTCCAGCGGGTCGCCGTCCTCACCGAGGGTGCCCTCGATGAAGCCGTAGTCGTCCGGGTAGCGCGTCGAGGTGAACAGCATGCGGTCAAGGCGGATGCGACCGGTCGCGTGGTCGACCTCGTACTTGTTGCGCTGGCCCTTCGGGATCTCGATCGTGACGTCGAACTCCACTGTTCTCCTCCAGTTGAACCGGCTCACCCGCTCGGTCGCGGTGTGGCGGTCGTGAATCGGCTGTCGTGCGCACGCGACCCCGGCCGTTCCGACCGGTGAACCCGGCCGGGTGGTGTGGACCACGAGGTATCAGGCCAGCATGCGCCCTCTAGTGTGACACGAACGGTCTGGGTCGGCGGTGGCCGGACCCCGGGGACTCCGCGGTTCCTGGGTGATAATGCGCACGTGAGCGGCGCGCTCCTGGGCGCCGACGGCAGGAGGGAAGAGGACGACATGGGTTGGGTGGCACGTACCGGGATCACTGCCGGGATCGTGGTGGTCCTCGCGGGCGGCTACCTGACGGCCGACGCGTACGACGTGGTTCCCGGCGTCCTGACGACCGCACCCGCGGTGGCTCCCGCGGCCCCCTTCCCGACGCCTCCCGGTGCGGTGGACTCCGCCTCACCTGCGCAGACGCTGCCGGTCCTCGACGAGTCGGCGCCGTTGCCCGACGCCACGGCGATCGCCGCCTCGCTCGACGCGCTGGTCCAGGACGCGCGTCTGGGCGGCAGGGTGGGCGGCGTCGTGATGGACCGGATGACGGGCGAGGTGCTCGCGCAGAGCGGGGCGCAGACGCCCATGGTCCCGGCCTCGACCCAGAAGGTCCTCACCGCCGCCGCGGCCCTCGCGTCCCCGGGACCCGAGGTGACGCTCACCACGAAGGTCGTCGAGGTCGACGCCGGCACGATCGCCCTCGTCGGCGGCGGCGACATGATGCTCGCGGCCGAGGAGGGCGACCCGTTGGCCGTCAACGGTCGGGCAGGGATGGCCGACCTGGCGACGCAGGTCGCGGGCGAGCTCAAGCTCACCGGTCGCACGACGGTGCGCCTCGTGGTCGACGACCGCTACTTCTCCGGCCCCACGGTCAGCCCCGCGGTGTTCGCCGGGAACGTGACGGCGGGCTACATCGCCCCCGTGACCTCGGTCGCGGTCGACATCGCCCGCCTGAGCGACGCCGAGTATGCCAAGCGCAGCGCCGACCCGTCGCTCGCGGCTGCCGAGATTCTCGCGACGCGCCTCACGGAGCAGGGCATCACGGTCGAGGGCCCTCCCGCACGGGGCGAGTCCGCCGCGACGGCCAAGGTTCTCGGGTCGGTCGAGTCAGCTCCGCTGAGCGAGGTCGTCGCGTACTTCCTCCAGCACTCGGACAACACCATCACCGAGGTCGTGGGACGTCTGGTCGCGATCGACGCCGGGCTGCCCGCGACGTTCGACGGAGCGAGGCAGGCCGTCACCGCGAGCCTCTCGCGCCTCGGGGTGGACCTGACGGGGGCCGTCCTCGCCGACTGCTCCGGCCTGGGCGACGGGTCGGCGCTGTCGGCGGCCCAGCTGGCCGCCGTCGTCGACCTCCTGGCGGACCCGGCGCAGCCCGGCCTGCGCGCAGGGGCCGTCGGGCTGCCCGTCGCCGGGCTGTCCGGCACGCTCGACGACCGCTTCCTCGCGTCGCCCGGCAGGGGAGTGGTCCGGGCCAAGACGGGGAGCCTGCCGAACGTGACGTCGCTCGCGGGTACGGTCGTCACCGCGCAGGACCGCCAGCTCGTGTTCGTCCTCCTCGCGGACGCCCTGCCCGACGGTGGCGCGTACGGTGCGCGTCTGCTGATGGACGGTTTCGTCGGGGGCCTGGTGGGTTCGGCGGACTGACGCCCCGCCCGCCGACGGCTACGGTGCCGCCCGTCGACGGTGACGGTCGCCCGGCCCCGCGTACCGGCTACGGTGGGGCGATGACGTCTTCCGTGGTCGGCGCGCCGCTCGTCGACTGGACCTCCGCCGCGCAGATCGCCGCCCGCGTCGCACCTCCGGGGCCGACGGCCTCGCGCGACGAGCTCGCTGCGCTCGTGGAGGGGCTGCGCGAGGCGGCGTCTGCAGCGGTGCCGCACGTCCTGCGCGTCACGCGCATGTCGCCGGCCGACCCGGGGCGACCCGGTGACGCGGGGGCGCCGGCGCTCTCGCAGGTGTACGTCGTCGACCGGTCGCGCTGGGCCCGGGCCAACACCGAGGTCATGGCGAGCCTGACCGAAGGCGTCGCGGACTCCCTCACGGGCGCGGGGGACAAGCCGGTGTCGGCGACCACGGCGCTCGTCGGGGCGGCGCAGGTCGGGGCCGTCCTGGCCGCGCTCTCGAGCCGTGTGCTGGGCCAGTTCGACCCCTACAGCGCGCACGGCACGCCGGTCCCCGGACGTCTGCTCCTCGTCGCCCCGAACGTCCTGCAGCTCGAGCGCGACCTCGACCTGGTGCCGGCGGACTTCCGCCTGTGGGTGTGCCTGCACGAGCAGACCCACGCGCTCCAGTTCGCCGCGGCCCCGTGGCTCGCGGAGCATCTGCGGGCTTCGGCCCGCGAGCTCCTCGCGGGCCTATCGGAGTCCTCCCGCCAGCTCGCCGAGGCGCGTCTGCGCGACAAGCTCGCGACCGCGGGCAAGGTGGTCCTGCGGGCCGTGCGCGGGCAGGAGGGCGGGGTCGCCCACGGGCTCCTCACGCCCGACCAGCGGCGCTCGCTCGAGGAGGTGTCGGCCGTCATGGCGCTCCTGGAGGGGCACGCCGACGTCATGATGGACGCGGTCGGGCGTGCGACGGTCCCCACGGTCCGGCGCATCCGGGCGCAGTTCGAGGCGCGCCGCGACGGGCAGGGCAGCAGCACGCTCGACACGGTCCTGCGCAGGTTCCTGGGCATGGACGCCAAGCTCGCCCAGTACCGGGACGGCGCCGTGTTCGTGCGCGGGGTCGAGAAGCAGGTGGGGCGCGACGGGCTCAACGCGGTCTGGTCGAGCCCCGAGCACCTGCCCTCGGCCCACGAGATCGCCGACCCCGGTGCCTGGGTGCGCCGGGTCCACGGCTGACGCGCGCGTGGTAGGTCCGCGTCCCGCGGAGGCGGCGGCACGTCGCGCCGTGCGCAGTGCGGTCCGCGACCTCGCGCCCGGCTCGCTCGTGCTCGTGGCGTGCTCGGGCGGTGCGGACTCGCTCGCGCTCGCGGCTGCGACGGCCTTCGTCGCCTCGCGCGACGGGCTGCGGGCGGGGGCGGTCGTGGTCGACCACGGGCTCCAGGGCGGCAGCTCCGAGGTGGCGGCCGTCGCGGCGGACCGGTGCCGTGCGCTCGGCCTCGACCCGGTCGAGGTCCGGCGGGTCGAGGTCGCGGGCCGGGGTGGTCTCGAGGCGGCGGCGCGCCACGCGCGCTACGCGGTGCTCGACGACGTCGCTCACGTCGCGGGGGCGTCGGCAGTGCTCCTGGGGCACACCCTCGACGACCAGGCCGAGTCGGTGCTGCTGGGGCTCGCCCGTGGTTCGGGGGCACGGTCCCTCGGGGGCATGGCCGCCGTGCGGGGCGTCTATCGTCGACCGTTCCTGGGTCTGCGGCGGAGCGACACCGAGGACGTGTGCACCGCGAACGGACTGACCTGGTGGACCGACCCCACCAACGGGGTGCCCGGTACCGGACCGGGGGTGCCCGGGCAGGGCACGACCGGACAGGGCGCGACCGAACCGGACGTGCGGCTCGGCGCGCCCCTGCCCCTGCGCTCGCAGGTGCGTGCACGGGTGCTTCCCGTCCTCGAGGACGTGCTCGGTCCGGGCGTCGCGGAGGCTCTGGCCCGCACTGCGGACCTGCTCCGCGAGGACGCGGACCTGCTCGACGAGCTCGCGGACCGGCTGCTCGACGAGGCCCGTGTCGCGGAACCGGGCGGCGGCGAGGACCGTCGCACGGGCGGCGCCCCTGTGGTGCTCGACACCCAGGTGCTGTCGTCGGCCCCGGCCGCGCTGCGCCGTCGGGCGCTGCGACGCGCCGCGACCGAGGCCGGGAGTCCCGCCGGATCCCTCTTCGCGAGCCACGTCGCGACTCTCGACGCGATGATCACCGACTGGCGTGGTCAGGGGCCCGCGCACCTGCCGGGCGACCTCCGGGCACTGCGGACCCGTGGGAGACTCTTCCTACGGCCCGCGCGTCCCCCCTCGCCCGAGCGAACCGTGCCCGCCGAGACCCCAGCAGAACCAGCACAGGAGTGAAACCCGTGGACTCATCCGACGTCGGCAACGACCTCGAGAACATCCTCCTCACCGAGGACCAGCTCCGCGGGAGGCTGGTGGAGCTCGCCGAGCAGATCGACCGCGACTACGCGGGCAAGGACCTCCTGCTCGTCGGCGTGCTCAAGGGCGCCGTCATGGTCATGGCGGACCTCGCCCGCCTGCTGCACCACGACGTCGAGATGGACTGGATGGCCGTCTCGTCGTACGGGTCGGGCACCAAGTCGTCGGGCGTCGTGCGCATCCTCAAGGACCTCGACGCCGACCTCACGGGCCGCCACGTGCTCATCGTCGAGGACATCATCGACTCGGGCCTGACGCTGTCGTGGCTGCTGTCGAACCTGCGCAGCCGCGGCCCGGCCTCCGTCGAGGTCGCCGCGATGCTCCGCAAGCCCGACGCCGCGAAGACCGAGGTCGACGTGCGCTACATCGGCTTCGACATCCCCAACGAGTTCGTCGTGGGCTACGGCCTGGACTATGCGGAGAAGTACCGCAACCTGCCGTTCGTGGGCACGCTCGCCCCGCACGTCTACTCGTCCTGACGCGCTTCCCCGTGCCCGCGCACTGACGGGAGGCAGGGCCGCGACCGAGCGTCGCGCGCCCTCCTCCCGTCACCCGCGGGCAGCCCGCGGCCCCGGCCGCCACCCGTTGCGGACGTCGCTCGTCGAAGCAACGCCCTGGGCGAACAGACCAGCCAACTGCCAGGTTGTGCGTGTAACTTCACTGGCGGAACCATTGCGCGAGTGGAGGGATACGGGGAATCGTCCCCGTCGCCGATGAACATCAAGAAGATTCTCAGCGGACCGATCATCTGGATCGTCGTGGGCCTGGCGATCCTCGGGATCGCCTTCATGGCGCTGTCCGGGCCCAGCGTCCACCGTGTCGACACCTCGACGGGGCTCGAGCTCCTCCAGGACGGCAAGGTCGAGCAGGCCCTCATCGTCGACGGCGACCAGCGGGTCCAGCTGACCCTCAAGGAGGACTACGAGGTCGACGGCAAGTCCCAGGGCAAGAGCGTGGAGTTCTTCTACGTCCAGCCCCAGGGCGAGGCCGTCGTGAACGCCGTCACGGAGGCGGACCCCCCGAAGGGCTACAACTCCGAGATCGCGCGTCCCTCGTTCCTCGCGTCGGCGCTCTCGCTCATCCTGCCGTTCCTCATCATCGGCCTCGTCTTCTGGTTCCTGCTGTCCCGCATGCAGGGCGGCGGCTCCAAGGTCATGGGCTTCGGCAAGTCCAAGGCGAAGCTCGCGTCCAAGGACACCCCGCAGGTGACGTTCGCCGACGTCGCCGGGGCGGACGAGGCCGTCGAGGAGCTCCACGAGATCAAGGAGTTCCTCGCCGAGCCCGACAAGTTCCAGGCCGTGGGCGCCAAGATCCCCAAGGGCGTGCTGCTGTACGGACCTCCCGGCACCGGCAAGACGCTCCTGGCCCGCGCCGTCGCGGGCGAGGCGGGCGTGCCCTTCTACACGATCTCCGGCTCGGACTTCGTCGAGATGTTCGTCGGCGTCGGCGCGAGCCGCGTGCGTGACCTGTTCCAGCAGGCCAAGGAGAACTCTCCGGCCATCATCTTCGTCGACGAGATCGACGCGGTGGGCCGTCACCGTGGTGCCGGCATGGGCGGCGGGCACGACGAGCGCGAGCAGACCCTGAACCAGCTCCTCGTCGAGATGGACGGGTTCGACGTCAAGACCAACGTCATCCTCATCGCGGCGACGAACCGTCCCGACATCCTGGACCCCGCGCTCCTGCGTCCGGGCCGCTTCGACCGGCAGATCGCGGTCGAGGCCCCCGACCTCAAGGGCCGCGAGGCGATCCTCGCGGTGCACGCGCAGGGCAAGCCGATCGTCCCCGAGATCGACCTGGCCGCTGTCGCGCGCCGGACCCCCGGCTTCACGGGTGCGGACCTCGCGAACGTCCTGAACGAGGCCGCGCTGCTCACCGCGCGCTCGGGCGCCCAGCTCATCGACGACCGGGCCCTCGACGAGGCCATCGACCGCGTCATCGCCGGGCCGCAGAAGCGGACCCGCGTGATGAACGTCAAGGAGCAGAAGATCACGGCGTACCACGAGGGCGGCCACGCCCTGGTCGCCGCGGCGATGCGCTACACGGACCCCGTCACCAAGGTGACGATCCTGCCGCGCGGACGTGCCCTGGGCTACACCATGGTCATGCCGCTCGAGGACAAGTACTCCACGACGCGCAACGAGCTGCTCGACCAGCTCGCCTACGCCATGGGTGGTCGTGTCGCCGAGGAGCTCGTGTTCCACGACCCGACCACGGGAGCCTCGAACGACATCGAGAAGGCGACCGCGATCGCCAAGAAGATGGTCACCGAGTACGGCATGAGCGAGCGCGTGGGGGCGATCAAGCTCGGCACGGGCTCTGGCGAGCCCTTCATGGGGCGCGACATGGGCCACACGCGCGACTACTCCGAGTCGGTCGCGGGCACCGTGGACCACGAGGTGCGCCGCTTCGTCGAGGCCGCGCACGACGAGGCGTGGGAGGTGCTCGTCCAGTACCGCGACGTGCTCGACCACCTGGTCCTGGAGCTCCTCGAGAAGGAGACCCTGAACCAGGCCGAGCTCGCGCAGATCTTCGCCCCGGTCGTCAAGCGCGACCCCCGCGAGGTCTGGCTCTCGAGCGAGCAGCGCGCCGTCTCGCACCGTCCTCCCGTGCTGACCGACGCAGAGAAGGCCACCATGCCCAAGGACCCGTTGGGCGAGCCCATCGTCGTCCCGCAGGACGAGGCCGCCGCCGCGAGCGACGAGCTCCCGCCCGAGCGCATCGGCGAGGTCCCTGCGGACCGCGTGGTCGACGACGGGCAGGTCTGACGTGACCGCACGGGCCGAGCAGGGCCTGCGCGCCGCTGCCGACGTCCCCGCGTACGACGAGGAGCGGGCGCGCGCCGCGGTGCGTGAGCTCCTCCTCGCCGTGGGGGAGGACCCGGACCGCGAGGGGCTCCAGGAGACCCCCGCCCGCGTCGCCCGCGCGTACCGCGAGATCTTCGCGGGCCTGCGCCAGGAACCGGGCGACGTCCTGACCACCATGTTCGACCTCGGTCACGAGGAGATGGTGCTGGTCAAGGACATCGAGGTCTACTCGACGTGCGAGCACCACCTCGTGCCGTTCCACGGCGTCGCGCACGTGGGGTACATCCCCAACGCCGACGGCCGCATCACGGGCCTGTCCAAGCTCGCCCGGCTGGTCGACGTGTACGCGCGCCGCCCCCAGGTCCAGGAGCGGCTCACGACGCAGATCGCCGACGCCCTGGTCGAGCACCTCGAGCCGCGCGGCGCGATCGTCGTCGTCGAGTGCGAGCACCTGTGCATGTCCATGCGGGGCGTCCGCAAGCCGGGCTCGCGGACGGTGACGTCGGCGGTGCGCGGACAGATGCGCGACGGCGCCACGCGCGCCGAGGCCATGAGCCTGATCCTGGGACGGTAGGCACGCAGCAGTGCGGTACACACAGCACGACGGCGCGCTCCCCGGCCTGCCCTTCGACGGGATCGGCCGGACGCTCGTCATGGGAGTCGTCAACGTCACGCCCGACTCCTTCTCCGACGGTGGCGAGTGGTTCGAGCCGCGCGCGGCGATCGAGCACGGCCTCGAGCTCCTGGCCGAGGGCGCGGACGTCCTCGACGTCGGGGGCGAGTCCACGCGACCGGGGGCCGGACGCGTGCCCGTCGAGGAGGAGCTCGCGCGCGTCCTGCCCGTGATCTCGGCCCTCGCGGACCGCGGTGCCGTGGTGAGCGTCGACACGACGCGGGCCACGGTCGCCGAGCAGGCGGTCGCGGCGGGGGCGCAGATCATCAACGACGTCTCGGGGGGCCTCGCGGACCCGGAGATGGCCGCGGTAGCCGCCCGGACCGGGGCGGTCTTCGTCGCCATGCACTGGCGCGGTCACGCGGACGTCATGGACGACCTCGAGGTGTACGACGACGTCGTGGCCGACGTGCGGGACGAGCTGGCCGCGCGCGTCGAGGCCCTGCGTGCCGCAGGCGTGCGCGACGACCGGATCGTCCTGGACCCCGGGCTGGGCTTCTCCAAGGCGGGCTCCACGAACTGGCCCCTCCTGACGCACCTGGGCACGCTGCGCGGGCTCGGTTTCCCGGTGCTCGTGGGGGCGTCGCGCAAGCGCTTCCTCGGGCACCTGCTCGCCGGTCAGGACGGCACGCCCGCCCCGCCGCTCGAGCGTGACGCGGCGACCGCCGCGATCACGGCTCTCGCCGCGGCGGAGGGAGCCTGGTGCGTGCGCGTGCACGCCGTCCGAGCCTCGGCCGACGCGGTACGGGTCGCCGCCGCATGGACTCGGGCCGGTCGGACGGGGGAGGATGCCAGCGTGGGGCAGACGGGGCAGAGCACGGACGACCACGGAACGAACGACAGCGACGACAGGAGTACGACGTGAGCACAGCGTTCGCAGGGGCGGTGCAGGGGACCGACGGGCGCCCGTTCGACCAGATCCGGCTCACGGGGCTCAGTGCGACGGGCCACCACGGGGTGTTCGAGCACGAACGGCGCGAGGGTCAGCTCTTCCGCGCGGACGTGGTGCTGCACCTCGACACGCGTCCGGCCGCGGCCGGTGACGACCTCGCGGACACCGTGAGCTACGCGGTCGTCGCGGAGGACGTCGTCGCGGTGCTCGCGGGCTCGCCCGCCGACCTCATCGAGACGGTCGCCGAGCGCGTCGCGGCGGTCGCGCTGCGCCACCCGGCCGTCGTCGCAGTCGACGTCGCGGTCCACAAGCCGCAGGCGCCCATCACCGTGCCCTTCGACGACGTCCAGGTCGTCGTCCGTCGCGACCGCGTCAAGGTGCCCGTCGTGACCGACGAGGCCCCGCGCGTCGTGCCCATCCCGGTCGGGTCGATCACCCCGGCCGTGCTCGGGAACGTCGCGGTCACGGAGCCGGCCGCCCCGCAGGACCAGCACGTCGTCATGCCGCCGTCGATCCCGCCGGTGGCTCCCGCACCCGCGCCGGACCGATCGCCCGACCAGGGCGTCTTCGCGGACACGGCCGAGGACCTCGGTCCGACCGCCGCCGACGCTCCGCACGCGGGCGGGGTGTCCGACCAGGAATTCGTCGACGCCCTCGACTCGTTCTACAGCGCCCCCCAGGACGCCCTGAGCGCCCCTGCCGAGACCTTCGAGCCCGCCGCCGAGCACGAGCCGGTTCCTCAGCCCGACCGGTCGGCCACCGAGGTCGGCGCCGAACCGACGCCCGTCGCGGCCGAGCCCTTCCGCGAGGCGGCTGCGGCGCCGTCGGAGGTCCCGGACCCCGCCGAGGCCCCCGCAGCCCAGCCCGCCGTGCCGGACGGGTCGACCGACCCGGCCGTGCTCGCGGTGCGCGAGGTCCCCGTGGCACCCGAGACCACTGCGGCTGACGGACCGGACGTGTCCGGCGGGCACGTCCTGCCCGACGACGTCGCCCCCGTGGCGTACCAGGTCGCCGCCGAGCCCTCGCCCGTCGAGCCCTCGCCCGCCGAGCACGTCCCCGCCGACGAGGCGGTGCTGCCGGTCGCCGCGCAGACCCCGGCCGAGAGCCCTGCGGTGCCCGGGCCCGTGGTCGAGGCCCCCTCGACGGCCCCCTTCGCTGCCGAGGCCTCGAGCGTCGAGACGGGGCCCGTGGCACCGGCACTCCCCGAGCACGAGCCGGTCGCCGCCCCCGTCCCGTTGCCCGTCCGTCCCGCTCCCGAGGACGCCGAGGCTCCGGTCGAGCAGACTGCCGCCGAGGCGCCGGTCGTGCCTGAGGCGGTGCCGGTGCCGGCCGTCGCGACCGATCGGCTCGACGAAGCCCCTGCGGGCTTCGTCCCCGTCGTGCTCGCGCTCGGCGCCAACCTGGGCGACGCCCAGCAGACGTTGCGTGACGCCGTGACGGACCTCGACCGGATCTCCGGGCTCGAGATCACCGACGTCTCGCCGCTCGCGCGGACCGCGGCGGTCGGTGGCCCCGAGCAGCCGGACTACCTCAACGCGATCCTGCTGGCCCGGACCACGCTCGCGCCGCGTGCGCTCCTGCGCGCCGTCCAGGCCGTGGAGAACGCCCACGGGCGGGTCCGTGCCGAGCGCAACGGCCCGCGCACCCTCGACGTGGACCTGGTCGTCTTCGGCACGGTCACCGAGTTCACCGAGGACCTCGAGCTGCCTCATCCGCGGGCGCACGAGCGTGCCTTCGTCCTGGAGCCGTGGGCGCAGATCGCGCCGGACGCCGTGCTGCCCGGCCTGGGTGGCGGTCCCGTCGCCGCCCTGGCGGCGACGGCGCCCGACCGTGGCGGCATCCGCTGGCTCGCGCTCGACTGGCTGACCGACGCCGAGCCCGAGGCGGCTCCGGCCGCGGCCCCCGTCGACGAGGCTCCCGCGACCGCCGGGCCCGCTCGACAGGTCCAGGCGGAGCCTGAGCCGGTGCCCCCGTCGGTCGAGGTGGCGGCTCCCGAGCCGACCACGGCGCCCACGACCCCGGCACGCCCCGGGGGAGAGCTCACCGCGACCCCGCAGGAGCAGCTCGACCCGGTCGGACACGCACCCGTCACGGCCGCGCCGCCGTTCGTCCAGGACCAGCCGACCGCGCCCTCCGCCCCCGGCCAGCCGTCGGCCCAGACGCCAGCCCAGACACCTTCCCAGGCTGTGGGGGCGCAGGCCGCACCGGCTCAGCAGGGCTCGCCCGAGCGCGCCGTGGAGCAGCCCGGACCCTTCGTCCCGGCGTTCCACCCCGTGCACCCGCAGGACGGGCAGGAACCTCCGCACGCCCAGGTCCCGCCGTTGTGGGCGGACGTCTCGCAGGCCGCGTCGGCGACCGAGCAGCGGGCCCAGGTGCCACCGACGCCGGCCGGCCACGCGCAGGTCGCGCCCGAGGAACCGGTGATCCCGCAGTTCCACCCCGTGCACCAGGCGCCCGCGAACCCGTTCGAGCCGCAGCAGACCGCGCCGGCCGTCGAGCAGCAGGGCGGGCCGTCGGCCCAGCCCCCCATCACGGGGGTGCCCATGTCGTTCCCGGCCGACCTGCGCGGCCCGTCGAGCTGATGCAGCGCACCAGGGTCACGACCCTCCTGCTCGTCACGGTCACCACGACCCTGGTGGGGTGGCTCGTCGTCGTCGGCCTGGAGCGTCGGGGTACGTACCTGCCGCACGTGCCGTGGATCGTGGACGCGGCCCTGGTCGCGCTCGCCGGAGCCGTCTTCTGGGCAGGCTGGGCCGTGCGGTCCTACCTCAAGGGTCGGCGCCCCTCGCTGGATCCCCTGCGGGCGGCGCGCACGCTCGTGCTCGCCAAGGCGGCGGCCCTCACCGGGTCGCTGCTCGCGGGCTGGTACCTCGCGCAGGTCGTCGCGGTGCTGGGCGACCTCGCGATCGAGGCCCGGCGCGACCGTGCGATCGCGGCGGGGGTCGCGGCGCTGTGCGCCGTGGTGCTCGCCGTGGTCGGGCTCGTGGTGGAGAAGTTCTGCCAGGTCCCGCCCGAGGACACCGATCCCGCGAACGGCGGACGGTCGCGCGCCGGCGGCGAGGCCGATCCCGAGGCCGGAGCCACGGCCTGACGCAGGTCGGTCTTCCGGCGGACGCGCAAGGCCGTGCCCTGATGGGAAGATGGGGACATGACGGACCACGCCTTCGACCTGGCCCCCGCACCGGACCAGGTCCCCACGGACCCCAGCGGCCCCTTCGACCCTCCGGGCGTGCAGTGGCAGGGCGTCTCGAGTCGGCTGATCACCGCGCGGCTGCTCACGGTGGGCATCTTCCTGCTCGTGCCGTTCGTGCTCGGGGCGGTGTTCGCGCTCGTGTTCAGCCTGGTCTGGTTGTGGATCGTCCCTGCCGTCGTGCTCGTGATCGGGATCTGGTGCGTCGTGGTGGTGCCGCGCCAGGTCCGGGCCATCGGCTACGCCGAGCGCGACGACGACCTGCTGATCCGCAAGGGCGTGATGTTCCGTTCGCTCGTCGTCGTGCCGTACGGCCGCATGCAGTACGTGGACGTGCAGGCGGGCCCGCTCGCCCGCAAGTTCCGCATCGCCCAGGTCCAGCTCCACACGGCGTCGCCCGCGACGGACGCGTCGATCGACGGCCTGGAGCCCGCCGAGGCCGAGCGCCTGCGCGACCGTCTCGCGTCGCGCGGAGAGGCACGGTTGGCCGGGCTATGAGCGAGAGCACCACGCAGCCCGACGCTCCACCGACAGACCTCATCTGGCACCGCGTCCACCCCGTGACCCCTGTGGTCCGGGGCTGGTCCGTCATCGCGGTCCTTCTCGTGATCGTCGGCAACCAGACCCTCGACGGCCTGCCCGCGGGGCAGAACATGCTGGCCGGGAACGGCTGGTGGCAGATCCTGGGCGGGATCGTCGTCGTCGGTCTCATCGGCCTCGGCTACTCCGCGCTCGCCTGGCGCATGACGACGTACGCGATCGACGACGAGTCGGTCCGCCTCCACACGGGGGTCCTGTTCCGTCAGCAGCGCAAGGCGCGGCTCGACCGGCTCCAGGCCGTGGACATCGTCCAGCCGCTCGTCGCCCGCCTGTTCGGGCTGGCCGAGCTCAAGCTCGAGGTCGCGGGCGGCTCGGACTCGGGCATCAAGCTGGGCTTCCTCAAGCTCGACGACGCCAACCACCTGCGTGCCGAGCTCCTGGCACGCGCGGCGGGCCTGCGCGTGGGCGGTGCCCCTGCTCGCGCGGCCGTCGCGGGTGCCGGACCTGTCGGTGCACCGGCGGGCCCGGGCGAGGCCCCTGCCGGCGAGGTGCCGGGAGACGGGGGCGCCGTCGTCGGGCACGTCGCCCTGGACGCGCCCGAGGCACCCGAGCAGCCCGTCATGGAGGTCCCCCCGGGCCGCCTCGTCTGGTCGTTGATCCGCACGGCCGCGACGATCGTCCTGGTCCTCGCGGTGCTCGGCCTCGTCGGCGTCGCGGTCGGCACCCGCGAGATCGGCACGCTGTTCACGGCCCTGCCGCTGGTCCTGGGCGTCGGCGGCTACCTGTTCGGCCGGTTCACGCGCGAGTTCAACTTCCGCAGCGCGATCTCGCCCGACGGCATCCGGCTGCGCCACGGCCTGCTCGAGACGCGTTCGCAGACCATCCCACCGGGCCGCGTCCAGGCCATCCGGCTCACGCAGGGGCTCCTGTGGCGCAGCGCGGACTGGTGGCGCGTCGAGGTCAACGTCGCGGGCTACGGCCTGAGCGCGGACGGCACGACCAACAACAGCGTCCTGCTGCCCGTGGGGACGCGCGACGAGGCCCTGGGCGCGGTGTGGCTCGTGCTGCCGGACCTCGGCACGGACGACCCTCGCGCGCTGCTCGACGAGGCGCTGTCCGGGATCGACGCGGGGAACCACTTCACGACGGCACCGCGACGCGCCCGCATCCTCGACCCGATCGCGTGGCGCCGCAACGGCTTCACGGTCACGGGTCGTGCGCTGGTCCTGCGGCGCGGACGCCTCGTGCGCCGTGTCGAGATCGTGCCGCACGAGCGCACGCAGTCGCTCGGCGTCCAGCAGGGCCCGTGGCAGCGGCGCCTGGGCGTCGCGACGTTCGCCGCGCACTCGGTCCCCGGCCCCGTCACGCCGACCGTGCCGCACCTCGACCAGCACGTCGCGGGCGCGCTCATGGACGAGCAGGCGCGCCGGGCCCGCGAGGCCCGCGCGCACGCCGGGCCCGAGCTGTGGATGCGGCGGGACGAGGTGGCGGCCGTCGTCGAGACGATCGAGGACGACGACGCGCAGATCGCGCCGTACGTGGAGACCTCGTCCGCCGGGACGGCTGCCGACCAGAGGATCGAGGACGCACGTGAGTGACGGACGCCGGCGCCCGGGGCGCCTGGGCGTGGGCGTGGTCGGCGCGGGCCGCGTCGGCGCCGTCCTCGGCAGCGCGCTGCGCGCCACGGGCCACGCGGTCGTCGGCGCGAGCGGTATCTCCGAGGCGTCGCGCGAGCGGATCGAGACGCTCCTGCCCGGCATCCCCGTGCTCGAGGTCGAGGAGGTCGTGCGGCGTTCGGAGCTGGTCCTGCTCGCCGTGCCCGACGACGCCCTCCCGGGCCTGGTCTCGGGTCTCGCCGAGATCGGGGCGTGGCAGGGCGGGCAGATCGTCGTGCACACCTCGGGCCGCTACGGCGCGGGCGTGCTCGACCCGGCGCGCGCCCAGGGGGCGATCCCGCTCGCGATCCACCCCGCCATGACGTTCTCCGGCACGTCGCTCGACCTGTCACGCCTCGTGGGCACGACCTTCGCGGTCACCGCGCCGGGGCCCGTCCAGCCCATCGGGCAGGCGCTCGTCGTCGAGCTCGGGGGCGAACCGGTCATCGTCGAGGAAGAGGCCCGCGGGCTCTACCACGCGGCCCTCGCGCACGGCGCGAACCACCTCGTGGTGCTCGTCGCCCAGGCGGCGCAGGCCCTCGAGGCAGCGGGCGTCGAGCAGCCGGGGCGCGTGCTGGCCCCGCTGCTCTCGGTGGCGCTGGACGGGGCGACCCGGTCCGCCGACGCCGGGGACGGCGGCGGTCCCGGAGCGATCTCGGCCCTGACGGGCCCCGTGTCGCGCGGGGACGTCGGGACCGTCGCGGAGCACCTCGAGGTGCTGCAGGCCCTGGCCGTGACCTCGGCGCACGAGACCGCCCCGCGCGTCGCCGCGACCGACGTCCCCGCGTCGTACCGCGAGCTCAGCCGCGGAGCCACCAGCCGTGCCCTGGCCGCCGGGCGCATCGACGCCCGCCAGGCCCAGGAGCTGCTCGACGTCCTCGAGGAAGGTCAGTGATGTCCGTGCCCACGCCCCCCACCGGTGCGCTCCCGCGCGTCGTGCGCACACGCGACGCGCTGCGCGCGTCCCTGGCCGCCCCCGCCGCGGCGACCCGCGCCGTCGTCATGACCATGGGCGCGCTCCACGACGGCCACCTGCAGCTCGTGCGTGCGGCGCGCGAGCGCGTCGGCCCCACGGGGCAGGTCGTCGTGACCGTGTTCGTGAACCCCCTGCAGTTCGGGCCGGGCGAGGACCTCGACCGGTACCCGCGCGACCTCGACGCCGACCTGGCACTCCTCGCAGGGCTCCCCGAGCCCGTGCCGGGGCGGTCGGCCGTGGACCTCGTGTTCGCCCCGTCGGTCGAGGAGATGTACCCCGGCGGCGAGCCGATCGTGCGCGTCACGTCCGGACGCATCGGCACCGTGCTCGAAGGTGCGTTCCGGCCCGGCCACTTCGACGGCGTCCTGACCGTCGTGCTCAAGCTCTTGCACCTCACCAGGCCCGACGTCGCGTTCTACGGCGAGAAGGACGCGCAGCAGCTCCTCGCGATCCGCCGCATGGTCGCCGACCTGAACGTCGACGTCGAGGTCGTCGGCGTCCCGATCGTGCGCGACGACGACGGTCTCGCGCTGTCCTCGCGCAACGCCTACCTCTCCGAGACCGAGCGGTCCGACGCGCTGACGCTGAGCCGCGCGCTGCGCGCCGGGGCGGCCGCCGCCGCGGCCGGACAGGGGGCCGCAGCGGCCATCGAGGTGGCCTCGGGAATGCTCAACGAGCACCCCGGCGTTGTGGTCGATTACCTCGCACTGGTCGACCCGACTACCGTGGACGACCTGGAACCGGAGTACGTGGGACCGGCGCTGCTGCTCGTGGCGGCACGCGTGGGCACCACCCGACTGATCGACAACCTGGCCGTGGACGTGGCAGACCCCGCCGCGAGCACGGCCCGCCCAGGAGGCACGCAGTGACCCAGACGGGACCGCAGGCCGGCACGCGCCGCCCCGCTTCCTTGCAACGACCCATGATGATCGGGAAGATCCACCGCGCCACCGTGACGCAGGCGGACCTCCACTACGTCGGGTCTGTGACCGTGGACGTGGACCTCCTCGAGGCCGCCGACATCATCTCCGGCCAGCAGGTCGACATCGTCGACGTCACCAACGGCTCACGCCTGACGACCTACGCGATCCCCGGCGAGCGCGGCTCGGGCAAAGTCTGCATCAACGGTGCCGCCGCGCACCTCGTGCACCCCGGCGACACCGTGATCCTCATCGCCTACGGCATGATCGCCGACCACGAGGCGCGCCACTTCCTGCCGAACGTCGTGTTCGTCGACGGGGACAACCGCATCGTCGAGGTCAGCGAGGAGCCCGGACTCGTCCCCGAAGGCTACGACCTCGAGCCGAGCGGCCTGCCCATCGCACCGTTCCAGTCCGCCACGGCCGAATGACCCAGGCCGCGGGGACGCACGTCTCCACCGACGGGGCGCCCGCCGCGGCCCCCGGCACCGCTCCTGTCGAGGCAGGCAGCGGCTCGCGCGCGCCCCGCCGCCTGGCCCGACGCCTCGCCGCCCCGGCCCCCGGCTGGACGACCACGGTCGACGCGATCGTCGTCGGCTCCGGCATCGCCGGCCTGACAGCCGCGCTCGAGCTGCGCACCCAGGTGCCGCGCGTCCTGCTCGTGACCAAGGGCGAGCTGTCGTCCGGGTCCACGGTCTGGGCGCAGGGCGGCATCGCCGCGGCGCTCGACCCCTCCGACTCCCCGGCCGCGCACCTCGAGGACACGCTCGCCGCAGGCGGGGGGCTGTGCGACCCGGCCGCGGTCGAGGTCCTCGTGACCGAGGGACCGGAGCGGGTGCGAGAGCTCGTCTCGCGCGGCGCGAACTTCGACCTGGCCCCCGGCGGCGACATCGCCCTGACGCGCGAGGGCGGGCACCACGCCGACCGCATCGCGCACGCGGGCGGCGACGCCACGGGCGCCGAGATCTCCCGGGCGCTCGTCGCCCAGCTCGAGGCCGTCCTCGCCGACCCCGGTATCGAGGTCATCGAGAACGCGCTCGTGCTCGACGTGCTCACCACGTCCCCCGACGAGCCCGGCGGTCCGCGGGCCTGCGGCGTGACGCTGCACGTGCGCGGCCAAGGGTCGCGAGACGGCGTCGGAGCCGTCCTCGGTCGGGCGGTCGTCCTCGCGACGGGCGGGATCGGGCAGGTCTTCCGGTCCTCGACCAACCCGCCCCAGGCCACGGGCGACGGCATGGCCGCCGCGCTGCGTGCCGGGGCGACGCTCGGGGACGTCGAGTTCGTCCAGTTCCACCCCACCGTGCTGTGGCTCGGCCTGGGTGCCAAGGGGCAGCTCCCGCTCATCTCCGAGGCGCTGCGCGGTGAGGGCGCGATCCTCCTCGACACCGACGGTCACCGCTTCATGCCCGCGGTCCACCCCATGGCCGAGCTCGCACCGCGCGACGTCGTCGCGCACGCGATCGTGCGGCAGATGGCCGCGACCGGCTCGGACCACGTGCTGCTCGACGCCCGCCACCTCGGCGCCGAGTTCCTGCGCAAGCGCTTCCCGACCATCACCCACCGGCTGCTCGACCAGGGGATCGACCTCACCGAGGAGCCGGTCCCCGTCGCGCCCGCCCAGCACTACCACTCGGGTGGCGTCGTGACCGACCTGCACGGCCGCTCGACGCTCGACGGCCTGTACGCCGTGGGGGAGGTCGCGTGCACGGGCGTGCACGGGGCGAACCGGCTCGCGTCGAACTCGCTCCTGGAGGGGCTGGTCTTCGCGTACCGGGCCGCGCAGGAGATCACGGCTCGGGTTGCTGCGGGCGAGCTCCCGCTCGGGACACCCGTCGAGCGCGACGGCGAGGCGGCCCTCGTGCCGGCTGCCGCACGGTCCCGGGTGCAGTCGGTCTCGTCGGCCGGACCGGGCGTGATCCGCAGCGGCGAAGGCCTGCGGGTCGCTGCCGACAAGCTCGCGGCGGTACGCACCGACGCGCACCGGTCCACGGACGTGGTCGCGGCCCCGCAGACCGCGGAGTGGGAGACGACCAACGTGCACCAGGTCGCCACGGTGCTCACCGAGGCCGCGCTCCTGCGCGAGGAGAGCCGCGGTGGCCACTTCCGCACGGACTTCCCCGAGGTCGAGCCCGCGTGGGCGCGGCGGATCGAGATCACGCTGGGGGCCGACGGCGAGCTGCGGGTCGTCTGAGGCGCTCGCCCCCGTCACCGTCGGCCGCCAGCACGGTCACCCTCGGCGGGCGGTAGCGTGAGCGCCGTGAACTCTCCCTCTCTCATCGAGACCGGTCTCGACCCTCGGTGGGTCGCCGACATCGTCACGCGCGCCCTCGACGAGGACCTCGGCCCCACGCCCGGTCGGGACGTGACCACCCAGGCCACCGTGGCGCCGTCGGGCACGGGGACGGCCCACCTCGTGGCACGCGCCGACGGCGTCGTGGCGGGTCTCGTCGTCGTCGAGGAGGTGACCCGGCAGGTGGCCGAGCGCTTCGGGCTGCCGCCCGTGACCGTGACGTTCACCGCGCAGGACGGTGACGCCGTGACCCGCGGGCGCGTCCTCGCGGCCCTCACGGGCCCCGTCCAGGTGCTCCTGACGGCCGAGCGCACCCTTCTCAACCTCGCGAGCCGTGCGAGCGGCGTCGCGACCGCGACGAGGGCCTGGGCACGCGAGCTCGACGGCACGGGCGCGCAGGTCCTCGACACCCGCAAGACCACCCCGGGCCTGCGCGCCCTGGAGAAGTACGCGGTCCGTGCGGGCGGCGGCACGAACAAGCGCATGGGGCTGTACGACGTGGCCATGGTCAAGGACAACCACGTCGTCGCCGCCGGGTCGGTGAGCGGCGCGATCGACGCCGTGCGCGCGATGTTCCCCGACGTCCTGATCCAGGTCGAGGCCGACACGACCGACCAGGCCCTGGAAGCCCTCGACGCGGGCGCGGACTTCCTCCTGCTCGACAACATGCCGACCCCGGTGCTGGCCGAGACGGTCCGGCTCGTGCGCGAGCGGGAGGGTGCCCCGGGCGGCCCGGCGAAGATCGAGCTCGAGGCGACGGGCAACCTGACCCTCGACCGTGCGCGCGAGGTCGCAGGGACCGGGGTGGACTACCTGTCGGTGGGGGCGCTCACGCACTCGGCGCCGATCCTCGACCTCGCGCTCGACCTGATCGGCTGAGGCGCCGGGCCGGGGGCCCGCAGCCCGGTCCGGGCCGGCCCGGGACATGGCCGGAACCTGCTCTGCCCGGCCCCGGTAGAATCGTCGCGTGACTTCCCCCGATCCTGCTGCTGCCGCCGTGCCCGCCGCCGATGCCGCTCCCGTCGTGAACCCCGCCCCGGTCGAGGTCGACGAGACGGACGACCTTCCCGAGCAGCTCCGGGTCCGGCGCGAGAAGCGCGAGCGGCTGCTGGCGCAGGGTGAGGAGGCGTACCCGGTCTCGGTGCCTCGCACGCACACGATCGCCCAGGTCCGTGAGGCCTACGACCACCTGGAGAGCGGCCAGGAGACGGACGACGTCGTGGGCGTGGCGGGCCGTGTCGTGTACCTGCGCAACACGGGCAAGCTCTGCTTCGTGACGTTGCAGGACGGCGAGGGCAACCGCCTCCAGGTCATGCTGAGCCAGGCCGTGGTGGGTGAGGAGTCGCTCGCGGCGTTCAAGGCGGACGTGGACCTGGGGGACCACCTGTTCGCGCACGGCCGGGTCATCAGCTCGCGTCGTGGTGAGCTGAGCATCTTCGCGGACGAGTGGAAGATCGCGGCGAAGTCGCTGCGCCCGCTGCCCGTGCTGCACAAGGAGCTCTCGGAGGAGAGCCGCGTCCGTCAGCGCTACGTCGACCTGATCGCCCGCCCTGCGGCGCGCGACATGGTGCGGCTGCGCGCGGCCGTGGTGCGGTCGCTGCGCGAGAACTTCCACGAGCGTGGCTACCTCGAGGTCGAGACCCCGATGCTCCAGACCATTCATGGTGGTGCGGCGGCGCGTCCGTTCACGACGCACATGAATGCGTTCGACATGGAGCTGTACCTGCGGATCGCACCCGAGCTGTTCCTCAAGCGCGCGGTGGTCGGTGGCGTGGAGCGGGTGTTCGAGATCAACCGGAACTTCCGCAACGAGGGCGCCGACTCGACGCACTCGCCGGAATTCGCGATGCTCGAGGCGTACGAGGCCTACGGTGATTACAACACCATGGCCGAGCTGACCCAGAACCTCGTCCAGCGTGCCGCCCAGGATGCGCTGGGAACCACGACGATCGAGCTTCCCGACGGAGAGCAGTACGAGCTCGGCGGCGAATGGGCGCAGCTCAAGATGTACGACTCCTTGTCGGCGGCGCTGGGTGAGGAGATCACCCCGGAAACGTCTGTGGAACACCTGTCCAAGATCGCGGACCGCCTCGATATTTCCTACGACACGAAGCGTGCGGGGCACGGCAAGCTCGTCGAGGAGATCTGGGAGCACCAGGTGGGTGACCACCTGTATGCGCCGACATTCGTCCGCGACTTCCCGGTCGAGACCTCGCCGTTGACGCGTGACCACCGCACGGTCAAGGGGCAGGTCGAGAAGTGGGACCTCTACGTCCGAGGATTCGAGCTCGCGACTGCCTATTCCGAGCTCGTCGACCCCGTGATCCAGCGTCAGCGTTTCGAGGCCCAGGCGATCCTGGCGGCCGCGGGCGACGACGAGGCCATGCGTCTCGACGAGGACTTCCTCACAGCCATGGAGTATGCGATGCCTCCCTCCGGGGGCATGGGGATGGGCCTCGACCGCCTGCTCATGGCGCTGACGGGCCACGGGATCCGCGAGACCATCCTCTTCCCGCTGGTCAAGCCCGCGCAGTGATTCCCGCAGCGCCTCGGGGACGGGCAGCCGTCCGGGGTGCGGCGACGCGGACCGTCAAGGTCGCGTGCGGGGTGCCACCGACCGGTCGGCACCCCGCGCGCGTCCGGCGGTCGTAGACTTGCCCGCATGAGCGATTTCTGGCCGGCCGTCTATGCCTTGATCCCCTCGATCGGGGTCGGCATCCTCTTCTATTTCGCGATGCGCGCCATCATCCGTGCTGACCGCAACGAACGCCTCGCCATGGCCGAGCTCGACGCCCAGGCGGAGCAGGCGCAGGTGCGTGCACGTGCCTCGGAGAATTCTTAGGTTCCTTACGAGTCGCCGCGACACGCGCTTTGACTTTGACGTCATTCCCTCGTAATGGCACACTTCGAGATACCAGCATCAATTCTCGAAGACGCGAGGTAGCACAGTGGCACAGAAGGTCCAGGTAATTCTCGTCGACGACGTCGACGGTGGAGTGGCGGACGAGTCCGTGACGTTCGCCCTCGACGGCGTCTCCTACGAGATCGACCTCAGCTCGGCTCACGCCCAGGAATTGCGTGACGCCTTTGCGTCATGGGTCGGTCACGCACGCAAGGTCACGCGCGGCGGCACTCGCCCCGCAGCACGCAAGACGCGTTCTTCCGCAGCGGGTCCGTCGCGGGCGACGGAGATCCGCGAATGGGCTCGTTCGAACGGTTACACGGTCAGCGAGCGCGGCCGTATCTCTGCCGACGTCCAGCAGGCCTACGACGCGGCGCACTGATTTCTTTTCGCTGCTTCTCGCCAGGGGCGTCCTGACCGGTTCTCCGCACCCCGGAGGGCTGGTCTGGACGCCCCTGACGTATGCCCGGTGCTACTAGGCTCTGGTCATGACTTCTACCTCGTCGCCCGTGGCCGCAGGTGCGGACTCGCGGACCCTCTGGCTCGGCACGTACCCCGACGGCGCGGAGCCCGGGAGCGGTGAGGGGATCTGGCGGCTGTCGGTCGACGGGTCGACGGGTGAGCTCGGGGAGCCGGTTCTCGCGGCCGTGACGCCGTCGCCCTCGTTCGTCGCGCTCGCCCCGGGCGGCACGCGCCTGTATGCGGTGTCGGAGACCGAGCCGGGTGCGGTCAGCGGCTTCGAGATCTCACCGGACGGGTCCCTCGCGCCGTCGGGCACGGTCCCGAGCGGGGGCACGTTCCCGTGCCACCTGGTCGCGACGGACGACGCCGTGCAGGTCGCGAACTACGGCGACGGCACGTTCGCGGTCCTCCCGCTCGACGCGTCAGGCGCGCTGACAACCCCGCTGCGCCTGGGGCACCGGGGGACCGGACCGGACACCGAGCGTCAGGAGGGGCCGCACGCCCACTTCGTGGCGGAGGTCGCGGGGGAGGCGGTCGTCGTGGACCTGGGTACGGACGAGCTGCGCGCGTACCCGCGTTCTGTCGCCGAGCTTCGCTCCCTCGCCGAGGGGCCCGACGGCGCAGGTCCGGCCCGGGTCGCCGCCACCTTCCCGGGTGGGGCAGGACCGCGGCACCTCGCGGTCCTCGACGGTCCTCGCGGCACACCCGCCGCGCTCTTCGTCGCGACCGAGCTCGACGCGCGCGTGTACGTCCTGGTCCCGGCGGGCGACGGAGCCTTCGAGGTGGCCTCGTCGGTCGAGGCCACGGCCGCCCCGCTTCCCGAGGGCGGTCGCAACTACCCGTCGCACGTCGCGCTGAGCGCGGACGGTACGCGACTGTTCGTCGCGATCCGTGGTGCGGACGTCCTGTCGACGTTCGCGGTCGCCCGTGCGGTCTCGGGGCCCGACGGCGCCGCTCCCGTCCTCGAGCACCTCGCCGACACCCCGCTCGGCGGTGCGTGGCCGCGTCACTTCGCGGTGCTGGCGCCTGCGGGCGAAGTCACCCCCGACGCCGACCTGGTCGTGGTGGCGAACCAGAACTCGTCGAACCTCACGGTCCTGCGGATCGAGCGGGCCGGAGGTGCGGGCACGCTCGTCGACGAGCTCGCGATCCCCGTCCCGGCCTGCGTCGTGGAGGCCTGAGCGTCGTGAAGGACTCGCCGCGCATCGCGATGCTCTCGGTGCACACCTCCCCGCTCGACCAGCCCGGCACGGGCGACGCGGGCGGCATGAACGTGTACATCACCGAGCTGTCGCGGGCGCTCGCGCGGCGCGGGGCGAAGGTCGAGATCTTCACGCGCGCGACGTCGTCGGCCCAGCCTCCCGTGGTCGAGGCCGAGGATGGCGTCCTGGTGCGCCACGTCGTCGCCGGTCCGTTCGAAGGGCTCGACAAGAACGACCTGCCCGGCCAGCTCTGCGCCTTCACAGCCGGGGTCCTGCGGGCCGAGGCACGGCGGGACGCGGGCTGGTACGACGTGGTGCACACGCACTACTGGCTCTCGGGCCAGGCGGGCTGGCTCGCGGCCGACCGGTGGGACGTGCCGCTCGTGAACTCGATGCACACCATGGCCCGCGTGAAGAACGCGGCCCTCGCCCCGGGGGACGCCCCGGAGCCGCTCGGGCGGATCATCGGCGAGGAGCAGGTCGTCGCCGAGGCGGACGCACTCGTGGCGAGCACGCCCGAGGAGTTCAAGGACCTCGTCGAGGAGTACGGGGCGGACCCGGCGAAGGTGCACGTCGTGCCGCCGGGTGTCGACCTGGAGCTGTTCTCGCCCCCCGCCGCGGGGCAGACCAAGGAGTCGCTGCGGGCTGCTCTCGGGCTGCCCACGACGGGCAGGCTCGTGCTGTTCGCGGGGCGCGTCCAGCCGCTCAAGGCTCCTGACGTGCTGGTCCGGGCGCTCGGCGTCCTCGCGGACCACGACGAACCGCTGCCGACGCTCGTGGTCCTCGGCGGTCCGAGCGGGCGCATGACGGCCGTGCGCGAGCTCGAGGCGCTGGCCTACCAGATGGGGGTCTCCGACCAGGTGATCGTGCGGCCTCCGGTGCCGCGCGACGAGCTCGTGCGCTACTACCGCGCGGCGGACCTCGTCGCGGTGCCGTCGCACAACGAGTCGTTCGGGCTGGTCGCGGCCGAGGCGCAGGCGTCCGGCACGCCCGTGGTCGCGGCGGCCGTGGGCGGCCTGCGGACGGTCGTCGAGGACGGCGTCTCCGGGATCCTGGTCCCCGACCACAACCCGTGGACCTGGTCGCGGACGCTGAGCGACCTTCTCGCCGACGACGCGCGCCGTGCGGAGCTCGCCTCGGGGGCCCGGCGGGTGAGCGAACGCTACGGCTGGGACGCGACGGCAGAGGCCATGCTCGCGGTGTACGAGCAGGCGGCCGAGGTGCGGGCGCGCAGGCCGCGCTGAGCAGGGCGACGGTGCTGGGCCCGGCCCCGGCCTGGTCGGCCTGCGGTCAGTCCCGCCGCTCCAGCACGAACACCGGGATCTCGCGGTCGGTGCGTTCCTGGTAGCTCGCGTAGTCGGGGTAGGCCGCGACGGCGCGCTCCCACCACAGGGCCTTCTCCTCGCCCGTGACCTCGCGGGCCGTGTAGTCGTGGCGCTCGGGCCCGTCCTGGAGCTCGACGTGCGGGTTCGCGACGATGTTGTGGTACCAGACGGGGTGCTGCGGGGCCCCTCCGAGCGAGGCGACGACGGCGTAGTCGCCGTCGTGCTCGACGCGCATGAGCGGTGTCTTGCGGATCTTGCCGCTCTTCGCGCCGAGGGTCCACAGGATCACGACGGGCATGCCGCGCAGCGTCGTGCCCTTCGTCCCTCCTGACGACTCGTACAGCTCGGCCTGCTTGCGTGCCCAGTCGCTCGTGCTGGGTGCGTACTCTCCGGTGATCGGCATACCTGGTGCAACGCGTGGCGCGCGTCACCATTCCCGGGCCGCGTGCCGACGAGAGATTCCCGTTCCGTAGATGTTCGGTGACCATTTCCCGGGACAGCGCGGTCGCCGGGTCCCTCGTGCGGCAGGATGGTCACCATGACCTACACCCTCGTGCTGCTCCGCCACGGCGAGAGCGAATGGAATGCCAAGAACCTGTTCACCGGCTGGGTGGACGTCGCGCTCTCGGAGAAGGGCGTCGAGGAGGCGAAGCGCGGCGGGAGCCTGCTGACGGACGCGGGGGTGCTCCCGGACGTCGTGCACACGTCGCTGCTGCGTCGCGCGATCACCACGGCGAACCTCGCCCTGGACTCCGCGGATCGTCACTGGATCCCCGTGAAGCGCTCGTGGCGTCTCAACGAGCGCCACTACGGTGCGCTCCAGGGCAAGGACAAGAAGCAGACGCTCGCCGAGTTCGGCGAGGAGCAGTTCATGCTGTGGCGTCGTTCGTACGACGTGCCGCCGCCCGCGATCGAGCTGGGCTCGGAGTTCTCGCAGGACACGGACCCGCGCTACGCGGACGCCCCGGTCGTGCAGACCGAGTGCCTCAAGGACGTGCTCGAGCGCGCCCTTCCCTACTGGGAGGGTGAGGTCGTCCCCGACCTCAAGGCCGGCAAGACGGTCCTCGTCGCCGCGCACGGCAACTCGCTGCGCGCGATCATCAAGCACCTCGACGGCATCTCGGACGAGGACATCGCGGGCCTCAACGTGCCCACGGGCATCCCGCTCGTCTACGAGCTGGACGAGAACCTGGTCCCCGTCGTCAAGGGTGGCAAGTACCTCGACCCGGCTGCTGCGGCGGACGCGATCGCCGCGGTCGCGAACCAGGGTCGCTGATCGTCCCGTCGCTCTGACGCGAACGCCCGACGGCGCCGCTCCCCTCGCGAGGGGAGCGGCGCCGTCGGGCGTTGGTGGAGCGGGAGGGCTCGCGGGACGGCTACGCGCGCATGGCCTGGCCGCGACCGTCCACGAAGTCACCCGTGACGAGGAACGTCACGCGCTTGGCGATCGACACCCCGTGGTCGCCGAACCGCTCGTAGTAGCGACCCACGAGGGTCACGTCGATCGTCTCCTGGGCGGTGCCGGTCCAGTCCGGTCCCAGGAGCGCGGCGAACGTGTCCTGGTGGAGGTGGTCCAGCAGGTCGTCGTCGCGCTCGACGTTGGCCGCGACCGTCAGGTCCCGCGTCGTGAGCAGCGTCGTGGTGCGGCGCGCGACCCGGGTCGCGGCGTCGTGCATCTGGGAGAACGTCCCCTCCAGCAGGGGGTGGATCGCGTGCGCCGGGTAGCGGCCCCGTGCGACCTGGGCGACGTGCCGGGCGAGGTCGCCCATGCGCTCCAGGGTCGCGCTCATGCGCAGGGCGCTCACGACGACGCGCAGGTCCGTCGCGACGGGCTGCTGCTGCGCGAGCAGCAGCACGCACCGCTCGTCGAGCTCACGCTCCAGGGCGTCGATCGCGTGGTCCGACGCGATGACGGACTGCGCGAGCTGGAGGTCCGCGGTGAGCAGCGCCGTCCCGGCTCGACTGATGGCCGACTCGACCAGCCGACTCATCTCGGCGAGGTCGTCGCCGACCTGCTTGAGCTCGGCCTCGAAGATTTCCCGCATCGCTTCCCTTTCCTGGTGACCAGCAGAGTCCACCATGACAGGCGCGGTGAACGGGAAGGTGAACGGCCAGGTGAACGGCTGGACGACGCCGCGTGAACTCTTGGACACGCGTCGTGCGAACCGCCCCGCGTGGTCGGGCGGCCTCATGGGTCGACCGTACGCTGGTGAGGTGGAAGGAATCCAGGAGGGCGTCGGGTTGCTCGTCGCAGGGGTCATCGGGCTCCTCGTCGGCGTCTTCGCGACGCTCGCGTTCCGGTTCAGCGAGCGGACCCTGCGGCGCATGCCGGACGAGGAGGCACCCGAGCTCGACGAGGGGCTGGTCCGTGTCCTCGCGGTGCTGCGCTCCGCTGCCGTGGTGCTCGACGCCGAGGGCGAGGTCGTGCGGGCGAGCCCGCCGGCGTACGCGCTGGGCGTGGTCCGCGGTGACGCGATCGTGCACACCCCGATCCTCGACATGATCGAGGAGGTCCAGCGCGACGGCGTGATCCGCGACGAGGAGCTCGAGCTCCCGCGCGGACCGGTCGGGCGGGGCATGGTCATGCTGCAGGTCCGGGTCGCCCAGGTCGGCCCCCACCACATCCTGGTCCTCGCCGAGGACCGGACCGAGGCGCGTCGCGTCGACGCGATCCGCCGCGACTTCGTGGTCAACGTGTCGCACGAGCTCAAGACACCCGTGGGCGCGCTCGCCCTGCTGGCCGAGACGGTGCAGGACGCCGCGGACGACCCGGTCGCGGTCCGCCGCTTCACGGGCCGCATGCAGCAGGAGGCCACGCGCCTGTCCGCCCTGGTCCAGGAGATCATCGAGCTCTCGCGGCTGCAGGTGGCCGGAGCCCTCCAGGCCGTCACGACCGTGCCGGTGCGCGGTGTCGTGGAGGAGGCGGTCGACCGGGCACGCACCACCGCGCAGGGCAAGGGCATCGTGCTGACCGTCGGCGGCGACCTCGACGCCGTGGTCTACGGGGACCACGCGCTGCTCGTGACCGCGGTGCGCAACCTGCTCGACAACGCGGTCGCCTACTCGGGCGAGAACACCCGTGTCGGGGTCGGCGTGAGCGTGGTCGGCGACCTCGTCGAGATCGCGGTCGTGGACCAGGGCATCGGCATCTCCGAGGGGCAGCAGCAGCGCGTGTTCGAGCGCTTCTACCGCGTGGACCCCGCGCGCTCGCGCGACACGGGCGGGACGGGCCTCGGGCTCAGCATCGTCAAGCACATCGCGGCCGACCACGGCGGCGAGGTGACCATGTGGTCCGAGCCGGGTCGGGGCTCGACGTTCACGCTGCGCATCCCGGCGGCGAACCTGACCGCCGAGGGGTTCGAGAGCAGCGCGGACCCCTCCGGCGACGGCGCGGCCGAGTCCTCCGACGCCTCCGACCCCTCCGACCCCTCCGACGTGGCCGCGACGACGACCTCGGGCGACTCGGGCGACTCGGGCGGCTCGGGCGGCTCGGGCGACGACCAGGCCGCCCAGGCCGCCCTGCTCGACCCAGGCGCCGCAGCCGACGCAGCCGACGCCCCCACCGATCCCCCGCAGTCCGGCCGGACGCCCACCCGGGCGCAGGCCTCCCAGACAGCTCCCCATCAGGGCACGTCCCCCAGAACCAAGGAGGTGGGTGCGTGACGCGCATCCTGGTCGTCGAGGACGAGGAGTCGTACCGCGACCCTCTGACCTATCAGCTGGCCCGCGAGGGCTTCGACGTCGTCGAGGCGGCGACGGGGCCCGAGGCCCTGGCCGCGTACGACGCCGGGGGAGCGGACCTGGTGCTCCTCGACCTCATGCTTCCTGGCCTGAGCGGCACGGAGGTGTGCCGGGAGCTGCGACAGCGCGGCAACGTGCCCGTCATCATGCTCACGGCCAAGGACTCGGAGATCGACAAGGTCGTGGGCCTCGAGCTCGGGGCCGACGACTACGTGACCAAGCCCTACTCGTTCCGCGAGCTCCTCGCGCGGGTGCGTGCGGTGCTGCGGCGCCAGGGCGGCGCCGAGTCCCCTGCCGAACCCGAGGTCGACGGGGCGCTCGAGGTCGGGCCCGTGCGGATGGACGTCGACCGGCACGTCGTCACGGTGCACGGCGAGCTCGTGTCGTTCCCGCTCAAGGAGTTCGAGCTGCTCGAGCTCCTGCTGCGCAACGCCGGACGCGTGCTCACGCGCGGACAGCTCATCGACCGGGTCTGGGGCGCCGACTACGTGGGCGACACCAAGACGCTCGACGTGCACGTCAAGCGCATCCGCTCCAAGATCGAGCCCGACCCCGCGACCCCGCGGTACCTGCTGACGGTCCGCGGCCTGGGCTACAAGGTGGCCGACGGCGCCGCGTAGGCCGGGTGCGCGGGTCGCCTCACCAGGGGCGCCCCCGTGCTGCGTGCTCGGCCGGCCCGTGACCGCGTGCGGCGCGCGCCCTCGTCAGGCGGGCGGCTGCCCGCCGGGCGGTGCGTCCTTGTCCGCGCGGCGCCGGGGCCGTCCGATGAGCGCGGCTCGCCGCTCGGCAGGCGACCTCTGAGGCTTCGCGGGCTTGGGCGGCTTGCGCCCGTCGCTGCCGTACAGCTCGTCCCACTGCTCGGAGATGGACTCGGTGACGCGGCGCGTGACGTGCTGGGTGAGGGCCAGCCGGGCCTGTGCCCGTTCGGCGCGCAGGATCGCGCTGTGCTCCTCGCGCAGCGCGATCACGGTGGACAGAGCCATCCCGATCATGACGACCGAGAACGGCAGGGCGATGAGGATCGCAGCCGTCTGCAGCGCGGTGAGCCCACCCGAGATCAGGAGGGCGATCGAGAGGAGGCCGGACAGGACGGCCCACAGGATGCGGTTCCAGACCGCGGGGTGCGGGTCGCCACCCGAGGTCAGCATCCCCACGACGAACGAGCCCGAGTCGGCGGACGTCACGAAGAACACCCCGATGAGCACGATCGCGAGCACCGTGAGGACCGGGCCTCCCGGCAGGTCGCCCAGGAGCTGGAAGAGCACGGTGTCGGTGTCGACGCTCCCGTCGGCGCCTATGAGCCCGCCGTCTCCGAAGATCTGCCGGTACAGCGCGGAGCCGCCGAAGACCGAGAACCACAGGAACGTCACGAGCGTGGGGACCAGGAGCGTGCCCATGACGAACTCACGGATGGTGCGGCCTCGGGAGATGCGCGCGATGAAGACGCCCACGAACGGCGCCCAGGAGATCCACCAGCCCCAGTAGAAGATGGTCCACGACGACTGCCACTCGAGTCCCGCGTCGCCCTGGAAGGCCGTGGTGTCGAACGTGAGGCGGATGACGTTCTGCAGGTAGTACCCCATGGACTGCACGTAGTCGCGCAGGAGGAACAGGGTGGGTCCGACGACGAGCACGGTGAGGGCGAGGACGCCCGCGAGGACCATGTTCCCGTTGGAGAGCCACTTCATGCCGCGCCCCAGGCCCGAGGCGACCGAGAGGGTCGCGACGGCCGTGATCCCGATGATGAGCCCGATCTGGAGTCCGAGGCCCGGCTCGGCGACGTCCAGGAAGCCGAGCCCGGCCCCGATCTGCAGCACACCGAAGCCCAGCGAGGTCGCGACGCCGAACACGGTGCCGAGCACCGCGACCACGTCGACCACGTCGCCCAGGCGGCCCTTGACCCGGTCGCCGAGCAGGGGTTCGAGGGCCCACCGGATCGAGACGGGCCGCCCCTTGCGGTGGATCGCGTAGGCGAGAGCGAGGCCCGCGACGACGTAGATCGCCCAGGCGTGCACGCCCCAGTGGAGGTAGCTCTGCCCCATCGCGGCCTGCGCGAGCGCCGCCGGGTCGCCCGTGACGCCGGGCTTGGGCGACGCGAAGTGCGTCAGCGGCTCGGCCGCTCCCCAGTACACGAGCCCGATCCCCATGCCGGTCGCGAACAGCATCGCGAACCACACGGGCAGCCGGAACAGCGGGGTCTCGTCGTCCTTGCCGAGCACGATGTCGCCGAAGCGGCTCAGCCCCATCCACAGCGCGAAGATGACGAACGCGGCCACGATCAGCACGTAGTACCAGCCGAACGCTCCGATGACGTCGGCCTGGAGCGTGCTCAGGACAGCGGTGGTCCCGTCGGTGAAGACCATCGCGAGGAGCACGAAGAGCAGGATGAGCCCCGCGGCGGGGTAGAAGACACGGGGGTACATGCGTCCGGGCGGGGCAGGCAGGGCCGCCGTGCCCGACGCCGTCGCGTCCTCGGGCGGGGGGACGGTGCCGTCGGCGGCCCCGGCCTGGTCTGCGACCGGGGTCGCCGCCCGTTCCTCCGGCTCGCCCTCGGCCGGGTACGGACGGCTCGTGCCGTCGTCTGTCACAGGGGGTCCTCCTGACGTCCGTCGTGGTGCGGTCGTCGATCGACCTCGGATCACCGGGCCGTGGGTGACGGCAGGGTGACCTGTTCTCACCAGACTTCCCGACCCGTCCGGGCTGGGCAACCGGTGGGGCCCGTGGTGAGCGTGTTCTCGCTCACCGGGCCCTCGTCGGGCGCGCCGGCCCGGCTCTGTCCACAGGCCGCAAGAGTCTGTGCACTGTTCATCCGTCGTTCACCCGGAGCACCGGAGCGCGTCACCCGGGCTGCTTAGCGTCGTTGTTGTCACCGGCGCTCGCTGGTGCCTCCGCGTTGACAGGATGGAAGAAGAGAGTGAAGCTCAGCCGATTCACCCGCGCAGGTTCCGCAGCAGCCATCGGCGTGCTCGCGTTGACGTTGGCAGCGTGCGGCTCGAACAGCACCGACTCCGGTGGTGGCGCTGCCACCGACGGCGCAGAGAACGGCTCGACCGAGGACCTCACGGGAACGCTTGCCGGCGCGGGCGCCTCGTCGCAGGAGAAGGCCGTGGCCGGCTGGATCGCCGGCTTCGGCGACATCGCCCCCGGCGTGACCCTCAGCTACGACGCGGTGGGCTCCGGCGGTGGCCGCGAGCAGTTCCTCTCCGGCGCGACGCAGTTCGCCGGCTCCGACGCCGCCCTCAAGGACGACGAGCTCGCGACCGCGACCGACCGCTGCTTCGGCGGCGAGGCCATCGAGGTGCCGCTGTACATCAGCCCCATCGCCGTGATCTACAACCTGCCCGGCCTCGACGCCGAGCACCTCAACCT
Source organism: Oerskovia sp. PE-21s (assembly GCF_056158145.1). NCBI lineage: Bacteria > Bacillati > Actinomycetota > Actinomycetes > Micrococcales > Cellulomonadaceae > Oerskovia > Oerskovia sp. PE-21s. The sequence goes on from NZ_JBUXJM010000001.1 coordinate 124,952, forward strand.
CTCGGCCGAGACCCTCGCGAAGATCTTCAACCGCGAGATCACGACCTGGAACGACCCGGCCATCGCCGCGGAGAACGAGGGCGTCACGCTCCCCGGCACCGCGATCATCCCCGTCAACCGCTCGGACGAGTCGGGCACGACGGAGAACTTCACCGAGTACCTCGCGGATGCCTCGAACGGCGCCTGGCCGCACGAGGCCAGCGGTGACTGGCCGCTGTCTGGCGGACAGTCCGGCCAGGGCACCCAGGGCGTCGTCGACACGGTCACGGGCGCCGAGGGTGCCATCGGGTACGCCGACGCCTCGCGCGCAGGCGACCTGGGCACCGCCGCGATCAAGGTCGGCGAGGAGTACGTGCCGTTCTCGCCCGAGGCCGCGGCCAAGGTCGTCGACGCCTCGCCGCGCGCCGCGGACGCGACCGACAAGCGCCTGGTCGTCGAGATCGACCGCACCACGACCGAGGCCGGCGCCTACCCGCTGGTCCTCATCTCCTACTCGATCGCGTGCGACACCTACGACAAGGCGGAGGACGCCGCCAACGTCAAGGCGTACCTGACCTACGTCGCCAGCGAGGAGGGCCAGGCTCGCGCCGCCGAGGCGTCCGTCGCCGGCTCCGCCCCGATCTCGGACGCGCTGCGCACCGAGGTCCAGGCAGCGCTCGACTCGATCAGCGTCAAGAGCTGACCGAACAGCTGAACACGGTCACTCACCCAGGGGCGGGTCACGTCGAGGCACTGCGCCCGACGCGGCCCGCCACGGGTGCGTGACCACCGCAAGCCCGTCCCACCACCGCCGCACCTCAGTCATCGGAGCATCAGTGGCCGTCACCTCTCCTCCCTCCACCCGAGCAGGGCTCGGGTCCGAACCCACGGTCCCCGTGACCAAGGGCGGCCTGGCGGGCCGCCTGTTCGCGGGCCTGTCGACGGGCGCCGGGATCCTCATCCTGCTCGTCCTCGCCGCGGTGGCCGTGTTCCTCGTCATCGAGGCGTGGCCGGCCCTGACGGCAAGCCCTGAGGAGCTCCAGGAGATCTCCTGGTTCAAGGCGGACTCGCTGCTCGCCTACATCGGCCCGCTGGTGTTCGGCACGCTCCTGGCCTCGATCCTGGCGCTGCTGATCGCCGTGCCGGTCTCGGTGGGCATCGCGCTGTTCATCTCGCACTACGCGCCGCGGCGCCTGGCGCAAGGCCTCGGCTACCTGATCGACCTCCTCGCGGCCATCCCGAGCGTCGTGTACGGCCTGTGGGGCGCGCTGTGGCTGCTCCCGATCCTCAACCCGTTCTTCACGTGGCTGAGCGGCACGCTCGGTTTCGTCCCCTTGTTCGAGGGCTACCAGGCCCCCGCGAAGAACATCATGTCGGCCTCGATCGTCCTGGCCGTCATGATCCTGCCGATCATCACGGCGGTCTCGCGCGAGGTGTTCCTCCAGACCCCGGTCCTGCACGAGGAGGCCTCGCTCGCGCTGGGCGCGACGCGCTGGGAGATGGTGCGCATGGCGGTCCTGCCGTTCGGCCGCTCGGGCGTGATCAGCGCGTCGATGCTGGGCCTCGGCCGCGCGCTCGGCGAGACCATGGCCGTGCTCATGGTCATCTCGCCCGGGTTCCTCTACTCGCTGTTCCTGCTCAAGCCGGGGCAGCAGCAGACGATCGCCGCGAACATCGCCTCGAAGTTCCCTGAGGCGAGCGGCCTCGCGGTGAGCACCCTCATCGCGACGGGGCTCGCGCTGTTCGTCATCACGTTCGTCGTCAACATGATCGCGCGCTGGATCATCGCGCGCCGCAAGGACTTCTCGGGAGCGAACTGATGACGGCCACCGACCTCACCCCCACCACGCCCGCCGCCCCCGACGGCTCGGGCTCCCTCCAGCTCGTCCCGACGCAGAAGCGCCTGCCCCGCTGGGCCCCCTGGGCCTTCGCCCTGGGTGGTGTCCTCGTCGCGTTCGCGATCCTCGCGGTGGCCGGGAAGCCGACCGTCGCGGGGGTGCTGGGCCTCGGCGCGGTGCTCTACGCCGTCGGGCTGACGGTGACCTCGCGGTTCGTCGAGGGCGCCCGTTGGGCGACCGACCGCCTCGCGACCACGCTCGTGACGTTCGCGTTCCTGCTCGCCCTGATCCCGCTCGTCTCGCTCCTGTGGATCGTGGTCACGCGCGGAGCCAAGCTCTTCGGGGCGACGTTCCTGTCGACCGACATGGTCGGCGTCTACGGCGACATGACGAGCGGCGGGATCTGGCACGCGATCGTCGGCACGCTCCTCATCACGGGGGCCGCGACGCTCATCTCGGTGCCGATCGGCCTGCTCACCGCGATCTACCTCGTCGAGTACGGGCGCGGCGCCCTCGCCCGCTGGATCACGTTCCTCGTGGACGTCATGACGGGCATCCCGTCGATCGTCGCGGGCCTGTTCGCCTTCTCGCTGTTCACGCTCGTCTTCGGCCCCGCGTACCGGGCCGGGATCATGGGCGCGGTCGCGCTGTCGCTGCTCATGACCCCGGTCGTGATCCGCTCGGTCGAGGAGATGCTGCGCCTGGTCCCCAACGAGCTGCGCGAGGCGTCGCTCGCGCTGGGCGTGCCCAAGTGGCTGACGATCGTCAAGGTCGTGCTGCGCACGTCGATCGCCGGCATCGTCACGGGCGTCATGCTCTCGATCGCCCGCGTGATCGGTGAGACCGCACCCCTGCTGCTCACGGTCGGCCTCATCACACAGGTCAACTGGGACCTGTTCGACGGACGTATGGCGACCCTCCCGGTCTTCGCCTACCGCCAGTACGAGCAGGGCGGCGTCGGGATCGACCGGGCCTGGGCCGCGGCCCTGACCCTGATCCTCATCGTCATGCTGCTCAACCTGATCGCCCGGCTCATCAGCCGCCTGTTCTCGCCCAAGACCGCTCGCTGAGCCGAGCCCACCAGCCCGGCCGGGCAGCGCACCCCGCGCGACCGGCCGCCGGAAGGAAGCACATCATGTCGAAGCGAATCGACGTCTCCGACCTCAACGTCTACTACGGCGACTTCCTCGCCGTGGAAGGCGTGACCATGGCGATCGAGCCGCGCTCGGTCACGGCGCTGATCGGCCCGTCGGGCTGCGGCAAGTCGACGTTCCTGCGCACGCTCAACCGCATGCACGAGGTCATCCCGGGCGCACACGTCCAGGGCAAGGCCGTCATGGACGGCCAGGACCTCTACGCGCCCGACGTCGACCCGGTCGCCGTCCGTCGCCAGGTGGGCATGGTCTTCCAGCGGCCCAACCCGTTCCCGACCATGTCGATCAAGGAGAACGTCCTCGCGGGCGTGCGCCTCAACAACAAGCGCATCTCCAAGTCCGACGCCGAGGAGCTGGTCGAGACCTCGCTCCAGGGCGCGAACCTGTGGAACGAGGTCAAGGACCGCCTCGACCGCCCCGGGTCGGGCCTGTCCGGCGGGCAGCAGCAGCGCCTGTGCATCGCGCGCGCGATCGCGGTGCGCCCGCAGGTGCTCCTCATGGACGAGCCGTGCTCGGCGCTCGACCCGATCTCGACGCTCGCGATCGAGGACCTCATGGCCGAGCTCAAGGACGAGTACACGATCGTGATCGTCACGCACAACATGCAGCAGGCAGCCCGCGTGAGCGACCGCACGGCGTTCTTCAACATCGCGGGCACGGGCAAGCCGGGCCGGCTGATCGAGATGGGGGACACGGCGACGATGTTCTCGTCGCCGTCGGAGCAGGCCACGGAGGACTACATCTCGGGCCGCTTCGGGTGACCTGACCACGACGAAGAACGACGCACGACGGCGAGGCTCCCTCCAGGAGGGGGCCTCGCCGTCGGACGTCACGGGGAGTGCTAGACGGCAGCGCCCTCGAGCGTGCCCGTCACGGTGTCCTCGACCGGACCCACGAAGCACTGGATCGTGCGGTCGTCCGCCATGTCCCAGCTCTCCTGCGAGGGGAACATGGCCCAGAAGTCGAGCGTCGACTCCTCGTAGCTGAGGCCGACGAACTCCTCGAAGACCGAGTAGCAGTGCTCCATGCCGGTGTCGGAGACGGCCTGGTCGCCGGGGAACTCGCCGGCCGGGAGCTCGTGCTCGGCGTAGACCTCGCCCGTGTGGGGGTCGGCGCACGGCACGACGGGGAGCGACTCGTACTCGACGGTCTCCTCCGTCTCCGCGGGGGCGGACTCGTTGATGCAGTCGCCGAGCTGGAGCGAGAAGACGTCGGCGTCGGACGCCGCGGTGACCTCACCGCCCGGCTCGTCGCGCTGGGCCTCGGACGGGCCGGTGATCGAGTCGATGATCGCGCCGCACCCGGAGAGCAGGAGAGCGGAGGTCAGGAGGCCTGCGGCGACCGCGACGGTGCGGACGGAGCGAGGACGGGCTGTTGCCATGGAAGGCCGCTTCTACGAAGGGGAGGCCACGTCGGCCGATCCCGATGACCGGGATGTTACTGGCAGTAGCCGACAGTCGTCGTCGTGTACGGCGTGCACGGCGCACGGGTCCTGGAAGCACGACGGCGAGGCTCCCTCCTGGAGGGAGCCTCGCCGTCGGGCACGGCTCGTCGTCCCTCGCAGCGCCGGTGCCGGCAGGGGGGACGAACCGTCAGCCGCCGATCAGGGCAGGTAGTCCTTGTACTCCTCGAGGGCGCCGTTGACGACCGGGACCTGAGCGGTCTCGGACTCGCCCGTGCTCGCGGTGACCGTGACGGAGATCGTCGCACCGGGCGCGGCGTCGATGTTCCCGAACTGCGCCTCGAAGCCGTCGTCGACGCTGAAGTAGACCGTCTCGCCGGCCTCGAGGGGGACGTCGACCGGGTCGGTGCCCTCGGGGGCGATGGTGATCTCCACGGGCTCGTCGGAGTCGTTCGCGGCGCCGCCCAGCAGCGTCCCCGGCTCGCCCTCGGCCTCCGAGACGATGAGCAGGTTCAGGGCCCGGACCTCGTCGGTCAGGTTGACGCGGATGCCGTCGGACGGCGAGTAGGCGATGTCCGTCGTGATGGGTGAGCAGGCCGACACGGCGACGGCGCTCGCCACGATCACGGGGATCGCGAGCATGAGCGACCGGCGCGGCGTGGTCGGGCGGGACGGGGTGCGGGTCACGTGCGCTCCAATGTGCTGCGGTCAGTCTCGGTGGGCCCAGGAGGCGTTGCCGGGCGGGCTCGTGCGCCGCCGGCGCCCCCCGGGCGCAGATGACCACAGCCTAGTCGCTCGCCGGGGGATCCGGCTCGGCGGTCTGCGGAGGGTCTCTCGAGGGCGGCAGGGGCCCCGCTCGCGCGCTGCGGGCGGTCCGCAGGCAGGGCGGGCGGTAGGTATTCGTGCCGGGCTGCTGGCCGGACCGTGGCGTGACCAGGAAAAACGCTGGCACGGTGCGCCTGCGGGCCGGGGCAGGGGCTCGGAACGGAGGTACCCCCCGTGGTAAGATCGACCTCCGCGAAAGGGGACATCTGCAGATGACGTTCACAGTAGGCGAGACCGTTGTCTACCCACATCACGGTGCCGCAAAGATCGAAGAGATCAAGACCCGCACCATCCGCGGGGAGGACAAGATCTACCTGAAGCTCAAGGTGGCTCAGGGCGACCTGACGATCGAGGTCCCGGCGGACAACGTCGACCTGGTGGGCGTCCGCGACGTCGTCGGCCAGGAAGGCCTCGACAAGGTCTTCGAAGTTCTTCGCGCACCATACACCGAAGAGCCGACCAACTGGTCGCGCCGCTACAAGGCCAACCTCGAGAAGCTGGCCTCGGGCGACGTGATCAAGGTGGCGGAGGTCGTCCGCGACCTCTCCCGGCGTGACGCGGACCGCGGCCTCTCGGCCGGGGAGAAGCGCATGCTGGCGAAGGCTCGACAGATCCTGGTCTCGGAGCTGGCCCTGGCCGAGCACACCGAGGAGGACAAGGCCGAGGCCATCCTCGACGAGGTCCTGGCTTCCTGAGCAGAGCCTCACCCACGCACCACCGACGACGCACGGACCTACCCGGTCCGTGCGTCGTCGTCGTTCACGGACGCCCCGCGCGAGGGTGCGCGAGAGCGGCTCGGCGCGACCGGTCGTCTCGTCAGCGGGCCGAGGACGGTCCGCAGGCCGAGATCGTCTACCGTGATCGGTGTGACGACCCTCGCCATCCTGACCGCCGCCGGATCCGGCACCCGCCTCGGTTTCGACCTTCCCAAGGCTCTCGTCCCGCTGCGCGGCCTCCCGCTCGTCCTGCACGCGGCCCGGCGCCTGACCGCCTCGGGAGTGGTCGACGCTCTCGTCGTCACGGCACCGAACGGGCTCGTCTCGGTCATGTCGGACGTCCTGGAGCACGACCCGCACGTGAGCGTGCCCGTGGTCGTCGTCGCCGGCGGGACCACACGCCAGTCCTCGGTCGCGGCCGGGCTGACGCGGGCACGCGCGGACATCGACACGGTCGTGGTGCACGATGCCGCGCGCCCCCTCGCGCCGGCCGCGATGATCCGTCGGGTCGTCGAGACCGTCAAGGCCGGCCACCAGGCCGTCATCCCCGGGCTCCCCGTGATGGACACCGTCAAGATCCTGGCCCCGCGCGGCCCGGTGGAGGACGGCCGCGGCGCGCTGCCCGCAGGGGTCGAGCGGGTCGCCTCGACCCCGGCCCGGACGCTGCTGCGCGCGGTCCAGACCCCCCAGGCGTTCGACCGGGCGCTCCTGGTGCGCGCGCACTCCGCAGGCGCCGCGCGCGCCCGTACGGAGGCCACGGCGGCGACGGACGACGCCTCGCTCGTCGAGGCCCTCGGGGAGGACGTGTTCGTGGTCGACGGCGACGAGCTCGCGATGAAGGTCACGACCGCGCGCGACTTCTACTACATCGAGAAGCTGCTGACGGAGGACGGGCGATGAACCTCCCGCGGACGGGCATCGGGACCGACGTCCACGCGTATGCCCCTGTGGGCGAGGAACGCGACCTCTGGCTGGCGGGACTCCGCTGGCCCGGAGAACGGGGCCTGGCAGGCCACTCGGACGCCGACGTGGCCGCGCACGCGGCCGCCGACGCCCTCTTCTCCGCAGCAGGGCTCGGGGACCTCGGCTCGAACTTCGGCACGAGCGCCCCCGAGTGGTCCGGAGCCAGCGGTGCGTCGTTGCTCGCCGAGGCCGCCCGACGGGTGCGCGCGGCGGGGTACGAGATCGGCAACGTGGCCGTCCAGGTCGTCGGCAACCGGCCCCGGCTCGGGCCGCGCCGTGCCGAGGGCGAGGCGGCGCTGAGTGCTGCCGCAGGCGCCCCCGTGACCCTCACGGCGACCACGACGGACGGGCTGGGGCTGACGGGGCGCGGTGAGGGCGTCGCGGCGCTCGCGACCGCCCTGGTCGTGCGCGCCGACTGACCGACCGACCAGCCGGCCCACCCGTCCCGGCCGCACCGGGGGGCGGACCGGGACATCAGCCCGCGGGCGTGACGACCAGGCTGTCGGTGACCGCGCGGGCCTGGGCCGCGCCCTCGGCGTCGCCCGTCGCGTAGGTCTCGGTGACGTAGACGAACGCCGACCCTGCGGGCGTCGGGACCTCGACGACCGTCTCGACCTGGGTCACGGGGATGCCGTCGACCGTGCGCGTGGCCCCGAGCCGGTAGGCGGGCAGACCCACGACCGTGACCGGGCCCGGCTGGGTCGGGTCCATCTGCACGTCGTCGGACGTCTGGAGGGCTTCGGCCGCCTCGGCGGTCCGGTCGGCGAGCGTCGCGGTGCCGGGCTCGCTCGACGTGACGACGACGTTGGCCGTGAAGCCGGGGTCCCCGAAGGGGGTCGTCGACCGGACGACGAGCGGGGCGCTCTGTCCGGCGCGGTCCCAGGTCTCGGGGGTCGTCACGCTCGCGCCCACCGCGCTGTCGGGGACCTCGAAGGTCTGGGCGGTCGGGGCGGCGGGGGGAGCGCTCGTCCCGCACGCGGTGAGCAGTGCGCCCACCGTGGCGACGACCACGGCGACGGCGAGCGGGCGGCTCGGGTGGTGCACGGGGATCCTCTCGGCGACGGTCGGGCCCCTTCAGGGCCCCGGTCACAGCCTGCCACGTCCCGTCCACCAGCTGGACGCGAGGTGGCCGGGGAAACGTCCCCCACGTGCGAAAATACGACATTGAAGGCATGGTGGACAGCGACGACGACGGCGCGTTCCTGCACCGTCGTGCTGCCGCTGCGTGGTCATGAGGGAGGTCGACGATGAACCGCATGTCGATCGAGGAACGTCGGGCGCAGATCGTCGACGCCGCGATGTCCATCGCCGTCCGGGACGGCGTCGAGGCTGTGACGGTCCGAGGCGTCGCGGCCGAGGCCGGGATCTCGTTGGGCACGGTGCACTACTGCTTCGAGGACAAGGACGCGATGCTCCGCGCCATGGGGCACAGCCTCGCGGTCGTCGCCTCGGAACCGGTCCGCATGGCGATGGACCCCACGAAGGACCTGTACGAGATCGCCCACGCGGCGGCCGACGGGCTGTGGGAGGGCCTGACACCGCGACGGCACATGCGCCTGCTGACGTTCGAGTTCGCGACCGCGGGCTCGCGCAACCGCGCGCTGCGCCCCGTGGCGAAGGCGCACCTCGAGCAGACCTGGGCCATGACGCAGGGCATCCTCGACCAGCTCTCGCGGATCGCGGGGATCACCTACTCGATCGACACGCCCTTCCTGTCGCGCATCGTCGCGGGCTACATCGACGGCATCGAGATCGCCTGGCTCGTCCAGCAGGACGACGACGCCGCGATCCGCAGCTTCCACGCGCTCGCGGACTACGTCCTGTCGCTCGTGGTGCACCCCGACGGGGCGGCTCCCCGCGCACGACCGGTCGCTGGGCCTGACGCACCGCCCGACGCAGGGCCCGACGCCGCCGCTCCCGCCGCGCGGTAGGCGCCTCAGCGCGGCCCGAAGACCTGGTCCGTGTACGGGTTGGCGAAGACGCCCGCAGGGTCGGCCTGCGCGCGGACCCGACGGAAGTCCTCGAAGCGCGGGTAGCGCTCGGCGAGGTCCGCGGCGCCGAGCGTGTGGAGCTTGCCCCAGTGCGGCCGACCGCCGACGCCCGCGACGATCTTCTCGACGCCCTCGAAGTAGCGCTCGTGCGGGAGCCGTGCGTACTGGTGGACCGCGACGTAGGCGCTGTCGCGGCCGTTGGCCGTGGAGAGCCACACGTCGTCGGCGGCCGCGAAGCGGACCTCGACCGGGAACGGGACGTTCTCGCCCGACGCCCGGACCCAGGCGTCGATCTCCTCGAGCACGTTCACGAGCTCGGCACGCGGCACCGCGTACTCCATCTCGCGGAAGCGCACGCGGCGCGGCGACACGAACACCTCGTGCGAGGGCGCGACGTACGTGCGCGGGGCGAGCGCTCGCGCCGACAGGGCGTTGATCCGCGGGGTCGCCCGGGGCGCCACGGTCGCCACGCGGTTGACGACCTCGAACAGCCCGTTGGACAGCAGCTCCTCGTCGACCCACGAGCGGGCGCGCGTCACGGCGCCGGGCCGCTCGCCGCGGGCCGTGCGCAGGACGGCAGCGGCCTCGTCGTCGGGGGCGAGGCGGTCGTTGCGCTTGGTGAGCGCGCGGCGCGTGTGCGGGAACCAGTAGAACTCGAAGTGGTCGTGCGCGTTCTCGAGGCCCTCGGCGTCCGTCCCGCCGCCGCGCCCGCCCGACGCCGTGCTGAGCTCCTCGAGGACCCGGTCGAGCGGCCAGGGCTCCTCCTGGGCGCGCAAGTGGAACGCGGGCACCACGTCGAGCGTCACCGCGGCCAGCACGCCCGTACTGCCGAGGCCCAGGCGGCTCGCCTCGAACAGGTCGGGGTCCTGCTCGGGCGTCGCCTCGGTCACCGAGCCGTCGGCACCGACCACGCGCACGCCGCGCACCTGCGTCGCGAGCCCGCCGAGCGAGGCGCCCGTGCCGTGCGTGCCGGTCGAGATCGCGCCCGCGACCGACTGCCGGTCGATGTCCCCGAGGTTGCGCATCGCGAGGCCCGCGGACGCGAGCACCGCGTTGAGGCGGTGCAGGCGGATGCCGGCCCCGACGGTCACGCGCGCGCCGGTATCGGTCCGGGTCACGTCCTCGACGGTCCCGAGCGCGTCGAGGTTCACGAGCACGCCGTCCGTCACGGCGGCGCCCGTGAACGAGTGCCCCGCGCCGACGGCCCGTACCCGGTGGCCGTCGGCCGCGGCTCGTCGCACGACCTCGGAGAGCTCGTCGGTGTCGCGCGGGGCGGCACGGTGCAGGGGAACGGCGGTCTGGTTTCGCGCCCAGTTCGTCCATGAACCGGGAGCCTGCTGGCTCGTCACACCACGCACTGTCTCACGAGGGGTAGGTTTCTTTCCATGACGACGACGCCCGTGCAGCGCAGCGCGCAGGACCCGTCCACCCCGTCCTGGTCCCGGGGGCGGTTGAGCCCCGGGGGACAGGGAGCGCACGACGCGTCGGCCGCGGCCGAGGGCCGTACGCTCGGCGACCGGCTGTCGGCCGCGACCGAGCGCGTCCCGGGCCCCGTCGCGGTCGTCGACCTCGACGTGTTCGACGCCAACGCGCGCGACCTCCTGGCCCGTGCGGGCGGCGTGCCCGTGCGGCTCGCGTCCAAGTCGGTGCGCGTGCGCTCGCTCGTCCGGCGCGCGGGCGAGCTGGGCTTCGCGGGGATCATGGCGTACTCGCTCGCGGAGGCCCTGTGGCTCGTCGAGGAGGGCGCGCGCGACGTCCTGGTCGCGTACCCGACGGTCGACCGACGGGCGCTCGCCGAGCTCGCCGCGGACCCGGCGGCACGCCGCGAGATCACCCTCATGGTCGACGACGTCGCGCAGGTCGCGCTCGTCGCTGCCGCGCTCGCGGGTCACCACCCGGGCGAGGACCGCGGCGGGGCGCCGGACGGGCCGCCCGTCCTGCTCTGCCTCGACGTCGACGCGTCGCTGCGCCTGGGCATCGGTCCGTTCACCGTCCACCTCGGGACCCGCCGCTCGCCCGTCCACACGGCCGCCGAGGCGCGGGCCCTCGCGCGGGTCGTCGCCGACACCCCCGGCCTGCGCGTGCGTGGCCTGATGTTCTACGAGGCGCAGGTCGCGGGCCTGCCCGACACGAGCCCCGCGGTACGGCTCGTCAAGAAGGCCTCGGTCGCGGACCTGGCCACGCGCCGGGCCGATGTGCTCGCGGCCGTGAGCGACGCCGTCGGGTACGAGCTGGACCTCGTGAACTCGGGCGGCACCGGGTCGCTCGAGACGTCCGCCTCGGACCCGGTCGTGACCGAGGTGACCTCTGGCTCGGGGCTGTACGTCCCCGGGCTGTTCGACGGCTACCGGTCGTTCGCCCCGCACCCGTCCGCGTACTTCGGGCTCGACGTGGTGCGCGTGCCCGCGCCCGGCTACGCGACCGCGTTCGCGGGCGGCTACGTGGCCTCGGGCCCCGCCGGGGCGCTGCGCGTGCCACGTGTCGTCGAGCCCGGGTGGCGGCTCACGTCCTCGGAGGGCGTGGGCGAGGTCCAGACCCCGCTGCGGGCCACGCGCGGGGCCGAGCGACGGCTCGCCGTCGGCGACCGGGTCTGGTTCCGGCACGCCAAGGCCGGCGAGCTCATGGAGCGCTTCGACCGCGTGCACCTCGTGCGCGGCGACCAGGTGGTCGAGGAGGTCCCCACCTACCGGGGCGAGGGCAGGAACTTCGGCTAGCGGCGCCGTCGGGCACGGTGCGTGTCCAGGTGGTGAGAAGTCCGGTGTTTCGGGAATAGGCGGGCGGGCCGGGCGATTGAGCACGTCATGACGAGCCTTCCCGACGCCGCCAAGGCGCTCCTCGACGCCCCCGAGTTCGCGACCGTGGCCACGATCGAGGCCGACGGCAGCCCGCAGACCTCGGTCGTGTGGGTCGCGCGCGACGGCGACGACGTCCTCTTCTCGACGATCCACGGCCGCCGCAAGACCGACAACCTGCAGCGCGACCCGCGCCTGAGCGTGCTCGTCTACCCCCGCGACGCGCCCTACCGGTACCTCGAGGTCCGCGGCGAGGCCGCGATCGAGGAAGACCCGTCCGCCTCGCTCATCCACGCCCTCGCCCAGAAGTACACGGGAGCCGAGCGCTACACCGGCGACGACGGCACCGACAACCGCCGCGTGGTCGTGCGCGTGCGCCCGACGAAGGTCCACTGGCGCGACTGACAGGGCTGCGCGACCCGCTCCGTCGGGTGAGGACGCGCACCCGGACGCCGCCCACGGGAGGGCGGGTTCTGCCGGGAGGGGTGTGCCCCGGTAACCTTGCGGGCGTGAGCCTTCGACTGTTCGACACCGCGACGCGGGACGTGCGCGCCTTCATCCCTCAGACCCAGGGTGAGGTCGGCATCTACCTGTGCGGGGCGACGGTCCAGTCGGCGCCGCACATCGGGCACATGCGCTCGGCCGTGGCCTTCGACGTGCTCGTACGCTGGCTGCGCCGCACGGGCTCGCGCGTGACCCTCATCCGCAACGTCACCGACATCGACGACAAGATCCTCGCCAAGTCCGCCGACGCCGGCGAGCCCTGGTGGGCGTGGGCCGCGACCTACGAGCGCGAGTTCACCGCGGCCTACGACGCCCTGGGCGTCGCGCCGCCCACCTACGAGCCGCGCGCCACGGGGCACGTCACGGACATGGTCGAGCTCATGCAGCGGCTCGTCGACTCCGGTCACGCCTACACGACCGGACCCGGCGACGTGTGGTTCGACGTGCGCTCGTGGGCCGACTACGGCTCGCTCACCAACCAGCGGCTCGAGGACCTCACGCCGGCTCCCGCGGACTCGGCCGAGGAGTCCCTCAAGCGCGACCCCCGCGACTTCGCGCTCTGGAAGGCCCCCAAGCCCGGTGAGCCGGCCACGGCCTCGTGGGACACCCCGTTCGGGCGCGGACGCCCCGGCTGGCACCTCGAGTGCTCGGCCATGGCCCACCGCTACCTCGGCAGCACGTTCGACATCCACGGCGGTGGCCTCGACCTGCGGTTCCCGCACCACGAGAACGAGCAGGCCCAGTCCCGTGCCGCCGGCGACGGGTTCGCCCAGTACTGGCTCCACTCCGCGTGGGTCACGCAGGGCGGCGCCAAGATGAGCAAGTCCCTCGGCAACGGGCTGCTCGTGCGCGAGGTGCTCAGCACGACCACCCCGGCCGTGCTGCGCTACGCGCTCGCCGCGGTCCAGTACCGCTCGATGCTCGAGTGGACCCAGGACACCGTGACCGAGGCCGAGGCCACGTGGGAGCGGCTCAGCGGGTTCGTGCAGCGGGCGGGCGAGCGCGTCGGGACGATCGACGCGGCCGACGTGCGCCAGGCCGAGCTCCCGGCGGCCTTCGTGTCCGCGATGGACGACGACCTCAACGTGCCCGCGGCCCTCGCGGTCGTGCACGAGCACCTGCGCGCCGGGAACTCGGCGCTCGCCGACCGCTCGCCGGCCGCGGACGCCGTCGCGCGGCACCACCTCGTCGCCCTCCGGGCGATGCTCGACGTCCTGGGGCTCGACCCCGCGGGCGAGCAGTGGGCCGACGCCGGGGACACCCGGTACCGGCAGGCGCTCGACGCAGTCGTCACCGCCGAGCTCGACGCCCGCGCGCAGGCACGGGCCGCGCGCGACTTCGCCACCTCCGACGCGATCCGGGACCGCCTCGCGGTCGCCGGGGTCGTCGTCGAGGACTCCAGCGACGGGGCCCGCTGGTCCCTCGCTGCACGCCAGGGCACCTGACCCGGAACCCTGGCCCCACGGCAGGACGGGCCCACCCGGGCCCAGGGTCCGCCACCACAACTTCACTCGCACACATCGACCGACGGGGCAGACCCATGGCTGGAAACTCACAACGACGCGGCGCGACCCGCAGCAGCAACAAGAAGGGTGCCGTCGCCGGCACGGGCGGCAAGAACCGCCGCTCCCTCGAGGGCCGCGGCCCGACGCCCAAGGCCGAGGACCGCACCTACCACAAGGCCCACAAGGCCAAGGTCGCCGCCGAACGCCGCGACGCCACCTCGACGGGGCCGCGCGCGCACGACGCCAAGAGCGCGGCTCGTGGCGGGCGCCCGAGCGGGCGCACGCCGTCGCGCACGACGCGATCGAGCAGCGCGAACGAGGTCGTCAACGGCCGCAACGCCGTGCTCGAGGCCCTCCGGGCGTACATCCCGGTCTCCGCGGTGTACATCGCCACGCGCCTCGAGGCCGACGACCGCACCAAGGAGATCCTGAACATCGCCTCCGGGCGTGGGTACAACCTCCTCGAGGTCACCAAGGCCGAGCTCGACCGCATGACCGACGGCTCGGTCCACCAGGGCGTCGCGATCCAGGTCCCGCCCTACGACTACGCCGACCCCGAGGACCTCCTCGACCGCGCGCACGAGGCAGGCGAGCCCCCGCTCATCGTCGCCCTCGACGGCGTGACCGACCCGCGCAACCTCGGCGCCGTGCTGCGCTCCGCGGGCGCGTTCGGGGCGCACGGCGTCCTCGTGCCCGAGCGTCGCGCGGCCGGCGTCACGGCGTCCGCGTGGAAGGTCTCCGCGGGAGCCGCGGCGCGCGTGCCCGTGGCCCGCGCGACCAACCTCGTGCGCACGCTGACCGAGTACAAGGCCGCGGGCTGCTTCATCGTGGGGCTCGACGGCGGCGGCCCGGTCGCCGTGGGCGAGCTCGCGTTCGGCAAGGACCCGCTCGTGCTCGTCGTCGGGTCCGAGGGCAAGGGCCTCTCGCGCCTCGTCCGCGAGACGTGCGACGTCGTCGCCTCGATCCCGATCCTCTCGGACGTCGAGTCGCTCAACGCCGGCGTCGCCGCCGGGATCTCGCTGTACGAGGTCGCGCGCCTGCGCTCCGCGGAGGACTGAGACACCGTTCGTCCAGGGCGCCCCGTCGTACCACCTTCCCGGTGGGGCGACGGGGCGCCCTGCGTCGTCGGGAGCCGGGCGACGCCCGGTGTGCGGGTGCGCCCTGGGACCGCCCGGGGGATGCTCGCGGGATGGACCCTCAGCCCGTGCACCGGCACTACAGGGTGCTGCTCCTGGTGCTGACGTTCTCGACGGGCATCATCGACGGCATCTGCTACCTGGCCCTCGACCAGGTCTTCACGGCCAACATGACCGGCAACGTGCTGATCCTCGGGATGGGGCTCGCGGGCGGCCCGGACGTGCCCACCGCCGGGCCGCTCGTCGCGCTCGCGGCGTACGTCGCGGGGGCGGCGGTCGCGGGGTTCGCGTTCAGGAACCAGAGGGCAGGCTGGCACCGGACGACGACGGGCCTGTTCGCGGGCGTCGGGATCGGGGTGCTCGCGGCATCCGCCGTGGCCGCGGCGGTGGGCACCCCGAGGGGCTGGCACCTGCTCGTGGTCGTGGCCGTGCTGGGAGTCTCGATGGGGGTCCAGGCGGCGACCGCCCGACACCTGTCCGTCAAGGACCTGACGACCACCGTGGTCACCTCGACGCTCACGGGGCTGGCCGCGGACTCCTTCCAGGGCAGCCACGGCCGCGAGGCCTGGGTGCGGCGGGTCTCGGCGGTCGTCGCGCTCGGGAGCGGGGCCGCCGTGGGGGCGCTCGTGCTGCGCGCGGGAACCGGGGCAGCGCTGGTGGTGCCGGGCGCGATCGCGCTGGGCACGGCGATCGTGGGCGAGACCTACCGGCGCCGGGACCTCGCGGGGATGCGTTCGGCGCCCTCGCCAGGGCCGTCAGGACAGGAGTGAGAGGGCTGCCTGCCTCCCGACGCCCCGCCCCGATCACTCCTGGCGGTCGACCTCGCCCGGCGCGAGGCCCAGGATCGCCTTCTCGTCGGGTCGGTGCCGGAGTACGTTCTCGACGTAGGACGCCGTGGCCTCGGGCATGGGGATGTCCCGGCCGGCCTTCTCCGAGATGAACCAGCGGTGGTCGAGGATCTCGTGGAAGAGCTGGGCGGGCTGCAGCTTGCGCCGCAGGTCGCGCGGGACGGCCTGGATCGTGGGCTCGAAGACCCCGCTGAGCCAGTCGTGCGCGACGAACTCCTCGTCGTCGTTCTGGCGCTCGGCGGCCGCACGGTAGGAGTCGAGGTCGTTGAGCAGGCGGCGGGCCTGGTTCTCCTGGACGTCCAGGCCGGTGAGGCGCAGCAGGCGGCGCGCGTGGTGGCCCGCGTCGACGACCTTGGGCTGGATCTGGACGGTCGTGCCGTCGATGTCGGTCGTGATGGCGAGCTCGCCCACGTCGAAGCCCAGGTTGTTGAGCCGGTCGATGCGCGCGGCGACTCGCCAGCGCTCGTCCGAGGCGAAGGTCTCGGCGTTGGTCAGGGCGTCCCAGAGCTCGTTGTAGCGTGCGACGAGCGCGTCGCCCACGAGGATCTCGTCGATGTCCTCGTCGAGCAGCTCGCCCGCGGACAGGTCCATGAGCTCGCCGATGATGTTCGTCCGCGCGAGGTCCACGTCGTAGCTGCGCTGGCCGGGGCTCAGCTCGCGGTGCAGGTCACCCGTCTCGGCGTCCACGAGGTACGCGGCGAAGGTCTCGGCGTCGCGGCGGAAGAGCGTGTTGGACAGCGACACGTCGCCCCAGTAGAAGCCGACGAGGTGCAGCCGCACGAGCAGCACCGCGAGGGCGTCGATGAGGCGTGTCGCGGTGTCGGGCTGCAGGGCCTGGCTGAACAGCGCGCGGTAGGGCAGCGAGAACTGCAGGTGCTCGGTGATGAGCACGGCCTCGAGGCGTTCGCCGTGCGCGTCGCTCCGGCCTGTGATGACTCCCACGGGCACGACGCTGGGGACGTCGAGACGGCTGAGCTGGCGCAGCAGCTCGTACTCGCGGTACGCGACGGACTCGCCGATCTCCTTGATCGCGATGACGCGGCCCGACAGGCGCACGAAGCGCACGATGTGGCGCGAGATCCCGCGGGGGAGGGCGGCCAGGACGCTGTCCGGCCACTCCTCCAGGGGGATGTCCCAGGGGAGGTCGAGCAGTGCTGGGTCGGGGGCTGACGCGGTGATCTGCAGGTTCTGCACCATGACAGGTCCTTTCTCCGCGGTGGCCGTTCGCGTGCGGGGGCGTGGTGGCGCGGACGTTCCGCACCACCGGGAAGGATATGCGAAAGGGGCGGACCCGGCTGTCGCCGAGCCCGCCCCGTGTCGCTGTGGGTCAGCTGAGACGCAGGCCCGTCGCGGTCGAGAAGATGTGCGTGTTGCCCGGGCGGATCGCCACGTAGATGCGCTCGCCCTTGGCGGGCACGTTGCGCGGGTCGACGCGGACGATGATCTGGTTGTCGCCGGCACCCGAGTGGATGTCCGCGTTGGTCGCCAGGTCGCCCTTGAGGGTGCCGTAGACGAACGCGTCGGAGCCGAGCTCCTCGACGATGTTGACCTCAACCGGGAAGGCGCTCTCGTTGGCCTGCGAGGTGACCTCGAGCGCCTCGGGGCGGAAGCCGAGCGTGATCTTGCCCTTGTCGGCGTCGGTGAGCTTGGCGGCGACCTCGCGCTCGAGCGGGATGCGGGCCGGGCCGACCTCGGCCAGACCGTTGTTCACGGCGAACGTGCCGAGGTTCATCGCGGGCGAGCCGATGAAGCCGGCGACGAAGACGTTGGCGGGGGTGTCGTACATGTCGCGCGGCGTGCCGACCTGCTGCAGGAGACCGTCCTTGAGGACCGCGATGCGGTCGCCCATGGTGAGGGCCTCGGTCTGGTCGTGCGTGACGTAGACGGTCGTGACACCGAGGCGACGCTGGAGCGACGCGATCTGCGTACGGGTCTGGACGCGGAGCTTGGCGTCGAGGTTCGACAGCGGCTCGTCCATGAGGAACACCTGGGGCTGACGGACGATCGCGCGGCCCATGGCGACACGCTGACGCTGACCACCGGAGAGAGCCTTGGGCTTGCGGTCCAGGTACTCGGTGAGGTCGAGGATCTTCGCGGCCTCCTCGACACGCTGGCGGATGTCCGCCTTCGGCGTGCCGGCGATCTTCAGCGCGAAGCCCATGTTGTCCGCGACGGACATGTGGGGGTACAGCGCGTAGTTCTGGAACACCATCGCGATGTCGCGGTCCTTGGGCTGCACGTCGGTGACGTCGCGGTCACCGATGAAGATGTGCCCGCCGTTGACGTCCTCGAGGCCCGCGAGCATGCGGAGCGACGTCGACTTGCCACAACCCGAGGGGCCGACGAGGACGAGGAACTCGCCGTCCTCGATGTGCAGGTTGAGCTGGTCCACCGCAGGGCGCTCGGTCCCCGGGTAGAGCCGCGTTGCGTGGTCGAAAGTGACCGTAGCCATGATGGGTACATCCCTCCACCGGCAGGTACGTGCCGGACGATCCGTTGTGTAGTGACGTGCCGCGCTTTCACGTGGTGCGTGTCTGCTGTGACACAGAAGAAGTCGAACCTCCAGGGCTTCCGGTCTCCCGGGGACCCGGTGGTCCGACGTCATCGTTGCTCGGCATCCTACCCCCGGTTCCTGAGTCCTCCGTCACACCCAGGTCACGTCCTGGTCACGGTCCTCGGGCGCCGGGGGAGGCGGATGCTCAGACGTCCAGCAGGTCGGCGAGCGTCGTCAGGACGGCCGCGGCCTCGGCGGGGTCGGCGACGCGGTACGCGGCGAGGGTCTCGCCCTCTCCCACCTTGACGCCCACGTCGGCCGGGCCGAGCACCGCGAAGGCTCGTTCGTCGGTCACGTCGTCGCCCAGGTAGAGCACCGCCGGGGAACCGAGCCGCTCGCGCAGCGCGTCGAGCGCGATGCCCTTGGAGGTGCTCGTGACCGCGATCTCGACGACGTTCTTCCCGGCCATGACGTGCGCGCCCAGTCGTTCGCCGAGCTCGACCGCCGCGGCCGTCGCGGCCTGGGCCGCGTCGGCGGGGGACAGCCGGGTGTGGAGCACCGCGGCCGAGGGCTTGTGCTCGACCCAGGCGCCCTCGACGGGGGACGCGATCTCCTCGAGGCCGGCGGTGACGTGGGCCAGGAGCTCGCTCTGCGCGTCGTCGAGGGTCACGGGGATGAGGCGGACCCGGGCCGCGGTGCCGTCGGCGCGCACGCGGCGCTCGTCGTCGGCCCCGTCACGGAGCGGTGCGAGCACCTCGCCCGTCTCCGCGCCGTGGCTGCCGACGAGCAGCGCACCGGGCGGCGGCGAGGCGAGGTGCGCGAGGTCCTCGATCCGCCGTCCCGACACGAGCGCGACGCGCACCCGGTCGGGTCCGCACGCCGCGAGCCGGGCGAGCGCGAGGGCGGAGCCCGGGGTGGGACGGGACGCGAGGGGGTCGTCCCCGAGCGGGGCGAGGACCCCGTCGAAGTCGCTCGCCACGAGGACGGGGCCGGGCGGTGCGCCCGTGCGCGCCGTCCCGGCCGCGCTCGCGAGGGCCGCGAGGGCCGCGGTGAGGTCGGCGGCCCCGCCGGTCGTGGTGTGCTCGGTGCCCGACGGCGTCACGCGCCCTCCCCCTCGACGGGCACCTCGTCCGCTGCGCGGGACGGGGCGTGGGTGCGCGGGGTGTCACGCGAGGGCATGGCCTGGAGCACGCCGAGGAACGACTCGGACCACTTCGAGACGTCGTCGGCCAGGACGCGGCGACGCAGGCGGCGCATGCGCTTGCGCTGCTCGCGCACGTCCATGTTCGCGGCCGCGACGATGATGTCCTTCATGCCGTCGATGTCGTGGGGGTTGACGAGCAGGGCTCCGCCCGCGAGCTCGTCGGCGGCCCCGGTGAACTCGGAGAGGACCAGGACGCCGCGGTCGTCGGAGCGGGCCGCGATGTACTCCTTGGCGACGAGGTTCATGCCGTCGCGCAGCGACGTGACGAGCATGACGTCTGCTGCGAGGTAGAGCGCGGCCATCTCCTCGGGCGGGTAGGAGTGGTGCAGGTAGTGGATCGCGGCGTGACCGATCTCGGCGTACTCGCCGTTGATGCGGCCCACGAGGCCCTCGACCTGCTCGCGCAGCTCCTGGTAGGCGCCGACGTTCTCGCGGCTCGGGCTCGCGACCTGGACGAGCGTGACGTGCTCGACGTCGATGCGCCCGTCCTGCAGGATCTCGCCGTAGGCCTTGATGCGGTGGCGGATGCCCTTGGTGTAGTCGAGGCGGTCGACGCCCAGCATCATGCACTCGGGGTCGCCCAGGTCGGCGCGGATCTCGCGCGAGCGGGCCTGGACCTCGGGGGTCCGGGCGAGCTCGTCGAAGGTCCGGGAGTCGATCGAGATGGGGAACGCGGCGGCGCGCACGTTGCGCGAGGGGCGGTCCTCGGCACCGGGCACGGTCACGATGGGGCCGCGGGTCGTGTAGCCCGTGAGGCGCCGCACGGCGCGGATGAAGTTCGACGCGTCCCCGGCCCGCTGGAAGCCGATGAGGTCGGCGCCCAGGAGGCCGTCGATCACCTGGCGCCGCCACGGGAGCTGCTGGAAGAGCTCGAGCGGGGGGAAGGGGATGTGGTTGAAGAAGCCGATCTTCAGGTCGGGGCGCTGTTCGCGCAGCATGCGCGGCACGAGCTGGAGCTGGTAGTCGTGGACCCAGACGGTCGCGCCCTGCTCGGCCTGCGCGGCGGCGGCGTCGGCGAAGCGCTGGTTGACGCGGCGGTACGCGTCCCACCACTGCCGGTGGAACGCCGGGGGCGCGATGACGTCGTGGTAGAGCGGCCAGAGCGTGTCGTTGGAGAAGCCCTCGTAGTAGCGCTCGATCTCGGTCGCGGACAGCGTCACGGGCACCAGGCGCATGTCGTCGGCGTCGAACGGGTCGACCTCGAGGTCAGGGGCGCCCGACCAGCCGACCCAGGCACCGTCCGACTTCTGCATGACGGGTTCCAGCGCGGTGACGAGCCCCCCCGGGGAGCGCTTCCAGTCGACGTGGCCCTCGTCGTCGACCGTGAAGTCGACGGGAAGCCGGTTGGACACCACGACGAGGTCGTAGCCGTCTTTGCCAGTCAATGGAGATCTCCTTGGTATTCGGTTGAACTTTGGTGAAACTCCACCCAGGTTATCGGTGTCGCGTCCTGCTTGCTCCCGGGAGCGCAGGGCACGGCCTCGATTTGTCGATACCTTGACACCATGGAGGAGGCCAGCAGCAGACCAGCCGACCCGGCGCGGAGCAACGGGGCCGCGCGGCGTGGGGGGCTGCCCACGGGCAGCGAGGTCGGCGGCTACCGCATCCTCGCCCGCCTCGGTGCCGGTGCCATGGGAGCCGTCTACGAGGCCGAGGACGGCGGCGGAAACCTCGTCGCGATCAAGTTCCTGCACGCACACCTCGACGTCGACGCGCAGGGGCGCGAGCGCCTTCGCCGCGAGGCCGTCGCGCTCCAACGGCTGCGGCACCCCGCGGTCGCGCAGATCCTCGACGTCGAGCTCGACGGCTCCGAGGCCTTCATCGTGACCGAGCTCGTCGACGGCCCGAACCTCGAGGAGGAGATCGCGACGGGCGGCCCGCTCGACGCACGCGACCTCTTCGAGCTCGCGGACCAGCTCGCCGAGGCGCTCGAGGCGGTCCACGCGGCCGGGGTCGTGCACCGCGACCTCAAGCCCAGCAACGTCCTGGTGACCCAGAACGGCCCGGTCCTCATCGACTTCGGCATCGCGCACGGGCTCGACGAGGCGCGCGCCACGTCGACCGGTCTCGTCATGGGCACGCCCGGGTACCTGGCCCCCGAGCTGCTCGAGGGTGCGGCGCCGAGCGCCAACAGCGACTGGTGGGGCTGGGCCGCGCTGCTCGCGTTCGCCGCGACCGGGCGGCCGCCGTTCGGCATGCGCCCCGTCGAGGCCGTGCTCGCCCGGGCCCGGACGGGGGAGGCGGACCTCGACGGCCTGGGCCCCCGCACGGCCGAGGCGCTCGCGGCGGCGCTGCGGGCGGACCCGGCGACCCGCCTCGGCCCCTCGGAGGTCGCGGCGGTCCTGCACCGCGCGGCGCAGGGCGGCGACGGCCCGACGCCGTCGCTCGCCACGGGCGCGACGGCGGTCGTCCCGCAGCAGTTCGGCGGAGGCGGGACCGCCCGTGGTGGGGGCGGCGCGGCCGGTGGTGCGGCGCTCGCCGGTGCCGCCGCCGTGGCGGCCGTCGGCGGGACGCTCGCGGCGGCCGAGCGGGCTGCCGCCGTGGGGCCCGCGGGCGCTGCTGCCTCGAACGGGGCCGGCGGCGCGGCCGGGGCCGCGGCGACTGTCGTCCTGCCCGCCTCGGCCGGTGACGTCCAGCCGACGAGCGTCGTCCCGACCGTCCGCTCGGCCGTGCCCGTGCCGCGGCCGACCCCGCCTGCGCCGTCGATCCCGCCCCTCGCCGCGACCCAGGTCATCGCGAACGACGGCCGGACCGTCGCGGTGCCCACCGTGCCACCGGCGCCACCCGTGCCGCCCGCCGCGAAGCCCGCCGCCGTGCAGCCGACCGCGGTGCAACCCGCTGTCCTGCAGCCCACCCTGCGGCAGCCTGCCGTACCCGCGGCGCCGCCCGGGGCGTACCCGCCGGCGCAGGGCCCGTACCCGCCGCCGACCCAGAACCCGTACGCGCCGCAGCCCGCGCCGCCCGCGAACGCTCCGCCGTCGGGCGGGAAGAAGGGGCGCGGCGCGCAGGCGGCCGAGCGCGAGGGCGGGGACCCGCTCGACGCGTTCGGCCGCCCCCTCGGCGTGATCTCCGCCCCCGGCTACGCGCGCCCCGCCCACCGCCGCCGGGCCGGGACCGTGGCTGCGCTCGGGCTGCCGCTCGTGCTGCTCGCGGGGTCGCACCCGGGCCGCGCGTTCGTGCTGCTCGCGCTGGTCGTGGTCGTGCTGCGCGTCGTCGGCGTGGGCGCGGACTCGCTCCACGGCCGCCGCGAGCGCAAGGGCGTGCAGCGCGGCGACGGGGCACGCACCGCGATCGCCGCGCCCTGGTACGCGCTGCGCGCCGTCGTGGGCGCGGTGCCGTCCCTGCTCGTGGCGCTGTGCGGGGGAGTGCTGCTCGTCGTGGGCTCGTGGTGGCTGCTCGCGCCGGGGATGCTCGTCCTCGCGCCCCAGCAGACGGTCGAGGCCCGCTCGGTCGGCGGTGCCAACGAGTCCTGGGTCTTCACCGTCGTGCTGTGCGCCGCGATGGCGGTCACGGTGCTGCTCGCCTGGTTCGGGCCGCTGTCCGGCCTCACCCGGTACGGGGCGCGCACCACGCTCGCGCACGTCGCGCCCGGTCGCGTCGGGGCGATCTTCCTGGTGCTCGCCGGGCTCGTGCTCGCGGCGATCGTGCTCTTCTCGCT
This sequence comes from Oerskovia sp. PE-21s, assembly GCF_056158145.1. Taxonomy (NCBI): domain Bacteria; kingdom Bacillati; phylum Actinomycetota; class Actinomycetes; order Micrococcales; family Cellulomonadaceae; genus Oerskovia; species Oerskovia sp. PE-21s. Next base: position 147,961 of record NZ_JBUXJM010000001.1, read on the forward strand.
CGGCGACGGCACGCCGATCGACTGGGCGCCCTTCCCCGGTCCGCCGCCGAGCCTGTGAGTCCACGTGCCTCACCGGAAACTCTCAGACAGCGCGGGTACCCTGACCCCGTGACCAGGACGTCCGCCCCGGGAGCGCCGACCGGCGCGACCTCCGGGACAGCCCCGAACGAGGCCGCGACCGCGGCCCGCTCGCGCGTGCGCACGGACGGCCCCGAGCGTCTGCTGACGCGGTCGCTGACCGCCGCGACCTCGCTCGTCGTCGCCGGCTTCCTCCTGGTCGTCGGGACCCTGACGCTCCTCGCGGACCGTGGTTTCAGCCTCGTCCACCAGTGCGTGCCCGCTCCGGGCGGCTGGGGCGTCGCGGGCGTGCACCTGGCCCTCCTGCGGGAGACCGCCGACTGCCCCGCCGGGACCGCCGCGCTCGGGGGAGATCCCGCCCGCGTCGTCACCGTCGTCGGCGTGCTCGCGCTGCCCGTGCTGCTCGCCCACCTCGCGCTGCTGCTCGCCGGGTGCGGGCTGGCCGCCGTGGCCCTGCGCGTGCGTGACCGCCTCACCGCGGTCCTGAGCCCGCGCCGCGCGGTCGCCCTGCTGCGGGCGCCGCTCGCACCCGTGGCCCTCTCGTGTCGCCAGGTCGTGCGGTCCGCGACCAAGGTGCTGCACCATCTCGCGCTCGCCGCGGTGCGCTCGCTGCGCGGGCCACCTGCCGCGCTCGCGGCCGCCTGACGACTCGATCCCGACTCGTCGCCGCCACGCGACCCGGTGCCCCGCACCCTGGGCTCGCGTGGCACGGACCGCTACCCTCGCGACCAGTGCGGCCCTGAGCGGGACCGCGCCACCACACGACTCCAAGGACTCCCATGTCGAACGAACCCCGTCAGACCAAGGCCGACCGCCGCGACGCGGCCCGTGCCGAAGCCCTCGCGCTGCGCGAGGCGCAGGCCAAGCGCGACAAGCGCAACCGTGCGATCACCATCGGCGCCCTCGTCGGTGGCCTGGCCGTGCTCATCGGCGCCTTCCTCTGGGTCTTCATCCCCGCGATGAACCAGAAGGACGCCCAGAAGACCGAGCCGCTCACGGGCGTCACGGCGCCCGCCGCGGCCAACGACACGGGCGGCATCCCGGTCGGTACGGACGGCGTCGCGGGGACCAGCACCGAGGGTGCCGTCGAGCTCGGCGTGTACTTCGACTACATGTGCCCCATCTGCGGTGACTTCGAGTCCGTCAACGCCGCCTCGATCGACGAGATGCGCACGGCCGGGGACATCACCCTGGTGCAGCACCCGGTCGCGATCCTCGACCGCTTCTCGTCCGGCAGCCAGTTCTCGACGCGCTCCGCCTCCGCGGCCGCGTACGTCGCCGAGCACGCCCCGGAGCAGTTCAACGCGTTCAACGAGGCGATGTTCGCCAACCAGCCCGAGGAAAACACGGCCGGCCTGACCGACGCGCAGATCGCCGAGATCGCCACGACCGCAGGCGTCCCGGCCGACGTGGCGGACAAGATCGCCGCGGGCGACGCGACCAAGGAGTTCGGCAAGTGGGCCGAGGGGGCGACCAACCTCGCCACGCAGAACCCCGACCTCGCCAACCCGCAGACCGGTGGCTTCGGCACGCCGACCATCACGATCAACGGGGAGCGCTGGGACGGCAACTGGACCGACCCGGCCGAGCTCAAGAAGGCCGTCGAGGCAGCCAAGGGCTGACCCGCCCGGTCGGCGTCCGTCCCAGGTGAGGGACGGACGCCGACCGCCTGCTCGCCGCGCGTCCACCGCGCGCGCAGCACCCGGTAGGCTGTTCGCGCACCTCACGGTGCCGCTGCCCTCGGGTGGCGTGCCGCCTTAGCTCAGCTGGTAGAGCACTCGCCTTGTAAGCGAAAGGTCGTCGGTTCGAACCCGACAGGCGGCTCCGGTCCCACCACGAAGGCCGGCGTCGCGCAGCACGAGCTGCGCGACGCCGGCCTTCGTCGTCCGGGGACGTCTGCGGCCCGAGCCCGCAGGCCGGGCGCCGCGCTGTCCTGTCGGGCTGCCTACTGCGACTGCACCGGCGTCAGCACGGGGGCCTTGGGCTCGCGCAGGTCGCCCGACGAGTGGCCCCGCAGGCGCCGCGTCGCCCACGGGTACACGTGCACGCGCACCCACTCGGCGTTCTGCCGGGCACGGTCGAGGAGCGGGACGGGCGGCAGGGGAGACAACGGGTCGTCCCACGCGACGTCGTCGGGCGCCTGGCCCAGGCCCACGAGCGCGGCCTGCGCGACGCGCCGGTGCCCGTCGGGCGTGAGGTGGATGCGGTCGTCGGACCACATGCGCCAGTCGTGCAGCGACGCCATGCCCCACAGGTCCAGGACGTGCGCGCCGTGGCGGCGCGCGATCGACCAGATGTGGGCGTTGAACACGCCCACCCGTCCGCGCGTGAGGCCCACGAGGGGCGAGCCCGACGTGTCGAAGCCCGTGCCCAGCAGGACGTCGATGCCCTCGGCGCGCAGGCGTCCCACGGCGTGGTCCAGGTTGCGGGCCAGGCGGTCGATGTCGGCCGCGGGGCGCAGGATGTCGTTGCCCCCGCCGATGAGGCTCACCAGGTCGGGCTTGAGCGCGAGCGCGGCCGGTACCTGCTCCGAGAGGATAGAGCGCAGGAGCCGGCCGCGGATCGCGAGGTTGGCGTACTCGAGCGGGGCGTGGCCTGCGGCGCTGCGTCGCGTCGACAGGTGCCCTGCGAGGAGGTCGGCCCAGCCGCGCTGGCGGTCCGGGTCGTTCGGGTAGGGGTCCCAGAGACCTTCCGTGAACGAGTCGCCGATCGCGACGTAGCTGGCCCAGCGGGGCGCGTTGTCTCTGTCCGGGTGCGAGGTGGTCACCGTTCCATTGTGTGACACGGGCCGCGCTGCGTCCCGGGGATTCCCGACGGCGCAGCGCGGCCCGTCCGACGACGTAGCGCGGCCGTGGCCCGGCGAGGTGCGTCAGGCCGTCGGCAGCGTCCAGTCGACGGGCGCCGACCCCTGGGCCACGAGCAGCTCGTTGACGCGCGAGAAGGGCCGCGACCCGAAGAACCCGCGGCGCGCGGACAGGGGGCTGGGGTGCGCGCTCTCGACGACCGGGGTGTCGCCCAGGAGGGGCTTGAGCGTCGCGGCGTCGCGGCCCCAGAGGATCGCGACGAGCGGCTGGTCGCGGGCCACGAGGGCGCGGATCGCGGCCTCGGTGACGACCTCCCAACCCTTGCGGCGGTGCGAGCCGGTGTCGCCCGCGCCGACCGTCAGGACCCTGTTGAGCAGCATGACGCCCTGGTCGCTCCACGCGGACAGGTCGCCGTGCACGGGCGTGGGGGTGCCGAGGTCGGTCGCCATCTCGGCGTAGATGTTCTGGAGCGAGCGTGGGACCGGTCGCACGTGCGGCTGGACCGAGAAGGACAGTCCCATGGCGTGCCCGGGCGTCGGGTACGGGTCCTGGCCCACGATCAGGACGCGCACGTCGGCGAGCGGTCGCTGGAAGGCGCGCAGGATGTCCGACGGCGCCGGCTCGTACGGGCGTCCGGCCGCCGCTTCCGCGCGCAGGAAGTCGCCCACGGCCCGGAGCTGGGGCTCGACGGGGGCGAGCGCCTCGGCCCAGTCGGGGGCCATGATCTCGGCGAGCGGACGGTGGGGGGCGCCGGCACCGGCCGCGCCGAGCGGCGGGCCGGCCGGGTCGGCCTGGTCGGCCTGGTCAGAGGTGACGGACGGGGCCTGCTCGAGGGACCCCGAGGACGGTGGCGTCGCGAAGCTGTTCACGCGGCGAGGGTACGCGAGCGGGTGAATGACACGGGTGTCGTTCGCGCGTAGGCTGGTGCGGTCCAGGTATCCGCTCCGTGAGCGGGTCGCGTCCCGACGAGTGAGGATCCCGCCCATGAGCGAAGCGTTCGCCGCGACCGAGCACCTCGTCGCGCCCGCCGAGGCGGACGACGCGCCGGCCACGGACTCGGGGCTCTCGGCCCGCGACCAGGAGATCCTGGCCTTCGAGCGGCAGTGGTGGAAGTACGCCGGGGCCAAGGAGCAGGCGGTCCGTGAGCTCTTCGACATGACCGCGACGCGCTACTACCAGGCGCTCAACTCCCTGATCGACTCGCCGGCGGCCCTCGCGCACGACCCGATGCTCGTCAAGCGGCTGCGTCGGATGCGGTCCACCCGGCAGCGCGCACGCTCCGCACGTCGCCTCGGCGACATTTAGTCGCTGGCCCAAGTCGGGCTAACCTGTCGCCGTGAGCAAGAGCGATTACCCCTACGCGCCTGACGAGTTCGACGTCCCCGCGCCCGAGGGCGCGCCCGTGGGGGTCTATCGCGCTCCACGCAGCGGCTGGAGCAAGACCTGGCCCTTCCTCCTCGTCGCGGTGATCTTCGCTGGTCTCGCGGTCGGCGGGGTCGCTGCCATCTCCGGCGGGTTCAGCCAGAAGCCTTCGGCCGAGGCGGAGCAGCCCGCCGCGCAGCCCCCGGCCGACGACGCGGGTGCCGAGGAGCCTCCGGCGGACGACGGGGCGGCCGAGGAGCCTCCGGCGGACGGCGAGGAGGCCGAGGAGCCCCCCACCACGGAGGAGACGCCGGCGCCTCCGGCCACGGACGTCACGGCCCTGCTCGCGGCCGCGGACAAGGGCGCGTACGTCCGCGTCCTGAACGACGACGGTCCCGAGGGCGAGTCCCGCGTCGGCAAGGACGCGCTCCAGGCGAAGGGTTTCACCAAGGTCGAGTTCGCGCCCTACCCCGGTGACTCCGGGCTCTCGGCCAACACCGTCTGGTACACCGCGAACCGCAAGGAGACGGCGACGGCCGTCGCCGCGGTCCTCGGCATCCCCGCGGAGCAGATGACCCAGACGCAGGTGCGCGAGGGCGACGTGGTCGTGGTCGTGAAGACGGCGCTCACGCCCGCTCCCTGATCAGCCGCTCCAGGTCCTTCACGCTCGGCGGTCTGCTTTCCTCGTGTGACCCGGGCCACTAGGCTCGGTCTCGTCCCGGGGCACGACGTGTCTCGACGTCAGCACCGCACGAGGAGACGCAGATGGCACAGGGCACCGTCAAGTGGTTCAACGCCGAGAAGGGCTTCGGGTTCATCACGCCGGACTCGGGCGGGCAGGACCTCTTCGTCCACTTCAGCTCGATCCAGAGCGACGGCTACCGCTCGCTCGACGAGGGTCAGCAGGTCGAGTACGAGCAGGGGCAGGGGCAGAAGGGCCCCCAGGCCGAGCAGGTGCGCGCGCTCTGAGTGCCGTGACCCCCGCCCGGCACCTGACCGAGGTGGACGTCGTCGTCGTGGGTTCGGGTCCCAACGGGCTCGCGGCGGCCGTGACGTGCGCCCGGGCCGGACTGTCCGTGCGCGTCCTGGAGGCGCAGCCCACGGTCGGCGGCGGCTCCCGCACGCTGGACCTCGGGCTGGCCGAGGGCATTGTCCACGACATCTGCTCGGCCGTGCACCCCATGGCGTGGGCGTCGCCGTTCTTCCAGGCGTTCGACCTGCCGTCGCGTGGCGTCGAGCTGCTCGTCCCGGAGGTCTCGTACGCCCAGCCGCTGCCGGGTGGTCGCGCGGGGATCGCCTATCGCGACCTCGACCGGACGGTCGACGGCCTGGGGCCCGACGGCGCCGCGTGGCGCTCGCTCCTCGGCTCGCTGTCCCGGAACCCCGGGCACGCGGTCGCGACGGCGCTCGGTGACAAGCGCAGCGTCCCCGCGGGCCTCGTTCCTCGCGGGATCCCGACCGCGGCGCGTTTCGGCCTCGGGGTCCTCGAGCAGGGCACGGGGCTGTGGGACCGGCGCTTCGTGGGCGACGTCGCGCCGGCGCTCCTCACGGGGGTCGCCGCGCACGGGATCGCCCCCGTTCCGTCGCTCGCCTCGGCCGGGGTCGCGATGCTCCTCGCCTCGCTCGCGCACTCCGAGGGCGGCTGGCCGATCCCGCGCGGTGGTTCGGGAGCGATCGTGACCGCGCTCGTCGCGGACCTCGAGGCGCACGGTGGCCAGGTCGTGACCGACCACCCGGTCCGCTCGGAGTCGGACCTCCCGCCCGCGCGCGCGATCATCTTCGACACGACACCGCGCACGGTCGTCGAGGTCTTCGGGTCCCGCCTGACCGGCCGGGCCGCGCGCGCGCTCACGGCGTTCCCGTACGGCAACGCGGCGAGCAAGGTCGACTTCGTCCTGCGCGGCCCCGTGCCGTGGAAGCACGCCGACGTCGGACGGGCGGGCACCGTCCACGTCGGCGGCACGCGCGCCGAGATGGCCGCGGCAGAGGGCGCTGTCGCCGAGGGCAGGCACGCCGAGCGTCCCATGGTGCTCGTGAGCGACCCCAGCGTCGTCGACCCGTCGCGCAGGGCGGGGGACCTCCGCCCCCTGTGGGCCTACGCGCACGTCCCCGCTGGCTCGACCCTCGACGTCACCGAGGCGATCACCGCCCAGATCGAGCGCTTCGCACCCGGCTTCCGCGACGTCGTCGTGACCTCGCGCTGCGTACCCGCAGCGCGCATGAGCGAGCACAACGCCAACTACGTGGGCGGGGACATCGCGGCGGGGGTCGTCAACCTGTGGAGGGTGATCGCCCGCCCGACGGCCCGGCTCGACCCGTACGCGACCGGCCTCGACGGGGTCTACCTGTGCTCGGCCTCCACACCACCGGGACCGGGGGTGCACGGGCTCGGCGGCTGGTACGCGGCCCAGCGCGTGCTGCGGCGCGAGTTCGACGTGCCGCACCTGCCTCGCCTGGCCCCCTGAGGCTCCGGACTCAGGGCAGCGCTGCTGCTGCAGCGCGCTGGTCCTCGAGCTCGACCAGGGTCAGCACCACGAGCGCCGAGCTCCACGTGAGCGGGGCGACCGCCGCGGGCGAGCCGTCCGCGAGGACCTTCTCCGGGATCGCACCCGAGGCCGTCCGGTGGGTGGCGAGCCAGTCGAGCCAGCTCTCGGCGGCCTCGACCTCCCCGGTCGAGGCCCCGGCCAGCGCGAAGAGGGCCGTCTGGGGCGTCCACGAGATGCCGTCGGTGCGCCAGCCCGCCCCTGGTGCGACCCCGCCCGCGGGCCGGAGCATGGACATGACCGACGACCGCCACGCGTCCTGCGCCCCGGCGAGGGCCGTGGGCTGGAAGGGCGGCAGGGTGAACGTCGTCGCAGCGTCCTGCGGACCACCCGACGCGTGGCGCGGGTATCCCTGGGGCCCGAACCGTTCCTCGACCGCCGTCCGCAGGCGGGCGGCGGCACGAGCGGCGTCGGCAGCCGGTGCCCACTGCTCGCCGTCGGCGTAGATCGAGCGAGCGGCCTCGAGACCGGCGAGCAGGGGGGCCGCGGTGCCGAGCGTCAGCTCGGTCGGGTGGACCTCCCAGTAGTCGCTCGACGGCGGAGGGAGCGCCGTGTCCTCGTCGAGGACGCCCAGGACGTAGTCCGTCGACGCGTCGACGAGAGGTGCGAGCCGATCGCGCGCCGCCGCACGGTCCTGGGGGTCCTCGATCGCGTCGATCACGGTCCAGGCGGACCACAGGGCCCACCCGTTGCCGTCGGACTGGCTGCCGCGGTCGTCGGGCACGCCCGAGGCGTCGGGCCGGTAGCGCGCCTGGAACGACCCGTCGGCCTCCTGGACCGAGCGCAGGAAGTCGAGCACCCTCAGGGCGTCGTCGACGTGCCCGGTCCGCGCGTAGGCGGCCGCCGTGAACGACGCGTCCCGCGGCCACACGAAGCGCCACCTCGGGGAGGGGGCGGCGAGCGAGGCGCCGTTCTCGAGCGTGAGGGCGTGCAGGTCGAGCAGCGCGTCCTGGCCGAGGGCCGCGAACCGGGTGCCTTCCCCGGGGACGTCGCCCGCGGCGAGCCACGCGCGCGAGGCCTCCGCGGCGCGGGTCGCGGCCTCGGCGTCCCGGAGCTGGTCCGGCGCGAGCGGAGGGCCGGCGATCACGGTCAGCCGGTCGACCTCGCCGTCGCGGGGGTCGAGGCCGCCTGCGAGCCACCCGGGGTCGAGAGCGGCAGGGTCGAGGACCCTGCTGCCGTCGAGGTAGGTGGCCGCCATGCCGTCCGGGAGGCGAAGCAGCGAACCGTCCCCGGCCGTCGCGACACCGTCCTGGTAGAGGTCGACGTGCACGTCGGTCGGGCGGTGGGCCGGGGTCGCGCCCGCGGTCACGAGCACCACGACAGGGGCGATCGCTGCACCCAGCACCGCCAGTCGCCACCGCGTCGTCGCGAACCTCACAGTGCGCATCCTAGGACGAGCCGGACGCTCGTCGTTCCGCTACGGGCGATAGGGGGTGCCTGGTCTTGCACTCGCACCGGCCGAGTGCCAATAATGGCGTTAGCACTCTCGTCATGAGAGTGACAGTTTTCTCTGGTCGTCAGGTGAGGCCCGCGAGTCGGCGTGACATGAACGTCGGCGTGCGCGAGCCGTCCGTCGCGGGCGCCGACCGACCGTCACACGCCACCAGCGGAGGATCAATCCCCATGGCAAAGATCATCGCCTTCAACGAGGAGGCTCGTCGCGGGATGGAGCGCGGGCTCAACGTCCTCGCCGACACCGTGAAGGTCACGCTCGGCCCCAAGGGCCGCAACGTCGTCCTCGACAAGAAGTGGGGCGCGCCCACCATCACCAACGATGGTGTGAGCATCGCCAAGGAGATCGAGCTCGACGACCCGTACGAGAAGATCGGTGCGGAGCTCGTCAAGGAGGTCGCCAAGAAGACCGACGACGTCGCGGGTGACGGCACCACCACCGCGACCGTGCTCGCCCAGGCGCTCGTGCGCGAGGGCCTGCGCAACGTCGCGGCCGGGTCCAACCCGATCGCCCTCAAGCGCGGCATCGAGAAGGCTGTCGAGGCCGTGACGGCCCAGCTGCTCGTCGCCGCCAAGGACATCGAGACCAAGGAAGAGATCGCCGCCACGGCCGCGATCTCGGCCGGTGACCCCGCGATCGGCGAGCTCATCGCCGAGGCCCTCGACAAGGTGGGCAAGGAAGGCGTCATCACCGTCGAGGAGTCGAACACGTTCGGCCTCGAGCTCGAGCTCACCGAGGGCATGCGCTTCGACAAGGGCTTCCTGGCCCGCTACTTCGAGACCGACCCCGAGCGTCAGGAAGCGGTCCTCGAGGACCCGTACGTCCTGATCGTCGAGTCGAAGATCTCGAACGTCAAGGACCTGCTGCCGCTGCTCGACCAGGTCATGAAGGCCGGCCGCAGCCTCCTCATCATCGCCGAGGACGTCGAGGGCGAGGCCCTGGCCACCCTCGTGCTGAACAAGATCCGTGGCACCTTCAAGTCCGTCGCCGTCAAGGCTCCGGGCTTCGGCGACCGCCGCAAGGCCATGCTGCAGGACATCGCGATCCTGACCGGTGGCCAGGTCATCTCCGAGACGGTCGGCCTCAAGCTGGAGACCGCGACCCTCGACCTGCTCGGCCAGGCTCGCAAGGTCGTCGTCACCAAGGACGAGACCACGATCGTCGAGGGTGCCGGCGACGCCGACCTCATCGCGGGTCGCGTGAACCAGATCCGTTCCGAGATCGAGAAGTCGGACTCCGACTACGACCGCGAGAAGCTCCAGGAGCGCCTCGCCAAGCTCGCCGGCGGTGTCGCTGTCATCAAGGCCGGCGCCGCGACCGAGGTGGAGCTCAAGGAGCGCAAGCACCGCATCGAGGACGCCGTCCGCAACGCGAAGGCTGCCGTCGAGGAGGGCATCGTCGCCGGTGGTGGCGTGGCCCTCATCCAGGCCGGCGCCGTCGCGTTCGAGACCGCTGCGATCACCGACCTGGTCGGCGACGAGGCGACCGGTGCGCAGATCGTGCGTGCCGCGATCGACGCTCCGCTCAAGCAGATCGCGATCAACGCCGGTCTCGAGGGTGGCGTCGTGGCCGAGAAGGTCCGCAACCTCCCCTCGGGCCACGGCCTGAACGCCGCGACCGGCGTCTACGAGGACCTGCTCGCCGCAGGCGTCAACGACCCGGTCAAGGTCACGCGCTCCGCGCTGCAGAACGCTGCGTCCATCGCAGCGCTCTTCCTGACGACCGAGGCCGTCGTCGCGGACAAGCCGGAGAAGAACCAGCCGATGCCGGGTGGCGACGGCGGCATGGGCGGCATGGACTTCTGATCCGTCCGCTCACGCGGCCGGGCTCCTAGGAGCCCGCGCAGCTGACACGAAGGGCCGTCCGGCCAGGGAGACCTGGCCGGACGGCCCTTCGGCGTTCTCGGGGGGACGTCCACGTCAACCCGTGAACGAGATGGCAGATTGTCGGCATCTGTCCGTTCCGTGGACGGGTCTTCCCAGGCGGGTGAAGTCTGTGCTTAGGTCTACCTCAGTGAGGAAAGGTTTACCTAACCCACTCAACTAACCTGCTCGATACGCCCGGCTCTGGGGGGACCATGGGACTGCCGACGATCGCCGCCTACGACGGCCCGGCACCGCACGAGTACCCGAGCAACCGTGTGGCGTGGCAGGTCGACCCTGCCCGCGCGGTGCTCCTCGTGCACGACATGCAGCAGTACTTCGTGAACGCGTTCGACCCGGCGTCGCCCGTCCTGCGGGACGCCGTCCGCAACATCTCGCGCCTCGCCACGACGGCGCGCGAGCTCGGCGTACCGGTCGTCCTGACCGCCCAGCCGCCCGCGCAGCGCCCCGCCGACCGCGGCCTGCTCACCGACTTCTGGGGACCCGGCATCCCGGACGACGGCTCGGCCGTCGTGATCGACGAGCTTGCCCCGCAGCCGGGGGACACCGTGCTGACCAAGTGGCGCTACGACGCGTTCGTCCGCACGGGCCTGCGCGACCTCCTGCGCGAGCAGGGGCGCGACCAGCTCGTCGTGACGGGCGTCTACGCCCACATCGGCTGCCTCGTCACGGCGTGCGACGCGTTCATGCACGACGTCCAGCCCTTCCTCGTCGGTGACGCCGTCGCGGACTTCTCGCTCGCCCACCACCGCCAGGCCCTCGCCTGGGCGGCGGACCGGTGCGCCGTCGTCGGGACGACGGACGACGTGCTGACCCACCTCGGGGCGCGCGTCCCCGCGGTGGCGGGGGCATGAGCGCCCGCGTCGCCCTCGTGACCGGCGCCGCGGGCGGCATCGGCGCCGCGGTCGTGCAGGCGCTCGCGGCACAGGGGTACGTGGTCGTCGCGGGAGACCTCGACGGCACGGTCCCGACGGCGCCGCTCGGGAAGGCAGCGGCCGGTCACGTCGTCCCGGTGCGCCTCGACGTGACCGACGAGGCGGACGTCGTGCGCCTCGTCGCCCGGGTCGAGGCCGAGATCGGTCCGCTCGAGGTGCTCGTGAACGCCGCGGGCGTCCTGAGTCCCGGTGTCGTGACCGAGTCCTCGCTCGCGGACTGGGAGCGCATGCTCGCGGTCAACGCGACGGGCGTCTACCTCGTCTCGCGCGAGGTCGCGCGATGTCTGTCCTCCCGTCGGCGGGGCGCGATCGTCACGGTCGCGTCGAACGCTGCGGGCGTCCCGCGCGTCGGGATGGCGGCGTACGCGGCCTCGAAGGCCGCGGCGTCGAGCCTGACCCGGTCGCTCGGTCTCGAGCTCGCGCCCTACGGGGTGCGCTGCAACGTGGTCTCGCCGGGCTCGACCCGCACGCCCATGCTCGCGGCGCTCGCCGGGTCGGGAGGCCCGGACGACCTGCGGGTCCTCGACGAGTCGGCCGAGGCGCGGGTCGTGGCCGGGGTGCCGGAAGACTTCCGGCTCGGCATCCCGCTGGGCCGCCTCGCCGAGGCCCGCGACGTGGCCGACGCGGTCGCCTTCCTCGCCTCCGACGCGGCCCGGCACATCACGGTGCACGAGCTCGTGGTCGACGGCGGCGCCACGCTCCGCTGACGGCGGGCACCCCCACCCTCCCCCCAGCACGACCTCTCGCCCGTCCTCCTGCGGACGACCGCGCAGGCGCACGCACCCCATCGACACCGAGGACGCCTCATGACCGGCTTCACCGTGCTCGACGACCCGGCAGGTCCCGCGGTCGCGCTCGACCCGGCGCACGCGCGCCGCCACCACGTCTCGACCGCCTCGACCCGCAGCACCCTGCCCGACGACGGCGGTCCCCTCGGGCACGCCGAGTTCCGGCTCGCGTCGCCCGACGTGGGCCTCGTCGCGCACGGTGTGCGCGACCGTCTCGACGTGCGGTCGTGGGACGGCCCGACCGTCGCGGCCGCGGCACGGGACCTCCTCGCGCGGGCGGCCTCGGCCCGCTGGGCCGGAGAGCCCGCACCTGTCCTCGTGGGCACCATCCCGTTCGACTCCTCGCGTCCCGCGCACCTCGTCGTCCCGGCGCACCAGTCGTGGCAGTCACGGCAGCCCGCCGGGGGTGGACGAAGCGCCCACGGCACCGAGGGCGAGCACGGCACCCCCGCGACCCGACCCGTGCCCGCGCTGCTCGGACGCGACGACGCGGTCTTCCGTGCCGCCGTCGGGCGGGCGGTGGCCCAGCTCGAGGACGGCGTCGCCGAGAAGGTCGTCCTGGCGCGCACCCTCGACGTGTCCGCGCAGGGGCCGCTCGACCGTGGCGCGGTGCGGGCGGCGATGCGGCGCGCGAACCCGGACGCGTACGTGTTCGACGTCGAGCTGCCGGGCGACCAGGGGCACCTGGTCGGGGCGAGCCCCGAGCTCCTGGTCTCGGTACGCGACGGCGTGCTGCACAGCCACCCGCTCGCGGGGTCGGCGCCGCGCTCTGCCGACCCCGCGGAGGACCGTGCGACGGCCCAGCGGCTCCTGACCTCGGAGAAGGACCTGCGCGAGCACGCGTTCGTGACCGACGCGATCCGCGACGTGCTGCGCGGGTTCGTCGCCCACGAGGACGACCTGGACGTGCCGGCGACCCCGGAGCTCGTCGCGACGTCGCACCTGTGGCACCTCGGCACGCCCGTCAGCGCTCGCCTGAAGCCGGGGGTCTCGGTGCTCGACGTCGTCTACGCGCTGCACCCCACGCCCGCGGTCTGCGGGCACCCGCAGGCCGCGGCGCGCGAGCTCATCGGCTCGCTCGAACCGTTCGACCGCGGCTTCTACACGGGCCTCGTCGGCTGGGCGGACCAGGCCGGGAACGGCGAGTGGGCGATCGTGCTGCGTTGCGGTCTGGTGCGCGGCGCGGACGTGCGGCTGTTCGCGGGGGCGGGCGTCGTCGTCGGGTCCACGCCCGAGGGCGAGCACGCCGAGACCGCCGTGAAGTTCTCGACGCTGCTGTCCGCGCTGGGGAGCGTGTCGTGACGGCCGCCCCACGGGTGCGTCCCGTGCCCCACCTGCTCGACGGCGTCGTGCCCGTCCCCGCCGAGGCCGCGGACCGTTACCGCGCGGCCGGGTTCTGGACCGACCAGACGCTCGGCTCGCTCGTGCGCGACGCCGCGGCCGCACGGCCCGACGCGACCGCGCTCGTCGACGCGGCCCGCAGCCTGACCTACGCGGACCTGGACCGCGCGGCCGACGACCTCGCGCACGGCTTCGCGGCCCTCGGGCTGCGCAGGGGAGACCGTGTCGTCGTGCAGCTCCCGAGCGCGAGCGAGCTGGTCGAGGTGCTGGTCGCGCTCGGCCGGTCGGGCGTCGTGCCGGTCCTCGCGCTGCCCGCGCACCGGCGCACCGAGGTCGAGTACTTCGCGGCGCACACGGGCGCCGTCGCGCTCGTGACGGGCGGCGTCGAGGCAGGCTTCGACCACGCGGCCCTCGCGCGCGAGGCCGCCGGGGCCGTGACCTCGGTGCGGCACGTCGTGGTCGCGGGGGGCGCTCCGGCAGGTCCCGACGGGCGGCCGGACCCGTCCGTCACGTTCTCCGCGCACGCGCTCGACGACCTGCGCCGATCGGACCTGACCACGGTCCGTGGGCCCTTCGAGGACGCCGCGCACCCGTCCGACGTCGTGCTCCTGCAGCTCTCGGGTGGGACCACCGGCACGCCCAAGCTCATCCCGCGCACCCACGCCGACTACCTGTACTCGGTGCGCGAGAGCGCACGGATCTGCGGCCTGGGCCCGGGCTCGGTGTACCTCGCGACGCTGCCGGTCGCGCACAACTACGCCCTGACGTCTCCCGGCGTGCTCGGGGTCCTGCACGCGGGCGGGACCGTGGTCCTCTCCCCGCACGGCGCCCCGGACACGGCGTTCGCGCTCGTCGAGCGGCACCGCGTCACGCACGTGGCCCTCGTGCCGCCGCTCGCACACGTCTGGGCCGCCTCGCCGCTCGTCGCCACGCACGACCTCTCCTCGCTCCAGGTCCTCCAGGTCGGGGGAGCCAAGCTCGGGACGAGTGCCGCCGAACGGATGCTCGCGGTCTTCGGGGACACGCTCCAGCAGGTCTTCGGCATGGCCGAGGGGCTCGTCTGCTACACCCGGGCGGGCGATGCGCGTGAGGTCGTCGTCAGGACCCAGGGGCGCCCGATCTCGCCCGCCGACGAGGTCCGGGTCGTGGACGACCACGACGAGCCGGTCGCCGACGGGCAGCCGGGGCACCTGCTGACCCGCGGTCCCTACACGATCCGCGGCTACTACCGGGCGCCCGAGCACGACGCCCGCTCGTTCACGGCCGACGGCTTCTACCGCACGGGCGACCTCGTGACGCGCGACGCCGACGGCTACCTCACGGTCGTCGGGCGCGCCAAGGAGCAGATCAACCGCGGGGGAGAGAAGGTCGCCCCCGCCGAGGTCGAGAACCACCTGCGCGCGCACCCCGACGTGCTCGACGTGAGCGTCGTCGGCGAGCCCGACGAGTACCTGGGCGAGCGTGCGGTCGCGCGCGTCGTGGTACGCCCCGGGGCGCTCGCGCCGACCGGCCCCGTGCTGCGCAGGTTCCTGCGCGAGTGCGGCATCGCCGCCTACAAGATCCCCGACCGGTTCGAGTCCGTCGAGGCGCTCGCCACCACCGCGGTCGGCAAGGTCGACCGTGCCCACCCGGCCCCCGCTCCCGCGGCCGCCGGCACCGAACCCCGCACCCAGCCGTGGAGCCCGCGATGAGCAACCCGTCCCGCACGCAGCACCCCCGCCGCCCCGGGCACGACGTCGACGTCGACCTCCTGGGGCTCGGCTTCGGGCCGTCCAACATGGCGCTCGCGATCGCGATCGAGGAGCACAACGCGAGCGTCCGTGCACCGCTGCGCGCGGTCTTCCACGAGCGCCAGGCCACGTCGCGCTGGCACCACGGGATGCTCTTCGAGGACGCCCACATGCAGGTCGCGTTCGCCAAGGACCTCGTGACGCTGCGCAACCCCACGAGCGACTACTCGTTCCTCGCGTTCCTGCACGAGCAGGGCCGCCTCGTCGACTTCCTCAACCGGGGCAGCTTCGCGCCGTTGCGCGTCGAGTTCGCGGCGTACCTGCGCTGGGCAGCGGCCCGCCTGGCGGGGTTCACGCGCTACGGCTCGTCGGTCGAGTCCGTGACGCCCGTGCGCGACGGCGGGCGGGTCGTCGCGTTCGACGTCACGGTCGCGGGCGAGCACGGCCAGAGCAGGACCAGGGCCCGCGACGTCGTCGTGGCCGCGGGCCTGCAGCCCCGTCTCCCGGCGGGCGTCGTCGAGTCCGGTCGGGTCTGGCACAACCAGCGCTACCTCGACCGCATCGCGCTCGTCGACCACGACGTGCGGCGCGCCGTGGTCGTGGGCGCGGGGCAGAGCGCGGCCGAGATCATGCTCGACCTCTACGACCGGTTCCCCGGCGCCGAGGTCCGCTCGGTGGCGCGCCGCTACGGCTTCTCGCCCTCGGACTCGACACCCTACGCCAACTCGGTGTTCGACCCGGGCACGGTCGACGTCTTCTACGACGCCCCGCCCGCCGGGCGCGCGCAGCTCATGGCGCACCACCGCAACACCAACTACTCGGTCGTCGCCGAGGACACCATCCGCGCGCTGCACGAGCACGAGTACCGCGACCGGTGGCTCGGCCGGGAGCGCCTGCACTGGCACCGGTGCGCCGAGGTGCTCGACGTGCGGGACGCATCGGACGGCCCGGTGGCCCTGACGCTCGCCGAGAACCTCACGGGGACGACGACCGTCCTCGACGCGGACCTGGTCGTGCTCGCCACGGGCTACCGCCCCCTGGACCCGGCGACCCTGCTCGGCGGCACGACCGACCTGCTCGGTCGCGACGCCGACGGGGCCCTGGACCTGCACCGCGACCACCGTGCACGGCTCACCGAGCCCGCTGACGCCGGGCTCTACCTCGTGGGGCAGTCCGAGCACTCGCACGGTCTCAGCTCGACCCTGCTGTCCACGCTGGGCGTCCGCGCCGGAGAGGTGCTCGCGTCGGTCCTGGCCCGCCGGGCTGCGCCCGCCGTCCGTCCCGACGCGGTGGGCGTCCGATGAGCCTCACGACGAGGGACCTGCGCGTCGGCTACGGCAAGCGAGACGTGCTCCAGGGCGTCGACCTCGAGATCCTCCAGGGCGAGCTCACGGTCGTCGTCGGGCCCAACGGCTGCGGCAAGTCGACCCTGCTGCTGTCCCTCGCCCGCATCCTGCGCCCCACGGCCGGGACCGTCGAGCTCGATGGGCAGGTCGTGACGTCGATGCCCCCGCGCGAGGTCGCCAGGCGGCTCGCTTTCCTGCCGCAGTCGCCGATCGGCCCCGACGGCATCCGGGTGCGCGACCTCGTGGCCCGCGGCCGCCACCCGCACCAGGGCTTCCTGCGCGCGCTGTCCGCCGAGGACCACCGGGTGATCGACGAGGTGCTCCTCGCGACCGACACGCTCGACCTGTCGACCCGGCGCGTGAGCGAGCTGTCGGGCGGGCAGCGTCAGCGCGTGTGGATCGCCATGGCCCTCGCCCAGGAGACCTCGCTGCTGCTGCTCGACGAGCCCACGACGTTCCTCGACATCGCGCACCAGATCGACGTCCTCGACACGTGCGCGCGCCTGCACGACGAGGGCCGCACGGTCGTCGCGGTCCTGCACGACCTCAACCTCGCCGTCCGGTACGCGACCCAGCTCGTCCTCATGAAGGACGGCGCGGTCGTGGCCCAGGGACGCCCCGCGGAGGTCCTGGACGCCGACGTCGTCCGGCACGTGTTCGGGATCCGCGCCCACGTCATGACCGACCCCGAGGGCTGGCCGCTCGTGGTCCCCGTCCGCTCCGACGTCCTGGCCAGGCGTCCGCCCGCGCGCACCGGCGCGCTCCGCGCCACCGGAGGAACCGCATGACGCACCCGACCCCGACACCCGTCACGCGCGAGCAGGCGCTCGCGGACGTCGTCGACGTCCTGGGCGCGGGCGGCTCGGCCGCCCACGAGATCGGGCTCGACGACGACCTGACCGACCACGGGCTGGACTCGGTGCGGCTCATGGCCCTGCTCGAGCGCTGGCGCGCCGCGGGGCGGTCCGTCGAGTTCGCCCAGGTCGCGGTCGAGCCCACGCTGCGCGGCTGCCTGCGCGCGCTGGGCGTCGCCGCCTGAGGCGGGCCGCCCGCCCTGCCTCCGCACCACGCCCGCACCACGTCCGCACCACGGACGAACACCGCACGACCCCGCCAGACCCATCCCAAGGAGAACCCCAGCATGTCCTGCACCCGAACCCTCACCGCCGCGCGTGGTACCCGGACCTCCCGCGCCACCGCCTGGCTGCTCGTCCCGGCCCTCGCCGCGGTCCTCGCCGTGGGCGGGTGCGCGGGCGGCACGTCGGTGGCCGACGAGCCGCCCGGGTCCTCGGCCGAGGCCGGCACCCGCACGGTCGAGACCGCGTTCGGGAAGGTCGACGTCCCCGCGGACCCGCAGCGCGTCGTCGCGCTCGAGGGCGGCACGGGGCCGCTCCTCGAGGCGGGCATCGTGCCCGTCGCGACCGCGGACGGCGACTACGCCGACTCGTACCTGCCCGAGGAGTTCGAGCAGGTCGCGGACCTGCCGATCGTCATGGGCGCGGACGGCTGGGACTACGAGAAGATCGCTTCGCTGAGACCCGACCTCATCGTCGGGTTCGTGCGCGGCGGCAAGGAGGAAGAGCTCAGCGCCGAGAAGAAGGCCGACTTCGACAAGCTCTCCCAGATCGCCCCCACGGTCCTCATCCGTGCGACGGGCTCGGCGACCGTCAAGGACGCGTCGGTCGAGATCGCGTCGGCGCTCGGCGCCGGTACGGAGGCCGAGGCGACCAAGGCCGAGTACGAGGCCCGCGTCGCGGAGATCAAGGAGACCTACGGCGACGTCATCGCCGCCAACACGTTCGCGGGGCTCGACTCGTTCGAGGAGATCACGGTCTACTCGCAGATCTCGTGGATCGGCGGCATCCTCACCGACATCGGTGCGCCGCTGCCGGAGGTCGTGGCCGAGGAGAAGACCGAGAACGGAGCGTTCCTGTCCTACGAGCAGCTCGGCCAGGTCGCGGACGCGACCGTCGTGCTGACCGAGCAGACGGTCGACGGCCAGCCCGGACCCGGCGCCGAGGAGCTCGCGGCCGCCTCGACCTACCAGTCGCTGCCGGCAGTGACCGCAGGGCACGCGTACGGCATCCGCTACTTCTTCGCGGACCGCTACAGCCTGGCGCTCGACGTCCTCGACCAGCTCGAGGTCGTGCTCGAGGACCTCCAGGGCTGATGACGACGTCCTCCGCCCCCGACCTCGCGCCCCTCGACGTGGCCCCCGCCGTGCTCGCCGTGCCCGCAGGCCTTCCGCTCACGACCGCGCAGCTCGGCGTGATCGGCGCGCAGCTCGTGCGTCCCGACACGTCCGCGTTCGCGGTGGGTGAGGTCGTCGAGATCACGGGCGAGCTCGACACGGGGGTGCTGGCCCTCGCGGTCGAGCTGGTGGTCGGGGAGACGGAGGCGTTGCGGACGGCGTTCGTGGTGTCCGACGACGTCGCGCAGGTCGTCCACCCGGTCGGCGGACCCGCGCTCACGAGCGCGCGCGCGGACGCCGCGACGGGGGGCCTGCGGGTCCTGGACCTGTCGGGGGTGCCCGACGCCCGGGAGCGCGCGGCCGCGCTCGTCGAGGCCGACCGCGCGCTGCCCTTCGCGCTCGACGTGCCGGCCCTGGCCCGCCAGGCGGTCGTGCGCCTCGACGCCACGACCGTGTGGTGGTCCCTCGTGGTGCACCACGCGATCCTCGACGCGTACGGGATCACGCTCGTCGTGCGCCGCGTCGCGGAGGTCTTCACCGCGCTCACGTCGGGGCGTGAGGTGGGCCCGAGCCCGTTCGGGAAGGTCGCGGACGTCGTGGCCGAGGAGGCCCGGTACGCGGCGTCCCCCGAGCGGGAGCGGGACAGGGAGCACTGGGCCTCCCGGGTGGCTGACCTCGACGGCGGGCCGGGCAGCTTCAGCGAGGGGCCCGTGGGCACGGTCGGTCCGGACCCCGTCCCGGGCGACGCCGTGGTCCGCGTCGCGCACGACGCGGGCTGCGCCGTCGGGCCGCTCGAGGAGGTCGCCGCGCGCTCCGGTGCCGGCTGGCCCGACGTCGTCGCGGCCACCTTCGCGGTGCACCTCGCCCTCGTCGCGGGGCGCCGCCGCGTGGCCGTCGCGATGCCCGCGATGAACCGCATGCGGTCGGTCGCGGCGGTCGTGCCGACCATGCGCGTCAACGTCCTGCCGGTCGTGGTCGACGTCGCGCCCGGGCAGCGCGTCGACGAGCTCGTGACGCAGGTGCGCGACCGCGTGGGCGGGCTGCGCCGCCACGGGCGCTACCCCGCCGAGCAGATCGCGCGCGACGCGGGCTCGGCCGTGACCGCGGCCGAGCTCAACGTCAAGCTCTTCGACCACGACCTGCGCTTCGGTGCCGCCGTCGGCCGCCTGCGCAACGTGGCCGAGGGACCGGTCGACGACCTCGCGGTCTCGGTCGTGCGCGTCCCCGGGCCGGACGGCGACGAGCTGCGCCTGGCGGGCACCGCGCCCGCCCGGCTCTTCACCGCGCCCGACGTCGCCGCGCGCCTGCGCGAGCTGGCCCATCTCCTGGAGAGCGTGGGGCGGGCCGCGCCCGGCGCGCGCGTGGGGACCCTCGGCCTCGCGCCCGCGGCGGACGAGGACGCGATCGTGACCGGCTCGACCGGCCCGGCACTGCCCGGGGACCCGCCGTCGACCGCCGGCGCGCTGTTCGACCAGGCCGTGGCCGCTCGCGGCGACGCCGTGGCGCTCGTCGCGCGCGAGACCTCGACGTTCAGCGCGCTCGACGAGGCCGTCGCGCACCTCGCCGGACGCCTGGTCGCCGCCGGCGCCCGCTCCGACACGCTCGTCGCGATCGACCTGCCGCGCGGCACCGACTACGTCGTGACGCTGCTCGCGCTGCACCGCTGCGGGGCCGCCGCACTGCTGCTCGACGACCGGAACCCGCCCGCGCGACGCCTCGCCCTCGCCGACCGGCACGAGGCGCGGATCGTCGTCGCCGACGTCACGGCCGCCGCCCCGTCCCTCCACGGCGGCGACGGCTCCCTGTGGACGGGGCGCGTCGTCGTCGGGCCGCGCGGGGACGCGTCCGCCCACGGGGCCGCGCCGCTGTGGCACGCGCTCGACGTGCCCCGTGACGCGCTCGCCTACGTCCTGCACACCTCCGGCTCCACGGGCGAGCCCAAGGCTGTCGGGATCAGTCACGGCGCGCTCGCGCAGTTCCTCGCCCACCACCAGGAGCACATCGTGCCGCGTGCGGGACGTCGCCCGGCCCCGGCGCAGCGCGTCGCGCAGACCATGCCGCTCGTGTTCGACGGCTCGTGGGACACCCTGCTCACGCTGCTGCTGGGGCACGAGCTGCACCTGCTCGACGTCGAGCAGTACCGCGACCCCGGGACCCTCGTGGACCTCGTGGTCGAGCGCGGCATCCACCGCATCGACCTCACGCCCACCGTCATGTCGGCCGTCGTCGAGGCCGGCCTGTTCGAGCGCGACCACGTGCTGCGGACCGTGTCCGTGGGCGGCGAGGCCTGCCCGCCCGCGCTGTGGACCACGCTGCGTGCGCAGCCGGGTCTCGACGTCCTCAACCTCTACGGACCCACCGAGTACACGGTCGACGCCGTGGGCGCGACGGGTGACGACGCGGACCGGCCCGTGATCGGGCGCCCGCTCAGCGCCACGGCCGCCCTGGTGCTCGACCAGCACCTGCGCCCCGTGCCCGACGGCGTGGTCGGCGAGCTCTACCTCGCCGGCCCCCAGCTCGCGCGCGGCTACCTGCGCCGCCCCGACCTCACGGCCGAACGGTTCGTCGCGAACCCCTTCGGGACGCCCGGGACGCGCATGTACCGGACGGGCGACCTCGCGCGCCGCGACGACGACGGCCTGCTGCACTACGTCGGCCGACGCGACCACCAGGTCAAGATCCGTGGGTTCCGCGTCGAGCCCGGCGAGACCGAGGCCGCGCTGCTCGCGCTGCCCGGCGTCGCTCAGGCGACCGTGCAGGCGCGCAGGTCCCCGCTCGGGGCGCGCCTGGTCGCGTACGTCGTGGCCCCTGGGCTGGCAGGGGACGCGCTGCGCGCGGCGCTCGCGGACGCGCTGCCCGAGCACCTGGTGCCGTCGGTGGTCGTGGTGCTCGACGCGCTGCCGCTGACGACCAACGGCAAGCTCGACGTCGCGGCCCTCCCCGAGCCCGCGACTCTCCCGCCGAGGGCGACGGACCCGCCCGCCGACGGTGACGGGAGCCCCCGCCGAGGGCGACCGGACCTCCCGCCGAGGGCGACCGACGTGTCCCTCGCGTTCGCCTCGGCCCTCGACAGCGGCCCCGTCCCGCCCGACGCCGACTTCTTCGCGCTCGGCGGCGACAGCATCCGCGCGATCCACGTCGTGGCACGCCTGCGCGACCAGGGGTGGCGGTCGAGCGTGCAGGACGTGTTCGAGCAGCGCACCGTCGCGGGCGTCGCGGCCCGGCTGCGGCCCCTCGAACCGGTCGCGCTGCCCGCCGCCCAGCCCGCACGGACGGCGCACGCCGCGAGCACCACCCCCTCGGACGCGGCAGCCCCGCTCCTCGACCTCGCACCCGGCGACCTCGACCGCCTCGGCGCACTCCTCGGCGACCGCCGACGCACACGGAAGGCACGACCATGAGCTCGACCGAGGCCATCGAGGCCGTCTGGCCCCTCACCGCGCTGCAGCGTGCGCTGACCGCGCACGCGGGGCTCACCGACGGGACGGACCCGTACGTGGGTCAGACCCTCGTCGAGCTGCGGGGCCCGCTCGACGGCCCCGCCCTCGAACGCAGCCTCGACGCGCTCCTCGTGGCCCACCCGAACCTGCGCGCGGGCTTCGCGGTCGACGACGACCTGGACCCGGTCCAGTTCGTCCCCAGCCAGGCCACGGCCGAGGTCGTCTGGTACGACGCGGACGTCCCGGGCTCCGCCGGGGCCGGCGCGGCGGGCGGTGCCGATGCGGCTCGCGGAGCCGACCGGGCCTTGCAGGACGCGACCCGTGCCGCGGCCGCGTCCGAGCGGTCGCTCCCGTTCGACCCGGCCGTCCCGCCGCTCGTGCGGTTCGGGGTCGTGGTGCTGGGGGCCGAGCACCACGTGCTGGTCGTCACGAGCCACCACCTGGTGCTCGACGGCTGGTCCATGCCGTTGCTCGTGCGCGAGGTCGCGCAGCTCTACGGGGCCGAGCTCTCCGCCGAGGGCGACGCCCTCGCCCCCGCCCGAGGCCGGTTCGTCGACCACCTCGTGTGGTTGGGACGGCAGGACGCCGAGGCAGCACGTGCCCACTGGCGCGATGCCCTCGCCGACGTGGAACCCTCCGGGTGGCCCGTGGCCGCCGCGTGGACGACGACGGACCGAACCCCCGTGCACGCGTCCACGACCCACCGGACCCTCGACCCGACCACCGTCGAGGCCGTCCGCGCGGGGGCCCGCGCCCAGGGCGTCACCTCGGCCACGCTCGTGCGCACCGCCTGGGGCCTGACCGTCGCGGCCCACGCCGGGTCGACCTGCGCGACCTTCGCCGTCCCGGTCGCCCTGCGCAGCCCCGAGGTCGCGCACGCCGACGAGATCGTCGGGATGCTCACCGAGTCGGTCGTGGCCCGGGTCGACGCCGACGCCGCCGCGACCCTCGGTGAGGTCGTCGC
Organism: Oerskovia sp. PE-21s; assembly: GCF_056158145.1. Lineage (NCBI taxonomy): Bacteria > Bacillati > Actinomycetota > Actinomycetes > Micrococcales > Cellulomonadaceae > Oerskovia > Oerskovia sp. PE-21s. Next base: position 170,819 of record NZ_JBUXJM010000001.1, read on the forward strand.
CGACCACTCGCGCCGGTGGAACGCCTCGTGGGAGCACCAGCACGTCGGGCTGCGCGGCATCCAGGCGGCGGCCGGGACCGAGACGCCCGTCGCGACGACGCTCGTGTCGTTCGAGCAGGCGCCCGGCGCAGGTGTGGTCGCGCCGACGGTCGTCGGCCTCGACCCCGTGCACCTGCGCGTGCTCGCGACCCACGACGCGACCCACTTCCCCCTCGCGCTCGCGGTCGACGCCGGAGCCGACACGTGGGACCTCGCGCTCGACGCGCACACGGCCGCCTTCACGACGTCGGCCGCCGACGCTCTCCTCGCGACGTTCGAGCGGATCCTGCTCGCGACCGCCACGAACCCGGGGGCACGGGTCGCGAGCCTCGACCTCGTCCCGCGGCGTGCCGACGCCGCGGGCACGGCGGGGACGGCCCCCGCGTCGACCCGCCGCCCCGCCCTCGTGACCGAGGTCCTCGCCGGCTCGATCGCCCGTCACCCGGACGCGGGCGCGCTCGTCGTCGGGGACCGACGGTGGACGTTCGCCGAGCTCGACCTGGCGGTCACGCGCGCCGAGCGTCGGCTCACGGCGTGCGGGGCCCGGTCGGGCGACGCGCTCGCGATCGACCTGCCGCGCGACGAACGGATCGTGCACGTGATCCTCGCGGCCCTGCGCCGCGGCCTGGCCGTGACCCCCTTGCCGCACGGGGCCCCCGAGCGCCGCGCGCACGTCCTGCGGATCAGCGGCGCACGGCTCCTGTGGGACGAGGCCGGGCCGCGCCCCCTCGACTCCGCGCACGTTCCCGTGCCCGCCCGCAGCGCGGCAGACGCAGCCGGGGCGAGCGCCGCCGTCGGGCCCGAGCTGCCGCCCGCCCCCGACGACGCCACCCTGCGCGCGTGCGTCGGCAGCATCATCTTCACGTCGGGCTCGACGGGCGAGCCCAAGGGGGTGGCCGTGGGGCAGGACGCGCTCGCGCACCTGCTCGAGCGGCACCGCACCGAGCTCTACCCGCCGGGCGAGCGCCTGCGCGTCGCGCACACCGCGGCGTTCTCGTTCGACGCGCACTACGACGCGTTCCTCGCGCTCGCCGCGGGGCACGAGCTGCACGTGCTCGACGAGGACGTGTTCCTCGACCCGGTCGCGCTGCGCGACTACGCGACCGAGCACGGGATCGACTACCTCGACTTCACGCCGACGGTCTGGGGTGCGCTGCTCGCGGGCGCCGAGTGGGCGCGCCTGCCGAGGATCTGCGTCGCGGGCGGCGAGGCGTTCGGACCGGCGCTGTGGACGCGGATGCGCGCGCTCGCGGCGCCCACGGGCGCGCGCGTCGTCAACCTGTACGGGCCGACCGAGGCGACCGTCGACGCCCTCGCGGCGGACGTCGCGGACACGGTCGAGCCGGTCGTCGGGCGGCCCGTGGGACGCACGCAGGCCGTGGTGCTCGACGCCGCGCTGCGCGAGGTCCCCGCAGGCACCGTGGGCGAGCTGTATCTCGCGGGGCCGCAGCTCGCCGAGGCGTACCTGGGGTGCGCCGGGCTGACCGCGAGCCGCTTCGTCGCCCGTCCCGGCGGGGTCCCGGGGGAGCGCATGTACCGCACGGGCGACCTCGCGCGCCGCGCCGAGGACGGCACCCTGAGCCTGCTGGGGCGCAACGACGACCAGATCTCGCTGCACGGGTTCCGGATCGAGCCGGGCGAGGTCGAGCAGGCCCTCGTCGCGCTCGAGGGTGTGGCGGAGGCCGCGGTCGTGCTCGCCGAGCACCCGCGCTGGGGTGCTCGGCTGGTGGCGTACGTGACGGGAGCCGGGCTGGACCCGGACGTTCTGCGGGCCGCGGCGGCCGAGCGTCTCGCGCGGCACCTCGTGCCGACCGCGTTCGTCGTGCTCGACGCCCTTCCGCTGACGCGTCACGGCAAGCTGGACCGCCGTGCGCTGCCCGCGCCCGACTGGCACGGGTCTCGGACGTCCGGTGGTGGGACCGGCGGCCCCGAGCCCGCCGGGCGCCCCGCCGCCGAGCCGACGCCCCTGGAGGCCCAGGTCCGCGCGGCCGCCGCGCGCGTCCTGGGCGGGGACGGTGTGGGCCTCGACGAGAGCTTCTTCGCCGCGGGCGGCGACAGCATCGACGCGCTCCAGCTCGTCGCCGCGCTGCGCCGCGAGCGGCTCGTCCTCTCGCCCGCGGACCTGTTCGCGGCGCGCACGCCGCGCGAGATGGCCCGGCGCGTCCGGCCCGACGACGCCGCGAGCGCGGGAGGGTCCGTCGCCTCGGGCGCCGGTGCGGGTGGCGCCGCCGACGTGCTCGTGGCACTGACCCGCGTGCAGTCCGCCGCGTTCGACGAGCACGTGCGCGCGGGGGTACCGGGCGCGACGCGCGTCGTCGACGTGCTGCCCCTGACCCCGACCCAGCTCGGCATGGTCGCCGAACGCGCGCGCGACGCGGCCGACGCCTACCGCACCACGACCCGGTTCACCGTGACCGGGCTCGGCGACGACGGGACCGCGCGGGTCGCGGACGCCGTGCAGGCGCTCGTGCGCCGCCACCCGAACCTGCGCGGCGGGGTGCTCCAGCTCGACCTGCCCGCGCCGGTGTTCTTCGTGCCCGACGTCGTCGTGGTGCCGGTCTCCGCGCGCGACGCGCGGGGGCTCGACCGTGCGGCGCTGGCCGCCCTGCTCGACCAGGTGGACCTCACCGAGCGTTCGCGGCTGGGCGGCCTGTCCTCGGCACCGCTCGTGTCGGGCACGGTCGTGCGGACGGGCGAGGACGAGCACGTGCTCGTCCTCGCGATGCACCACCTGCTGACCGACGGCTGGTCGGTGCCGCTCCTGGCGGCGGATCTGCGGAGGGCTCTCACGTCGGACGCGGCGTCGGACGGGACGGCGGCCGCCCGGGCGGGCCGTGCGGAGACGAGCGAGCCGACCTTCCGTGACTACCTGTCGTGGCTGCGCGACGCGGAGTGCACCCGTGCCGATGTCGAGGCCCTGTGGCGGGCGGAGCTCGACGGGTTCGAGGAGCCGTCGCTGCTGGGTGTGCTGCCCGCCCCCGCACCGACGGCGACGGTCTCGTCCGCCGACGGTGACGCTCGCGTCGTCACGACGCTCCCCACGGGAGGCGAAGGACTCCGGGAGGCTGCTCGTCGCGCCGAGGTCACGCCCGCGACCGTCGTCCAGACGGCATGGGGCCTCGTCGTCGCAGCACTGACGGGGCGGTCCGAGGCCGTCGTGGGCTCGACGGTCGCCGGACGCCCGACCGCCCTGGACGGAGCGGACCGCATCATCGGCATGTTCGTGAGCTCGTCGCCCGTCCGTGTCCCGGCGGGGACGCACCTCACCGCCGACGCGCTGCTCCAGGACGTCCAGGCGCGTCAGGCCCGGCTGCTCGACGCCCATCACGTGGGCCTGCCGTCGATCGCGCGGATCGCCGGTCATGCGCTGTTCGACTCCCTCGTGGTCGTCGAGAGCTACCCGCGCGAGCCCGCTGCGGTCACCGTCGGCGGGCAAGGGCGTCACCCTCGGCCCGTCGACCGCCCCGTCGACCGGCCCGTCGACGTCGTCCCCACCGGTGGTCACGACGCGACGCACTACCCCGTGACCGTCACGGTCCTGCCCTCCGCGGACGGTGGTCTCGCGATCGAGATCGAGGAGCGTCCCGGCACGCTCGACCCGGCCGTGAGCGCCGTCCTTCCGGCGGCGCTCACCGCAGCGGTCGAGCACCTGGCGCGCGGCGGCACCCTCCCGAGCGCCCACGCCCTCGTCGGCGAGGTGCGGGTCCCGCGACCGGGCCCCGCCGAGGCCCGCGCCGGGTCGCGTCCCGCGCCCCGGGCCGAGCCCCGCACCGACGCCCAGGGGGACGCGAGCGCGCGGGTGAGCACCGCCGTCGGGCCGGGCGACCCCCTGACGGACGAGCGCACCGAGCGTGTCCGTGCCGAGATCGCCCGCGTCCTGGGCCTCGACGTCGGACCGGCGACCGACTTCTTCGCCGCGGGCGGCGACAGCATCAGCGCGATGCAGCTCGTCGGGGCGCTGCGCGGTCGGGGGCTGGTCGTGACGGTCGGGGCGGTCTTCGCGGGCCGCGACGCGGCGGGGATCGCAGGCGCGGCGACCGAGGTCGCACCCGCTCCCGCGCGACCGACGGCCCGCACCGCAGCGGTCACCGTGTCGGGCGACCTGCCTCTCACCCCCGCGCTCGCGTGGCTCCTGGAGACCGGGGGCGATCACGGCGGGTTCGTCCAGGTGCGTGTCCTGCGGACTCCTCCAGACCTCACCGAGGGCGTGCTGCGGGCGGCGCTCGCGGCCCTGGTCGAGGCCCACGGCGCACTGCGACTCGTGGTGCACGACGGCGCCGCGCACGTCCTCGACGCGGCCGCGCCTACCGTCGTGGCCGGGACGGGCGACGTGCTGCGCGTGACCGACGACGGGCTCGACGAGGCGCTGCGCGCCGCAGCGGCCGAGATCGACCCGGCGACGGGCCGCGTGCTCCGCGCGGTCTGGGACCGGGGGGCGCGCGAGCTCGCGCTCGTGGCGCACCACGTCGCGGTCGACGCGGTGTCGTGGCGCATCCTCGTGGACGACCTGCGGACGCTCGCGGCGGGCGGCGTCCTTCCTCCCTCGTCGGCGAGCCTGCGCGCCGCGGCGACGGCCATGCACCACGAGGCCGCGGACCGTGCGGGCGAGCTGCCCGCGTGGGTCGACGTGCACTCGGGCGAGGCCGTCTCGCTGACGGCTCGACCGCTCGACCGGGCGCGCGACACGGTGTCCAGCGCTCGTGAGGTCGTCGTGCGTCTCGGTGCGGACGACACCCGGCTCCTGCTCGGCCTGGCCCCCGAGCACCGTACGGACCACGTGCTGCTCGCGGCGCTGTCGCTCGCGGCGGCGGACGTGTCGGCTGTCGACGCGGCAGCCGCCGACGCGGCGGCGGGTTCGGCGCGAGGCGGCCTGGACCTCGTGGTCGAGACCGAGGGGCACGGGCGACGCCTCGACGGCGAGGGCCCGGACCTGTCGCGCACGCTCGGCTGGTTCACGACGACCTGGCCGCTGCGCCTGCACGCCGCGCCGGGCGTCACGCCGACCGCGCACCTGCGGGCCACGGCCCGTCAGGCCGCGGCGATCCCGGGAGACGGGCGGGCGTACGGCCTGCTGCGGCACCTGGCGCCGGGCACGTCCGCGGCGTTGCGCGACGCGGCGGCGGCCTGCCCGCCGCAGGTCCTCGTGAACTACCTGGGGCGTGAGACGGAGAGCGCCGACGACTGGGGCGGTGCGGCCGACGCCGCGCACGTCGAGTCCGCGCTCGACCTGCACGCCGACCTGCCGCTGTCGCACCCGGTCGAGCTCAACGCGTACGTGGCCGACGGCGCTGACGGGCCCGAGCTCGTGGCGCGCTGGCTCCTGGCCCCCGCGGTGTCCGGGCGCGGTGCGGCGTCACCGCCGGCGGGCACGCCGGTCACCGTCGGCGAGGGCGCAGGCCCGGTGGGCGAGGTGCTGGTCGAGGCGTGGCTCGGTCGGCTGCGCGGGCTCGTCCGCGGGGCCGCCACCGAGGCCGACCCCGCAGAGGGCGCGGCGACGACGCTCCCGACGGGGGCTCCCTGGCCGCTCACGCCCGTGCAGCGCGGCATGGTCCTGCACGCCCTCGAAGCACCGGTCGACCGGTACACGAGCGCGATCGACGTGGGCCTCGACGGCCCGCTCGACGTCGCCGCGCTGCGCGTCGCCGCGGCCGACGTCCTCGCGGCCCACCCGCAGCTCCGCCTCGCGGTCGCGGTCCGCGGCCCGCAGGACGTGGGCCTGGTCGTCACGGACGTCACCGAGGTCCCGCTGCGCGAGGTCACGCTGCCCGACGACGTCGCTCACCCCGACGCCGTGCGCCGCGCGCTCGACGAGATCGTGGCCGACGAGCTCGACCGGCCCTTCGACCTCGCGCGCCCGCCGCTGCTGCGGCTCGTCGTGGTCCGGGTCGGCTCCCACGAGGGCGCCCGGCACCGGCTCGTCGTGACCAACCACCACGTGCTGCTCGACGGCTGGTCGGTGCCGTTCCTCGTCGACCTCCTGCTGGGGGCGTACGTTCGGCGCGTCGGTGCACCCACGGGAGCGACGCCGTCGGGCAGCGGACCGACGACGCACCCGACCGGGCTCGTCCCGCCCACGCCGAGCACCGCCTGGCAGCTCTCGCGGCGCCTCGCGCGGCGCGACGCCGGCGCGGTCGCGGTGTGGCGAGACGCCCTCGCCGGGGCACGGCCCGTCCGGGTGGCCGAGCCCGAGGACACGGGCGAGCGGCCGGCCGTGCTGCACGCGGCCCCCGAGGGCCTGGGCGCGCGGCTCGTCGCCGCCGCACGCGCCGCGCAGGTCACGACGGCCGACGTCGTGACCTCGGCCTGGGGGCTCGTGCTCGCGGCCCTCACGGGGGAGCGCGACGTCCTCACGGGGACGACCGTCGCCGGGCGGCCCGCGGAGATCGAGGGCGCGCACGACGTGCTCGGGATGTTCGTCAACACGGTGCCCGTGCGGATCGCGGTCGGGGGGCCGGAGGACAGCACGACCGGGACCCTCGCGGACCTGGTCCGCTCGGTCCACGAGCGGCAGGCGCGCCTGCGGGACGTCGACCACGTCGCGCTCGCGGACGTGCAGCGCGCGCTCGCGGTCGGCGAGCTGTTCGACACGCTGCTCGTGGTCGAGAACTACCCGCGCGACGCCGACGCCCAGCCGGGCGCCGGGGTCGGGCTGCGGATCACCGACGTCCAGGGCGACGACCGCACGCAGTACCCGCTCGCGCTGACCGTCGACGCGTCCGAGGGGCTGGCCGTGCAGCTCGACCACCTGGCGTCGGTGCCCGCCGAGCGGGCGGGCGCGGCGCTCGCGGCCGTCGTCGAGGTGCTCGGGCTGCTGGCCGACGCCCCGTCGACGCCGGTCGAGGACGTGCTGGCCGGGCTCGCGGAGCGGTACCCGGCGTTGCGCGAGCGCGCGTCGGCGGGGCCGCTCGGGGCCGAGGGCTCCACGGTGGACGCGCCGGAGGGCGCGCCCGTCGCCCCACCGGTCCTCGTCGTGCGCGAGATCTTCGCCGAGGCCCTGGGCGTGCGGCGGGTGGCCGACGACGACAACTTCTTCGCGCTGGGCGGCGACTCGATCGTCGCGATGAAGGTCACGACGATGCTCCGCGCGCGGGGCTGGACGGTCGACCCGCGGTCGGTGTTCGCGGCGCCGACCCCGGCCGCGCTCGCGCTGCGGGCCCGCCCCGCCGCCGTCCCCACCGCCGACGTGTCAGCACCAGCGAGCCCTCGGGACCTCGCTGGTCCTGACGGCTCCCCGCACGTCTCCCCGCTCCTCGCGCTGTCCGCGGGCGAGCTCGGCGACCTCGACGACCTGATGAGGAACCTGACATGACCACGACCGACGAGCGCACGGCCCCCGCTCCCACGATCGCCGAGGTGCTGCCCCTGGCCCCGCTCCAGGAGGGCCTGCTCTTCCACGCCGTCTCGGAGGACACGGGCCTCGACGTCTACACCATGCAGTCGACCTACCGGTTCCCGGGCGGTGTCGACGAGCACGCGATGCGGCGTGCGTGCGAGTCGCTGCTGCGGCGCCACGCGGTCCTGCGAGCGGGCTTCGCGCACGAGCGCTTCGCGCGCCCGGTGCAGTTCGTGCCGACCGCGGTCACGGTCCCGTGGCGTGTCCAGGACCTCTCCGACCTCGGGGGCGCCGCGCGCGCCGACGCCCTCGACCGGCTCCAGTACGACGAGCGCCAGCGCCGCTTCACGATGGACCGCCCGCCGCTCGTCCGCTTCGTGCTCGTGCGGCTCGGTGAGCAGGGGGCCGCGCTCGTCGTGACGAACCATCACATCCTGCTCGACGGCTGGTCCGACGCGCTGCTCGTGACCGAGCTCCTGCGGCACTACGCCGCGGGCGGTGAGGACACGAGCCTGCCGCCCGCCCCGCAGTTCCGCGACTACCTCGCGTGGGTCGCGGCGCAGGACGACGACGCGGCGGCGGGCGCGTGGGACGTCTCGCTGTCGGGCCTCGCGGAGGGGACGCTCGTCGCGCCGCCGGACCCGCGCCGTCGGGCGTCGATGCCCGACGTCGTCGAGCGGGACCTCGACCCGACCCTCTCCCTCGCCGTGCTCGCCCTCGCGCGCACGTGCGCGGTGTCGGTCAGCACGGTCTACTCGGCCGCGTGGGCGCTCGCGCTGCGATCGGTCACGGGGCGCGACGACATCGTGTTCGGCAGCACCGTCTCGGGTCGCCCGCCTGCGCTCGCGGGGGTCGAGGACATGGTCGGGCTGTTCCTCAACACCGTGCCCGTGCGCCTCGCGACGCGCCCCGGCGAGCCGTTCCGCGACCTGGTGCGCCGCTTCCAGTCCGAGCAGGCCGAGCTCATGGACCACCACCACGTGAGCCTGGGCGAGCTCCAGCGCCGGGCGGGCGTCGGGACGCTGTTCGACACGCTCTACGTCATGCGCAACACGCCCGAGGACGACGCCGAGCTCGACCGCCTCAGCGCGTCCGTGGGCCTCGAGGACGTCGAGGGCGGCGACGCCACGCACTACCCGCTGACGTTCGTGGTGCACCCCGGGCAGCCGTACCGGCTGATCCTGTCGCACCGCGCCGACGTCGTGGACGCCACCCGGGCGAGCGCCCTGCTCGACCAGGTCGAGGCGGTCCTGCGCCGCGCGGTGGGGGAGCCGGGCTCACCGGTCGCCCGGGTCGCCGCGGTGCCCGACGACGTCGCGCCCCTCCTCCTGTCACGCGGCGTCCGAGCGGCGCAGGACGTGGGCGACGACTCGCTCCTCGACCTGCTCGACCGGGCCGTCGCGGCCCACCCGCTGCGCACCGCGCTGGTCCACGGCACCGACTCGGTGACGTTCGCCGCTCTGGGGTCGCGCGTCGACACGCTCGCGCGCGCCCTGGTCGCGGCCGGTACCGGGCCGGAGGACGTCGGGGCGCTCGCGGTGCCGCGCGGGATCGACTTCGTCGTCGCCCTGTTCGCGACGCTGCGGGCCGGGGCGGCGTACGTGCCGCTCGACGCCGCGCACCCGGCCGAGAGGTTGTGCGCGATCGTCGAGGCGGCCGGTGCCCGCGCCGTGGTGCTGGACGAGTCGTTCGGTGGGCTCGTGGGGCCGGCGCTCGCGGGCCGCGCGGTCGTGCCGACGGTGACGCACACGTCCCCCCAGGGTGACGCGACCCCGGCCCGCGGTGACGACCCGTGGCCCGCCTACCGCCACGACCGCCTCGCGTACGTCATGTACACGTCCGGCTCGACGGGAGCGCCCAAGGGGGTGGCGATCGAGCACGGCGGGCTGGTCAACATGCTGCGCAACCACCGGGCGGAGATCTTCGAGCCGCTCGTCGCCTCCCGCCCGGCCGCGCTCCGCGAAGAGCCGGTCCGGGTCGCGCACACGGTCTCGTTCGCGTTCGACATGTCGTGGGAGGAGCTGCTGTGGCTCGTCGACGGCCACGAGGTGCACCTGCTCGACGAGGCCGTGCGACGCGACCCGCACGCCATGGCGACGTACTGCGCGGCGGAACGGATCGACGTCGTCAACGTGACGCCCTCGGTGTGCTCGGCGCTCCTCGCGGAGGGGCTGCTCGACGAGGGCCGGTACCGCCCGAGCCTCGTGCTGCTGGGCGGCGAGGCGGTGGGCGCGGAGGTGTGGGACGCGATCGTCGCCACCCCGGGGACGCGCGGCTACAACCTGTACGGCCCCACCGAGTACACGATCAACACGCTCGGCGGCGGCACCGACGAGAGCCGGCGCCCGACCGTCGGGCGTCCCATCGCCAACACGTCGGTGTACGTCCTGGACTCGGGGCTCGCGCCCGTGCCGGACGGCACGCCGGGCGAGCTGTACGTGAGCGGGATCGGGCTGGCCCGCGGGTACCACGGGGAGCCCGGTCTGAGCGCCGAGCGGTTCGTCGCGGACCCCTTCGGTACGCCGGGCGCGCGCATGTACCGCACGGGCGACGTGGTGCGCCGCAGGCCCGACGGGCAGCTCGACTTCCTGGGCCGCAGCGACGGCCAGGTCAAGATCCGCGGCTACCGCGTCGAGCCGGGGGAGTCGCAGGCCGTGCTGGCACGCGACCCGCGCGTCGCGCAGTGCGCGGTGGTCGCGCGCCGGGGCGCCGGGGGCGGGCACGTCCTCGTGGGCTACGTGGTGCTCGCCGCCGGTGCCGAGACCTCCGCCGGTGACACGATCCTGGCGGACATCCTGCGGACCGTGCGCCGAACGGTCCCCGACCACCTGGTCCCCTCGGCCCTCGTCCCGATCGACGAGCTGCCGCTGACGCCGCACGCCAAGCTCGACGTCCGGCGCCTGCCCGCTCCCGACCTCACGCGCGAGGGCGGGCGCGAGCCCCGGACCGACCTCGAGCGCGAGCTGTGCGCGATCTTCGCCGAGGTCCTGGGTGTGACGACCTTCGGCGCCGACGACGACTTCTACGCCGCGGGGGGCCACTCGCTCCTGGCGATGCGTGCGGTCTCGATGGTCCGCACGCGGCTGGGGCGCCCGCTCGGCGTCGGCGTCCTCGTCACCGCCCCGACGGTCGAGGCGATCGTCGCGCACTGGGACGCCCCGGAGACCGACCCGTTCGCCGGCACGCTCACGCTGCGCGCCCCCTCGCCCGGCAGCGAGGCGGCCCCGCTCTTCTGCCTCGCCCCGGCGGGCGGCCTCGGGTGGTCCTTCGCCTCGCTCGTCCCGCACGTCCCGGCCGGGACGGCGGTGCACGCGCTCCAGTCGCCGCGTCTCGCGGGACCCGACGGCGCCCCCTCCTCGCTCGTCGACCTCGCCGAGCAGACGGTCCGGGCGGTGCGCGAGGTGGCGCCGCGCGGGCCGTACCACCTGCTCGGCTACTCGTTCGGTGCCCACCTGGCTCACCTCGTGGCGACCCGCCTGCAGGAGGCCGGGGACGTGGTCGCGAGCCTGACGATGCTCGACGCCGAGGCCGTCGTGCTGGGGGTGGGCGGCGCCGTCGGGCCGGACGGGGACCCTCGGCAGGGGAGTTCGCCGCCGTCGGCGGGGGACGCCGAGGTCGACGCCCTGCGGTCGCTGCTCGCCGCGGGCGGCGCCGACCCCGACCTGCTCTCCGCGCCCACGCGAGACGACGTCCTCGACGTCCTGGCCGACGCGCCCGGCGCGTGGGGTGACCTGGACGAGGACGGGCTCGCCGCCGTCGTCGACACGTACCTGTACTCGTGCGACCTCATGGTCGAGGCCCGCTACACACCGTTCCGCGGAGACCTGCTGCTGTTCACGGCACAGGAGGGGGCCGACCGCCACGACCTCACGGCCCAGCGCGACGCCTGGGCCCCGCACGTGACCGGCACCGTGACCCAGCACGCGGTCCTCGCAGGCCACCACGACATGGTGTCGCCCGCGGCGATCGGCCAGCTCGGCCCGGTCCTCGCCCGCCACCTCACCCAGGCCCCTGCGGCCACCCGACCCAGCACCGACGAGAGGCACTGACCCATGAACCCCTTCGACGACTCCGAGGGCACCTTCCTGGTGCTCGTCAACGACGAGCAGCAGCACTCGCTGTGGCCCGAGTTCGCGGCCGTACCGCCCGGGTGGGACGTCGTGCTGGGACCGTCGACGCGGGCGGTCGCGCTCGCGTACGTCGACGCGCACTGGACGGACCTGCGACCCGCGAGCCTGCGTCGCGCGCTCGACGCCTCCGCTCCCTCGGGGCCCCGGACCTCGACGACGGCGACGTGAGCGCCCCGGCCTTCCTGTCCGCACTCGCCCTGGACCTGACCCCGCTGCGCGCGAGCCGCAGCTTCCGCCTGCTCTTCGCCGGGCGCGTCGTGTCCCTGCTGGGGCTCGGCATGCTCGTCGTGGCGCTGCCCGTGCAGGTCTACGCCCTCACGGGTACGTCCCTGCACGTCGCGGGCGTCAACACGACCCTGGGCGTCGCGGCGTTCGCGGGGACCCTCGTCGCGGGCGTCGTCGCCGACCGCACGGACCGGCGGCGCGTCGTCCTGTGGTCGCGCTCGGCCGCGATCGCGGGCTTCGCCGCGCTCCTCGTGAACTCGCTCGCGGAGTCGCCCTCGCTCACGGCGATCTACGTCGTCGCGGCGTGGGACGGCCTGGCGGGCGGCTTCAGCGTGGTCGCGCTCGCGGCCGCGGTGCCCTCGCTCGTGCCGCGCGGCCAGCTTCCCGCGGTCGCGGCGCTCCAGGCGATCTCGCTCGACCTGGGCGCGGTGGTGTCCCCGCTCGTCGCGGGGATCGCGATCGCGCACGGCGGGTCGAGCCTCGTGTTCGGGGTCGTGGTCGTGGCGAGCGTCGTGAGCCTGGGCTTCCTGGTGCGCCTCCCGTCCTTGCCGCCGGGCGGCGGGGAGGTAGAGCCCGGCGTGCCCGGCGTGCCCGACGGCCGAGCGCCGCGCCCGTGGGACGACCTGGTCGAGGGGCTGCGCTTCGTCGCGACCGACCGCGTGATCGGCGGCATCATCCTGCTGGGCTTCGTCCAGATCCTGTTCGCGTCCCCGCACGTCCTGATCCCCGAGCTGGTCGACAAGCAGCTCGGCGCCGGGCCGGAGGTCGTGGGACTGCTCTTCAGCGCGCCGGCCGTCGGCGCGCTCGTCGCGACGCTCACGAGCGGGTGGACCGGGCGCGTCCGGCGCACGGGTCGCGTCCTGCTCGTGGTGTTCGCGGCCTCGGGCGCCGGGGTCGCGATGCTCGGCCTGTCGCAGTCGGTCGCGCTCGCGGTCGTCGCCATGACCCTGGTCGGGGCGGGCGACGTCCTGGGCGAGATCCTGCGGTTCACGCTGCTCTACGAGCGCACGCCCGACCACCTGCGCGGCCGCGTGAGCGCGTTGTGGACCGCGCAGGGCACCGCGGGCGACGCGCTCGGCGGCCCGCTGCTGACCCTCGTCGCACGGGCCCTCGGCGCGGGCGGTGCGATTGCCGTGGGCGGGGCGCTCGCGGCCGTCGCGACGGGCCTCGTCGCGCTCGCGGTCCCCGGGCTGCGCCGCGCGGTCACCGAGCCCGACCCGGTCCTCGACCACCCCGAACCTTCCCCCCAGCCTGTCGACGCGATCGTCGGCACCACCCGAGGAGAGAACGCATGACCAGCACCACGAACAGGCTCGACACGACCGAGCAGGCCACGGCGGACCCCGTCGAGCAGGTGACCCTCCTGACCCACCCGCTCCGCCCCCGGCTGCTGACGGTCTCGGCCGTCGAGCAGATCGCGGCACGCATGGTCCGGGTCCGCCTCACGGGCGAGGACCTCGCGGACTTCGTGACCGCGGCCCCCGAGGACCACGTCAAGATCTTCCTGCCGACCGAGCCCGGCGGCACCCCGGAGATGCCGCAGGTGGTCGACGACCGCTGGGTCGGCGGCCGCCACCTCACGAGCCGCGACTACACGGTGCGGTCCTTCGACCGGGAGGCCCGCACGCTCGACATCGACCTCGTGGTGCACGAGCACGGGATCGCCGGGAGGTGGGCGGGGCGGGCCCAGGTCGGCGACCTGGTCGGTGTCCTGGGCCCGCGCGGCTCGTTCCTGGTGAACGACGTGTTCGACTGGTACGTCTTCGCGATCGACGAGACGGCCCTGCCCGCGGCTGCGCGCTGGCTCGAAGAGCTGCGCCCCGAGGTCCCCGTCACGGTCTTCGTCGAGGTCCAGGACGAGGGCGACGTGCTGCCGCTCGCGTCGGCCGCGGCCGTCGACGTCACGTGGCTCTTCCGCGAGGACCGCGCACCGGGCACGACGGCGCTGCTCGCCGACGCGGTGCGCGGCACCGAGCTGCCGCCCGGCAACGGGTTCGTGTGGGTCGCGGGGGAGTCGCTCTCGATCAAGCCGCTGCGCCGCTACCTCAAGAACGAGGTGGGGCTGGGGCGCGACAACTTCGACGTCGACGGGTACTGGCGCAAGGGCGTCGCGGACCACGACCACCACGACGACGACACCGACGAGACCGGCCCCGCGTCCGAGGCCGACGAGTCCCCTCGTGACTGACGTGGCGAATCCCGCACCGCGCCGCGACCACCCGGCGCTGCGTGTCCTGTCCTCGCCCCCGGGGGCGACGTGGCGCGTCGTGGTGTGCCCGCACGCGGGTGGGGCAGCGAGCTACTACCGGCGGCTCGTCCTCGCCCGCGACCGGGCGGTCGGCGGGCACCCCAGGCGTCCGAGGGGGGCGTCAGCGCCGTTCGCCTCGGCCCCCGAGGTCGTCGCCGTGCAGTACCCGGGCCGCGAGACCCGGTTCGCAGAGCCTCCCGTGCAGACCATGACCGACCTCCTCGCGGACGTCGCAGGTCCCGTGCGGGCGCTCCTCGCCGACGACGTCCCCACGGTCCTGCTCGGGCACAGCCTCGGGGCGTCGGTCGCGGTCCGTGTCGCGGCCGGCCTCGGGCCGGGGGAGGGACCGGACCTGCTCGTGGTCTCGGGGCGCGCCGCGCGTGCCGACCGTCCACGGTCAGGTGGCCGGGACGGGGACGGGAGCGACGTCGTCGGGCCGGGGCGGCTCACCGCGCGCGACGACTCCGCGCTGCGGGCGTGGATCACCGCGCTGGGCGGCACGCCGACCGAGCTGCTCGCCGACGCCGAGTTCTTCGCGCTGCACGCGCGGGTCCTGCGCGCGGACCTCTCGGTCCACGACTCGCTCGGGACCGCCGGGGCGGGGGAACCCGTGGGGATCACGGTGCCGCTCCTGCTGCTCGCCGGGTCCGACGACGTCGCGTCGCCCCCCGAGGCCGTCGCGCCGTGGGCGGAGCGCGCCCGGGCGGGCGTCCGACGGCGGGTCGTCGAGGGCGGGCACTTCTTCGTGGGCGACCGCGCCCCGGAGGTCGTCGAGGCGCTGCGGGTCGCGCTGACGGCCGTCGCGGCGGGCACGTACGCCGACCAGGTCGCACGTCCCACCGCCGAGGAACGGTGGGTGTGGTCGCGCGAGATCGTCGCCGCGGACCTGCGGCGGCTCGAGGGCGTCACGGCAGGAACGGCGTCGTGAGCGGCACGGACACCCCGGTCGTCGCGGTCCGCACGATGCGACGGCTTGGGAGCCGGGTGCCCCTGGGGGGTGCCGCGCTCGCGCTCGCGCTGCTGGTCGCGGTGGCCGCGAGCATCGCGTTCGGGTCGCAGCCCGTGCCGTTGCCCGACGTGCTCGCGGTGCTGCGCGAGCCGGGCACGAGCGAGGCCTCGGCCGTCGTGTGGGACATGCGCGTGCCGCGCACGATCCTGGGGCTGCTCGTCGGGGTCGCGCTCGGCGTGGCCGGTGCGCTCACGCAGGCGCACACCCGCAACCCGCTGGCCGACCCCGGACTGCTCGGGGTGACGTCGGGCGCGGCGTGCGCCGTGGTGCTCGCGATCCACGCGGGTGTCACGAGCCCGTCGGGGGCAGTCGGCTTCGCGCTCGTCGGCGCGCTGTGCGCCGGGGGGATCGTCGTGGTGCTCTCGCAGCGCATCCGCGTGCTCGCGCCGGGCGTCACGCTCGTCCTGACGGGGTCGGTCGTCACGGCGCTGCTCGCGTCGATCACGTCGGGCGTCCTGCTGCTCGACCGCACGACCATGGACGTCTTCCGGTTCTGGAGCATCGGGTCGCTCGTGGGCCGCGGGCCCGAGGTCATCTGGACCGTCGCCCCGTTCCTCCTGCTCGGGCTGCTGCTCGCGGTCGTCAACGCGCCGACCCTCGGGGCGCTCGAGATGGGCGACCAGCTCGGTGTGGCCCTCGGGCGGCACGTCGTGCGAGACCGGGCCGTGGGGTTGCTGGCCGTCACGCTGCTGGCCGGGGCCGCGACGGCCGCGTGCGGGTCGATCGCGTTCGTCGGCCTCGCGGCCGCGCACGCCGCGACGCGGCTCGGCCTCGGGGGACCCGCGTGGCGCGTCCCGGTCGCCGGGCTGTGCGGGGCCGTCCTGGTCCTGGGAGCCGACGTCGTCGGGCGCCTCGCCCCCGCGACCTCGGAGATCCAGGTCGGCATCGTCATCGCGCTCGTCGGTGCGCCGTTGTTCGTCGTCCTCGCCCGCGGCTACCTGGGAGACCGATCGTGACCACCACCCTGCCGGGGAACGCCCCGGGGAGCAGGCCGACCGACGAGCCGACAGAGCCGGCCCGGGGAGGCCACCGGCCCGGCACCGACGACCCAGGCCCCACGGGACGGCGCCTCACGCTCCGACGCGCCCTCCGGCCGCTGCGCCGCCACCCTGGCGGCCGCCGACAGGTGCTGGTCGGGGCAGGGCTCGTGGTCCTGCTGCTCGTCCTGCTCGTCGCGTCGATCATGGTCGGCGAGTACGTGCTGCCCGCGGGGGACGTGGTGCGGACCCTGCTCGGCGCCGGGGACCCGGCCGACAGGTTCGTGATCCTGGGCCTGCGTGCGCCACGGGCCGCGACCGCGATCTTCGTGGGCTTCGCGCTGGGCGCGGCCGGGGCGATCACGCAGTCCGTGGCCCGCAACCCGCTCGCGAGCCCCGACATCCTGGGGGTCACGGCGGGTGCGACGGCCGCAGCCGTCGCGGCGATCGTGCTGGCGAGCACCGGGGCCGTGAGCGGCCTCCTCGTCACGGCCGGTCTGCCGGTCGTCGCGGTCGTCGGAGGGCTCGTCGCGACGTCTCTCGTGTGCCTGCTCGCGTGGCGCGGCGGGATCGAGGGGTATCGTCTGGTGCTCGTCGGGCTCGGGGTCAACGCCGGGGCGTCGGCGATCACGTCGTGGATGCTGGTGCGCGCCGAGCTGCCCGACCTCAACGCGGCCCTCATCTGGATGACCGGGAGCCTCAACCGCGCGAGCTTCGAGGTCGTGGGGCCCGTCGCGGCGGTCGTCGCGGTCACCGTCGTGGTCAGCGCGCTCTCGACCCGGTGGCTCGCGATCCTGCGCTTCGACTCGCGCGTGATCGTGGGGCTGGGGGTCCGGCGCTCGGCGGCTCAGCTGCTCCAGATCGCCCTGGCCGTGGTCCTGGCGGCTGCGGCGACGGCGGCGGCCGGGCCCGTCCCGTTCGTCCCGTTCGTCGCGCCCCAGATCGCGTGGCGGGCGCTCGCGGCACAGGGACCGCCGCCTCTCGGTGCAGGGCTCGTGGGGGCGTGCGTGGTGCTCGCTGCGGATCTCGGAGCACGTTCGCTGCCCGTGGACCTGCCGGTAGGGGTCGTGACCTCGGCGATCGGTGCGCCGTTCCTGCTGTGGCTGCTCGTGCGCGAGAGCAAGGATCGCTGAGCGCTGAGCGCAGGGTTCAGGGCAGGTCGAGCACGGCCCGCGCGGTGACGCCGTGCCGGGCGAGGAGCGTGGCCCCGTCGGCCACCCGGACGCTCCCGAGCGCGGCGGGGCCACGGTGCGAGCGGAGCGCGACGGCGGCGAGGTAGGTCGCGCCCTCGCCGGCGCCTGCGCCCCGGTCCCCGTCCGCCGACGGTGACGTTCCCGACCGCCGAGGGTGACGCTCCCGACCGCCGAGGGTGACGTCCTGGTCTGCCGAGGTGGACGGCCTCGCCACCGGGAGCTCGAGGTCCTGCACGACGAGAAGGTCGGGAGCGGGGAGAAGCCCTCCGCTGCGCACGACTCCGGCCGGCCGGTCCGCGCGGGACAGGAGGAGGTCGTCGCGCGGTGCGAGGAGCCCTGTGCCGACCGCCTTGAGGACGGCCTCGCGGCGGACCCAGGACCGGGTGAACGACTCGGCGTCCCATCCGTGGGCCGGGCGCTCGCCCGGGGGGACGGCGTCGAGCAGCTCGGTGAGGTGAGCGCGCGCAGGGGCCGTGGACTCGACGTCCACGCCGACGTCCACCCCCGCCCCGACGTCCCGCCCGGCCCCCGGAACCGCCGTGGCAGCGGTCCCGGGCAGAGACGACCCCGCCGCCGGATCGACGACGGCGACGAGCACCCAGGATCCGGCGTGCGCGATCGAGAACGACGGCCCTGGGTCGACGTACGGTCGGCCGGGCGTCGCGCCCTTGCGCGCCCCGAGCCGGATGTCGACGTCCTCGGGAGCCCGGTGGAGTCGCTCCCCGAGGACGGCCCGGATCAGGAGCCGTCCCGTGACGAACCGGTCGCGATCGACCGCCCGGCGGAACCTCGACGCCTTGGACGCCTCGTCGGCCGACAGCCAGGCCTCCTGGCCCGGCAGGCTCGAGGTCGGAGGGGCGCACCAGACCGTGACGCTCGCGGTGAGGTGGGACGTCGGCAGACCTGGCACCCCAGGTCGTCGGGGCGGGGTCACCCGACCCTGCCCACGGAGTCCTCGGAGAGGCGGAGCAGCGCACCGTGGTAGCCGATCAGGCCCTGGCCCGGCGATTCATCGAGAGTCCACAGCACGTCACCCGTCGCCAGGTCGTGTCCCGAGGTCCGGGGCGCCCCGTCGGAACCGTGGGCGACGACGACCAGCTGGGACCCGTCGGTCGCGACACCGAACGGGTAGATCGAGTCCTCCCCGGGCACGGTCCACAGCCTGCGGCCCGTGCTCGGGTCGAGCGCGGTCAGGCCGTTCGCGCCGTCGTCGACGACGATGACGGCGTTCGTGTGCACGTACATCCTGCTCGCGTACGCCGAGACGTCCCAGAGCTCCTTGCCCTCGGGCGTGAAGGCCGCCAGGCCGCCCAGGACGTCGACGAAGACCGTGCTCTCACCTGTCCCGTCGGTCGTGGACGGGCGAAGGATCTGCCCGGTGACGTCCCACGCCGGGGAGCCCGTTCGGTCCAGCACGGTCGTGTGCGTGGTCGTCTGGTCGAACCTGTTGACGGCGGTCGCCGTCAACGGCTCGACCCGGTCTTCCGGGGCGGCCGGGTCGTCCAGGCGGGCACCGCCGGCGTCGAACGAGGCACTGATACCGCAGCCGTCGACCTGGACGACGTAGCCGGTCGTCCAGGTGGTCACCTGGTCGAGCGCCAGCACGGGCTCGGTCCCGCGCCCCTGGCACTCCCAGACCTCGTCCGGCGCGACGAACGGGACCCGGTTCTCCCAGAGCACGTCCCCGGAGAGCGCGTCCTCCAGGGTCACGACGACGCCTCGCCCTCCGGGTACGTCGACGAACGTCGGGGACCCGTTCTCGGTCCAGACCTCGCGCCGGCCGACCGGCGGGCCGACGGGGCCGTCGCGACGGACCGTCACGACCGTGCTGCCGGGCCCGACGGCGTAGCCCGACGCCTCGTCGACCGTGCCGAGGTCCCTGCGCCCCGTGACCCGCCCGTCCGGGTCCAGGGCCGTGACCGTCATGACCTCCAGGGCGCCGGACAGGCACAGGAGGGGACCGTCGTCCACGGCGAACGGTTGCCAGAAGCTGCTCCGACCGCAGATCGCCTGGGGCCCGACCGTCGCCTCCCACACGTCCTGCCCGGTCAGGACGTCGACGGCGGTGACGGTCTCGTCGCTACCGCTGGCGTCGCGGCCGAGGAGCAGCCCGCCCCAGGGCGTCCAGACCTGATCGGCCACGTCCCTCGACCAGATCTCCTGCGGCGGTCCCGTGAAGGGCAGCACTCCGCCCTCGCTCACGACGAGGCGCGACTGCGTGCGCCGCTCCTCGATCTGGCCGCCGACCGCGAGCCCGCCGGCCACGAGGGCGAGGACACCGGCAGCAGCGGCCCACGGTCTCCAACGCTTCCTGCCCGACGGCGCGCCGCCCCCTGCCCCGGGGTCCCCGTCGCCCAGGTCGTCACGGGAGCCGTCAGCACCGGACGCGCCGCCCGTGGCGACGGCCGACTCGTCGGACCCGGTAGCCTCCGCACTCTCGGTCGGACCTGGCGGCGCCGAGAGAACGTCGTCCAGGTCCTCGACGACCTCGAAGGACACCGTGCGAGAGGCGGCGGACTGGCGGCGGCGCATGGAGCGGAGCCTAGCGGCCCCGGCAGCGCGCCACGAGCGCCACCGCGGCCCGCCACCGAAGGAAGAGGCTCGTCAGCGCAGGAACAGCCGTGCGGCCTGGGCCTCGGCGTCCGCGTACGTCTGGGCGGCGGAGCCCAGCGCGGTCGTGATCGAGTCGAGCGCGGTCTCGACGTGCACCTGGGCGCCCTGCCACTCGGCCATGACGCCCGCGAACGCGGTCGCGGCGCCGCCCTGCCAGCTCGCCTGGAGGTCCTGGAGGTTGCGCATCATGGCCCCGACCTCGGCACGGATGGCCGTCACCGACCCTCCGACCGCGGCGCTCGCCTGCGCGACCCGCGCACTGTCGACCTCGTACCTGCTCATGCCGTCCTGCCTCTCACCGAGCCTGCGGGGCACCGGTCGGCGCCCCGCCCCGGGCGCGGCGCGCGACCGGGTGAGCAGGACGCTAGAGCTGAACGGCGCCGTCGGGCAGGGGACGTCCCGTGGCCTGTGGGAGCGGCGTCAGGACGCGTGCCTGTGCACGGCTCGCAGCCCAGCGGCAGCGCGCGGCTACCGCTGACAGTTCAGGACGGCGAGGGTGCGACCAGCGCGGGAGGGGCCGATGCCTCGAGCTTCTTCTGCTCCTTGCGCAGGCGCTGCAGCTCGGCGTCCAGGTTCTGGCGCGCGGGCTCCTCCCACGCGGCACCGAGCGGGCTCGAGAACAGCGAACGACGCTCGAGCAGCTTGGTGATGATCGCGGTGCGTGCCCGCAGGTAGTCCGCTTGCGGGATGTGCGCGTACTCGTCGCGCACGTCCTTCAGGTACTCCTTGTACCGCTGGGGCTCGGCCGCGAGCATCGCCAGGTCCGCGTCGCACAGCACGGCACAGTCGAAGTCCGCGGGGTCCGGCGCGTGGCGCACGAGGGCGTTGACGAGGAACTCGACGCGTCGGCACGCCTTCTCCGGCACGCCCAGGCCCGAGAGCTGCTCGAACGCGAGCGCCGCGCTCGCGCTCGTGTCCTCGCCCCCCTTGTTGGCGTACGCGGCCTTGCGGGCCGCGTCGAAGATCGCGCCGTGGTACCAGGCCGCGAGGCGGACCACGTCGGCGTCGTGCGTCTCCTCCGCGAGCTCGTCGACACGTCCGAGGACGTCGGCGAGGTGACGCAGATTGTGGAAGTGGCGGTCGGGCTGGTTCCAGCGCTCGAGGAGCCCTTCGCCGACAGCGAGGATCTCCTCGGTGGGGGCGCTCGCCCCGGCGCCCTTGCAGCTACGGGTCCAGGAGGTGAGCAACCACTGCGGTGCGTCAGAGGTGGTGACGCCCATGAGATCAGCCTTCTTCGATGCGGGAACAGGATGCGTCGTCGAGCGCGGATGCTCCTTCGAGCCTACGTCCGATCCGCCGACGACCCGCCATCGTAGCCCTGTGTCGGGAGTTCCACATGAACCGTGAGGCCACCGCCCTGCGTGGGGGCCACGGAGATGTGCCCGTGGTGCGCCCCGACGATGGCCGCGACGATCGCCATGCCCAGCCCGGAGCCCCCCGACGCACGGTTGCGCGACGAGTCGGCGCGGTAGAACCGCTCGAACACGTGGGCCGCCTGCTCGGGCGTGATGCCCGGCCCGTGGTCGCGGACCTCGAGGACGCCCACGGGAGCCCCACCCGCCGAGACCTGCGTCCCGAGCGCGATCTCCACGGGGGTGCCTGCCGGGGTGTGCTGCGAGACGTTCCCGATGAGGTTGGCGAGGACCTGCCGCAGCCGGTCCTCGTCGCCGATCACGGTGACGTCCGCGGGGGCGTCCCCCGGCGCTCCGCCCAGCCCCACGAGGCGCACCTCGCGCGTGGGGTCCAGCGCGTGCAGGTCGCCCGCGGAGTCGCGGGCCAGGGCCGCGAGGTTCACGGGCTCGTGGCGGATGGGCCTGCCCTCGTCGAGGCGCGCGAGCGCGAGGAGGTCGTTCACGAGGGTGCCCATGCGGGTCGCGGAGTCCTCGATGCGGCGCATGGTGTCGTCCATCTGCTCGGGCGTCGTCAGGGCGCCCATGCGGTAGAGCTCGCCGTAGCCGCGCACGGTCGCGAGCGGGGTCCGCAGCTCGTGGCTCGCGTCCGAGACGAAGCGTCGCATGCGCGCCTCCGAGGCCTCGGAGGCCGCGAACGCCCGTTCGATGTGGTTGAGCATCGTGTTGAGCGAGTCCGCGAGCGAGCCGACCTCGGTCGTCGGCGGGGCGGGTCGGACACGGCGCGTCAGGTCGCCACCGGCGATGTCGGCGGCAGCCTCCTCGATCTCGCGCAGCGGCTTGAGGGCGCGCTGGACGGCGACGAACGCGATCGCACCGCCGATCAGGGCGATCCCCAGTCCGCTCAACGCGAGCACCGTCCCCAGGTAGCGGACGGTCTGGTGGAGGCCGGAGAGAGGCAGTGCCACGAACACGGTCCCCGAGTTGCCGTCGTCGATGAGGAGCGGCATGACCCGCCAGTCCGACGGCATCGTCGGGACGAACGGCGTGGTCGCTGCGCCGACCGTGAAGTGCTCGTTCTCCATCCGACGGACCTCGTCGACCGACAGTGCGGGGATGTCGGGGTTCCCGTACCGCTCCGTGGTCTCGGGACGGACGACCTCGAGGGCTTTCCCGTTCGCGAGCCGGTACAGGAGGTAGTAGTCGCTCGGGAGCGACGCTCTGTTCGACGTACCCTGCCGGAGCGGCGCGTTCGCGACCGCGACCGCCTCGTTCTGCAGCTGGTCGTCGACCTGATCCACCAGGAAGTTCGACACGAACGCGCTGGTCGCGACCGCCGCGATCCCCAGCCCCGCTGCGAGCAGCAGCATGATGATCGTGACGAGCCGTGTGCGCAGCGGGATGCGTGCGAACCAGCCCCAGTTCTCGGTGGGCACGGACTTGCCGTAGGGGCGCGGCTCGTCGGGCGCGGGCAGCGGGGGAGCGGGCGGCGTCGCGCCGTCCTTCGCGCCCGACGCCAGAGCCCTCGTCCCAGGACGTGCCTCGCCCGGGGCGGGGCGTGCCGAGGGAGGGCGCGACGTCGTCGGGCCGGGCGGCGGTGGGACCGGGGGCAGCGCGCCCGAGCGGCCCGGCGCTCCGGCCGGACCGCCGGGCGAGGAGGGCGTGCTCATGACCGGCGGGTGCTCCCGGACTCCGGGGGCGTGCGCAGCAGGTACCCGACGCCACGCTTGGTGTGGATGAGCGGCTGGACGGGCTCCTCGGTGCCGTCGGGGCCGGTCACCGTGAGGTTGTCGATCTTGCGGCGCAGGTACGAGATATAGGACTCGACGATGTTCGCGTCGCCGCCCCAGTCGTACTGCCAGACGTGGTCGAGGATCTGCGCCTTCGACAGCACGCGGCCGGCGTTGAGCATGAGGTAGCGCAGGAGCTTGAACTCGGTGGGGGACAGGTCCACGACCTGGCCCGCGCGGCGCACCTCGTGCGAGTCCTCGTCGAGCTCGAGGTCCGCGAAGCGCAGCACCGCGGTGTCCTCGGGCTCGGCGTGCGTACGGCGCAGCACCGCACGGATGCGGGCCACGACCTCCTCGAGGCTGAACGGCTTGGTCACGTAGTCGTCCCCGCCGACCGTGAGGCCCGTGACCTTGTCCTGCGTGTCGTCGCGTGCCGTGAGGAACAGCACGGGCGTGTGCTGGCCCGTGGCGCGCATGCGGCGCGTCACGGTGAACCCGTCCATGTCCGGGAGCATGACGTCGAGCACCACGAGGTCCGGCTCGACCTCGCGCACGAGCTTGAGCGCGCTCGTGCCGTCCGCGGCCGCGTAGACCTCGAATCCGGCGAAACGCAGGGACGTGGACAGCAGCTCGCGGATGTTGGGCTCGTCGTCGACCACGACCAGCCGTGCCTCGGGTTCGCTCATGGTTCCAGTGTGCGACCGAACCCTGGGAGTCGCCTGGGCGGCAGCGGTGCGACGCATGGCGCGCGCAGCATCGGCCAGGTGGCGCGCGGCCCGTGTCGGCGGACGGTGGTTGCATGGGCCTGCACGCCCCGGGCCCGGGACGGGCGCGGACGACCAGGACGAGGACCAGGATGCGCATCAGCGACCACGACCGCAGGGCGCGCCTCGTCGCGCACCAGCTCGACCTCGGGGCTGCGGGCCCGCGACCCGAGACCACGGTCGAGGGCGTCGTCGACCGCCTCGTCGCGCTCCACGCGACGGATGCCCCCAGCGTCTACCTCTCGGTCCTCGCGCGCGTCCCCGCGCTGCGCGTCGAGGACGTGCAGGCCGCCCTGTACGAGCGGCGCTCCCTCGTGCGCGTCCTCGCGATGCGCCGCACCCTGTTCGTCGTGGCGCGCGACCTGGTGCCCGTCGTCCACGCGGGGGCGAGCGCCGCCGTCGGGCGACGGCTGCGGGCCAGGCTCCTCAAGGAGCTCGCGACGATCCCCACCGACCCGCCGGTCGGGGACGCCGAGGCGTTCCTCGCGGGTGCCGAGGAGCAGGTCCACGACGCCCTCGCGCAGCACGGGCCCCTCACGGGCGCACAGCTCTCGGCGCGGGCCCCCGTGCTGCGGACCGCGTTCCTGCCGACCACCACCAAGTCGTGGGACGTGCGGCGCTCGCTGACGTCACCGCTGCTGTCGCTGCTGTCGGCGGAGGGTCGCATCGTCCGGGGCGAGCCGACCGGCGGGTGGTCCTCCAACCGCTTCCTGTGGCACCCCGTCGAGGACTGGTTGCCGGGCGGCATCACCGAGATCGACGAGGCCGAGGCGCGGGTGCGGCTCGCGTCCGCGTGGCTCGAGTCCTTCGGCCCCGCGACCGTCGCGGACCTCCAGTGGTGGACCGGCTGGAACCTGGGGCAGGCGCGGGCCGCGCTCGCGGCGCTCGACGTGCGTGAGGTCGAGCTCGACGGGCTCGGCGCCGGGGTGGCGCTCCGGACCACGGACCTGACGCCCGCACCGGACGCCGCCGCCGGTCACGTGGCCCTGCTGCCCTCGCTCGACCCCACGGCCATGGGCTGGAAGCACCGCGACTGGTACCTCGGGCCGCACCGCGAACAGCTCTTCGACACGGCCGGGAACATCGGGGCGACCGTCTGGTGGGAGGGGCGCATCGTCGGGGCGTGGGCCGTGCGGGCCGACGGCTCGCCCGCGGTGCGCCTGCTCGAGGACGTCGGGACGGACGCTGCGGCGGCCGTCGACGCCGAGGCGGCGCGCATCACCGGGCTGCTCGACGGCGGGGGCGTGACGGCGTCGTTCCCCACACCGCTGTACCGCGAGCTGCGGGGCTGAGCGCTTCCCGCCGCCCGGGGACACGACGAGGGCGGGACCGCGCGACGTGCGCGGCCCCGCCCTCCCGGGCTCCGAGGAGGCTCAGAGGTAGCGCAGCGGGTCGAACTCGTCGAGCGGGATGATCCGGACGCGCGGCAGGACCGTGGTGAACGCGCCCACGTTGTCCTCGAGGTCGTGGAAGCTCAGGCCGCGCGACGCGAGCTCGGAGAAGCGCGAGTTGACGAACTCGCGGAAGCACAGCAGCCCGACGCGGCGGTCGCCGTCCTCGAGGAGGTCCTCGACCTGGGGGATGAAGTCGCCGTCGTGGCTCGCGAGGAGCACGTCGCCGGGGCGGCCCTGGAGCGCCTCGAGCGTGCGCTGGATACCGATGTCGACGACCTTCTCGGAGCTCGACCCGGCCAGCGGGATGGGGCGGTAGCCCATCGCGAGCAGCGCCTGGACGAACGCCATGGGCATCTGGCCGGACGACGCGTTCAGGAAGAACAGGGGCGTGACGTCCTGGCCCCACAGGTTCGCCGCGAAGTCGACGATGCGGTCCCAGCGTGGGCGCTCCTCGGGGTTGGGGCGGTGGCCCAGGACGCTCATGCCGAGCGTCGCGTCGATGTTCTCCCCGTCGACGATCAGGTAGGTGCGCCGCCTGGCCTCACCCTGCGTGCTGACGAGGCCGTTCGACGTGCTGGAGTCCGACATGGGGTCCAGCCTATCCGTCACGGCAGGTCGGGCCGGCCGTCCGGTCGCAGCCCGCGGCGCGCTGGGCGACCCGTCCTCTGACACGGATCCCGCCGAGGCGTGGGCACGGTTTGCATGTGAACCCCAGGTTACGAGTACCTTTCAGCGGTGAACCTCCAGCTTCTCGACCCGGTCCGGATCACGGTCGTCCAGAACTCCCCGGACGTCACCCTGGACACCTTCGCGGACCGGCTCGGGCCGGACGTCCGCCTCGTGCGCCCCTTCGCGGGGGACGCTCTGCCGGACGTCGCCGACCTGGGCGGCGGCCTCGTGGTCCTGGGCGGACGGATGTCCGCCTACGACGACGACGTGGCCCCTTGGCTCCCCGCGCTGCGTGACCTGCTGAGCGCCGCGGTGCTCGCCGCGGTGCCGACGCTCGGCGTGTGCCTCGGCGCCCAGCTCCTCGCGGTCGCGGGTGGCGGTCACGTGCAGGTCGCGGCCCCTCCGGGGCGCGAGGTCGGCCTGACGCGCGTGTTCTGGAGGTCGGGGGCGGAGGCGGACCCGGTGCTCGGGGCGTTGGCTCGGGCCGCGGCAGGGACCGGCAAGCGGGCCCGCTCGCTCACGCTCAGCATGCACGCCGACGCGATCATCGACCTGCCCGAGGACGCGACCTGGCTCGGCATGTCCGACATGTACCCGTACCAGGCGTTCCGCCACGGTTCCGCGCTGGGCGTCCAGTTCCACCCCGAGGCGACGCTCGACACGGTCCGCCGCTGGGCCGCGGACCACGGCGACGTGGACACCGAGAACGTCCTCGCCGAGGCCGCTCCGTTCGAGGGCGACGTCCTGGAGACGGGACGTCTGCTCGCGGAGTCGTTCCTCGCCGTCGTGCACGACGACGTCGCTCGCCGGGTCGTGCGGGCGTAGGTCCTGCGGCGGCCGGCCGCACCGGGCTGCCCGCGCCTGCTGCGTGTCCGGTGATCACCACCGGGTGGTCGGTGGCAGGGTGTCGGCATGATCCGACACACCGTCGCCTTCCGCCTGCGCCACCCCGCGGGGTCCGCCGCCGAGGCCGCCTTCCTGACCGACGCGCGCGTCCTGGCGCAGATCCCCGGCGTCGAGAGGTTCGAGCAGCTGCGCCAGACGAGCGCCAAGAACGCGTTCACGTTCGGCTTCTCGATGGAGTTCGCCGACGCCGACGCCTACGCGGCCTACGACCGGCACCCGGACCACCGGGCGTTCGTCGCGGACCGCTGGGTCCCCGAGGTCGAGGACTTCCTGGAGATCGACTACGAGCCGCTGCCGACCTGAGCGGGTGCTCGTGACACGGCGGCGGCCGGCGCCCCACCAGGGCACCGGCCGCCGTCGTCCGTCGAGGGACATGCCTACCAGCCCCCGGACGGCGCGTCCTCGGTACCGGCCTCGATCGACGTCACGGTCGTGGGCGTGATCTGCGGGGCGGGGGAGGACCCGCCGCTCTTGAGCGCCGCGAGCCGTGCCTCGACCTCGATGTTCGCTCCTGACGCCTCGAGCTCCTCGAACTGCGCGTCGAGCGAGGACGCGGCGACCTCGGCCTGCCCGAGCGCCTTGGCCTCCTCGCGGCGGACCTTCTCCTCGAAGCGGGAGACCTCGCTCGTGGGGTCGAGGACGTTGATCGAGCTGATCGCGCCCTGGACGGTCTGCTGCGCCTCGGCGGACTTCTGACGGGCGACGAGGGAGTCGCGCTTGGACTTGAGCTCGCCCAGCTTGCCCTTCATCTGCGCGAGGCCGGTCTTGAGCTTCTCGACGGTCTCGCGCTGGGACGCGATGAGCGGCTCGGCCTGGCGGACCTCGCCCTCGGCGGAGATCTGTCGCTGGAGCGCGACCTTGGCGAGGTTGTCGAACTTGTCGGCGTTGGCGGCGTTCCCCTCGGCGCGGAACCGGTCGGCCTGTGCTGACGCGGCGGCGGCCTTGTCGCCCCACTCGCGCACGGCCGCGACGTCCTCGTTGTAGTCCTGCTCGGCGAGCCGGAGGTTGCCGATGGTCTGCGCGACGGCCTGCTCGGCGTCGGCGATGCTGTTCGTGTAGTCGCGGACGAGCTGGTCCAGCATCTTCTGCGGGTCCTCGGCGCCGTCGAGCAGCGAGTTGATGTTCGCCTTGGCCAGCTGGGTGATGCGTCCGAAGATGCTCTGCTTCTCTGCCATGGGTCGTGCCTTCCTGCTCGTGGATGCGGGTACGCGGTGCTGTCGTGCGTGGTTGCCGTTCGACCTGGGGACCGCGGTCGGCCCCTAGAACCGTCCTCCTCTGCTGGACCGGCCGCCCGACGAGCCCCGGGAGGACCGGCCGCCCGACGAGCCTCTCGACGACCCGCCGAAGCCGCCGCCGCCGAATCCTCCGCCGCCGTAGCCCCCGCCGAACCCGCCTCCGGAGCGGCGTCCGCCGCCACCGCCGCGCAGGATCTGGTCGAGGAGGATGCCGCCGAGGACCATGCCGCCGACGTTGTTCCCGCCGCCTCCCGTGCCGCCGCCGAACATCCCGGCGTCGTTCTGCTGGGACTCCCACGCGGACGCGTCGCGCTGGGCGAGCTGCGCCGCGGTCTGGGCGAGCGTGTCGGCCTGCTGGGCGGTGGCGAGCGCGCGCACGGGGTCGGAGGGCTGGAGGGCGCGGGCCTCGCCGAGGTAGCGGATCGCCTCGGAGAGCCGGGTGCGGGCTTCTGGCCCGACGGCGCCGCGTCGGGTCTCGATGAAGTCGTTCGTCGCGCGGATCTGGGAGTCGACGCGCCCGATCGTGTCGCGAAGGAGCGCCGCGGCGCGTGCTGCCTGCTCGGCGCTCGCGCGGAACGGAGCCAGTGCGGCGTCGATCGCGGCCTCGGCGTCGGTGAGCCGGCGCAGCGCCGCGATGGGGTCGCCGCCGTCGCGAGCGGTCCTGGCCTCGGCCACGGCGGCCTGGGCCTCGGCGGCGCGGGCAGTCACGGTCGGGTCGGCCGGTGCCAGGCGGGCTGCGTCGGCGATGTCGGCGGTGATCGACGCGACCGCGACGTCGAGTCGCTGGTTGGCCTGCGCGAGGACCTCGCCGGCCGAGTCGATCGCGTCGAGGAGGGTCACGGCCTGGCCCACGGCGTTCTCCGCCGCGCGGGCGTGCGCGACGGCGGACGCCCGGTCCTTGCCCTCGAGAGCCGCACGGCCCGCGGCGACGGCCTCGCGGGCGCCTGCGACGAGCTGGAGGGCCTGGTCGGGGTTCGCGGACACCGACGCGAGCGCCGCCGCAGGGTAGGTCGTGGACAGGGCCGCGAGGGTGCTGCGGGCCGGGGCGACGCGAGCCTCGACCTCGCCCGCGCGGCGCTCGACCGTGTCGAGGACCTCCGGGGCGCGGGCCTGGAGGTCGCGCAGCTCGTCGAACTGGTCGGACTCGGCGTCGAGGGACTGGCTGACCTCGGTGCACAGCGCGATGATCTGCGCCATCATCGTGCGGGCCTGGGGCTCGGCCTCCGGGGTGTCGTCGTCGAGCTGCTGACGCAGCGCGAACGCCTGGGACACCTTCTGCTTGCCTGTCTCGAGCGCCACCTGGAACTCCTTCGTCGCTTCGAGGCCGAACTGGGCCTGTGCGAAGCCGAGCTCCTGCTCGGAGGTCTTGATGGCGTCGTCGATCGCGACGAGGGCCGAGCTCGCCCGGCGGTTCAGCTCGTCGGTGGGGAGCTGGGCGAGCTCGTCTGCCTCGTCCGCGCCGCCCGGCTTCGCGGCTGTCCCACGGCGCTTGTTCAGGATCGCGCGGACCACGAAGAAGCCCGCGATGGCGAGCAGGCCGACCACGAGCGCCACGAGCCAGCCCGAGCCGCCCGACGACGACGAGCCGGTCGCCTCGGCGCGCAGGGTGTCGGCCGCGGCGACCGCGGCACCTGCCCACTCGTCCTGGCTGAGCCGGTCCTCGATCGCTTCCTGCACCGTGTCGAGCGACGCCTCGGACAGCCCGATGTTGTGGTCGGCCGACAGGTCGTAGCGCCGGTCCTGGGTCGCGACAGCCAGCAGGACGTCGTCCCTGCCCATGCCCGACAGGTTGGCCGTCGCAGCGGCCCAGGACTGCGCGTCCTGCCCGTCGAAGGTGTCGACGTAGACGACGAAGAGCTGGTACGGGGTGTCCTCCTCCAGGCGGTCCATCGCGGCCTCGACCTCGTCGGTCTGGTCGCCGAGCACCCCCGCCGGGTCGGTGATGCGGCCCGGGAGGTCGAGGGGCTGCTCGGCGGGGAGCGAGGCAGTGGCCGGCGAGGCCACGGCCGGTGCGGTGAGCGAGGCGGCACCGAGGCCGGTGAGGGTCAGCGCAGCAGCGATGCCGATCGACAGACCGCGTCGCAGGACGGGCCGGCGCCCAGGGCGGGACGGGTGATGGAGTGCGGGGGAGACGGACGACAAGGCCACTTCGTGATCCTTTCCCACCGGTGCGGGGCCCGCAATCGCGAAACGGGACAGCAGGGGGCATTTCACCCGACCTGGCCGCCGGATGCGTGCGGCAGGCGTCGAGAAGCCCGCGTGGGGAATGTTCGTACGGCGTACTGTGTTGTGGAGAGGACGTCGACGAGAGGAACGCATGACGACCATGACCACGACCACGACGACCATGCCCGCGCACCCGACGAGCCCGGGCGCGGCACTGCCGCCGCTGGCCGACCAGGCCGAGCGCCTGATCGCCCTCGGTGTCCACACCCTCGCCGGGCTGGCCGTGGACGAGGTGCGTGACGCCGTCGGGCACCTTGCGCACGGCGCACCCGACGGCGGGCTGCTCACCGTGCACCCCCGCCTCGCCCCGCCGTCCGCCCTCGCACCCCTGCTGAGGCTCGGCGACAAGGAGGGGTTCGTGGTCGTCGACATGGACGACGTCGACCGCTTCGAACCCCTCGAGGGGCTCACCCTGCCGGGCGGTCCGCTGTACGTCGTGACCGACGTCGACCGCGGCGACGACATGGCGAACTGGTCGCCCGACGAGGCGCTGCCCGAGATCACCCGACGCGGCCGCACGCCGCTCGTCCTCAGCGAAGGGATCCACTGGGCGCTCCAGGCACCCGACGTCGTCGAGCGCAACCACTGCTACATGACGATCGGGTCGCGGCTCCGCAAGGACGAGGGACGCCTCGACTCCCGCACGCCCGCCGTGTGGATCTCGAACGGCACCGGCCGCGACGGCAAGGAACGCCGCGGTGCGCCCAAGGTCGGCTGGTGCTGGGCCGGCAACCGGCACACGTGGCTCGGCTTCGCGTCGGGCGCGGGTCGTGTCGGGACGCCGCAGGGGTAGCTCGGGCGCCGCGCGCGAGCTCGACGACCAGGGGGTCTCCTTCGCGCAGGCCGGCGAGCACTCGGGTGAGCCCGGGGCGGTCCTCGCAGGTGCCGGACGCCTTCTCGCGACGACGTCGCGCTCGTCGAGGCCGCCAGGTCCGGTGAAGGCGTCGAGGTTCTGCTGGTGCCTGCATGGCCGGCACAGGCGGTGGCGCGCGTCAGGGGCCGATGTGCGCTGCGCGCAGGGCGGAGACGGCTGCTTCGATCGCGTCGGGGCCGTCGCCGATGTCGGGCGCGTAGGCGCGGGTGGAGGGGTCGAGCCGCCCTCCCAGGTGTGCGAGCTCGACCAGGAGCGGCATCGTCGCCAGTCCGAGTTCGGTGAGCGAGTACCTGCCCTGCTTGCCGCGGGCGGTCTCGGCCTTCGTCAGGAGGCCCTGATCGACGAGGTCGGCCAGGCGGCGCGACAAGACAGGCGCGCTGATGCCCTCCTGACTGCCGGTGAGCAGCTCGCGGAAGGACCGCCGGTCGTGCAAGGCGATATCACGCAGGATCAGCAGGCTCCACCGATCACCGAGCAGCTCCAGGCTGCGATTGATCGGGCACGACGATCGCGGTTCGGAGATCATCGCCCTCCATCCAGGTAGTTGCACTTCGTGATCACTCACTCTACGCTGAAACCAAGCAGTAACACAATGCAACTACTTGGCTGGTTTCGGCCGGCCCGAGGAGACACGATGAAGGCCTTCGTCCTGGAGACGTACGGAAAGCCGCTCCGGGCGGTCGAGATGCCCGAGCCGATGCCGGCCCCGCACGAGGTTCTCGTGCGGATGGTCGCGGCCGGGGTCAATCACGCCGACGAGCGCACCCGCATCGGCGAGTTCAAGGCCGTCTTCCACCTCGACCTGCCCAAGGTCATGGGTGGAGAGCTCTCCGGCGAGGTCATCGCCGTCGGTGAGGACGTGACCGGCTTCGGCCCCGGTGACCGGGTCTACGGCTACACGGGCGTCGTCGGCATGGGCTCCTGGGCCGAGGTCGTCGCCGTCGACGCCGCCGCCCTGGCACCCGCCCCGTCGAGCATCCCTCTCGTCGACGCTGCCGCCCTGCCCGTCGTCGCCCTGACCGCATGGCAGGCGCTCGTCACCCTCGGTCAGGTCCGGCCGGGGCAGACCGTCCTCGTGCACGGCGGGGCCGGCGGAGTCGGCTCGGCCGTGATCCAGCTCGCCAAGCACCTGGGTGCCACCGTCGCCACGACGGCATCGGCCGACAGCGCCGACCTCGTCAGAGCCTTGGGCGCCGATGTCGTCATCGACTACCGCAGCGAGGACTTCGTCGAACGGCTCGCCGACGTCCCCGTCGACATCGTCGTCGACACCCAGGGCGGCGACATCACCACCCGCTCCCTCCGTGTCCTGCGTCGCGGCGGCCTCGTCGTCGGGATCGCCGGGACACCCGACCCGCACCTGGCCGACCAAGCCGGCGCGGGACGCGTCGTCAAGGCCGCGCTCGCCGTCCTCAGCCTCCGCCTGCGGCGGCAGGCCCGGCGCCTCGGCGTGCGCTACCGGTTCCTGTTCATCCAGCCCGACGGCGAAGCCCTGGCCGCGGCTGCCGGGCTCGTCGACGACGGCGTCCTGCGCCCGGTCGTCGACCGCGTCCTGCCGTTCGACGACACCCTGGTCGCACTCGATCAGCTCCTCGCTGGTCGAGCTCGCGGCAAGATCCTCGTCACCACGACCCCCGAGGGGGGCGTCAACCATGCCTGACGCACCCGCCACCCCGGCGAGCCATCGCATCCGCGAGACCGTCAGCGGCGCAGCACGAGCGATGACCTGGGTCACCGCCCCCACCCTCCATCTGGACGTCGCCGGTGACACCCTCGCCTACCGCGAGCTCGGCGCCGACGTAGGGACGCCGGTCCTGCTCCTCACCCACCTGGGCGCCACCCTCGACGAGTGGGACCCGCGCGTCGTCGACGCCCTGGCCGCCGGTCGTCGCGTCATCGCCCTAGACCTACCCGGAGTGGGCAGATCGACCGGCACCGTCCCCCTGACCGTCGAGGGCATGGCCGACGCCGCGCGTGCGTTCGTCGCCGCGCTCGGCCTCACCAGGATCGACCTGCTCGGCTTCTCCCTCGGCGGGTTCGTCGCGCAGCAGGTCGCCCTCGACGATCCCGGACTCGTGCGGAGGCTCGTCCTCACCGGCACCGGGCCCGCGGGCGGCACCGGGATCGACCACCCCACCGGCGGCGCCTACATCTACGTCGACATGGTCCGCGCCGCGCTCGCCCGCACCGACGTCAAGGAGTTCCTCTTCTTCCCCCGCACGCCCGCAGGCAAGGCCGCTGCGAAGGACTACCTCATAAGGATCCGCGAACGCGTGATGGACCGCGACGACCCCATCACTCTGACCGCATTCCGGCGCCAGATCACCGGCATCAAGGCCTGGGGCCGCCAGCGGCAACAGGACCTTACGGCGATCACGGCGCCGACGCTGATCGCCAACGGTGACCACGACCGCATGGTCCCCACCGCACTGTCCCGCGACATGCATGCCCGCATCCCCGACAGCACCCTCACCATCTACCCGGGATCAGGCCACGGCGGCGTCTTCCACCACCATCGCGACTTCATCCCCACGCTCCTGGCACACCTCGACGCCTGACCCCGGGCCCCTTACAGCAGGAGAACGTCTACGATCAGCCGCCGAGCGCCACCGTCGATCGGTCGAGACATCCTGGACCGCCAAGAGGCCGCGGGCTGGTCCCGGCGGACCTGCTCGACATGCGCTCGGTCGCTCAGATTCTCGTGGTGACGAGACCACTGGCTCGCCCAAGATGCTGGCGCGAGATCAGGGGTCTCCTCGTCGCCCACGCAGCGAAAGCCCGGGGTTCTACGACGTCGCAGAACCCATTCATGCAACGCCTGCCAAACGGTCGGTTTTGCCTCGTCGAACAACTCGCACCCGTCAGTCATGCTCTGGAGAGTCCGAGGTATCGGGTTCGCTTTCATGACGCAGATCCCGATCGTGCGAACTCAGATGATGTGGGTGGAACCGGATGCCCTGTTGCTGCGTGATGGGGGTATGAGGGTGTGGCGTGATGGTCGGCGTTGAGGTGGACGTCGAGGAGGACTGGCAGGCCGAGGGTGCCGTCGTCGACGTGGTCGTCTCCGGACGGTCGCGCGACGCCGAGTTCGTGGCCTTCGTGGCTGAGCACGGTGCGACGCTGCGACGGATCGCGACGCTCCTCAGTGGCGATCCGCATCGCGCGGAGGAACTGCTCCAGGCGACGCTCGAGCGGACCTACCGCGCGTGGGGCCGCGCCCGCGACGGCGACCCGATGGCCTACTCCCGGCGCATCCTGGCGAACCTGCGCATCGACACCTGGCGCCGCACCCGCCGTGAGCTGTTGCTCACCCAGGACCAGCTGCCCGACCACGGCGAGAGCGACCGCAGCACCGAGATCGTCCTGCGCGACGAGCTCACCCGGGCACTTCGCGCACTTCCGGTCAAGCAGCGGCGCGTGGTCGTGCTGCGCCACCTGCTCGACATGTCGGAGGCCGAGGTCGCCGTCGAGCTCGGGATCGCCCGCGGCACGGTGAAGTCCGCCGGCGCACGCGGGCTCACCGCACTACGCCGGGCCCTGTCAGACCCCATCGATGGAGCGGAGAGCACGCCGTGACCGACGACTTCTCAACACGTCTGCGGGAGCTCGTGGACGAGGCGCTGCCAGAAGCGCCGATCGATCCGAACCTCGCCCTCGACGTCGCACGCCGCCGGGCAGGCCGGACCCGGAGCCGCCGTGCCGCGGCGTCCTTGGCTGTCGCCACCGTCGTGGCCGTGGCTGCGGTGACCGTCCCGGACCTCGTGGCACCACCACCCCGTGAGGCTCTGCTCATGCCCGCAACGAGCATCGCAACGACGAGCCCGGACCCTACGCAGAGCGCGACCGCGGAACCGGCTCGGGCGATCGTCGACGAGGACGCGGGGACGATCACGACCCCTCTGGACGGCTGGTTCGTCGGCGCCGAGGAGCGCGCCGAGATGGATACCGCACGGGACGTCTTCGTCGCGCGGTGCATGACCGCAGCGGGCTACGAGGATCTCGTGCAGCTCGTGGGTCCTGTCCCTGCAGAGAAGACCTTCGACGGCGCGGGCTTCGGCCTGTGGCGTCACGGCTCGCTCGCGACGGACGGCTACACCCAAGAACCCGTCGAGAGTCCCAACCGGTTTCGCGCTCGGGTAGAGGACGAGGCCGCCATCGAGCAGCAGCGCTCGTGCTTCGGTCAGGTGATCGAAGCCGGGCTCTCCTACGACCCAGGTCAGTTCGAGGCGGTGGCTCCGACCGGTGTCACCCCGGCGACTACCACGCCGGAGGGGATCGGTGTCGTCGACGAGTGGAAGCAGTGTCTGGCAGGGCGAGGGGTCGAACCCCCTGGGCCAGACGAGGGAATGGTCCCTCCCGGGGTGCGTGACGCGTCCCCTGACGAGGTGATCCGGATCGGTGAGATCGACCTTGCGTGCAAGGACGAGCTCGGGACCGTCCAGCGGCTCGCGGACATCCAGGCTGCCCAGGAGAGCGAGTACATCACCCGCGCCAGGGACTACCTCGAGCTGCGACGTCCCGTCGAGCAGGCCGCGCTCGAGGCCTCGCGGGCTTACCTCCAGGAGCAAGGCCTGTCGATGGACCCGGCCACATGGTGAGCGACCCCACCATGCAGGCTCCCGCCGGCTGGTATGCCGATGCCCAGGGTGACGGCTACGAACCGTGGTTCTGTGCGGCGGGACGCTCGGCGTCGCCAACCTCGTCGCGTGGGCCAACGGCTGGTACGGAACCACACGCTCCGCCCGCCCTCTGGACAGCGAAGACTCTGACTCTGCCCGAGGGGTCCACGAACGCGGGGAGCACGTGCACGAGACACTGCTCACCGCCGCACTGCTGCTTCTCGCCGCCGGCGCCGCCGCGACCCTCGGCTCATGCTTGGCGAACCGCATAGGCCGCAGCGACGCGGCCGTGGCGGACGCGACCGTCTGAGAACTGGCGTAGCTCCGACGTCGCACGACCTTCTTCCGCGCCGCCGGACAAACGGTCGTCAATGACACAAACGCCGCGCTCTCTGCCGACTCGACGACCCTCTCCGCCGCCGTCGACGCCGTGTTCGCGTCGAGCGTGCGGATTCGCCCGCAGGTGCGGTGCCGATCATGTGCTGCCGTCGGGCTCTCGCAGACGACCGCTGATGCGTGGCGACGGGCCCGGCTACGCCTGTCGTTTGCTGTCGGCGCGTCCGATCGGCTCGGTGCTGGTCGTGAGTGCGGCGCGGGCGGCCGGCCAGCTGTTCTCGTCGACGTGCAGAGCGGTCCGAAGGTAGGCGGTGCTCATCCGCTGGACGACTGCGACCCGTTCCGGATTCTCGTCGGTGGTCTCGGCGACTTCGTATCCGACGATTCCACCGAGCGCGTGCTCTGCGCCGTAGAGAGTGAGGAGGTCTGTCGCGCCGGGGCTGTAGGTGTAGGCGTCGGTGAACCAGTCAGGGCCCCGGCTGGACATCTTCGACTGGTCGTGGTCGCCCGCGACCACGAGGGTCGGCGTCGTCAGCTCCTGGAACGAGGGGCGCATGAAGGGGAAGTTCGCCTGCGCGAACGGGTGCAGGTCATCCCCACCGACTCCGGTTGCGGCGAACAGGATGCCAGCGGTGACGCGCCCGTCGGCCATGTCCGCCCCGACATGACCCGCTTCGTCAAAGACTCGGGCGCCGAGAAGCGACTGCGCCGTCTGGCCGCCCCAGGAGTGACCGGTCGCGGCGACGCGGCTGCGGTCGATGCGCCCGGCCAGGCCGGGGACCGCGGCCTCGACGGCGTCGAGCTGGTCGAGTACGCGTACGAGATCCGCGATTCGCTCCGTCCAGATCGTCGGGAAGACCGGGTGGTCAAACCCGAAGCCGTTGCGGCGCGAGTCCAAGTGGGTGGGCTGGATCACGACGAACCCGCGGGAGGCCCAGAACGCTGTGAGCGGCGCGTACCCATCCAAGTTCCATCCGTTGCCATGGGAGAACACCACGACGGGGAGATTCGCGCCTGTGGCGGGGGCAGATGCGCGCACTTCCAGCGGGACCGGTCGATCCGGGGCGAACAGCTGAATCGGAGCGACGGAGACGACCGGGGCGCCGGCACCGATGGTGCGGTCCAGGGAGTCGAGGAGCGATGAGGTCATGACGGGGTCCTTCCGAAGGGCGCGCTCTGCAGTACCCTCGAACGGAGCACCGTTCCGAAACATTACGGAACGTCGCTCCGTAATGCAATCCATGGGCGAAGAAATCGGTGAGGACAGGCGTGGCTGAGACCCAGGGCGACGAGTTGCGCAGTGCGGGGGCACCCCGAGCGGGCCGTCCGCGCCGGAGCGAGCAGGCGCTCCTCGACGCAGCGGCAGCGGTGTTCGTGACGTCCGGGGTCGATGCTCCAGTGCGGGAGATCGCAGCGAAGGCCGGCGTCGGCGTGGGGACGATCTACCGTCACTTCCCGACGCGCGCAGAGCTCGTGGTGGCGGTGTACCGGCACCAGGTCGAGGCATGTGCTGACGCTGGCCCACGGCTGCTCGCGGAGAGCGAGACGCCCGAGGCAGCCCTGCGGGCATGGGTGGCGCTGTTCGTGGAGTTCCTCGTCACCAAGCACGGGCTCGCTGCCGCACTGCAAGGAGACAGCGCAGGGTCCGACGCGTTGCACGCCTACTTCGTCGGCCGTCTCGTGCCGGTAGCTGGTGCCCTCCTCGAGGCAGCGCTGGAGCCCATGGATACAGCTCCGCCGGTGGATGCGTACAACGTGCTCAAGGGCATCGGAAACCTCTGCATCGGTGCAGCGGTCGATGACCGGTACGACGCCGCCGTTCTCGTACAACTGCTCGTCTCAGGCGTGCTGAGCCCAAGAGTTCACTGACTCAGGCCCATCGCCTCCTCGCGCGGAGCACGACAGGAAGCCCTGCGAGAATCACGCGACCTACTGCTGCGCTGCCCGACGCCCGACGACCGGTCGGTCCAGCGGAGTCCAGACACCGCTACCGGTGGGCCGTTCCTCGAGGACTCGTGACGGACGCCCGACCCGGGTGCAGGACCAGCGTGACGAACCCGAGACCGCCACGGTATCCCTGGAGCCAGCCGTCGCGGTGCGTCTCGACCGCGGAGAGCACCTCACGCGCCTCGGGGTGGTCCGGGTTCTCGACCGCCCAGCGAGCGGGTGCCCCCGTCCACGCCCACTCGTAGTCGTCCCACTCCTCCTGAGGAGCAACGGTCGGGACACGGGATGCGCGAGGCCGGGTGCGCCTACGCGAGCGTCTGGACCGGAGGCGACGACGGGTAGGGGCCGCCCGCGCGGTGTACGAGGTGTGCGGGTTTACCGCGCTGCCGCTCGTGCACTACTACCGCGAGCTCTGAGACGCGGCACCCCGAGCGGCGCGGGCTCGACCCGCGGTCGGGGCGCAGGGGCGGGGGTGTCCTGCTGCGGAGCGGCAACGAATGTTGCCAGTCCGCCGCAAACACACCCACCACCCCGCGAGCCTCGCGCCCCTCTGCTAGACGACGCCCGGGTCCCCACCGGTCACTGCACGACGCCCAGGTCCTCGGCGTCGACGATGCGGTAGGCGTAGCCCTGCTCCGCCAGGAAGCGCTGGCGGTGCGCCGCGAAGTCCTGGTCCACGGTGTCGCGCGAGACCACCGCGTAGAAGTGCGCGGTGCGGCCGTCCTGCTTGGGGCGCATGATGCGTCCCAGGCGCTGGGCCTCCTCCTGGCGCGACCCGAACGACCCGGACACCTGGATCGCGACCGACGCCTCGGGCAGGTCGATCGAGAAGTTCGCGACCTTGCTCACGACGAGCCGGGAGATCTCCCCGGACCGGAACGCCTCGAACAGCCGCTGGCGCTCGCGCACGGTCGTGGCCCCTGTGATGACGGGCGCGTCGAGGTGGTCGCCGAGCTCCTCGAGCTGGTCGAGGTACTGGCCGATCACGAGGACCTGGTCGTCGGGGTGCGCGGCCGCGATCTGCTCGACGACGCGGTTCTTGCCCGCTGCGGTGGCCGCGAGCCGGTACTTGTCCTCGGGCTCGGCGGTCGCGTACGCCATGCGGTCGCGGTCGGACAGGGTGAGGCGCACCTCCACGCAGTCCGCGGGCGCGATGTACCCCTGGGCCTCGATGTCCTTCCAGGGGGCGTCGTACCGCTTGGGCCCGATGAGGCTGAAGACCTCGTCCTCGCGTCCGTCCTCGCGCACGAGCGTCGCGGTCAGGCCCAGGCGGCGGCGGGCCTGGAGGTCGGCGGTCATGCGGAAGATCGGGGCGGGCAGCAGGTGGACCTCGTCGTAGACCACGAGTCCCCAGTCGCGGGCGTCGAGCAGCTCGAGGTGCGTGTAGACACCCTTCCGCTTGGTCGTGAGCACCTGGTAGGTGGCGATGGTGACGGGCTTGATCTCCTTGCGGGCACCCGAGTACTCGCCGATCTCGTCCTCGGTGAGCGTGGTGCGTCGTACGAGCTCGTCGCGCCACTGGCGCGCGCTCACGGTGTTCGTCACGAGGATCAGGGTCGTCGTGCCGGACTTGGCCATGGCTCCGGCGCCGACGATCGTCTTGCCCGCGCCGCAGGGGAGCACGACGACGCCGCTGCCCCCGTGCCAGAAGCCCTCGACGGCCTGCTGCTGGTAGGGCCGCATGGCCCAGGGCTTGTCCTCGTGCGCCGGGTCGGTCGGGGAGAGGTCGATCGGGTGCTTCTCGCCGTCGACGTAGCCCGCGAGGTCCTCGGCGGGCCAGCCGAGCTTGAGCAGGACCTGCTTGAGGTGGCCGCGCTCGGACGGGTGCACGATCACCGAGTCGTCCCCGAGCCGGTCGCCCACGAGGCCCGCGGTCCGCTTGGACTTCAGGACCTCGGCGAGCACGGCCTTGTCGGTCGCCTGGAGCACGAGCCCGTGCGTGGGGTGCGCGACGAGCTGGAGCCGCCCGTAGCGTGCCATGGTCTCCGCGACGTCGACGAGCAGCGCGTGCGGCACGGGGTAGCGGCTGTACTCGAGCAGCACGTTGACGACCTGCTCGGCGTCGTGCCCCGCGGCGCGCGCGTTCCACAGCCCGAGCGGCGTGAGCCGGTAGGTGTGGACGTGCTCGGGGGCGCGTTCGAGCTCGGCGAAGGGGGCGATCGCCCGTCGGGCGTCGCCCGAGCGCGGGTGGTCGACCTCGAGCAGCAAGGTCTTGTCGCTCTGCACGATCAGGGGGCCGTCGGCCATGGGCGTCCTTCCGGGTGGTGCGCCGTGTCGTGACGCGGGTGGTGCGGGCTAGTCGTTCGGCGCCCCCGCCGACGCGTTCGTGGTCGTGTCGGTCGACGCGTCCTGGGTGGGGGCGGGGGCGTCGGTGAAGACGCCCGCGATGCGGTGGACGGCGACGGTCAGCTCGGCGTCGCGCGCCGGGTCCAGGGCGCGCAGGCGGCCGCCTTCGAGGACGAGGGGCTTGACGCGGCGCCGGGTCGGCTGACCGGTGGGGTCGATCGTCTCGAGGACCACGTGGTCGCCCGCGTCGATCGCGTCGCGCAGGAGTCCCAACGCCGCGGGGGGTTCGGTTGTTCCGCGAGGTTCGGGCACGACGTCGTCACGGGTCGTCGCCGCAGGTGGTGCGGCGAGGGCCGCGTCGTCGGCCGCGCGCAGGCGAGGGACGAGCTCGGCGTACCGCTCGCGCCGGGCTGCGGCATCTTCCTGGTGCACCGCCGGCCCGACGGCGGAGCGCCCCCGGGTGGCAGTGTCCAGCGGGCGTCGCCCGCCCACGCGGGAACGCGCTGTGGTCCGGAGCCGCTCGGTGCGCACGACCCGCCCGTCAGGTCCTTCGACGGTCGAGGCGAGGCCGCGGTCGCGCAGCGCGGCCTGGAGCGTCGCCGCGGGGACGAGCGAGACCAGGACGGTGGGCGCGATGCGGAACAGCGAGAGGTGTCGCAGCGACGGGTCCTCGACGAGACCGGTCAGGAGCGCGGCGTCCTCGGCACGCACGTAGCTCGACGCGCTCCCGACCCGCAACCGCCCGTGGCGCCGGGCCGTGTCGCGGACCAGGTAGTCGAGAGGTTGGGGGAGCGTCGTCCGGGAGTGGCCTGCGAGGTCGGCCAGCAGGTCGTCCGCCGTGCGGCCCGCGTCGAACGCCCGGGTCAGGGACTCGGGCGTGAAGCGGACCGTGATCGCGGCCCCGCGCGACTCGACCTCGGCGGCGTCCTCCAGGAGCCGTTCGAGAGCCGTGCTGGGACGCCCCGGGACGATGCCCGTGAGGTCGCCCTGGAGCAGGAGCTCGTCGACCTCGGGCGGCAGGACCGACTCGAGGGCGGTCGCGAGCGTCGTCTCCGCGGACGTGAGCGCGGGCGCTCCCGACCTGCTCGGCGCCGCGGGTGCGCCGGGTTGCACGGCGGGCGTGGCGCCGTCGGGCAGCAGGAGCGCACGGCCCGTGGGGGCGAGCGCCCCGACCCCCGTGACCCCCAGGAGGTGGGCCTCGTGGAGCAGGCCCTCGATGGCCTGGACCGGTGGGACGGACCGGGGCGAACCCCAGCGCAGGACGGCCAGGAGGTCGGCCGAGGTCAGCGCCGTCCCGGGACGGTCGGCGAGCGCGGACAGCAGGTCGAAGCGCAGGCGCGGGACCCACGGGCGGCTGAGGTCGGGTTCGAGCGCCGCGCGCAGCGTGCCGCGCTCGTCGCGGCTGCCGACGGTCCACGGCGTGCGGCCAGAGCCTGCCCAGGCCGCGGCGAGCAGCGCCCAGCGTGGCGCGAGGGGGAGGTCGAGCCAGTCCTCGCCCGCGACCGTGACGGTGAACGTGGGAGGGTCCTCGCCGTCGTCGACCACGAGTCCCGCGGCGAGCGCGAGCTCGGCGACGAACGCGGCCGTCGGCTCCTCGACCTCGAGCGTCGTCGCGAGACGGCGCAGGTCGCGCACCCCGAGCCCGCCCGCGCGCAGGACGCTCGGCGGCGAGGCCTGCCACAGGGCGAGGAGGTGGGCGACGAGCCGGACCGCGTCCTGCGCCGCGCGCGCGGCCTCTGCGGCGATGGTGTCCTCGGCGAAGTGCGGGGCCTCGGGCTCGGGCGGGTGCGCGAGGGGCCGGGCGTGCGTGCGGCCCCCGCGCAGGGCGAGGGCGACCTCGCGGGGCAGGACGACGTGCCGCTCGTCCGAGGCGAGCAGGAGGCGCCGACGCAGGAGCCAGGTCGTCGCCTCACGGCCCGCCGGGTCGGCGCGCGGCGCGACGCCCACGGGCGGCCCCCACGTGAGGGCGTCGAGGATGTTGCGGGCTCCGGGCGGCGCGTCCGCGAGGAGGTCGCCGAGGGTCGTCGTCCCGGGCGGGCCGAACGCCGGGTCGCCGGTGGGTGGAGCGGCGAGCGGCGACGACGGGTCGGCGGGGCCGAGGCCCGCGGGGTAGGGGCCGAGCACCTCGGACAGGCCCGGCGCGACCGCGAGGTCGGTGCGCGACGACGGGTCACGGTCCCACAGCAGCGCGGCCTCCTCGAGGTGCGCGACCGCGGCCCGCACGACCGGTGCGTCCCCGTCGTTCGCACCGAGCGCCGCGAGGACGCGGTTGACCGTCACGGCCGTGTCCTCGCCCGCGG
The DNA here is from genome assembly GCF_056158145.1 of Oerskovia sp. PE-21s. NCBI lineage: Bacteria > Bacillati > Actinomycetota > Actinomycetes > Micrococcales > Cellulomonadaceae > Oerskovia > Oerskovia sp. PE-21s. The sequence continues at coordinate 213,221 of NZ_JBUXJM010000001.1, forward strand.
GGCGGGTGGCGGGCCGGGAGGTGGCGGGGCGGGACGTCGGCGTCCGCGGAGCGTGCTGGTCCCCGAGGACGAGGACGGACTCGAGGACCTGGAGCTCGAGGGCGTCGAGCCGGGCGATCGCCCGGTCCAGGCTGGTACGGCTGGTGGCACGTGCTGCGAGCGAGCGCAGCGTCGACGGCGAAGGAGTGGCCAGGTCAGGGCGCTGCAGCAGCAGCGCGACGAGGTGCTCGTCGCTGCGGGAGCGAAGAGCCTCGGGGAAGGTCCGGCGCGGAGCCGGAGGCGTTGAGGCCATCCGTCCGATGTTACGCGGGTCGGGGGTTCTCCCGTCTCGGGCACCCCTCGCGCGGACGGGAGCCTGACCTATATTCGAAATATGCTGAATCTAGAGGGACGTCTGCGGCTCGACGGGGCCACCCTGGCGTTCCACGACTCCGGCGGGCCCGGTCCCGCCGTCGTGCTCCTGCACGGCGCGGGCGCGGACCACCGGACGTTCGCCGACCAGACGACGGCGCTCGCCGCCCACGGAAGCCGGGTGGTCCTGCCGGACCTGCGCGGCCACGGTGCCTCCCGTCCGAACAGCACCCCGCTCACGGCCCCCCTGCTCGTCGCCGACGTCGAGGCCCTCGTCGCGGCGCTCGGCCTGGACAGGCCGGTGCTGGTCGGGCACTCGCTCGGAGGGAACCTGGCCCAGGAGCTCGTCCGGCGCACCCCCGAGAGGTACGCCGGGCTCGTCGTGCTGGGGGCGACCTGGAACACGGGGCCGCTGAGCCGGTGGGAGCGTCAGCTCCTGAGGCTCGCCGCGCCCGGCCTGTCCCTCGTCCCCGCGCGGCGGCTCCCGCGGCTCATGGCCACCGCGTCGGCGACGACCGAGGCCGCCCGCCGGGACGCGGAACGCGCGTTCGGCCAGGTGTCGAAGGCACAGTTCCTGCAGATCTGGCGGGCGACGACGGCGTTCGTCGCTCCCGACCCGTCGTACCGGACCCCCGTGCCGTTGGCCCTGGTCCGCGGCGAGGAGGACCGCACCGGGAACATCAGGACGGCGATGCCCGCGTGGGCCCGGCACGAGAACGTGAGCGACGTCGTCGTGCCGCAGGCGGGTCACCTCGTGAGCCAGGACGCCCCCCAGGCCGTGACCGAGGAGCTCGTGCGCTTCCTCGACCTCCTCGGGGAGACGCGATGACGACGTCCGACCAGCACGCGTTCCTGCACGCGGTGGGGGACCTGCTGGCGTCGTGGAACCTGTCGCGCGCGACCGGGCGCGTCTACGGCGCGCTCCTCCTGGAGGACCGACCCGTCTCGCTCGACCACCTCGGCGAGGTCGTGGGGCTCAGCAAGGGGCAGGTCAGCACGTCGACACGCGAGCTCGCGGCCTGGGGGCTGGCCCGCACCCTCCCTCAGCCGGGCAGCCGTCGCCTTCTCGTGGAGGCGACGCAGGGCCTCGACACCCTGCTCGAGGCGTCGCACCGCCGGGTGCGGACGTTCGTCGACGCCCTCGAGGCGGGCCGGACGCTCGTCGACGGGCTGCCGGTCGCCCAGCAGCGGCTCGCGGACGTCATCGACCTGTTCGACGGCTACGTCGCCGCGGGCGAGCAGATCCTTCGACGCGGGGGTGGTGCTCGCTCCGCGCCGGGCAGGTCGGCGACCGGTCGCCACGAGTGATCGCGACCGGCCGCCGGCTCCCCGGACGGGCGGGTCTCAGTCGAAGCTGACGCGCAGGCTCGTGAGGCTGTGCCCGCCGTCGACACGGCTGGAGAGCCCGAGGGCGCGCAAGGGCTCGACGTACGCGATCCACGAGTCGTCGCCGCCCGTCGCGTCGATGTTCGCGCGGGCGGCCGACTCGAGCGCGTCGATGTCGAGGTACGCCGCGTTCGCCGCGCCCTTCGCGTCGGGCACGACGGTCCGGAAGGCTCCCACGGTGCCGAGGGTCCCGTCCTGGGCGAGGCGCGCGGCGTACGCCTCGTTCGAGGCGACGACGAGCCCGTCCTTCGTGGTCGCGCTCGTGAGCCTCTCCGCACCGGCGTCCACGAGGATCGCGTCGATCCGGCCGAGCAGGTCCTCGAGCGCGGCCTTGTCCCCGATCGTGCGAGCGCCGAGGTCGAGGTCGGCCAGGCCGGTCACGGCCGAGACGTCGTCGAGACCGGCGGAGTCGAGCGCGACGACGACCTGCTCGCCCAGGAGGGTCTTGAGGTCCTCGGGCAGCCGCAGGTCGTAGGTCTTCTCGAGCTCGTCCACCGTCTCCTGGAAGCCGAGGCCGCTCGACAGGAGGTCGTCGGTCGTCGTGCCCGCCTGCGGGTCGTCCCCGAAGAGGTCTGCCTCCTTGGTGCCCGGGGCGGTGTCGAGGCCCTCGAGCGACGAGTAGTCCCCCGTGCAGCCCGCCATGAACGACTCGTCGTAGCTCTGGGTGACCTCGGCGAGCTCCTCGGGCGTCAAGCCCCAGCCCGACGCGTCCAACGCGTTCTCCGGCAGCGCGAGCAGCGCCGCGCACTCGGCCTCCGTGGCGCTGGGCAGCGTCCCTGCCGTGCGGACCTCGCGCGAGGACAGGGTCCAGTCGTCGCCGAGCAGGTCCTCTCCGGAGCCCAGGCTCCCCAGGCCGCTCGACCCGAACGTGTCGGCGAGGGTGCTCAGCTGCTCCCAGAGCTGGTCGACCGACGCGGGGTCGATCGTCGCGGCCGACGCGAACAGGGTGCTGTCCGGCAGGCCGGTGAGGAGCGACGTCCCCGAGCCCTTCAAGGGTGCGAGGACCTTCTCGTCGGCGCCGACGGCGATCACGATCTCCAGGTGGTCGGTGCCTGCCCGTGCCGCTCCGGAGACGGTGCGCAGGCCCTCGTCGACGGCTGCGCCCAGCTCCTCGGCCCCCTCCTGTCCTTCGAGCGCGGTGATCGCGCCCTCGACGTCCGCCCAGTAGGAGACGAGCCCTGGGTCGCCCAGGGCCTTCATGTCCGCGGTGAACCGCGGGGCGTCGGCCAGCGGTGCCTTCTTCGCGGCTGCCGCCACGTCGGCGGCCGCGACCCGCTCGGAGGTGATCAGGGCGTACCCGCCCGTGAACGCGACCTGTGCGGCCTTCGCGCCGTCGCCGCAGCCCAGGCCCGACTCGATGGCGGTCCGGGCGGCGGCCTCGTCGGTCACCTGGAGGACGAGCACCGGTTCGGGTTCGGGTGCGGCTCCTGCGTCCCCGGTCGCCGCGCCCTCGACGGGCGGCAGCGCGGCGAGGGCGGCGCGCTGGCCGATCCACGGTTCGACGTCGGCGGCGTAGTCGATCTCGCACGTGCCGCTCTTCGAGATCGCGTCGACGACGAGTCGGCGCAGGTCGGCGTCCTCGCCGAGGTCCACGTCGAGGTCCGTGGCGAGATCGGGGAACCTGTTCGCGAGGCGCAGCAGGTTGACCTTCTGCGTGGCCGACGGGTCGAGGTCCACGCGCACGTAGGCGAACGCGGTGTCCGGGAGGGCGGCCTCGGGCTGCGCTCCGCCGCCGTCGAGCGCGCTGTAGGCGAAGACGCCCCCGCCGACCAGGACGAGGGCCGCGGTCGCCGCGCCGCCGAGCACCAGGCCGGTGCGCAGCCGGGACGGCCGGACGGTCACGACCGTGACCGGGGCGGGAGGCGTGTCACCGGCGGGTGGTCGCCACGCCCCCGAGGGATCGGCAGGAGGGAAGGTGGGCGGCGTGGTCATGGTGAACCCTCTGGGTCGGCGTCGGCTCGACCGGCGCGGTGCGTCGGCGGTCGAGCCGAAGGCTAGTGGAGGCCGCCGACGGCTCGCAGCCCCCATCCATGGGGAGAACTCCCCGCCGCGGGAACTCACCCGGACGTGCTCGGCGGGGTGCGGCCCGGCGGATGCGACTGTGAGGGCTCTGTCCCGGTAACCTGGGAGTTCTGATTCCCACGAGCACAAACGAGGTTCACGTGCCCACCGGCAAGGTCAAGTGGTTCGACACCGAACGAGGGTTCGGCTTCATCGCGAGCGATGAGGGCGACGAGGTCTTCCTGCACGCTTCCGCCCTGCCTGACGGCGCGGCGCCCAAGCCCGGTGCCAGGGTGGAGTTCGGCGTGGCCGACGGGCGGCGCGGCCCGCAGGCGCTCGCGATCAAGCTGCTCGACCCGGCGCCCTCCGTGGCCAAGGCCCAGCGTCGCCCGGCCGAGGACCTGGGGGTCGTGATCGAGGACCTCATCAAGGTCATGGACAAGGTCGGGGGCTCGTTGCGCCGTGGCCGGTACCCCGACGCCGCGCAGGGAGCCCAGCTCGCCAAGGTGCTGCGCGCCGTCGCCGACGACCTGGAGGCATGACATGGCTGCCGTAGCCGCCGCTGAAGGATCGACCCGTCGTGTGAGCGCGCGCGCCGCCAAGGACGCCGTGCTCACGGGCGCGGTGGACCTCGCGCGTGCTGCGGCGGAACAGGTCGCCGAGCACGTGGGGGACGTGGGTGAGCACCTCGGGACGGTCGTCGAGGAGGACCGCCTGATCTCGCACCAGTTCGCGTGCACCATGCTCGGCTACCGGGGGTGGCGCTGGACCGTGACGGTGGCCCGCGTCCCGCGCGGTCGCACCGCGACGGTGTGCGAGGTCGAGCTCCTGCCGGGCGAGGGCTCCATCCTGGCGCCCGAGTGGTTGCCGTGGTCGGAGCGTCTGCAGCCGGGCGACATCGGTGTGGGCGACGTCCTGCCGTTCCAGGCGGACGACCCGCGCCTCGAGCCGGGCTATGTGCCCACGGGCGACGAGGAGCAGGACGCCGTCGCGATCGAGGAGCTCGCGCTCGCCCGGGTCCGGGTGCTGTCCCCCGAGGGACGCGACGAGGCGGCCGAGCGCTGGTACCGCGGTACGCGCGGTCCTACGGCGCCGGGCGCGGTCGCCTCGGGCGCGGAGTGCGGGTCGTGCGGGTTCCTGGTGCCCCTGCAGGGGGCGCTCGGGCAGGTCTTCGGCGTGTGCGCGAACGCGTGGTCGCCCGACGACGGCAAGGTCGTGAGCCTCGACCACGGGTGCGGTGCGCACTCGGAGACGGACGTCGAGCCGCACCCGACGGACTGGCCGGCCGCCGACCCGTTGATCGACGAGATGGACGTCGAGATCGTCCAGCTCCTGGACGCCGCCCGTGATGCGGCGAGCGCCACGGCCACGGCCGAGGCGCCCGCGAGCCCGGCGACCGAGCGGTCCGCGGAGGCTGCGGCGAGCATCGAGCTGGCGCTGTCGCGGATCGCGCTCCCGGAGCCCGGGAGGTCGTCGTCCGCGGCGGACGCCTCGGAGACCGGACCGGACGCCTCGCCGGACGCGGACCCGGACGAGCCGGCACGGTGACGACGGACGCCTTCGGGACCTCGGCTCTTCGCCGGGCCGTCACGGAGGCGTGGCTCGCGTCCCCGACGCGCTTCCGGGAGGACGCGAACACCGAGGAGGACCACGCCCGCGGCTACTACCGCGACCGGGTGGTCGTGGAGCTCGCGCAGAACGCGGCCGACGCCGCGGCGCACGCAGGCTCCCCGGGACACCTGGTGCTGCGTCTTGCCCGGGGAGCGGGCGGCGCGTGGTGGCTGACGGCGGAGAACTCGGGCGCACCGCTGGACGCGGGGGGCGTCGCGTCGCTGGCGTCGATGCGCGCGTCGGCCAAGGTCGCGCGCCCGTCCGGCCCGACGGCGGAGCCTGGGTCCGTAGACGGCCCACCCGGGCGGGTGGGCAGGTTCGGGGTGGGCTTCGCGGCCGTGCGCTCGGTCGCGGACGAGATCTCGGTGCGCTCGACGCTCGGGGGAGTGACGTTCTCCCTGGACCGGACGGTCGCAGCACTGTCCGACGCGGTCGCAGGTGCGCGGGAGGACGGGGGAGCGGCGGCGGCCGACCGGCTCGAGGCCGCGGTCCGCGAGCGGGGCGACGCCCTGCCCGTGCTGCGGCTCCCGTTCGCGGCGGACGCCCTGCCCGGCGACATCGCCACGGGTCTCGCGACGCCGGCCACGGTCGTGGCCCTGCGCCTGCGGGACCGGGTCGCGGTCGAGGCCGTCCGTGCCCAGCTCGACGAGGTGGACGACGCGCTGCTCCTGGCGCTGCCCGCCCTGGCGGAGGTCGGGGTCGAGATCGAGGACGACGCCGGGAACCTGCGGTCGCGTCGCCTGCACGACGTGGCTGCCCGCTGGACGGTCGTGCGCGAGCGCGGGGTTCTCGACGCGCGCGTCCTGGACTCGCTCCCGGTCGAGCAGCGCCACGGGGGCTGGAGCCTGCTGTGGGCGCTGCCGCGGTCGGCTGCCGCACCCGGCGAGGCCGTCGCGGGCGTGGTGCACGCTCCCACGCCGACCGACGAGCCGACGACCTTCCCGGCGCTGCTCGTCGCGTCGTTCCCCCTGGACCCGAGCCGTCGGCACGTCCTGCCCGGACCTGTGACGGACGCGCTCGCCGCGTCCGCGGGGGAGGCCTTCGCCCGGCTCCTCGGTCTGGTCGCCGCTGAGCGGGGGGCCTCGGTGCTCGCTCTCGTGCCCACCGGGTTGCCGTCCGGGGCGCTCGACGCGCAGGTCCGGGACGCGGCGCTCGCCGCGTTGCGCGGCACGCCGCTGCTGTCGCCACCGCCTCCGGTGGCCGTCCCCGCCGGCGACGACGACGCGCAGGACGCACCCGCCGGCCCCGTCGTCCCCGTCGACCTCGACGGTCCAGGACTCGACGAGGAACCCGTGCGCCCCGGCGGACGGCACCTGGTCGCGCCCCGCGACGCCCAGGTCCTCGCGGGCGAGGTCGGGCGCGACCCGGCCGTGGTGGCGGTGCTCGGTCGGGCGGTGCCGGACCTGGTCGACGTGCCGTCGTCGCTGCACGCGGTCGCACGGTCGCTCGGGGTGCGGTCCCGCGAGCTCGCGGACCTGCTCGACGAGCTGCCCGCAGGGATGGGTCCTGCGGCGTGGCGCGAGGTCTACGCGGCCCTCGCCCCGCACGTGGGGCAGCCGGGGGTGCGCGACGCGCTCGGTGCGGTGACGGTCCCGCTCGCCGACGGGCGGACCGCGCGGGGAGCTCGCGGGGTCCTGCTCCTGGGTGCCGAACCCGCAGCCGAGGAGGCGACGGCAGGTTCCGGCTTCCTCACCCTCGCGCGCTCGCTGGGCCTGCGTCTGGTGCACCCGGACGCCGTGCACCTGCTCCTGGAGCGTCTGGGCGCGACGCCGTCCTCGTTCCGTGGGCTGCTGACCGAGCCTGCGGTCAGGGAGCACGTGCTGCACCTCGCGGACCTGGCCGCGGACGACGACCTGCTCGACGGGACGGACCCGGTGCCCGCCGCCGTCGGGCAGGTGCTGGCCCTCGTGCGCTCCGCGCTCGCCGAGGGCGCGCAGCCCGAGGACGTGCCCTTCTGGTGGGGCGAGCTCCCGCTGCCCACGGCCGAGGGCGACCTGTCGGCGGCACGTGAGTGCGTCGTGCCGGGGTCGTGGGCGGACGGGGTCCTGGACGGCCTCGTGCCGCTCGCGGACGGCGTGGCCGAGCGGTGGGGCGAGGACGTCCTGCGTGCGGTCGGGGTCCCCGCGGACGTGACGGTCCACCGGGTCCGCGACGTCCTGACGCCGTGGGACGCCGACGCGGACCTGCCCGACGACCCGGACGACCCGCAGTCGTGGCTCGACGGGTGGGCCGACTACCTCGCCTTCCTGGGCGGCCACGTCGGGGGAGGCGCGTTCGTGGGCGACCTCGACGCGGTCGCGGACCTGGACGCCGTCGCCGACGACGCGTGGCCCGCGTTCCTCGCTCGCCTCGCCGGCGACCCCGACGCCCGCGCGGCCCTGCTCGCCCCGGTCCGGAGCCAGGGCGGTGCCCGGGCGGGGGACGCGCCGTCGTACACCGCGTGGTGGCTGCGCCGGCACCTGGGCGCGCCCTTCGCGGCCGTGCCGGGCGGCGCGCCCTTCCTGCCCGACCCGCCCGACGAGGCCCACGGCCTGGACGCGGAGGTCGTGCGCGCGCTGGGCGGGGTCGCGGACCTGGGAGACCTCGCCCCGGCGGACTGGCCGGACTACCTGGCCGCGCTGCCCGACGTCGGCACGCCCCTCGACCTGCCCGCCGCGCTCGCGGTCTGGCGCGGGTTGGGCGCGCTCGCGCGCACGGCGAACGGTCACGCGCTCGACGAGCTGCCCGACCGCCTGCCGGGCCTGCGCGGGTCGACCACGACGTGCGTCCCGGCCGAGGACCTGGCCGTGGCGACGAGCGCGATGTGGGCGCAGGTGCGGACCGTGCTCCCGGTCGCGTCGGTCGCGGACGGGGGAGCCGTCCTGGCGGACCTCCTCGACCTGCCGTTGCTGCCGCCCCCGGGTGCGCCGGAGGTCCCCCTGCCCGACGACGCCGGCTCGCCCCAGGAGCTCGACGCCCGGGTCGCGCGGCTCGTCCCGGGCGTGCCCGGCAGCTGGTTCGAGCACGAGGCGCTGTCGGTGGACGGGGTCGAGGTCGACTGGTGGGTGAGCTCGGGCGGCGCAGGACCCGAGGTCCACGCCTCGACGACCGCCGGCCTGGCCCGCGGGCTGGCCGCGGCGGCCGGCCGGCCTGCGGCGCGGCACCTGCTGGAGTCCGCGCTGCTCGACCCGGCCTCCGCCGACGACCTGCTCGCCGAGACGGCGTGGGACGAGGCGTGAGCCGGGCGGCGGGACCCGCCCCCGGACCGTCCGGCATCTTCGACCGTCGCCTCGTGGGCGGCGTCTACGTCCCGACCTTCGTGTTCGAGGCCGGGGTGAGCGCGATCGTGCCCGTGGTCGCGCTGAGCGCGATCTCGATGGGGGCCGGGATCGCGCTGGCGGGGTTCGTCGTCGCGCTGCTGGGGCTCGGGCAGATCGCGGGGGACGTCCCGGCCGGGGCGTTCGCTGCGCGGTTCGGTGACAGGCGAGCCATGATGACGGCCGCGGCCGCCTCGATCGTCGGCCTCGTGGCGTGCGCGCTCGCCCCCAACCTGTGGGTCCTGGGCGCGGGCGTGTTCTGCGTCGGCATGACCAACGCCGTGTTCATGCTCGCCCGGCAGGCCTATCTGACCGAGGTCACGCCCGTCCTCAAACGGGCCAGGGCGCTGTCGACGCTCGCGGGCACGCACCGGATCGGCGCCTTCGTCGGGCCGTTCGCCGCGGCCGCGGTCCTGTGGCTCTGGGACCTGCCCGCGGTGTACTGGCTGGCCGTCTGCACGAGCGTCGTCGCCGGGCTGGTGACGGCCCTCGTGCCTGACGTCGCGGCGGGTTCGACGGCCCTCCGGCGGTCCGGGGTGCCCGTCAGCTTCCGTACGGTGCTGGCCGCGAACTGGCGGGTGTTCGCGACGCTCGGGATCGCGGTCGTCATGGTCGGGGCCACGCGGGCCGCCCGGCAGGTGGTGCTGCCGCTGTGGTCCGAGCACCTGGGCTTCAGCCCCGCCACGACGAGCGTGATCTTCGGCCTCTCGGGAGCCGTCGACATGCTGCTGTTCTACCCCGCGGGCAAGGTCATGGACCGGTGGGGCAGGCTGTGGGTCGCGATCCCGTGCATGGTCGTGCTGGGCGGGGCGATCGTCGTGCTGCCGCTCACGAGCACCGTCGCCGGGGTGGCCGTGGTGGCGATGGTCATGGGCTTCGGCAACGGGATCGGGTCGGGCATCCTCATGACTCTCGGCGCCGACGTCGCGCCCCCGGACGTCCGCGCGCAGTTCCTCGGGATCTGGCGGCTCTTCCAGGACTCCGGGACCGCGCTCGGTCCGCTCGTGGTCTCGGCCGGTGCCGCGCTGGGAAGCCTCGCGGGCGGGATCGTCGCGTCCGGCACGGTCGGCCTGCTCGGTGCGGTCGCGCTCGCGCGGTGGGTCCCGCGGTGGTCGGTGCACGCGAACCGGACCACGCGCCGTCGGGCGGGGATCGAGAGCTAGGCGGGGGTCCCCTGGGCGCCGTCGCCCGACTCGTCGGGGCGCGCACGGTACTCGCTCCGGTTGCGGCGTTCCCAACCGAGCCCGATGATGCCGAGCACGATCCCGGCCGCGCAGGTCGCGGGAAGCTCGAACGTCGCCCTGTCGAGGAGCAGCAGGACGACCGAGACCACGAGCGCGACGGCCCACAGGCTCATACCGACCAGGATCACCGGCCGCAGGTCGACGCGCAGCGCCGGCGGGTTGGGGCGGCGCCGCTCCGGGTGGATCAGCAGGGAGAGCATCGAGGGCACGCTCGCAGTCTACGTCTCGTGAAGGTTCCGTCGGGTGAAAAAAACTGGTGGCGCTGCCCGGCGTGTCCGAGCCCCCACCCGAGGGGCTCCCGTGCTATCGGGCCTCGGTGCGGCAACGAGGGCACCGCGCGAACCTCGCTTATCAGGGTGAACCAGGCGCAAGCGACCTCGGCGGCCCCGACCAGGAGCGCGACCCGCTAGGAAGACTTGCCCCATTTCACCCGTGACCGCTGTCACAGGACGGCCGAGGAGCGGTCTCTCCTGGGTGAGACGTGCAGCGGACAGGGTTCCGAGGCCGTATCGCCAGCCGCTACGATCCGAACTTCGCCTCCCCTGCTTCGTTGGACAGGTGTGCAAGAAGTTGGGGACGGTAGTTGCTCGTCGCTCCGAGGAATGCGGTGCATTTCTCGTTCTGGACACGTGTCCATCTCTATTGTCTGACCACACCAGTCTCCAGGTCGGGACTCAGGATCCGCAGGATCCGGGGCTCGGACTCGCCGAGAGGCGGGGTCTTCTCACCCGGGTGAAAAGGTTGGTCGGTCGTTCATTTCTTTGTGTGCCGACTCTTACGATGAGGCGTTCCGGCGGTCCAGAAGCGGCTGACGGATTGATCGAGAGGTAGCCGGGCCCATGGCCGGAAGCGTCATTCACGATTCGCGTCGTGGACTCCGCCACATCCTGACAGCAGCACCGCCCGGTCCACTCCGGGCGGTCCGTGCGGCGTTCGAGTCGGTCACGTGGGAGCGGTCGTACAAGGTCCGCCTCGTCGCCACGGACACGCTGGCGATCACCATCGGTGTCACGGCGGCGTACTTCCTGCGATGGGACCAGTTCATCAGCCAGCCCGTCCGGGAGAACCTGTTCCTCCCGTACCTCGCGCTCAGCATCCTGATCGGGCTCGCCTGGGCGGGTTCCCTGGCGTTCGCCAAGACGCGGGACGTGCGGGTCGTGGGCAGCGGGCCCACCGAGTACCAGCGGGTCTTCGACGCGTCCTGGCGACTCTTCGGGATCCTGGCGATCCTCGCGTTCCTGCTGCGCTTCCAGGAGGCCCGCGGCTACCTGATCTTCGCCTTCCCTCTCGGCCTCGCCGGGCTGCTCCTGGGACGCTACTTCTGGCGGCAGTGGCTGCACCGCAAGCGGGCCGCCGGTTCTCACCGGACCGCCGTCCTCGCGATCGGCCACCGGGACCAGGCCGAGCGCCTGATCCGCGACCTGAACGACCGGGACAGCTCCGGCTACCGGGTCGTCGCCGTGTGCACCCCGAGCGGACGGGTCGGCGAGGGGGACGCCATCCTGGGCGTGCCCGTCCTCGGAGACCTCCGTTCGGCGGGCGAGATCGCAGCACGCGTGGGCGCAGGCTGTGTCGCGGTGAGCGGGTCGGACGCCGTGACGGCAGATGTGGTGCGCCACCTCAGCTGGGAGCTCGAGCCCTTCGGCGTCGACCTCATGCTGACGACCGAGCTGGTCGACGTCGCCGGTCCGCGCATCACGATCACCCCGTCCGAGTCGGTGTCGCTCCTGCACGTCGACGCGCCCCGGTTCAGCGGTCCCAAGTTCGTCGTCAAGTCGATCTCCGACTGGTTCGGCGCGGCGATCCTGACGTTCCTCCTGCTGCCCGTCCTGATCGCGGTCGGCCTCGCGGTGCGGCTCACGAGCCGTGGACCGGTCTTCTACTCCCAGCAGCGCGTGGGACGTAACGGCGAGACCTTCTCGATGCTCAAGTTCCGGTCCATGCGCGTCGGCTCCGACATCGACCTGCACGCGCTCGCCGCGGACAACGAGGGGTCCGGGCCGCTCTTCAAGATCCGCAACGACCCGCGCGTCACGACCGTGGGCCGCTTCATCCGTCGCTACTCGCTCGACGAGCTGCCGCAGATCTTCAACGTCCTGCGGGGGGACATGAGCCTCGTGGGGCCTCGTCCGCCGCTGCCGCGCGAGGTCAGCACGTACGAGAAGAAGGTGCGCAGGCGCCTGCTGGTCAAGCCCGGCCTGACGGGCCTGTGGCAGGTCGGGGGACGGTCCGACCTGTCCTGGGAGGAGAGCGTGCGGCTCGACGTCTACTACGTCGAGAACTGGACGCTGTTCGGCGACATCCTGATCCTGGCGCGCACGGCCAGGGCCGTGGTCTCCGGGCACGGGGCGTACTGAGCGTCGTCGGCGGGACGGACGTGACGGGCGACACGTCCTCCTAGCACGTAACGTGGACGATTCTGAAGCGCAACACGGGATCTGGCACCATTCTCCCCATGACCACCACGACTGACGAGCGCGAAGCCCCCCCGCGTTCCAGCGGCATCGACCGCTTCTTCAAGATCACCGAGCGCGGCTCGACCATCGGCGCCGAGATCCGTGGCGGTCTCGTCACGTTCTTCGCGATGTCCTACATCATCATCCTCAACCCGATCATCCTGGGGACGGCTCCTGACGGCACGGGGCAGTTCTTGGGCGGCGGCACGGACGGCGCGAACTTCCCGATGATCGCCGCGACCACGGCGCTCGTCGCGGGCATCATGACGATCGCGATGGGCGTCTTCGCGAACTACCCGATGGCTCTCGCGGCCGGTCTGGGCCTGAACGCGGTCGTGGCCTTCACGATCGCCTCGATCCCCGAGGTCACGTGGGCCGACGCGATGGGCATCGTCGTGATCGAGGGCCTCATCATCCTCGTGCTCGTCCTCACGGGCTTCCGGGAGGCGGTCTTCCGCGCGGTCCCGGTCGAGCTCAAGACGGCGATCAGCGTCGGCATCGGCCTGTTCATCGCGCTCGTCGGTCTGGTCAACGCCGGGTTCGTCGCCGCGGGCGGTGGCACGCCGCTCCAGCTCGGCGCGACCGGCTCGCTCGCGGGCTGGCCCATCCTCGTCTTCGTGGTGGGCCTGGTCCTCATGATCGTCCTGTGGGTCCGCAAGGTCCGTGGAGCGATCCTCATCTCGATCCTCGCCGCGACCGTCGTCGCGGTGGTGATCCAGGCGATCGCCGGGGTCGCCACCAAGGGCAGCGGTGCGACGAACGGCTGGAGCCTGAACGCGCCCGAGCTCGACGGCAGCCCGGTCGCGGTACCGGACTTCGGCCTGCTCGGTCAGTTCTCCCTCCTGGGGTCAATCGAGAAGGTCGGCATCGTCACGGTCGTCCTGCTCGTCTTCTCGCTGCTGCTCGCGGACTTCTTCGACACCATGGGCACCATGGTCGCGGTCGGCGCCGAGGGCAAGCTGCTCGACGAGACGGGCAACCCGCCGAAGTCGCGCGCGATCCTCATCGTCGACTCGGTCGCCGCAGCCGCCGGTGGCGCCGCGAGCGTCTCCTCCAACACGAGCTACGTCGAGTCCACGACCGGCGTGGGCGAAGGGGCGCGCACTGGTCTCGCGGCGGTCGTGACGGGCATCGCGTTCCTGCTGGCGACGTTCCTGTCTCCCCTCGTCGCCCTGGTCCCGAGCGAGGCCGCCGCGCCCGCCCTGGTCCTGGTCGGCTTCCTCATGATGACGCAGATCACGGGCATCAAGTGGACCAACGTCGAGGTCGCGATCCCCGCGTTCCTCACGATCGCCCTCATGCCGTTCACGTACTCGATCACGGCCGGCATCGGCGCCGGCTTCCTGGCCTTCGTGGTCATCAAGCTGGCGCTCGGCAAGGTCAAGGCGATCCACCCGCTCATGTGGGTCTCGGCCGTCGCGTTCATCATCTACTTCACCCTCGACCCGATCAGCGACGCCCTGGGCGTCTGACGTACGCTCACAGGCGATGAGCACCCCGATCCTGCGCCTGACGCCGACGCTCCAGTCCTACGACTGGGGATCGAGGAGCGCGCTGCACGCGCTCCTCGGGCTGGCGCAGGACGGGGAGCCCCTCGCCGAGCTGTGGATGGGGGCGCACCCGAAGGGCCCGTCGTCGGCTTCGGCCGACGGCGGGCCTTCGACGTCCCTCGCGGACATGATCCGCAACGACCCGCTCCAGATGCTGGGGCAGCGCGTTCTCGACGACTACGGTCCACGACTGCCCTACCTGCTGAAGGTGCTCGCCGCGGAGCGCGCGCTGTCGTTGCAGGTGCACCCGCAGCCGCACCGTGCCCGCGCGGGGTTCAACCGGGAGAACCGGCAGGGCGTCCCGCGGGAGTCGCCGGAGCGCAGCTTCCACGACGACCAGCACAAGCCCGAGATGGTCGTCGCGGTCTCGCGGTTCGAGGGCCTCTCGGGCTTCCGGCGACCTGAGCGGATCCTGGAGCTGTTGGGTGGGCTGCGCGGGGACCTGGTGACCAGCATGAGAGCGGCGCTCGAGGTCCAGCCCGCCGCGGCCGGTCTGCGAGAGGCGTTCACGCTCGCGCTGCGCGCGCGGACCTCTCCCGACGTCGCCGCGGACCTGGCGACGACGGTCGCCGACGTCGAGGCTCGCCTGGAGTCGGGAACGACGTCGCCCCGTGCCGACGCCACCGTGGTCTCGCTCGCGGAACAGCACCCCGGTGATCCCGGCGCACTGGTGTCGATGATGCTCAACAGGGTCACGCTCGAGCCGGGGGAGTCGATGTTCGTCCCGGCCGGGCACGTGCACGCCTACCTGTCGGGGTGCGCGGTCGAGGTCATGTCGAGCTCGGACAACGTGCTGCGCGCGGGACTGACCTCCAAGCACGTGGACGTCGAGTCGTTGCTGGCGTGCGTGAGCTATGCCCCGGGGCCGGCGGCTCGCCCGCGGATCCGGCGGCTGGTCGACGCTGCGTCGAGGAGCCACGACCGGCCGGCGGTGGACGGCGGGCTGCGCGAGTACCGGGCGTCGATCGCGGAGTTCGCGCTGGTCATGGGGGCGGTGAGCGCGGTGGGCGCCGAGGCCGTGGCTCTGCCGACCGAGGGGCCGCGGATCGTCCTCGCCCTGGACGGTCGCCTCGAGCTGGGGCGGGCAGAGGCGGACGGAGGTTCGCCCCGTGGCGCGGACGGGCGGGTGTTCCTGAGGCCGGGCGAGTCGGTCTTCGTCCCGCACGGCGCCGGCGCGCTGGACGTGCGAGGGGTGGGCGAGCTGGTGGTCGCCTACGTGCCGTGATCTCGCTCACTCCCCATTTCATTACTTAAGGTAATGAGTTAAGGTAAAGAGATGCCTCCTGCGGAACAGACCACGCCCTCGTCCCCCACGAAGGCGCAGTGTCGGCCCGCGACCCTCGGCGGTGACCTTCGTGTCGCCCTCACGCGCGTCTCGCGCGCCCTGCGCTCCCAGCGCGGTGGTGCCGACCTGCCCGAGGGCCAGTTCGGCGTCCTGACGGTGCTCCACAAGCACGGCGCGATGACCCCCGGCGCGCTCGCGACCCACGAGCGCATCCGCCCGCCGTCCATGACCCGCACCGTGAACGCGCTCGTCGAGCTGGGCCTGGTCCACAAGCTCGAGCACGACACCGACAAGCGGCTCGTCATGGTGGCCCTCACCGAGGCCGGCGTCCTCGAGGTCAAGGAGACCCGTCGCCGCCGCGACGCGTGGCTCACCCAGCAGCTGACCGACCTGACCCCCGACGAAAGAGAGACCTTGGCCCGCGCCAGTGACCTGTTGACCCGGATCGCCGCCCGATGAGCGCGACGTTCTCCTCCCTCAAGTACTTCAACTACCGCCTCTGGTTCGGGTCCGCGCTCGTCGCGAACATCGGCACCTGGATGCAGCGCATCGCGCAGGACTGGCTCGTCCTGACCGTCCTGACTGCGAACTCCGGTGTCGCCGTCGGCGTCATCACGGCGCTCCAGTTCGCGCCCGTCCTGGCGCTGTCCGCCTGGGCGGGCGTCCTCGCGGACCGGTTGCCCCGCCGCAAGATGCTCATGGCCACCCAGGGCGCCTCGGGCCTCCTCGCGCTCGGGCTCGGCGCGCTCGTGCTCTCGGGGCACGTCGAGCTGTGGCACGTCTACGGCTTCGCGCTCGCGCTCGGGTGCGTGTCCGCGCTCGACGGCCCGGTGCGCCAGACGTTCGTCGCGGAGATGGTGCCGAGCGACAAGCTGTCGAACGCCGTGGGCCTCAACAGCGCGTCGTTCAACGCGGCCCGGTTGATCGGCCCCGGCGTCGCCGGGCTGCTGATCGCCGCGGTGGGCACGGGCTGGGTCTTCATCATCAACGGCATCAGCTTCGGCGCGACCATCTTCGCGCTGTCGCGCATGCGGACCCGGGAGATGCACAAGCTGCCCAGCGCCTCGCGCGAGAAGGGGCAGATCCGTGAGGGCATCCGGTACGTGCGCGGCCGCTCCGACATCATCGTCATCATGGTCGTCCTGAGCGTCGTCTCGACCTTCGGGCTCAACTTCCAGCTCACGTCCGCGATGATGGCGCGCGTCGAGTTCGGGATGGGCGCGGGGGAGTACGGCATGCTCGGGTCGATCCTCGCGATCGGTTCGCTCACGGGGGCCCTGATGGCTGCCCGCCGGGAGCGGCCGCGCGTGCGGCTCGTGATCGGGTCGGCATTCGGCTTCGCGATCGCGACCGGGGTCATGGCGCTCATGCCGAGCTATACGACGTTCGCGATCGCGTGCATCCCTGTCGGGTTCATGTCGCTGACCATGATGACCGCGGCCAACACGACCATCCAGATGACGACCGACCCCGTGATGCGCGGACGCGTCATGTCCCTGTACATGATCGTGTTCCTGGGTGCGACGCCCGTCGGTGCACCGATCGTCGGCTGGATCGCCGAGGCTTACGGGCCCCGCTGGGCGATCGGGATCGGCTCCATCACGGCACTGCTCGTCTCCGTGGGGGCCGCGATCTGGGCCATGCGGAACTGGAAGTTCACCGTCAGCTATCGCGTGACCCAGCGCCCGCACCTCCTGGTCACCTATCCCGAGGGCGGTGCGGCCCGCCGGGTGGGGGCTCGCGGCGAGACGCGCAGCCGGCTCGGCGTGGACGACGCGGAGGACGCCGCGACGGCGGCATGACGGCTCCCGGCCCGACGGCGCCGCTCACCTGACGACGTCGCGTCGCCGGCGACGTCGCCCGGCCCGGAACGCACGACGCCCGCCCCGCCGTTCGTCGGCAGGGCGGGCGTCGTGCGTCGACGGGTCAGACCAGGGAGTCCACCACGAAGTCGATGCTTCGCGTGAGCAGCTCGACGTCCGCCGGCTCGATCGCGGGGAACATCCCGATGCGGAGCTGGTTGCGCCCGAGCTTGCGGTAGGGGAACACGTCGAGGATCCCGTTGGCACGCAGGGCGGCGATGACCTGTGCCGCGTCGACCGACTCGTCGAGGTCGATCGTCCCGACGACCGTGGACCGGTCCTCGGGGCGCGTCACGAAGGGGGTGGCCCAGTCGCGGGAGTCGGCCCAGGAGTACAGGGTCCGGGCCGACGACGCGGACCGGGCGCTCGCCCACCCGAGGCCGCCCTGCTCGTTGAGCCAGTCCACCTGCTCGGCGAACGTCACGAGCGTCGCGACCGCCGGGGTGTTGAGGGTCTGGTCCTGGCGGGAGTTCGTGATCGCCGCGCCGAGCGAGAGGAACTCGGGGACCCAGCGGTCACCGGACTCGATCTCCTGGGCGCGCGCGACGGCGTCGGGCGACATGATCGCGACCCACAGCCCGCCGTCGGACCCGAAGACCTTCTGCGGCGCGAAGTAGTAGACGTCCGTCTCCGCGAGGTCGACCGGGAGGGCGCCCGCGCCCGACGTCGCGTCGACCAGGGTGAGCGCCCCCTGCTCGCGGGAACCCGCGACACGGCGCACGGGGGCCATGGCCCCCGTCGAGGTCTCGTTGTGGGGCCAGGCGTAGACGTCGATCCCGTCCGCGGCCTCGGGGACGGCGACCGACCCCGGGGGAGCGGTGATGACCTGCGAGGCCTCGAGGAAGGGTGCACGCGTGGTCGCGGCCGCGAACTTGGCGCCGAACTCGCCGAACGCCGCGTGCTGGGCGCGCTCGCGCACCAGGCACAGCGTCGCGACGTCCCAGAACGCCGACGACCCGCCGTTGCCCAGGACGACCTCGTAGCCCTCCGGGGCGTCGAACAGGTCGGCGAGACCCGACCGGATCCGACCGACCAGGGACTTGACCGGTGCCTGACGGTGGGAGGTCCCCAGCAGGGACGTGCCCGCCTCCGTGAGCGCGCGGACCTGCGCCTCGCGAACCTTGGACGGGCCGCAGCCGAAGCGGCCGTCGCTAGGCAGCAGGTGCGGGGGGACGGTGATCTGGGTGGGCTCAGGCACGGGGCAACGATAGTCCGGCCTGGCGCGAACACCGCTCGCCGTCCACAATGTCGGTGGCTCGGACCTAAACTAGTGGTCAGCGGCCCGCCGGTGCGGCAGGTGCCCCCAAGCCCCCAAGCGACAGGAGCGCGACGTGACGGACCTGATCGACACCACCGAGATGTATCTGAAGACGGTCTACGAGCTGGACGAGGAGGGGATCGTCCCTCTGCGTGCGCGGATCGCGGAGCGGCTGGGTCATTCGGGTCCGACGGTCTCGCAGACGGTGGCGCGCATGGAGCGTGATGGTCTGGTCGTGGTGACGGGGGATCGTCATCTCGAGCTCACCCCGGACGGGCACGCCAAGGCGCAGCGGGTGATGCGTAAGCACCGGTTGGCGGAGCGGTTGTTGACGGACGTGATCAAGCTCGACTGGGAGTTCGTGCACGTCGAGGCGTGCCGGTGGGAGCACGTGATGAGCGAGCTCGTGGAGAAGCGGTTGATCGGTCTGCTGGACCACCCGCACCACGACCCGTACGGCAACCCGATCCCGGGCCTGTCGGAGCTGGGCGAGGACATCGTGGAGATCGAGTACCTCGACGGGGTCGTGTCGCTGCCCGCGTACGTGGCCGCGGCCGACCGTGCCGGGCGCGCGCCGGGCGCGCTGCGCGTGGTCGTCCAGCGCATCGCCGAGCCCCTGCAGACCGACACGGACCTGCTCGCGCGCCTGGCGGCCGCGGGCATCCTGCCCCGCCAGGAGGTCACGATCACCCCCGAGGCCGGGTCGTACACGGTTTCCGCGCAGGGCGCCGAGACCGTCCTGGACCTGCCCGACGACGTCGCGCGCCACCTCTTCGTCACCGCCCCCTGACCACCACCCACCCCAGCACACCCCACCGCCCCGCACCCCCACCCGGGATGCGGGGCGACGTGCGTCACGCGCCGGATGAGGCGAGGGTGCCGCCGCGCCCGAGGCAACGGTCTTGTGCCGGTTCGTCCCGTCGTTCCAGGGTGCTCCAGGACGTCGTGATGGGAACGTGACATTCACCCCAGGGTCGTGTACGTTCGGTTCTGCTTCACGGAAGACTCATTCGTCGAAGCCCTCGCGCGGAACGCCTAACCCTGTCACCGCGAGAGGAACACCACGACCCGCTGACAGGGACGGGGGACCCAAATTCGGGTACCGGCAACGGTGCCCTTGGGGTGAAGCCAGAAGGACCTCGGTCCGGACGGCCGGGTGATTCTCCCAC
Organism: Oerskovia sp. PE-21s; assembly: GCF_056158145.1. Classification (NCBI taxonomy): domain Bacteria; kingdom Bacillati; phylum Actinomycetota; class Actinomycetes; order Micrococcales; family Cellulomonadaceae; genus Oerskovia; species Oerskovia sp. PE-21s. The sequence goes on from NZ_JBUXJM010000001.1 coordinate 232,690, forward strand.
CCGAACCCGACAGCTGACCTCGCAGGCGTCCAGGAGAGGTATCCAGTGAACGCAGTGACGAACGGCGCACGCCATCGTGCAGCACGGCGCCCGCTTTCCACCCTTGCTTCGGCGGCGACGGCTTCGTCCGTCGGCCGCCGCACCGCTGTCGTCGCTGCCTCGTCGGGACTCATCGTCTCGATGCTGGGCGGTACGGCTGCCAACGCAGCGCCGGTCGAGCAGGACTCGACCAAGCTCAACACCGTCGACCTGAACGCGCTCACGGCCCAGGCCCGCGCTGCGCTCGAGTCCGCCCCGGCCGTCACGGTCGCCGCCGAGGCCGGCTTCGCGATCGAGAGCGCGGCCGTCGCCGTGACCCCGGCGCCGGAGCCCGTCGTCGAGCGAGTCGTCCAGACGCGCGCCACGCAGACCCCGTCGCGCTCCAACGAGCGCGCCTCCGTCGCCGCCACCACGGCGACCACCGAGACGGCTGCGGCCGTCCAGGTCCCCGCCTCGGCAGCCGGCTCGTCGATCGTCTCGATCGCCAGCCGCTACGTGGGCGTCCCCTACGTCTACGGCGGCACGTCGCCCGACGGCTTCGACTGCTCGGGCTTCACCCAGTACGTCTTCGCCCAGGCCGGCATCAGCCTGCCCCGCACCTCGAGCGGCCAGGGCAGCGTCGGCACCAAGGTCTCGCGCGCCGAGGCCCAGCCCGGCGACCTGATCTGGACCCCCGGTCACATCTCGATCTACGCCGGTGACGGCATGCAGATCGACGCGCCGCGCCCCGGCAAGACGATCCAGATCCGTCAGATCTGGCAGTCGAACCCGACGTTCATCCGCGTCGCCTGAGACCCCCTGGACGAGCGGAGAAGCTGCCGCCACCCAGCTGAGAACCCCGTCCTTCCGCTTCGTGCGGGAGGGCGGGGTTTCTTGCGTCGGCCGTGCCTCGCGGCGCGCGCGTGCCGGTGTGACTTTGCCAGTTCTTTCGATAGGTTTGTCTCAGGATGGACGTTTGCCCTCGGAAGGAGACGGAACCATGACCCGTGCGGAGATCGTGCTCGTCGGCGTCGACGGATCGAGCCCCAGCCTGCACGCGCTGGACTGGGCGGCCGCGTACGCCCGCCAGGTCGGTTGGCCACTGCACGTCGTGTGCTCGTACTCGCTCCCCTCCTTCACCGCGGCCTCGCTCGACGGCGGCTACGCGGCGCTGGACGACACCGCGATCCAGGAGGGGGCCAAGGCCGTCCTCGCCGAGGCCACCCAGCGTGCCGAGGCCGCGGGCGTGAGGACGACCGCCGCGATCGCCACGGGCGACGCCGCCGGGGTGCTCGTCGAGCTCTCGAAGGACTACGGCCTGGTCGTGGTCGGCACGAGGGGACGCGGAGGCTTCACGGAGCGTCTCCTGGGCACCGTGTCCTCGGCGCTCCCCGCCCACTCGAGGTGCCCCACGGTCGTGGTGCCGCTCAAGAACGGACCGGGCGACGACGACACGCTTCCTGCCGTCAACCCGCTCAAGCGGATCGTGGTGGGCGTCGACGGGTCGCCGTCGGCCGACATCGCGCTCCGGCACGCGATCAAGCAGGCCCGGGCATGGGGGGCCGAGCTCGTCGCGGTGGCGGGCGTCCCCGTGGGTGCGGGAGCGGGGCTCCTCGCGTGGCTGCCGGCCTCGATCGACCACCAGCAGGTGCTCGACGACATCACCGAGGGACTCAACGTCATCGTGGACAGGCACGAGGCCGAGAACCCCGACGTCACGATCAAGCGCATCGTGCTCGACGGCACCGGTGCCGAGCTGCTCACGGAGTTCTCGACGGCGTCGGACCTCATCGTGGTCGGCTCGCGCGGGCGCGGCGGCTTCACGGGACTTCTCCTGGGGTCGACGAGCCAGGCGGTGCTGCACCACTCGGCGTGCCCGGTGATGGTCGTGACCAAGCGCTGCGAGGACGACTCGGCACCGACGGTGGACGACCCGGCCCGCTGACCGTCGTCGAAGGACCCGTCCGAGCGGGCGTGACCTCGAGGTCACGCCCGCTCCGGCACGCCGGGGCGCTCCTGGGTCAGTTGCGCGTCCGGTACAGGTGCATCGTGATCGGCGCGAAGATCGCCGTGAGCACGACCGAGACCAGGAGCACCCAGCCGATCTGGTCGAACGTCGCCGTGCCGGCCATCAGGGCTCGCACCGCGGTGGCCAGGTGGCTCACGGGGTTGATCTCCGCCCAAGCCTTGAGCCCCGAGGGCATCGTGTCGGGGTTCACGAAGATGTTCGACGCGAACGTCAAGGGCATGAGGACGAGCATCGAGACGCCCATGACGGCGTTGGGCGTCCGCATGACGAGGCCGAGGATCGTGAAGATCCAGCTGATCGCGAACGCGAACACCAGCAGCAGGGCCACGGCCAGCAGGACGCCGACCACACCGCCGTCGGGCCGGAAGCCGATCGCCAGCCCCAGCCCGACCGTGATCGCCGAGGCGATCGTGTAGCGGACGGTGTCGCCCAGGAGCGCCCCGACGATCGGGGCGGGGCGCCAGATGGGCAACGAGCGGAACCTGTCGAAGACGCCCTTGGTGATGTCGGTGTTGAGCGTGAAGCCCGTGTAGACCGTGATGATCAGGACGGTCTGGACCAGGATCCCGGGCAGCAGGTACTGCAGGTACGTCTCGGGGTCACCGGCGATCGCGCCGCCGAACAGGTACGTGAACATGAGCGTGAAGATGATCGGCGTGAGCGTGACGTCGAAGAGCTGCTCCGGTACGTGCTTGATCTTGAGCAGCGCCCGCCACGCGAACGTCAGGGTGTTCGCGAGCGGCGAAGGTCGCGTCGGGTGCTGGTCGATCGCGATCGCCGCGCGCAGGACCTGCGCCTCCGGCGTCGTGATCACCTCGGTCTGAGTCGCGGCCATCAGGCCACCTCCCCGTTGCTGGTGCTGTCGTCGCTGTGACGGAGGCCGTCCCGGGGGCTGCCGTCGGCGCCCGGACCGTTGCCCTCGGCACCCGGGCGATCGTCGTCGTCCTCGTCGACGGGCTGCCCCGTGAGGGCCAGGAACACCTCGTCGAGGCTCGGCTGCCCCAGCGTGAACTCGGGCACCGCGATCCCGGCGTCCGCGAGCGCGGGCAGGAGCTGCGCCGCGAGGTCCGCGCCGTCGTCGGGCACGCGCGCGGAGAACGCGTACGGGTCCTGGGCGAGCGCGACCTCCGCGCCGAGCACCCGCTCGACGATCTCCGCTGCCCGGCCGCGGTCGCCCGACGAGGCCAGGCGCAGTGTCACCGAGCCCTCGCCGACCGAGCGCTTGAGCTCGGTCGCGGTGCCCTCCGCGATGACCTTGCCGTGGTCGATCACCGCGATCCGGTCCGCGAGCTGGTCGGCCTCCTCGAGGTACTGGGTCGTGAGCAGGACCGTGGCGCCGTCGGCCACGAGGACGCGGACGATGTCCCACACCTGGTTGCGGCTGCGGGGGTCCAGGCCGGTCGTGGGCTCGTCGAGGAACAGCACGCGCGGGCTCATGACGAGGCTCGCGGCGAGGTCGATGCGGCGGCGCATGCCGCCCGAGTACGTCTTGACGGGCCGGTTCGCCGCCTCGGCGATGCCGAAGGCCTCCATGAGGTCCAGGGCCCGGCGCTTCGCGGCGAGCGTCGTGAAGCCGTACAGGCGCGCGATGACGACGAGGTTCTCCGCGCCCGTGAGGTCCTCGTCGACCGAGGCGTACTGGCCGGTGAGCCCGACGAGCGAGCGGACGGCGTCGGGCTGGGTGAGGACGTCGTGGCCCAGGACGTGGGCCGTGCCCGCGTCGGGACGCAGGAGGGTCGTCAGCATGCGGACGGCCGTGGTCTTGCCCGCGCCGTTGGGGCCCAGGACGCCGTAGACGGTGCCGGTCGGGACGGCGAGGTCGATCCCGTCGACGGCCCGGGTCTCCTTGAAGTGCTTGACGAGGCCGCGGGCCTCGATCGCGAGATCTGGTGCGCTGGTCATGCGTGCTCCCTCGGTGGGTGGTGCACGGGTCTGTCCAGTGTTCGACCGCTCGGGGCGTGGGAACTCATCGGTGCCGTGGGCGGCCGGGCGAGACCTCCATCATGCGACGACGGGCGGCCGCGGACCAGGGGTCCGGGGCCGCCCGTCGGGAGCGGTGCGGTGAGGACGTGTCAGACGAGCGTCAGGCCGCAGCCTTCTCCGCCGCTGCGAGCAGCACGCACGTCGCCACGCCGTCGATCGCAACCCGGACCTCGTCGAGCGGGGGCAGGGTCGGGGCGAGGCGGATGTTGGCGTCGTGGGGGTCCTTGCCGTACGGGAAGGTCGCGCCCGCGGGGGTCAGGGCGATCCCCGCCTCCTTGGCGAGCTGGACGACGCGTGCCGCGGTGCCGGGCACGACGTCGAGCGACACGAAGTAGCCGCCGAGGGGCGCGGTCCAGGACGCGCCGGAGCCCGTCCCCAGGCGCTCGCGCAGGATCGTGTCGACGGCCTCGAACTTGGGCGCGATCACGTCCCGGTGCTTGCGCATGTGGGCGCGCACGCCCTCGGCGTCGCCGAAGAACTGGGCGTGGCGGAGCTGGTTGATCTTGTCCGGGCCGATCGACTGGGCCGCGAGGTGCTTCTTGTACCAGGTGATGTTGGCCGGGGAGGCGCCCAGGAACGCGACACCTGCTCCGGGGAACGTGATCTTGGAGGTCGACGCGTAGAGCAGCACGCGGTCCGGGTTCCCGGCCTCGGCGGCCAGGGCCAGGGCGGGCGCGGACTCGGTCTCGACGTCCGTGAGGTGGTGCACCGCGTACGCGTTGTCCCACATGATGCGGAAGTCGGGGGCTGCGGCGGGCATCGAGACGAGTCGCTCGGCGACCTCGCGCGAGACCACGGACCCGTCCGGGTTCGCGTAGGTCGGCACGACCCACATGCCCTTGATGCTCGGGTCGTCCGCGACGAGCGCGGCGACGGCCTCGGCATCGGGACCGTCGGCCGTCATGGGGACCGTGACCATCTCGATGCCGAACGCCTCGCACAGCGCGAAGTGGCGGTCGTAGCCCGGCACGGGGCACACGAAACGCACCTTCTCCTCGCGCGACCAGGGACGCGGCGAGCCGGGCAGGCCGAACAGCATCGCGAACGCGAGCGTGTCGTGCATGAGCGTGAGGCTCGCGTTGCCGCCCGCGAGGAGCTGGGCGACGGGCACGTCGAGGAGCTCGGCGAAGATCCGGCGGATCTGCGGCAGGCCGTCGAGCCCGCCGTAGTTGCGCACGTCGGTGCCGTCGGCGTCCGTGACCGTTCCTGCGCCCGGCAGTGCCAGGAGGGCGTCGGAGAGGTCGAGCTGCTCGGCGGAGGGCTTGCCGCGCGTCAGGTCGAGCTTCAGGCCGAGGGACTGCAGGTCGGTGTAGGCCTGCTGCCACTCGGCGAGGCGGGTGGAGGTGTCAGAGGCAGGAGTGGTCACCCTCCGGACTCTACCGATCTGCGGCGAGCTGCGTCAGTGCGTCACGCAGAGCGGCCATCCCGAGGTCGAGGTCTGGACGGTCGATCACGAGCGGGGGTGCGAGGCGGATGGTCGAGCCGTGCGTGTCCTTGGCCAGGACGCCCCGCGCGAGCAGCGCTTCGCACAGGTCCCGGCCCGTCCCACGGGCCGGGTCGAGGTCGATCCCCGCCCACAGCCCGACGCCTCGGACACCGGTCAGCAGCCCGTCATCGACCAGGCTCGCGAGCCGTGCGTGCAGGTGCGCCCCCAGGTCGCGGGCGCGCGCCTGGTGCTCGCCCGTCTCGAGGAGGCCGACGACCGCGAGGCCCACCGCGCACGCGAGCGGGTTGCCGCCGAACGTCGACCCGTGGGTCCCGGGTGTCAGGACGCCCAGGACGTCGCTGCTGCCGACGACCGCCGACACGGGCACGACGCCCCCGCCGAGAGCCTTGCCGAGCGTCACGAGGTCCGGCGTCACGTCCCAGAGCTCGCACGCGAGCGTGGTCCCGGTCCGGCCGAGCCCGGACTGGATCTCGTCCGCGATCAGCAGGACGCCACGCTCGTCGCACACGCGGCGCAGGGTCGGCCAGTAGTCGTCCGGGGGCACGACGACGCCGGACTCCCCCTGGATCGGTTCCATGAGGACGGCCACGGTGGTCTCGTCGATCGCGTCGGCCACGGCTTGCGCGTCGCCGTAGGGCACGAGGCGGAACCCGGGCGTGAACGGGTCGTAGCCGTCGCGCGCGTCGGGGTCGTCGGAGAACGACACGATCGTCGTGGTGCGCCCGTGGAAGTTCCCGCGCCCGACGACGATGCTCGCCCGCCCGGCCGGCACGCCCTTGACCTCGTAGCCCCACTTGCGGGCGATCTTGATCGCGGTCTCGACGGCCTCGGCGCCGGTGTTCATGGGGACCATCATCGGGGTCGCGCCCGGGCCGCCGCCCTTGACCAGCGGACCGACGAGTCGCGTCAGACGGTCCGCGAACGGGTGCAGCAGGTCGTGGTCGAAAGCACGCGAGGTCAGGGTCACGCGTCCGAGCTGCTCGGTCGCCGCCTCGATCAGCGCGGGGTGGCGGTGCCCGAAGTTCAGCGCCGAGTACCCGGCGAGCAGGTCGAGGTAGCGCCGACCGTCGACGTCGGTGACCCAGGCGCCCTCGCCCGTCGCGACCGTCACGGGCAACGGGTGGTAGTTGTGCGCGAGGTGGTCGGTCGCGCGGGACGAGGCCTCCACGTCGATCGGCTGGACCGTGCTCATGAGCGGATCTCCAGCGTGCAGCACTTGGCGCCGCCACCGCCGCGCAGGAGCTCGGAGGTGTCCACGGCGATCGTCTCGTAGCCGCGCTCCGAGAGCGCTCCGGCGAAGTGGGTCGCGGCGGGGGAGTGGACCACGTGGAGACCGTCGCTCACGGCGTTGAGCCCGAGCACCAGCGCGTCGGCCTCGGTCGCGTGGTGCGCGTCGGGGAACCGCTCGGCCAGGAGCTCCTGGGACGCGGGCGAGAAGGCCGGCGGGTAGTACGCGAGGTCCACGGTCGCGTCGGCTGCGGGGCGGGGCGCACCGGGGCGCGGTGGGTCGGCGGGGTGAGCGGCGCCGTCGGGCTGGGGCGTGAGGAACGGCGGCGGCGTACCGCTCGGCGCGACGCGTGGAGCACCCTCGCTGCCGCGCAGGACGACGAGCGCGGTGTCGAGGTGGTAGAAGCGCGGGTCGACGAGCTCGAGCGTGACGACCTCGCGGTCCCAGAGGCTCGCGGCCTCCTGGTGCGCGCTGCGCTCGGTGCGGAACCCCGTGCCGGCGAGGACGACGTCGCCCGCGACGAGGAGGTCGCCCTCGCCCTCGTTGACGTGGTCGGCCGAGTGGGTCACGTACCCGCGGTCGGCGAACCACTTGAGGTAGGCCGGCCCCTCGGGGGCGCGCTCGGGGTGGCGGAACAGCGCCGAGTAGACGAGGCCGTCGACGACGGTCGCGCCGTTGGCCGCGTAGACCATGTCGGGCAGGCCGGGCTCGGGGTCGATCTGCTCGACGCGGTGCCCGAGGTCGAGGAAGACGTCGCGCAGGCGCTCCCACTGGGAGACGGCGAGCGCGGTGTCGACCGGCAGCGCGCGGTCCATCCACGGGTTGATCTCGTAGCTGACCGTGAAGTACGTGGGGCGGCACATCAGGTAGTGCCGGGGGACCTGCGTGGGTCCCGGGGTGCTGGTCGTCATCTGCGCCTCTGTCTGGTCCGGTGCGGGCGTGGGACGTGCGACGGTGCGGGGTGTGCGTCGTTGCACGGTGACTGCTGAGCGACTGCCGGTCCCGGGGTGCGAGCGCCGCCGGGCCTTCCCGTCACTGTACGACCTGGACGGTATCTCGCGCGGCCTCCGCGACCTGATCGAGATCCGGGGTTGACTATCGATACGTCAACGATATATCTTTAACTCATCGACGCGGAGAGTGCGGACAGACCGCACGGCGTCGAGGACCCGGATGCCAGGCCGAGGGCCCGTCGGAGACACCGACGAGAACCCGCCCGCACCCGCCCCCGAGCCATCGCTCGGCCCGCCCCTGCGGAGGGGCACCCACAGACAGACGGACTCGTCAGGAGACACCCCATGCGTACCCCCCACCAGCACCCAGATGCTTCCCGCCCGCCCCGCGACCGCTCCGGCCGCGCAGGCATCTTCGACCCCTCCGGGGGCCGACCCCGTCGCCGACGCGACGACTTCCCCCAGCCCGAGGGCTTCGGACCCGACGTTGGGGGCGACTTCCCCGGTGCCCCGCGCGGCCGTCGAGGCGGTCGTCCTGACGGCACCGGCCGTCCCGACGGCTCCGGTCGTCCTGACGGTTCCGGCCGTCTCGACGGGCACCACGACGGTCATCACGACCACCCAGGTCACCACGGCCACGACGAGCGGTTCGACGACCGCTTCGAGGGCCGCGGCCCCCGCGGGCACCGCGGCGGTCCGGGAGGTGGCCCCGGTGGCGGGCGCGGTCGCGGACACCGTGGCCCCGGCGGTCGTGGACCGGGCGGTCGTGCCGGACGCGGCGACATCCGTGCCGCTGTCCTGCTCCTCCTCGCTGAGCAGCCCATGCACGGCTACCAGGTCATCCAGGAGATCGGCGAGCGCACCTCGGGTGCGTGGCGGCCGAGCCCCGGGGCGATCTACCCGGCGCTGAGCCTGCTCGAGGACGAGGGCCTCGTGACCATCACGGCCGAGGGCGGGCGCAAGCTCGCGAGCCTCACCGACGACGGTCGCACCTATGTCACCGAGCACGCCGACGAGCTCGGCACGCCGTGGCAGGATGCCGCCGACGGCGGTGTCCGCCCGGCCCGTCAGCTCCGCGGCGCGCTCCAGCAGGTCGCCGAGGCGCTCCGGCAGGTCGCGCGGTCCGGTTCGGACGAGCAGACGGCCCAGGCCGTGGCGCTCCTCGAGCGCACGCGCCGCGAGCTCTACCTGATCCTCGCGGGCCCGGCCGAGACGCCCGAGTCGCAGGCACCGGCGGCCGAGACGCCGCCGACCCCGGAGTCCCCGACCCCGGAGGCCTGACCCCCACGGTGCCGAACATGCGGTTGGCGTCGGAATCCAGTCGGATTCCGACGCCAACCGCATGTTCGGCCGACGCCAACCGCATGCTGGGCACCGGCACCGGCACCGGCACCGTGGAGGGGCTCGGCCTCAGCCTCAGCCCCGGGCCACGATCCGGTCCAGACGGCGCAGCGACAGCCGGATCATGAGGTCCAGCACGCGCGCGGCGAACGGGGCCGTCACGGCCCTGGGCAGCGGGCCGGCGAGGTACACGTCCTCCCACCAGGTCACGGCGCACCGGGCGACCGGCTCGTGCGGCGACGCGGCGGGCAGGTGATGGCCGGCGAGGGGCACGACGACGATCCCCGCCTCCCCGAGCAGCGCCGGCCCGAGCTTCAGGTAGGTCGCGCGACCTGCCTGTCCCTCGGCCCCCGGCGGCTCCCACCGCGTGATCCGCATCCGGTCGGGGAAGCCCGGCGCACCCTGCGGGGCGAACGGTCCCGAGACCATCGTGAACTCGGCCCCGACCCCGGGCCGCCAGGTCGTCGCAGGCACCGGTGAGCCACCGGCCCCGTGGAACACACCGCGGCTGAGCGGCACCCACCGCGGGTGCGTCCGTACGTCCGCGACGAGCGCGAACGCGCGCTCGGCGCTGATCGGGAGCACGTGCGTGAGCTCGACGCGGCCGGGGGTGCGAACCCCCGCCTGGTCCCCAGGCGTCACGAGGACTTCTTGGGGCGGCGCCACCGCACCGACCGGATGCCCCGTGGCGGGCCGTCCGCCCCGGTCCTGCCTCCGGCCCGTCGTGCGGCGGCTCGCTCGGCGACCTCGTCGACCACTCCCGGTCCCGCACCGGACACCGGGGCGTCGACGATGCCGAACCGGTCGGTAGGTGCGGGGACGAGCAGCGGGGGAGCGGAGCCGTCGGGCACCTCGACGACCTCCAGCACGGGCCGGAACCCCAGGGGCGGCGGACCGAAGGCCCGCCTCGTCTGACTGATCACGGTCTTGCCGAGGGCCCGCGATCCCGCGACCCCCACGACCGCACCCACGCCGAACGGCACGAGCCGCCCGATCGCGAGGCCGCCGTGCTTGACCATCTGCGTGCGCAGGAACTTGTTGGTCAGGGCCTTGTTGACCTGCTTGATCGTGCTCGACGGCATGCTCGTCATGAGGACCTTGCCCCAGGCCATGGCGGACCCGCCCACAGCCTTCTCGACCTGCTGCGATCCCTTGTCCCCGAGGACCGACGCGAGGAGGAGGGCGCGGCGGCGCGCGGCGTCGTCGACCTCGAAGCCGTACACGTCCGCGACCGCGAGCGAGAACGCCGCCGAGGACCCGAAGTACGTCACGACGTCGCTCGCGGTCAGCGCGATGCCCACGCCCGTGCCGACGGCAGGGAAGGCCGCGGCCGCCCCCACCGCGCCGCCGGCCGTCCCGATGACCATGAGGTACTCGCGCTCGAGGATGCCGATGATCTGCGCGGGGGTCGCGTGCGGGTTGCGGCGGCGCAGGCCGTCGACGTGCGCATGGATGGCCGACGACGGGATGGTGACCGCCTTGTCCAGGGCGGCGTCGAGCAGGGGTGTGCCGCGCAGGTCTCCCCAGTCGTCGGTCGGCGCCCCCTCGGGGACGTCCTGGACGGCCGTCAGGCGCGTGTGCGGCTGCGGCACGGGTCGTACGCTGTCCGACGTTCCCCAGACGGCCATCTGGGCGTCGGTGTCCTTCTTCTTGCGACCCATCGGACGACTCCCTCCTGTGGCTCCTGGTGACCCCACGACCCGTGGCCGCGGGGTCAGGCGGCGATCACTCGCCGACCGCACCCACGACCGGGCCGAAGGTGTGCTCCACTGTCGCACCGTTCTTGACCGTTCGCCCCACGGTGCACGTGGTCTCGATCGCGCGGTCCGCGACCTTGAGGAGACGCTCGCGAGCGTCGTCCTCGAGGCCCGTCAGGTCGATCTCGAAGTGTTCTGTGATGGCCGTGTAGCGGTCCTCGGCCATGTCCTTGGCGCCGTCGACGCGGATCGTGACCTCGTAGTCGTCGCCCAGGCGGCGTGCGAACGGTGCGTCGCTGCTCATGCCCGCGCACGCGGCCAGCGCGATCTTGAGGAGCTCGCCGGGCGTGAAGACCGCCCCCGCGCTCGCGGGGCCGATCGACACGCTCGCACCGCGCGCCGAGAAGCCGGTGTACGTGCGGGTGCCGGTGCGCTCGACCCACAGGGCGTCCGTCGGTGACGGGGACGACGCGGGGATCTCTTCGGCGGCTGTGGGGTTCGTCATGCTGCTGATCTTCCCATCCTCGGGGTCGTGCCGATCCGGGTGCTCGGACCGCAGGACGCCCGGTGGTCCGGAGCGCGCCGCGGTGATCGGGTTGCCTACACTCGCAACATGCCTGAGCAGCAGCCGATTCCCACGCCCTACGAGGACCTTCTCCGGCTCGTCCTGGAGACCGGGACGCACAAGTCGGACCGCACGGGGACGGGGACGCGCAGCGTCTTCGGCCACCAGATGCGCTTTGACCTGTCGCAGGGCTTCCCGCTCGTGACGACCAAGCGCGTGCACCTGAAGTCGATCGTCTACGAGCTGCTGTGGTTCCTGCGCGGCGACTCGAACGTGCGCTGGCTCCAGGAGAACGGCGTGAAGATCTGGGACGAGTGGGCCGACGAGGACGGCGAGCTCGGCCCCGTCTACGGCGTCCAGTGGCGCTCGTGGCCCACGCCCGACGGCCAGCACGTCGACCAGGTCAGCCAGGTCCTCGAGACCCTGCGCACCGACCCGGACTCGCGCCGCATGATCGTCTCGGCGTGGAACGTGGGCGAGCTCGGGGGCATGGCGCTGCCACCCTGTCACATGATGTTCCAGTTCTACGTGGCCGACGGCAGGCTCTCGTGCCAGCTCTACCAGCGCAGCGCGGACCTGTTCCTGGGCGTCCCGTTCAACATCGCCTCCTACGCGCTGCTCACGCACATGGTCGCGGCGCAGTCAGGGCTCGAGGTCGGCGACTTCGTGTGGACGGGCGGCGACTGCCACATCTACGACAACCACGTCGAGCAGGTGCGCGAGCAGCTCAGCCGTGAGGCCTATCCGGCCCCGACGCTGCGCCTGGCTCCGCGCGACTCGTTGTTCGACTACACGTACGAGGACGTCGAGGTCGTGGGCTACCAGCACCACCCGACGATCAAGGCGCCGGTGGCGGTGTGAGCCGTCCGGCGCTCGGGCTGGTCTGGGCCCAGGCGCGCGACGCCGCGGGCCGTCCCGTGATCGGTGCCCGCGGCGGGATGCCGTGGCACCTGCCCGAGGACCTGGCGCACTTCCGCCGCGTCACCACGGGTCACCCGGTCCTCATGGGTCGGGTCACGTGGGACTCGCTCCCGCCGCGCTTCCGTCCCTTGCCGGGACGGCTCAACGTGGTCGTCACGCGCCAGGAGGGCTGGGTGCCCGACGGCGCCGCGCACCCGGGCGGAACCGGCACCGGCATCGTGGTCGCCCCGTCCGTCGAGGAGGGGCTGGCGCTCGCGTCGGCGGCCGCCGAGGAGTCGGGCTCGGGGCAGGTCTGGGTCATGGGTGGCGCGCAGGTGTACGCCGCGACCCTGCCGCTCGCGGACCGCTGCGTGGTCACCGAGATCGACCTCGTGGTGGAGGGCGACGCCTTCGCGCCCGCGCTCGGGGCCGGTCCGGACGGTGACTGGGCGCTCGCGGGCGGCGCGGCGGGCGATCCCGGCACGGACGGGGACGGATGGCAGGCCTCGGCCGACGGCGTCAGGTTCCGGTTCCGCACGTACGAGCGACGGCCCTAGCCGGGGCGGGCCGGACCAACCCGGCCGCTTCCTCGCCTGCGGGTGCGCTTCCGGGCGTGCGGGTCGATCCTTGTCGTGCACCGCGACCTGCGACCCCGGAGGCCCCGCATGACGACCGAGACCACGCTCGCCGAGTCCTTCGACGGACGCCGGTTCACGTACCGCCTGCCGAGGGAGTCGAGCATCGGGCCGGGGGACTTCGTGACGATCGGCGTCACGTTCCCCGAGACGGCCGAGCACCCCGGCGACGCCCTGGTGATGGGGCAGATCCTGACGCGCGCGACCGAGAGGGGCGACGCCGTCGGGCACGGGCGGGTCCTCGGGGAGCTGCGGCCGGACGGCACGGTGGCCGGGTCCGGGGGTGACCCCTTCACCTCGCGCGACCTCACGCCCGCCGGGGCGGGCGTCCTGGAGGCGCTCCAGGCGCGCGAGCGCGCGACCCTGCGCATCGGCGAGCTGCACCACAGCCGCGGGCACGTCGACGCCCTGCTCCAGCCGTTGCGCTTCAACCGGCACACGTTCCTGTGCGGGCAGTCGGGCTCGGGCAAGACGTACGCGCTCGGGGTGCTCCTCGAACAGCTCCTCATCGACACCGACCTGCCCATGGTCATCCTCGACCCGAACTCCGACTTCGTGCGGATCGGCGAGCTGCTCTCGTCCGCCTCGGCCGAGGACGCCGCTCGCCTGCGCGAGCTCGACGTGCGCGTCCTGCGCAACGACGGCGAGCACCACCCCGTGAGCGCGCGGCTGACCGCGATGACGGCTGCGAGCCAGGCGGCCGTGCTCCAGCTCGACCCGCTCACGGACCGCGGCGAGTACAACACGTTCCTGCGGATGCTCGAGAGCGCGACCGGTCAGGGCACGACCTCCGGCGCGATCGACCCGGCGGCCGCGGTCGCCCGCGAGATCGCCGAGGACGGCACGATCGACCCGCGGTCCATCCCGCGGGCGCTGCGGGCGAGCGAGGAGCCGGACGCGCTGGCCCTCGCGCAACGGATCGAGAACCTCGGCATCCTGGAGTGGGACGTGTGGGCGAGGGTGGGGCAGTCGGTCAGCGAGGTGCTCGACGAGGGCCCGCGTGCGGTCGTCGTGGACCTCGGCAGCCTGCACACGCACGAGGAGCAGCTCGCGGTCTCGCTCGCGCTGCTCGACGACCTGTGGGCGGACCGTGAGTCCCGGTCGCCCCGCCTCGTCGTGATCGACGAGGCCCACAACGTGGTCTCGGCCGAGCCGGTGACCCAGCTCCAGCGGCTCACGACCGAGCGCGTGATCCAGATCGCGGCCGAGGGCCGCAAGTTCGGGCTGTGGCTGCTGCTGTCGACCCAGCGGCCCTCCAAGATCCACCCCAACGTGCTCTCGCAGTGCGACAACGTGATCGTCATGCGCATGAGCTCGCCCGCGGACGTGGCCGAGCTCGAGTCCGTCTTCGGCTTCGCGCCGCCCGAGCTCCTCGCGGCCACGCCCTACTTCCAGCAGGGAGAAGCGCTCGTCGCGGGCGGGTTCGTGCCGGCCCCGGCGATCATCCAGATGGGAGCGCGGCGGACGGTCGAGGGCGGTTCGGACGTGCCGGTGCCGATGCCGGGCTGACGGGTCCCCTCACACCCGGCAGCCGCGCGACGACCGTGAGCCCACCGCCCTCGCGGGGTTCGGCCGTGACCTGACCGTCGTGCGCGGCCGCGACCGAGCGCACGATCGACAGCCCCAGCCCGACGCCGCCGCGCACGTAGCCGCCCCGCCGGTCCGCCACGGCGCCGTCGCGGCCGAGCCGCCGGAACGGCTCGAACAGCGCCTCGACCTCGTAGGACGGCACGACCGGTCCCGTGTTGGACACCGCGACCTCGGCCGAGCCGTCCGGTCCGGGACGTGTCGCGACGGCTACGCGGCCGCCCGGCTCGTTGTAGCGCACGGCGTTGTCCACGAGGTTCTGGACGAGGCGTTCGAGCAGGACCGCGTCGCCCTGCGTCGGGGTCGGCTCGGCGTCGAGGTGCAGGTCGACGCCGGCTTCGCGGGCCGCGGCCCCCGCGGTCGCGACGGCCTGTGCGGCGATCTCGGAGAGGTCGACGGGCTCGGGGACGAGCGGCGTCTGGTCGACGGCGGCGAGCGTCAGAAGGCCTTCGATGAGGCGCTCCTGGCGTGCGTTCACGGCGAGCAGCGTCGTCCCGAGGTGGCGTGCGTCGTCGTGCGTGCCGGGGTCGTCGAGCGCGACCTCGAGGACGGTACGGGTGATCGTCAGTGGGGTGCGCAGCTCGTGCGACGCGTTCGAGACGAATCGTCGCTGGCCGTCGAACGCCCGGTCGAGGCGTTCGAGCATCTGGTCGAACGTGTCCGCGAGGTCCTTGAGCTCGTCGTCGGGGCCCGTGTGCGCGATGCGCTCGTGCAGGTTGTCGTCCGCGACGCGGCGGGCCGTGGCCGTGATCCGGTGCAGCGGGGCGAGCGCGCGCGACGACATGACCCACCCGAAGCCGACCGCGAGGACCCCGATCCCGAGCAGCGCGAGGATCGACCACGTGAGCACGTTGCGCAGCGTGGCGTCGCGGGCCTCCTGGTTGTTGAGCTCGACGACCCGGCGCAGGTCCGCGAACGTGTCCGAGCCGGTGGACAGTGCCGCGGCCGGGTCCATGGTGCTCGCGGAGGTGCTCAGGGGGAAGCTCTGCCCCGCGACCAGGTCGGCAGTCAGCGACGGGTCGAGGGTCGAGTACGTACCGAGGTCGGACGCCTCGACCGCGCCCACCGCGAGGCCGACCGAGTCGACGGGCTGCCGGTCGATCGCCGTCGCGAGCAGGACGTACAGGACCGCGATGAGCACGGCACCCGCGACGACGAACGCCACGGCGTAGACGGCCGTGAGCCGGGCCCGCAGGGTCGGGCGCAGCGCGGGGCGGGGGAGCCTCACGGGACCCGGTACCCGACGCCCGTGACGGTCTCGACGAGCGACGCCTCCCCGAGCTTGCGGCGCAGCTGCTTGATGGTGAAGCGGACGACGCCCGTGAACGGGTCGATGTTCTCGTCCCACACCTTCTCGAGCAGGTGCTCGGCCGACACGGGCCGCCCGTCGGCGCGCAGCAGCTCCTCCAGGACGCCGAACTCCTTGCGCGACAGGTGCACGAACGTGCCCTCGCGGTAGACCTCGTGCCGGCTCGTGTCGAGGCGCAGTCCCGAGCGTTCGAGCACGGGTGGGGCGGCCGGCCGGGCGCGGCGTCCCAGGGCTCGGACGCGGGCGCTCAGCTCGGCGAACGCGAACGGCTTGACGAGGTAGTCGTCGGCGCCGAGGTCGAGCCCGGTCACCCTGTCCAGCACTCCGCCTGACGCCGTGAGCATGAGGACGCGGGAGTCCCCGTCCGAGGCCACGATCGCCCGGCACACGTCGTCGCCGTGGACACCCGGCAGGTCCCGGTCGAGCACGACGACGTCGTACGCGTTCACGTCGATCCGGGCCAGGGCCTCGTGCCCGTCGAGAGCGACGTCGACCGCCATCGCGAGCCGTCTCAGGCCCGTCGCGACGGCCTGCGCGATGAGCTCCTCGTCCTCCACCACCAGTACTCGCACCCCAGGAGCATGACGGTGAGCGCTGTGAGATCTCTGTGAGGTCGCGGCTCACGGGGGTCTCACAGGGGGTCGGGTGGACTGCTCCTGAACCCGTTCCCCGACGTGAGGACCACATCATGACCACCCACCAGACGCGGCCCGGCGGGGCCGTCCGTACCGGGACGCGCCGCCGGTCGGCGTCCGCAGCCTTCGTCGTCGCCCTGCTCGCGGTCACGCTCTCGGCCTGCGCGCCCGACGACGCCCCGGGCGTCGCGAGCGCGGGCGACGGGAAGGGGGAGACCACCGAGGCCGGGGACGAGAAGTCGTTCGACGACATGACCGACGCAGAGCGCGACGACATGGCGCGCAAGTTCGCGAGCTGCATGCGCGACAACGGCGTCGACATGCCCGACCCCGACACCGACGGAGGCCTGTCGGTGGCGTCGGGCACCGTCGAGGCAGGCAGCGTGGACGAGATGGACGCGGCCTTCGAGGCCTGCCGCGAGTTCATGCCGAACGGCGGCGAGCCCGTGAAGATGACCCCGGAGGACCTGGAGACCCAGCGTGCGTTCGCCAAGTGCATGCGCGAGCACGGCGTGGACATGCCCGACCCCGACCCGAACGGCGGCATGACGGGTGCGCTCGAGCTGCCCGAGGACATGGAGGCCTTCGACGCGGCGCTCGAGGCGTGCAACGAGTCCGGTTCCGGCGCCGGGCTCAGCGTCCAGAAGAGCGCGCCCGGAGACGACGAGTGAGCCGCCGGAGCGCGGTGCCCGGAGCACCCGGACCGAGGCGTCGGCGCCGCGGGCTGGTGGTCGGCGGGGTCGTGGGCACCGCGGTGGTCGGCGCAGGCGTCGTGCTGGCCCTGACGGGTTTCGGCCGCGGGGGCGACCCGGCACCCGCCGCGACCGGTCCCGACGAGACCGCGACCGTGACCCGGCAGACCCTCGTGCAGCGCACGACCGTCAAGGGCACGCTCGGCCACGGCGAGGCCGTCGTGCGAGGGCACCAGGGGGCCGGCGGAGCCGAGGGCGGGGGGACGGTGACGTGGCTGCCGGGCGTGGGCGACGTCGTCGACCGTGGGGGAGTGCTCTTCAAGGTCGACGAACGCCCGACCGTCCTCCTGCTCGGCGCGCTGCCCGTGTACCGCGAGCTGGGCACGGGCGCCGAGGGCGAGGACGTGCGCCAGCTCGAGGAGAACCTCGTGGCCCTCGGCTACACGGGCTTCACCGTGGACACGACGTTCACGGACTCGACCGCCCAGGCCGTCAAGAAGTGGCAGAAGGACCGCGGCGTCGAGAAGACGGGCATGGTCGGTCCGTCCGACGTCCTCGTGGCCTCCGGGCCGGTGCGGGTCGACGCCCTGAAGGTGCGCGTCGGCGACGCCGCTGCCGCGGAGATCCTCACGACGACGGGTGTCGACCGGGCGATCTCGGTCGACCTCGACATCAGCGACCGCGACCGGGCCGTCGAGGGCGGCACCGTGACGGTCGAGCTGCCGGGAGGTGCGACGACGGAAGCGGTGGTCTCCGCCGTCGGGAGTCCCGAGGTCGTCGAGGACGAGAGCGGCATGCCCGG
The DNA here is from genome assembly GCF_056158145.1 of Oerskovia sp. PE-21s. NCBI lineage: Bacteria > Bacillati > Actinomycetota > Actinomycetes > Micrococcales > Cellulomonadaceae > Oerskovia > Oerskovia sp. PE-21s. The sequence goes on from NZ_JBUXJM010000001.1 coordinate 250,511, forward strand.
CGCCTCCGACAAGACCACGATCCCCGTGACCGTGACGCTCCCCGACGGGACCGACGCCGACCCCGGCTCGGTCAAGGTCACGTTCGTCGCGGCCGAGCGCCCCGACGTCCTCACCGTGCCCGTCGCGGCGCTCCTCGCGCTCGCCGAGGGCGGGTACGGGGTCGAGGTCGTCGAGGACGGCACGAGCCGGATCGTGGCCGTGGAAACCGGGATGTTCGCGGACGGGAGCGTCGAGATCACGGGCGACGTGGTCGAGGGCGACGTCGTCGGGATGCCGTCGTGAGCGCGCTCGCCGTAGCGCGCGACGCCGTCGCCCACCCGCAGACCTGGGGCACCGCCACCGGCTTGCCGGGCACCGACCCGGGCGCGGGCGGCGGGCCCGTCGTGACCCTGCACGAGGTCTCCCGGGTCTTCCCGGGCGGGGTCGCCGCGCTGCGCGACGTCCACCTGGACGTCCACCGCGGCGAGCTGCTCGCGATCGTGGGGCCGTCGGGCTCGGGCAAGTCGACCATGCTCAACGTCATCGGGACGCTCGACCGGCCCACGTCGGGCCGGGTCCTGATCGACGACTTCCTCGTCGAGGACCTCGACGACCGCGAGGTGTCCGCGCTGCGCGCGAGCCGCATCGGGTTCGTCTTCCAGCAGTTCCACCTCGCCGTCGGTGTCTCGGCCCTCGACAACGTCGCCGACGGGCTGCTGTACCGGGGCGTCGGGCGACGCGAGCGACGCCGTCGGGCCGCCGAGGCCCTCGAGCGCGTGGGGCTCGGACACCGGTCGACGCACCGCCCGCACGAGCTGTCGGGTGGCGAGAAGCAGCGCGTCGCGATCGCGCGCGCCGTCGTCGGGGACCCGCCCCTGCTCCTCGCCGACGAACCCACGGGAGCGCTCGACACGGCCGCCGGGGCCGGCGTCATGGACGTGCTGCGGGGGCTCAACGCGGCCGGGACGACGGTCGTCATCATCACGCACGACCGCGAGCTCGCAGCCTCCCTGCCCCGGCAGGTCGCGATGCGCGACGGCGAGATCGTCGCGGACGGCACCCTGCCCCCGAGCGGTGCGGGAACCGTCCTCGCGAACGTCCCGGCGACGGCGACCGACGAGGAGGCACCGTGCTGACCACGCTGCGCCCCGCGCGCCTCGGCCCGCCCGACATCCTGCGCGTCGGCGCGACCGGGCTGCGCACCCGCCCGCTGCGGGCCGTGCTCTCGGCCCTGGGCATCGCGATCGGCATCGCGGCGATGGTCGCGGTCGTCGGGATCTCGAGCTCGTCGAGGGCAGAGCTCGACCGGACGCTCACGGCCCTCGGGACGAACCTCCTGCGCGTCGCGCCCGGGACCGACCTGTTCGGGGAGGCCGCGACCCTGCCGCCCGAGTCCGTCGAGATGGTGCGGCGGATCGCCCCGGTCGAGAACGCGACGTCGGTAGCCCAGCTCGACGCCAAGGCGTACCGCTCGGACCTGGTCCCGACGGGCGAGTCGGGAGGTATCGGCGTCTACGCGGCGGACCTCGACCTGCTCGAGTCCGTCGGTGGCACGGTCGCGGACGGCGCCTGGCTCTCGGAGGCGACGGCGCGGTACCCGGCCGTCGTGCTGGGGCACACGACCGCGAAGCGCCTGGGGATCACGACGCCGGACCCGGCCGTCAAGGTGTGGATCGGCGGCGAGTGGTTCACGGTCGTGGGCATCCTCGACCCCGTGCCGCTCGCTCCGGAGATGGACCTGGGGGCGCTCGTGGGCCGTGAGGCCGCGGTGACCTATCTGGACTGGGACGAGCTGCCGACCATGATCTACACGCGCACCCGCGAGGACGCCGTCGAGCAGGTCCGCGGTGTCCTCGGCGCCACGGCCAACCCGCAGGCGCCCAACGAGGTCGACGTCTCACGCCCGTCCGACGCGCTCGCGGCCCAGCAGGCCTCCGACGAGGCGTTCACGGGGCTGCTCGTCGGGCTCGGGGCGGTGGCGCTGCTCGTGGGCGGGATCGGGGTCGCGAACACCATGGTCATCTCGGTCCTCGAACGACGCGCCGAGATCGGCCTGCGCCGCTCGCTCGGCGCGACCCGGGGTCAGATCCGCGGGCAGTTCCTCGTGGAGTCGCTGGTGCTCTCGCTCATAGGCGGGGCCGCCGGGGTCCTGATCGGGATCGGCATCACGGCCGGGTACGCCACGTCGCAGGAGTGGCCGGTCTCCGTCCCGCCCGTGGTCGTGGTGGGCGGGCTCGTCGCGACGCTCGGGATCGGCGCGGTCGCGGGCCTCTACCCCGCGGTCAGGGCAGCACGGATGTCCCCCACGGAGGCGCTCACGGCGGTCTGACCCGTCCGGCGGGTCGTCAGAACGAGCGTGAGCCAGGGCTCACGCTCGTCCTGACGACCGGGCGCCACGGTGGGACGACGACGCAGCGTCGCCCCCGACGACGTAGCGTGCCTGCAGCCGGTGGCACCCGAAGGAGCAGGGTCGACCCACCGACCGCGGCCTGCCTCGCCCGGCATCCCGCGCTCCGCACCACGACAGGGGACACATGCGCGCGCGAGCCGACCGGCACCTGACCGCGACCACGCTGGGGGCGGCGATCCTCGCCGTCGGGCTCGGGGCGTGCTCTCCCGGGGTGTCCGAGCCCGCCGAGACGCAGCCCGAGGCCACCGCGGTCGAGGCACCCCCGGCGGACCCCGTCGAGCCCGTCGGTGCCGACGCGAACCCCTTCCTGGCGGGCGCGCCCTACGCCCACCCGGACATGCAGTCCGTGCACGCCGCCGAGGCGCTCCGGACGAGCGACCCCGACGCCGCCGCGGCGCTCGACGTCATCAGCGAGGCGGGCGCGTCCCTGTGGGTCGGGGACTGGTTCGCGCCGGCGGAGGCCGAGACCCTCGTGCGCGACTACGCGACCGCCGCCAACCAGGCCGGACGCACCGGCATCGTCACGCTCTACGCGATCCCGGCCCGCGACTGCGGGTCCTTCTCCGCGGGCGGCCTGACCCCCGAGGAGTACCCGGCGTTCGTCCAGGCGGTCGCGGACGGGCTGCGCGGCACACGCACCGCCGTCGTGCTCGAACCCGACGCCCTGCCCGACCTCGGTGCGTGCCCTGAGCAGGGCGACCGCGCCGGGCTCCTGCGCCAGGCCACCGCGGCGCTCGCGGACGCGGGCGCGAGCGTGTACCTCGACGCCGGGAACTCGGCGTGGGTCGACGCCCCGACCATGGCCGACCGGCTGCGGCAGGCCGGGATCGACGACGCCCGCGGCTTCGCGACCAACGTCTCCAACTACCGCACCACGGCCGACGAGCGCGCCTATGCCGACCGGCTCGCCGCGCTCCTCGGGACGCACTACGTCGTCGACACGTCGCGCAACGGGCTCGGGCCCGTGGGTGACGGGCCACTCGACTGGTGCAACCCCGCAGGTCGGGCGCTCGGAGAGAAGCCCGGTGCGGTCGACGACGGCAGCGCCCTCGACGCGTACCTCTGGATCAAGGTCCCCGGAGAGTCCGACGGCGAGTGCGACCGGGGCGACCCGGCCGCCGGCACGTTCTGGCCCGAGTACGCGATCGGGCTCGTGGATCGCGCGGGTTGGGACACTGCCGGGCCGGGACGCTAGGCTGTCGGGCGTCCCACCGGGCCCGATCCGCCGTGTTCGCGCCCACGCGCCTGTAGCTCAGGGGATAGAGCACCGCTCTCCTAAAGCGGGTGTCGCCAGTTCGAATCTGGCCAGGCGCACCACCACACCCCGCGGCATCAGGTCGGGACCATCCCGCCTCACCGCTCCTCGTGCCGCTCGACCGGCACCTCGGGCGCCCGGTCCCGCGCCGCCACCACCCGCTCCGCGAACTCCTCGACCGCCGTGACGACCGCGTCGAACCGCATCGAGTGGAACAGGTCGAACCCGTGCTGCGCCCCGGGTAGCTCGGCGTACACGACCGGGCTCGTCGAGGTTCCGCGCAGCCCCGCGACGAAGTGCCGCGCCCCCTCGACGGGGACCAGGGTGTCCTGGTCGCCGTGCACCACGAGGAACGGGGGCGCGTCGGGTCGCAGGTAGTCGCCCGGCGCCGACTCGACACCCGGGTCGCGGCCGCTGCCGTAGTACTCGCCGAAGTAGCCGTAGAGGCACACGGCCCCGACCACGGTGGTGTCGGCATCCTCGAAGCCGGGCTGGAACCGCGGGTCGCGGGGAGTGAGGGCCGCGAGGGACGCGAGGTGCGCGCCCGCGGAGCTGCCCGCCACGAGGACGCGGGAGGTGTCGGCCCCGTGCTCGGCGCCGTGGGCCCGGACCCAGGCGAGCACCCGCTTGGCGTCGATCAGGTGCCCGGGGAAGTTCGTCGTCGGGCGCAGGCCGTAGTTCGCGCTCACGCACACCCACCCGCGGCTCGCGAGCCGCGACAGCATCGCGCGGGCCTCGAGCTCATTGCGTCCGCTCACGTAGCCGCCGCCGTGGAAGTAGACGAGAGTCGGGCCGTCGGCCGGACGCGACCGGGGGCGGTAGACGTCGAGCCGGCGCTCCCGGCGACCTGGCTCCCCGACGTTCCCGTCGTCCCCGACGTCGCTGCCCCCGCCGACCCCACCCTCGACTTCCTCGCCATAGGCAAGGTCGGCCAGCCGCTCGACGTCGCGCCGGCGCACCGCGAACGGCGCCAGGAGGATCTGCGTCCAGGGCAGGCGGCGGTTCGTGACCGTGCCCGGCCCCACGTGGAGGTCGTCGACCAGGGCGTGGTCGAGCACGGGCGCCGCCCGCAGGCCGCGTCGGGCGACCAGGAGCAGGCCGAGCGCCGTCAGCACGGCCAGGACGAGCGTGACGCGCCCTCCCGGCGCCCCGAGGTCGCCGTCGGCGACCGCGACCGCCGTGATCGCACCGAGGGCGAGGAGCAGGGCGAACGGCTGCTCGTTGACGAGGACGCTCATCCGGAAGGCGAGGCGTCCCAGCCGAGGAGGTCGGCGGGCGGGGGTGAGCGACGCCGTCGTGCAGCAGGCGACGAGCAGGATGGGCACGAGGTACCCGATGGGCATGGCGGCTCCTTCGCTGCCGGTGGGTGCGGCGCACCCCTGGTTCCCGGTCTACACCGGCGCGCACGGAGGTGCGCGTCGGGCCGTCCGGTCGTAGCGGCGGCCTGGTTTCAGCGCGGCAGGCGAATGCGGCTCACGCCGCACCGGCTCAAAGTAGTTGAAAGGCGAACCGAATTCCTGGCGGGTGCCGGATCGGTGGGAGATCCGGGACGGCTCGGACCGGGTGCGAGCTTTCGGCGGTGCCCACTTTTGTGGGCGATTCCCCGAGCAGCCCCGGCGGGACGGGCAACGATCACCGGACCTCAAGTCCCCGACCTCGGGGCGCGCCCGGGCCGACGTGTCACCAGGTCGCCATGGTGCGGCGTGGCTGGGGCGGCGGATCCTCCACGATCGCGGGCAGACGATTCGTCGCACCTTTCCGGAATTGATGTCCACGGCGCCGTGCATCGGCCTCGCGGTTCTCCGGGTGCTAATTCTGGCTGTCGCCGCGCGCATTGATGAGCCGTTCTCCGTGCACATTTCCGGGGCCGACGACAAAGATCCGCGCGGTCGGACCGCACGTCCGCTCTCGGCCTTCGACAAACCTTCGTCCATCTGCTGATCGCGACCCGTCCGCGAGACGCCCCACCGGCGGGTTCAGCGCGGCAGCCGCCTCTAGGCTGGAGGGGCTTCCGGGGATGGCCGGGGGCCATCGCCGGAAGGGCATCACGCATGAGCGACGTTCTGCACGACGACCGTAGGACCGACCCGCCGGGCATCGAGGGGTTCCGGCACAGCAGGCAGTGGGTGTTCGGCACCATGCTGGTCTCCGCGCTGATCAGCCTGACCGCCTCGTTCGTCCTGTCCTACGACGCGGTCCTGCTCGCGGCGAACCCTGCGGCCGAGCTCTCGTGCAACGTCAACGAGGTCCTGTCCTGCGGTGCTGTCGGGGTCGCGTGGCAGTCGTCGCTGTTCGGCTTCCCCAACGCGTTCCTGGGGCTGATCGCGGAGCCTGTGGTGATCACGATCGCGGTCGCGAGCCTGGGAGGGGTGCGGTTCCCGCGCTGGTTCATGTTCTCCGCACAGGTCGTGTACGCGCTGGGCCTGATCTTCGCCTACTGGCTCTTCTACCAGTCGATGTTCGTGATCGGCGCGCTGTGCCCCTGGTGCCTGCTGGTCACGCTCTCGACGACGCTCGTCTTCATGACGCTGCTGCACTGGAACATCATCGAGGACAACCTGTACCTGCCGGCCAGGGCGCAGGAGCGTGCGCTGTCCTTCGTCCGCTCGGACGCGGACGTGTTCCTGACGGCGACGTGGGTCGTCCTGATGATCGCGGGCGTCCTGCTCAAGCACGGGTCCAAGCTCTTCAGCTGAGCACCGCGAGCGGTCGGGCCGGGGGAGGTCCTCGGCCCGACAGCACCGCCCGGTCGTCCAGGAACAATCCGCCGCATCGAACTGGACGCTTGTCCATCTCTGCGTCACCGTGGTCGTCCTCACATTTGACGAATGCGCGAAGACCTTGCAGAATCATCTCTGACGGTGCGTATCGCCTGCCCCCTGCGCGGTGCGCACCGTCCTCTCACTCTTCCCGGCCCTCCCCCCCGTGCGACGACGCACGCGAGGCAGCAGGCGCCGTCCCCCCTCAGAACTCCCGGTCCGCGGCCCTCGGCCCCGTGACCGACCAGAAGTCACCGCCCACGGCGTGCCGGTCCCCGATCCTGCCGACCGGACGGTTAGCGTGCGAGAGTGAACGCAGCCGCCCGCAACCCATCAGCCCGCGAGACCGTGGCCGATCCCGCCCGGCCGCTCACCGACCAGGACGCGCACGAGCGTGCCGCCCGCGGTGCGGCCCCGGACGTCGACGGCCCCACCACGCTCGCGAGGCCCACCCTCGTCGAGGCGCCGACCACGGCCGAGCTCGTCGAGGACGCCGTCCGGTCGTGGCGGGCCTCGCTCGTCGAGCTCGCGGGCGGGTCGTCGCTCGCCGACATCGGCCTGCTGGGCGACGCGGTCGTCGACCTCACGGCAGCCCACCCCTCGGGGGTGGCGCAGCTCTTCGCCGGGCGCCCGACCCGTCTGTCCAACCTGTTCCGCGAGGGCGCGTCGTTGCCTGCCGCCCGACGCCGGGCGCGCGCGGTCGTCGTCCGCTCGCAGGAGCACGCCCAGCGGTACGGCGTCGCGCCCACCTACCTCGCGATCGGCGTCACGACCTGGACCGAGGGCGAACCCTCGCGCCTCGCGACCGACGACGTCGCCGCCCTCGCGCACGTCGCGGGCACCACGTACAGCCGGACCATCGACGGCGCGACGGGCCTGCCCGCAGGACCCGCCGCCGAGGACCCGGCCGACCCGGCGCAGACCGCGACCACCCCGCCCACGGGGAGCGGCGCCGTCGGGCAGGGGGAAGGGCCCGCGCGCGACGGCGCCGAAGGACCCGACGCCGAGCCCACCCTCCCGCGGACCGTGCGCGCCCCCGTCCTGCTGCGCCCCCTCACGCTCACCCCGCGCGGCGACAGCGAGACCGACTACGACCTCACGCTCGAGCCGACCGTCGAGATCAACCCCGTCCTGGCCCGCACGCTGCGCGCCCACGGCGGCCTGATCGACCCCGTGACCCTCGCGCGCAGCGCCTTCACGCCCGCAGGCTTCGACCCCTCCGACGCGCTGGCCCGCATCACCGCCGTGGGCAAGGCCGTGCTGGGGGACTTCGAGCTCGCGCAGCGCGTCCTCGTCGGGACCTTCGTCCACCCCGGCCAGGTCCTCGTCGACGACCTCGACGAGCTGGCGTCGGGCCTCGAACGGCACGAGGTCGTCGCGGCCCTCGCCGGCTCTGAGGAGGCCGCGACCGCGCTCGCGCGCGAGCTCCCGGCCCCGCGCGTCGGCGACGCCGACCCGACCCAGGAGCGGGGCGTGGGCGACCTCGACCCCGCGCAGCGGCACGTCATCGACGCGCTCGCGACCGGCAGCCACCTGTTCGTCGACGCGCCCCCCGGGGCCGACACCGCAGGAACCATCGCAGCCGTCGTCGCCGAGGCCGCGGCGAGCGGCCGCAGCATCCTCTACGTCCCGGGCCACCGACGCTCCGCGGAGACCCTCTCGACCCGGCTCGCCGCGCTCGGCCTCGACGGGCTGCTGCTCGACATCGCCCCCGAACCCACGTGGCGGACCACGGCCTCGCAGCGCCTCCTGGGGGCCATGGCCGCCGAGGCGGAGACGGTCGACACCGACGCCGTCGCGCGCGTCCGGGACGGACTGCTGGGTGCGCGCGCACAGCTCTCGGGCTACATCGAGTCCCTGCACCTGGTCCGCGAGCCCTGGGGCGTGTCCGCCTACGCGGCACTGCAGGCCCTCGCCCGGCTCACCGCGCAGCGCCCTGCCCCCGGCACGACCGTCCGCCTGGGCCCCGAGGTCACGGTCCGCATCGGCGCCGAGCGCCGGGCCGAGCTCTCGGCCCGCCTCGTGCGCGCGGCCGAGGTCGGGGCCTTCACGCTCCGCTCGACGTCGACGCCCTGGTTCGGCGCGGACATCACGAGCGCCGAGAACGCGCAGGACGCGCTGCTGCGGGTCCAGCGGCTGTCGGGGCAGACGCTGCCCCAGCTCCGCGAGCAGGTGGCCTCCGTCGCGACGACGACGGGGTTGACCACCGCCACGACCGTCCGGCAGTGGGGCGACCAGCTCCGCATGCTCGGCGGGATGCGCGGGACGCTCGACGCGTTCCAACCCATGATCTTCGAGCGCACCGCGACCGACCTCGTCGAGGCGACGGGCACGCGCGAGTGGAGAGCGGAGAACGGCATCGACATGGGCTGGGGGCTCCGCCGACGCCTGCGCCGGCAGGCCAAGGACATGCTCCGCCCAGGCGTCCGCGTCCCCGACCTGCACGCCGCGCTCATCCAGGTCCAGGCGCAGCGCGCGGTCTGGCAGGCGCAGTGCCCGCGCGGCGGGTGGCCGACCCTCCCCGAGGGGCTCGCCGCGATCGAGGACACGTACGAGGCCGTCCGGATCGACCTCGAGTACCTCGACCCCGTCCTCGCCACGACCCCCGTCGGGTCCGACCTGCTCGACCTGCCCATCAGCGAGCTGGCCGCGCGCCTCGCGAGCCTCGGCGAGGACCAGGAGGCCCTCGACAACCTGCCCGCGCGGACCTCCACGCTGCGGACCCTGCGCGACGAGGGGCTCGGCGACCTGCTCGACGACCTCTCGGCGCGCCGCGTCGAGCCCGAGCTCGTGGGACCCGAGCTCGACCTCGCCTGGTGGAGCTCGGTGTTCGAGCAGATCCTCGCGCAGGACCCGGCGCTCGCGGGCCAGGACGGCGCGGGCCTCGAAGCGCTGGCACGCAGGTTCCGCGACCTCGACCGCACGCACGTCGCCGCCCTGTCCGCCCCGGTCCGGCTCGCGGTGCGCGAGCACCTCGGCGCCGCGATGCGCGACCACCGGGCCGAGGCCGAGGCACTGTTCACCGAGCTCCTCGAAGGCCGGATGACGAGCCTGCGCGACGCCCACGAGCGCTACCCCGAGGTGCTGCGGCGCCTGCGGCCGTGCGTCGTCGCGTCCCCGACGCTGGTGCCGCACCTGTTCACCCCGACGCGCACCGTCGACCTCGTGATCCTCGACGCCGCGCAGCACATCCCGGTCGAGCTGGTCCTGTCCTCGCTCGCGCGCGGTCGTCAGGTCGTCGTGTTCGGCGACCCGCGGGCCGCCTCGGGCACGACCGTGGGCGAGCTCGCGGAGATCCTGCCGACCGTCGCGCTGTCCGCGGGCGGGACCCGCCGCGACCCCTACCTCACGGCCTTCCTCGCCGCGCACGGCTACGAGGGCGTCCTGCGCCCGAGCCCGCTGCCCCGGGCCGAGCCGCTCGTCCACCTCGACCTGGTCGACGGTGCCGGCATGCCGGACCCGGCGTCCGGGGCGGTCGAGAGCACGCAGGCCGAGGTCGACCGCGTCGTCGAGATCGCGATCGAGCACGCCATGACCCGACCCGAGGAGTCGCTCGCGATCGTCACGGTGAGCTCGGTGCACGCCGACCGCATCCGTGACGCGCTCCTCGGCGAGGTCCGGCAGAACCCGGCCCTGGCCGTGTTCTTCTCGGGCGCTCGCGCCGAGCCCGTCGTGGTCGCCGAGGTCTCGGGCGTCGCGGGGCTCACCCGGGACGCGATCGTCCTGTCCATCGGCTACGGGCGGACCCCGCACGGTCGCGTGCTGCACCGCTTCGGCGTGCTCAACGCACCGGGTGGCGACGCCATGCTCCTCGACACCCTGGGCTCGACCCGTCGGCGCCTGCACGTCGTCACGTGCTTCACGGCGTCCGACCTCGACCCCGAGCGTCTGCGCGGGCGCGGGGCCAAGCTCCTCGCGGAGGTCCTCGACCTCACCGAGCAGCGCAGCGGCCGCGCCGACCAGGTCACGCTCGGCAACGGCGTGGACGTGGGCGGCAACCCCGACCGGCTCGTGATCGACCTCGCCGAGCGCCTGTGGCGTGCGGGGCTCGTGGTCGAGACGGACTACGGCGTGGTCGGCGGCGACCGGATCCCGCTGGTCGTCGGTCACCCCGACATCCCGGGCGAGCTGCTGGTCGCGGTCCTGACCGACGACGACGCCTACGTCGCCGAACGCAGCGTGCGGGTGCGCGACCGCCAGCTCGCCGAGCGTCTCGAGCGCACGGGCTGGGTCGTCGCGCAGGTGTGGTCCGCTGCGGCGTTCCTCGACCCCGCGAAGGAGGCCGAGCGCATCCGCCGGGTCGTCCAGGCGGTGCGCGACGCGCGGCTGCCGGAGATCGGCGGGATCGCGCAGACGGGTGGGCGCGACCGCATCGTCGTCGTGCCGACGGTCGCGGACGACGAGTTCGGGACGGACTGACGGGTCGGCCGGGGTCGGCCGTTCGCATCGTGGCAGGTGGGGGCGGCGGACGCGTCGGGGCCGTCCGGGGCGCTGAGACAATGGGGTCGTGACCCCCGTCGATCCTGCCCCTGCCCCCGACGCCCCGGCCGACCCGGCAGCGCCCACCGCGCCGCGCCGTCGGTCGCGCCGCGTCGTGCGCCCGGGCACCGAGCAGGCGGGCGTCGCGGGCCTGGGGTCCGACGACGACGCCGCGGTCTGGGGCGACGTCCGACCGGGCGCGTCGACCGACAGCCACGACGCCGAGCTCTTGCGCGACGTGCCGCCGCACTGGTCCTGAGGGCCGCTCTGCTTGCTCTGCCTGCTCTGCCGGTCCCGCTCGACGCCCGCAGTAGGTGCGACGTGGCCCGAGCATGACGAACGCCCCGCCGGAAGACCGGCGGGGCGTTCGTGGACGGCGCGTGAGCGGTCAGCGGCCGCCAGGACCGTCGGTCGGGCCGCCGAACGGGCCGGTGCCCGTCGCAGGACCGGCGGGACCAGCGCCGCGTGCGTTCTGCGCGGCCAGCAGGTCGCGGATCTCCTGGAGCACCAGGACGTCCTCGGCGGGGGCCGCGGGGGCGGCCTCCTCGCCCTTCTTGCGCCGGGCCGCCAGGTGGTTCATGGGCAGCACGATGACGAAGTAGAGCGCCGCTGCCACGCAGAGGAACTTGAAGAGCGCGTCGAGGACGAGGCCGAAGCTGAAGATCGCCTCGTTGACCTCGAACGTCCAGACCTTGCTCAGGTCCTGCTTGCCGAAGATCGCCGCGACGAGCGGGTTGATGAGGCCGTCGACGATCGCCGTGACGACCTGGGTGAAGGCCGCACCGATCACGACACCGACCGCGAGGTCGATCGCGTTGCCGCGGAGCACGAAGTCCTTGAAGCCGTTGAGCACGTTCTGCATACGGGGTTCCTTTCGAGAGGGCGCGGACCGGGTGCGCGCGGCGGTCTCGCGGCGGCGCCCGTGGCACGAGCGAGGTCCGGACGTGATCCTTCCATGCTCGTTGCGGCGCGCATCCGCACGTCTCGGAGGCCGCGGTCCGGCTCAGGGCACCAGGACCACCGACAGGCCGCCCCAGTCGCCGACCCCGGCGAGCGCGGCGGCCTCCTGCGGGAGCACGGCGACGAGCGTGACGCCGCCCTCGGGCGTCCCGCCGCCGAGCAGACCACCGGGCGAGGCTGGCGCCGGGGACCCCGCCACCACGAGGGCGCGCCGCGCGAGGTGGCTGCCGGTCCCGGTCTCGCCGCTGGCCGTGGCCGCGAGCAGGTCGACCCGGTCGCCGGGATGCAGGAGCGCGGCCACGTCGGGGTCGGAGAGCCGCACGGGCGCCACGACGGTCCCGGTGGGGGCCATGGCGGCGAGGTCGCCCGCGGCGACGAGCGAGGGGGAGAGCGTCTGGCCGGGCGGCAGGGCGACCGAGGTGGTTCGCCCGACGGCGTCGCTCACCCTGGTCAGCGAGGTCTGCGGGGCGAGCGCGGCCGCGACGTGCACGACCGTGACGTCCTCCTCGACGAGCACCGTGCCGGCCTCGACCGCGCGCGCCGTCGCGACCACGGGCCGGGTGGCCGGCGGGGGAGGGCTCAGGCGGTCGACCACGACGGCGGCGACCAGTCCGCAGCCCAGGGCGAGCGCCACGAGACGTGCGCGCCAGACGAGGGCGCGCAGGCGCCGTCGGGCAGTGGAGGCACGGCGGCCCGACGGGCCGGTCGCGGTCGATGCAGGAGGAGCCATGCGTCGACGCTAGGTGCCCGCCGGGGCGACCCGCGGCGCGGCGCGGCGGCCTGTGGACAGGCGCCCCGGGGGCCTACCTGTGCACGGTCCGGAGTGCGGTCAGCCCGCGGACGGCGTCGAGGAGCCCGACGAGCTCGAGGAGGAACCGCTCGACGACGACCCGGTGCTCGACGAGCCCGAGGACGAGCTGTTCGACGAGTCGGACGACTTCGCGGGCGTCGCGGGCGTGGTCGAGCCCGTGCTCGACGACTTCGAGGAGCGCGAGTCGGTGCGGTAGAAGCCCGAGCCCTTGAAGGTCACGCCGACCGACGAGAAGACCTTGCGCAGGCGACCGCCGCACTCGGGGCACACGGTGAGCGCGTCGTCGGTGAACGCCTGGTGGATGTCGAAGGCGTGGCCGCAGGCAGTGCACGTGTACGCGTAGGTGGGCACGGTCTCTCCTCAGAGGTCGCGGGGGTGGGTGCGGTCGTCACGGGGCGGGTGCGAGCCTGCTCCGCGGCGTCCGGCGTGCGCGTCGGGTCGACGGCAGGACACAGCCGGACTGGCACTCGGGTCTTCTGAGTGCTAATCATACGCCTGGCCCGCCCGGGGTAGTCTCGCACCGTGTCTGCTGATGTCCCCGCCGGAGTCCACGGCGACCCCCCGCCGCCCGTCCCTGCTGCCCGCCGGGGAGGTTCTCGCGCCCGTCGCGGCATCATCGCGATCGCCGCGCTCGTCGTCGTGCTCCTGGTCGCGGCGTCGGTGTTCACGGTCGTCACCGTCCGCCGACCGCTCCCGCAGACCGACGGCACCCTCACCCTGACGGGCCTCGACGCAGAGGTCAGCGTGCTCCGCGACGCGCAGGGCGTACCGCAGATCTACGCCGACACGCCCGAGGACCTCTTCCGCGCCCAGGGCTACGTCCAGGCGCAGGACCGCTTCTTCGAGATGGACTACCGCCGCCACGTGACCGCGGGGCGTCTGGCCGAGCTCGTCGGCGACTCCCAGGTCGCGATCGACGCGGACAAGGTCACGCGCACGTTCGGCTGGCGCCTGGTCGCCGAGGAGGAGTGGAAGATCCTCGCCCCCGAGACCAAGGCCTACCTCCAGGCCTACGCGGACGGCGTCAACGCCTACCTCGATGACCGCGACCCGAGCGAGATCGCGCTCGAGTACACGGTGCTCGGCACGAGCGTCTCGGTGCCGGACCCCGAGCCCTGGGACCCGATCGACTCGCTCGCGTGGCTCAAGGCCATGGCCTGGGACCTGCGCGGAAACTACGACGACGAGCTCGAGCGCGCCATCGCGTACGGCGGCTTCGCGGGAGCCTCGAGCGGAGCCCAGGACCCCGCCAAGGTCGCGCAGGACGTGGCCCGTGTGGGCACCCTCTTCCCCGCGTACCCGGCCCAGGCGAACCTTCCCATCCTCGACCCGTCCGAGGTGCCGACCACGAGCGAACCCGTCCAGGTCGAGGGCGCGGAACAGACCGCGTACGCGCCGACCCTCGCGGGCAGCGAGCTCCAGTCGGCCGTCGCCGCGGCCGACGCCGCGCTCGCGGCCGTGCCTGTGCTCGTCGGACGCGGCGAGGGCACCGGGTCCAACTCGTGGGTCGTCTCGGGCGAGCACACGGCCAGCGGCAAGCCGCTGCTCGCCAACGACCCCCACCTGTCCCTCCAGGCCCCCAGCGTGTGGGCCCAGGTCGGACTCCACTGCAACGAGGTGAGCCCGGCCTGCGGGTTCGACGTCTCGGGGTTCTCGTTCGCGGGCTTCCCCGGCGTGATCATCGGGCACAACGCCGACCTGGCCTGGGGCCTGACGAACATGGGCGCCGACGTCACCGACTTCTTCATCGAGCGCGTGCGTGACGACACGTACCTGCGGGGCGACGACTGGGAGCCTCTCGAGACCCGCACCGAGACCATCAAGGTCAACGGCGGCGAGGACGTCGAGCTCAAGGTCGCCTCGACGGTCCACGGACCGATCGTCTCGACCGTCCTGCCCATGGACAAGGTCGCGGCCTCACCGACCGAGGGCACCCCGCTCGGCGACTACGAGGTCTCGCTCCGGTGGACCGCGCTCGAGCCCGGCCGCACCGCCGACGCCGTCTTCGCGTTCAACCTCGCGGCGGACGCCGAGGACATGAAGGCCGCCGCGGCCCTGTTCGAGGTCCCCGCCCAGAACATCGTCTTCGCGACCACGGACGGGCACATCGGCTACCAGGCGCCGGGCCGGATCCCGGTGCGCGCGAACGTCGAGGGGCCCGTGCCGTCGGACGGCACGTGGCCGCGACCCGGGTGGGACGAGCGCTACGACTGGACCGGCTACGTGCCCGCCGCGCAGATGCCGGGCGTGGTCGACCCCGAGGAGGGGTTCGTCGTCGCGGCGAACCAGGCGGTGCTCCCGGCAGGGACCACCCCGTTCCTCACGACGGACTGGGACTACGGCTACCGCTCGCAGCGCATCCGGACCCTCCTGCAGGAGGAGATCGACTCGGGCCGCAAGGTCGACGTCCAGACCATGAACGAGATCCAGAACGACGACTGGAGCCCGTACGCCGCGGCCCTCGTGCCCCTCCTGCTCGAGCAGGACATCGAGAACAGCAAGGGGGTGCGCAACGACTTCGCGGCCGAGGGGCAGGACCTCCTCGCCGACTGGGACCAGCACATGGACAAGGACTCGGCCGCGGCCGCGTACTTCGCCGCGGTGTGGCGCAACCTGCTCGAGATCACGTTCTGGGACGACCTGCCGGAGAACATCCGCCCCGCGGGCGGCAGCCGCTGGCTCGCCGTCGTGCAGAACATGCTCGCCGACGAGACCAACGCGTTCTGGGACGACCGCCAGACCGTGAGCGTCGTCGAGACCCGCGACGAGGTCCTCAACCGGGCGATCACCTCGGCCCGCCTCGACCTGACGACCGAGCTGTCGAAGAAGACGACCGACTGGGAGTGGGGCAAGCTCCACACGCTCTCGCTCGGTCACGTGGTCCTCGACAACGACGCAGTCCCGGGCTTCGTCCGGGCTTACGTGAACCCCCGCACGGTGGCCATGCCGGGAGGCTCGTCGATCGTCAACGCGACGTCGTGGGACGCGGCCTCGGGCAGCTTCGAGGTCACGTCGGGTCCGTCGATGCGCATGGTCGTCGACCTCGCCGACCTGGACGCCTCGACCTGGGTCACCGTCACGGGCACCTCCGGGCACCCGGCGTCCAAGCACTACGAGGACCAGCTCGGCACGTGGGCCGCGGGCGAGACCTACGCGTGGCCGTTCACGGCCGAGGCCGTGCGCTCCGGCACCAAGGACACGCTCACGCTGGTCCCCTGACGGGTGCGGCGTCGTCGGGCATCACCTGCCCGACGACGCCGCGCACCCCGCCCGACCGGCCCACCCGCCTGGGTGGCCGGGGGAGAGCGACGAAAGGCCCGCCCGGGCGAGCTGCCCGGGCGGGCCCTTCGTCGTGCGCGAGGGACGGCGGAGCCGGTCAGTCCTGACCGATCCAGCGCCACCCGAGGGGAGTCGCGACAGCGTCCACGGTGCGGTCGTGCTTCTCGAGGGGCAGCGGACGGTCGGTCGCGTCGTAGACCTCCTCGGGGAAGACGACCGCGATCACCTTGGTGCCGGGGCGCACGTGCTCGAGCGCGCGGTCGTACCAGCCGCCGCCCTGCCCGAGGCGGACCCCGTTCGAGTCGACCGCGAGCGCGGGCGCGATGACGACGTCGGCGTCGGCGAGCGCGGCCGCCCCGAGCGTGGGGCCGCTCGGCTCGGGCGGCCTGCCCGGGGCGCGGACCTGGAGGTCGTGCGCCCCGTCGAACTCGGCCCAGTCGCGCTGGAGGCCGGCGCCCAGGACGGGCAGGAGGACGCGGACGCCCCGGGCGGAGAGCCGCTCGAGCATCGCGGTGGTGCCGGGCTCGGTGGGGCGCGCCGCGTACGTCGCGACGCACCGCGCGGACAGGACTTCGGGGATGGTCTCGATCACGTCGGCGATCGCCTGGGCCGCTTCGTCGCGGCGGCGCTCGGTGCGTGCGGATCGAGCAGTGCGGATGGCTTTTCGGAGGATCTCCTTCGCGTCCTCGGGTTCGATGCTTCCATGCAGGGGATACGGCTGAACCGGGCCACTCATGCGCCTATTGTCGCAAAGGTTCGGGCAAGAAGTGTCCGTGGTGCCGTCGTCGGACGGAAAGGTCCGGATCGCGGAGGGTCGAGGGTGCGCAACGGATGCCGTGCCGTCCGCCCGGGTGCATGCTGCTGCTGGTGTCGGTGTGTCAGGTCGTGATACACCCTGTCCACCAGGCGTCACGTCGGTGATCCTGGTGCTCGAAGGCACGACGTCTCGGGCTCTGCAGCCGAGAACGGACGATCGATGGGCACGGGAACTATGACGAGCAAGCTCGCGCGGACGTGGAGCGTGTCGAAGCCGTGGCCGGTGACGCTCCGCGAGGACGCCACCGACGGCAGCGTGGTGCTGAGACCGTTGCGCCGCAAGGACGGGCACGCGTGGATGACCTTGCGTGCCCGCAACGCGTCGTGGCTCGAACGCTGGGAGGCGACGTCGCCCCGGCCCGGCGCGGGCGGCGGACCGCCGACCTTCGGGGAGTACGTGCGCATCCTGTCCGCCCAGGCGCGCGCGGGCACGACGTTGCCGTTCGCGGTCGAGCTGGACGGCGAGCTCGTCGGGCAGCTCACGGTGTCGAGCATCACGTACGGGTCGTTGTGCTCGGCGAGCGTCGGGTACTGGGTGGGGGAGCACGTCGCAGGACGCGGTGTGATCCCCACCGCGGTCGCGATGTCGGTCGACTACTGCTTCCAGGTCCTGGGCCTGCACCGCATCGAGATCAACATCCGCCCGGAGAACGGTCCGAGCCTGCGCGTCGTGGAGAAGCTGGGCCTGCGGGACGAGGGCGTGCGCGAGCGCTACCTCCACATCCAGGGCCAGTGGTGCGACCACCGGACCTTCGCGATCACGACCGAGGAGGTCCCCGACGGCCTGCTGACCCGCTGGCAGGAGCGGCGCCGCGACGCCCCATAGTGCATGGTCCGGTCAGGGAAAAGGACCGACACGCCGTGCGGCGTCCGGGAGCCCACCTGGCGGCTCGCCTACGGTCGGCATGTGGAATCGACGACGGGCTCGGCAGGCGTGGCGGTCCTTGCCCTGTTCGTGATCTGGTTCGCCTACTACGTGCCGCACCGCGTCAAGCAGCGTCAGCAGTTCCTGGACTCGCGGGTCGAGGACCGGTTCTCCGGCTCGCTGCGGGTCCTGGGGGTCGCGTCGGGCAAGCGTGAGCGCCGTGCGTCCCCGGGCCACCTGGGGGCTGCCGAGGGGCGATCGCTGCTCCTGGGGCCGGCCCTCGCGACCGAGCCCGACGTCGGGCTCCTGCTGCGGGTCTCGGACGCAGGCACGGACGCACCGAGAGAAGTCCAGCAGGTCACGACCGGTGGCACCGGCCACCGGTCGTCGTCGAAGGAGGGGCCGCAGACCATGGAGAACGACGTCCGCACGGGAGACCCTCGCCCGTCCATCGCGCCCGGGCGGCGCGCCGAGGGGGGCACCGCCGACACGTCCGTGCCCCGCAAGGCGCCCTCGTCGTCGCGCATCGCCCTGCTCGAGCGCCGCGCCAAGGCGGCGCGGCGCCGCCTGGTGCTGACGCTCCTGCTGCTGCTCGCGACCGCGGGCGCGTGGGTCGCCGTCGGCTTCGGCCTGGTGTCCTGGTACGCGGCCGCAGGCCCGACGGCGGCGCTGCTCCTGGTCCTCGTCCTGGGGCGCCAGGCGGTGCTCACCGCGCGCCGGGCCGACGCCGCGTGGCTCGCGGAGCGTCGAACCGCCGCCAGGGAGGCCGCACGCGCCTCGCGAGGGCCCGTGCAGGGCAGCCCGGTCGCTCCGCGCAACGTCCACCCCTCGCGCGTCACGGGGCACGCCGTGCGGCCCTCGCAGACGAGCACCCAGATGATCCCGCGCGTCACGCCCGCCGACCTCGAACGTGGTGCCGCGCGCAGCCGGGACCGGCGTCCGGCGACCGGATCGACCGCCCGCGTCGAACCGGAGCCCGACCTACCCCGACCCCGGACCGGGGCCAGCGGCGGCGAGCTGTTCGATGACCGGCAGCGCGAGAAGCCGGTCGTCGTCGTGGTCGAGGCGGAGGTCGCCGAGGTCGCGCCTGCCGAGGCGCGCGACGAGGCGCCCCGCCCCGAGCGGACGGCACCGTCGACCGACGGCGAGGCCGGCGACGCCTGGGAGCCCGTGCCGGTCCCACGCCCGACGTACACCATGAAGCCCACGGCCTCCGAGACCGGCGTCGCACCGGTCCAGGTGGCCGTCCCCGTCGCACCGGCTGCCACGCCTCGTCCCGCCCCCGAGGGGCCGGGCGTGGGGGTGACCGGCTCGCCGGTGGTGCCGGCCGTGCCGGTGTCGACCCGTCCTGCCGTCCCTGCGGCGGGCGACGACAAGAAGCCCAAGACCGAGACGCTGGGCCTGGACCTCAACGAGATCCTGGCCCGCAGGCGCGTCTCGGGCGGGTAGGTCCCCCGCGCGGGGGCCTGGCGGGGCCGCGAGGGCGACGGATTGTCGAAGCACTCGAATCAGGTGCTAATGTTGACCTCGCTCTGGGGCTATGGCGCAGTTGGTAGCGCGTCTCGTTCGCAATGAGAAGGTCGGGGGTTCGAATCCCCCTAGCTCCACCAGGCACAAGGCCCGGAACCGTCAGGTTCCGGGCCTTCGTCGTTCCGTCACCCTGTACAGGCTGGGGGCCAAGTGGGGGGATCGTTCGTCATGCCCGGGTCAGGCGTTCAGGCGTTCAGGCGTGTCGTGAGGCCGTCGTGCACGGCCTGGGCGAAGCCGCCGGCGGCCGAGGGCACGAGGTCGGTGATGCGGTAGGCATGACGGTGAGCCACTCGGCCGCGGGGTGGGTCTCGCTGGTCGTACCTCCCGGCGCGCTGCCGGTCACCGGGGCCGTCCACACGCTGAGTCCGTCGCCCGAACCAGCTCCTCGGAACCGCTACCGTGATCCCGTGAAGCTGAGAGTGGCCGCCGTACAGGCGGAGGCGATCCCGGGCGACACGGTCGCCAACGTCGAGAAGGCCGCACGTCTCACGGCCGAGGCGGCCGCGGCGGGTGCGCGCCTCGTCGTCTTCCCCGAGGCGTTCGTGACGGGCTACGACGACGCCGTCTTCGCGCGACCGCTGCCTCGCGCCGGCGACCTGTCCTGGGCGTCGCCGCTGCAGCGTACGGTCGACGCCACGGGGGCCGTCGTCGTGCTGAACACGGCGCTCGACCACGGGGACCGTCGCGCGCTGACGAACCTGGTGCTCGCCCCGGGGCGCGCTCCATGGGTCGCGTACGACAAGCAGCACCTGCACGCGAGCGAGCGCGATACCTTCTCCGCGGGGCCCGGCGGCGCGAGCCTGACCGTCGACGGGATCGAGGTCGCCCTCTCCGTCTGCTACGACGCGAACTTTCCCGAGCACGCCGCCGTGGCTGCAGCCGACGGGGCGAGCGTCTACGTCAACAGCGGCGCGTACTTCCCCGGAGGGGCCCACCGGCGGGACCTTCACTACGCAGCCAGGGCGCTCGACAACGGGATGTACGTCGTCTTCGCCGGTCTCGTCGGGGCCCCGAGCGACTTCATCGGCGGGTCGGCGGTCTTCGACCCGGTCGGGCGTCGTGTCGCGCACGTCGAGTCCCGCGAGGGGCTGGCGATCGCCGACGTCGATCCGGCGGTGCTCGCGGCGGCCCGCGACGCGCAGCGCATGTGGGCGGACAGGTGCCCGGCGCTCGGCGAGCGGGCCCGCGAGACGGTCCCACCGGGCTGACCCACGCGGGGTGCGCGGGTAGCGTCGGCGTCCATGGACACCTCCGCGCCCGTCTTCGTCGCCGGCCCCGCCTCGTGGAACGAGCTCGTCTACCTCGACGCCCTGCCCGAGCCGCGTTCGCAGACGCTGTTCGCCGAGCGACACCGGGCCACGGTCGGTGGCACGTCGGCGGGCAAGGCCCTCAACCTGCGCGCCGTGGGCCGCGAGGTCGTGCTGCGCACGGTCCTGGGGTCCGACGACGCCGCTCCCCGCGTCGAGGACGTCCTGCGGCGGGCGGGGGTCACGCTCCTCGTGGAGCCGTCGCCGGACGGCCGGACGGAGCGCCACCTCAACCTCATGGGCGGGGCGGGGGAGCGGTTGTCCATCTACCTCCAGGCGCCCGGCGAGGTGGCCCCGGGGTCGACGTGGGACGCCGCCGTCGCAGCGCTGATCGCGGCCCCGGCCGTCGTGGTCGACCTCGCGCTGCCCGCCTTGCCGCTGCTGCGCGAGGCGCGCCGTCTGGGCAAGGACGTGTGGTGCGACGTGCACGACTACGACGGCGAGGCCGAGTTCCACCGCGAGTTCGTCGAGGCGGCGTCGTTCCTGTTCCTCAGCTCGGACCGGCTCCCGGGGTACCGGGCCTTCATGGAGGCCCGGGTGGCGGCCGGTGCGCGGCTCGTGGTGTGCACGCACGGTGCACGGGGGGCGAGCGCCCTCACCGCAGACGGCGACTGGGTCGAGGTGCCGGCCGTCGCCGTCGAGCGCGTCGTGGACACCAACGGTGCGGGCGACGCGTTCTTCGCGGGGTACCTCGACGCCCACCTGCGAGGCTCGGGGGTCGCCGAGGCGCTGGGAGAGGGTGCGCGGCGCGGTGCGCTGTGCGTGCAGAGCCCGGACCTGGCGCCGCTCGGCTGACCGACGGCGCCGCGGGCGGGGCGCCGGGCGCCAGTCTCATCGCGGGCCGCTGCCCGCGATGGGGAGATCAGGAACCGGCGACGCACTCGATCGGGCGGCCGTTCACGTCGTGGATCCCCGGGCCGAGCTCTGCGCACTCGCCCATGAGCCACACGAGGGTCGCGGCCCAGATCACGATCGCCACGATCACGAGGAACGAGATCGTGATCGCGGCCACGGCCCACCAGTTGTTGAGCCTGGCTCGGCGTGACTTCACGAGCCCGACGATCCCGAGGACGAGCCCGACCAGCGACAGAGGGATCGAGAGCACGAGCCCGACGATGCCGAGGACCTTGCCGGGGTTGTGGACGACGGGCTCGGGGTGGGTCACGGTGCTTCCTCGGTGTCTGCGGTGCGGGCGTGCGGGTGCGGCGGGTGTTCGGCGCACGAGCGGCCGTGGGCCCCGACCGGAGATCGGTCGAGGCCCACGGGGCGCGGTGCGGTGACAGGTGTCACGGGCAGGGGACGGTCTCGCCCTGCCACACGATGGTCTCGCCCGAGGGGACGCCCTCGCAGGCCTCGAGGAGGGCGTTGCCCGCCACGAGGAAGAAGATCCCGACGACGATCGAGGCGATGAGCAGGACCGCGCCGACGATGATCCCGGCGAGGGCGAAGCCGTTCTTGTAGCCGGCCTTCTTCGACTTGACCAGCGCGACGATGCTCAGGACCACACCGATCAGCGACGTGCAGGTGAGGATGGACAGCACGAGGCCCACGATGCCCAGCGTCTTGCCGGGGTCGGTCGCGGGGGCGGTCGCGCCGTACCCCTGGGGGGCGGGTGCCTGCGGTGCACCGTACTGGGCCGCCTGCGGCGCGCCGTACTGCGGTGCCTGCGGCGCGCCGTACTGGGGTGCCTGCGGCGCGCCGTACTGGGGTGCCTGCGGCGCGCCGGAAGCCGGTGCGCCGTACTGGGGCGCCTGGGGTGCCTGGCCGGCAGCCGGGTCCTGGGGGGCGCCGTAGGGGTCGGGCGTGCCGGACGGGTTCTGCTCGGGGTTGGACATGTCGCTCCTCGTGGTGCGGGCAGGGTTCGCGGCCCAGTATGGCGTGCCCGGTGACCCTGGACAACGGGTGCTCACGCCGTGTCGGGCGTGACGTCGTCGGGCCGGTGACGAGCCGACCGGATGTGAAGGTCTCGTGGCGTCGACGATCTCGTGGCGGACAAAACCTACGCTTGCGTAGGTTGTGCGGGTACTGTCGGTCACGTTCGCGACGAAACCACCCGTCGGATGTGCTGCCTCCGGGCGCCGCGTCTGCGACCACGAGAGGCCATCCCTTGACGCTCGACGCCACCGCTCCTGGCCGTACGCAGTCTCCGCGTGAACGCCAGGTCAGCGAGTTCACCGCCCTCACCCGCACTGTCCAGGAGCTCGGCCTCATGCGCCGCCGCTACGGCTACTACTGGACCAAGTTCGCCGTCCTGCTCACGCTGCTCGCCGCGACCGGGGTCGCCTTCGTGCTCATCGGCGAGTCCTGGTGGCAGATGGGCATCGCCGCGCTGCTCTCGGTGCTCCTCACGCAGACCGCCTTCCTCGGCCACGACGCTGCGCACCGCCAGATCTTCCGGTCCGGCGGCTGGAACGACTGGGCGAGCCTGGTCGTCGCCAACCTGCTGGGCGGGCTGTCCTACGGCTGGTGGCAGCACAAGCACTCGCGTCACCACGCCAAGCCCAACACGCGTGGCGGCGACCCGGACATGATCAACGGCGTGCTCGTGTGGGAGACCGAGACGCTCACCGAGACCAAGAGCGGGCTGCGCGCCTGGTTCGCGGCACGCCAGGGGTACCTGTTCTTCCCCCTGCTGCTGCTCGAAGGCCTCAACCTGCACGTCGCGGGGATCAAGACCATCTTCGGCCGCGGGCCCGTCAAGCGCCGCACCGTGGAGATCGTCTTCGTCGTAGCCCGCCTCGGCGGGTACCTCGCAGCGGTGTTCCTGGTCCTGCCGGTGGGGATGGCCTTCGCGTTCCTCGGCGTCCAGCTCGGCCTGTTCGGGGTGCTCATGGGGGCGTCCTTCGCGCCCAACCACAAGGGCATGCCGACCGTCGCACCCGACGTCAAGATCGACTTCCTGCGTCGTCAGGTGCTCATGTCCCGCAACATCACGGGCGGGCGCTGGGTCGACGTCGCGATGGGCGGCCTGAACTTCCAGATCGAGCACCACCTCTTCCCGAGCATGCCGCGTCCCTCGCTGCGCAAGGTCCGTCCGATCGTCAAGGAGTTCTGCGCCGAGCGGGGCATCCTCTACACCGAGACGACCCTCGTGGACTCGTACCGGATCGTCGTCCGGTACCTGAACCGGGTGGGCCTCGCGGCGCGCGACCCGTTCCAGTGCCCCCTCACGGCTCAGTACCGTTCGGTACGCTGAGCCTGCGGGCTGTCGACTCCGGCTGGCTCGCGCGACATCGGGCGACGGAGCCCCACGGCGACGCGCCGCGACTCGGCGCGGCACACGCAGTAGGGGATGATAGAGACGTGAATTCACGGAAGGCCCGATTTGTCCTGGTCGCCTCGACCCTCGCCCTGACCACGTCCCTGCTGGCCGCCTGCGGCGACGGCGACGTGACGGGTGAGCGGCCCGAGGCCCAGACCGAGGACCTGCGTGCCGCGACGGTCGACCAGATCGCGCCCGTGCTCGTCCTGACCTCGACCGACCCCGCCGAGCTGGCGCTCACGGCGAGCCAGTCGTTCTTCTCGCGGGCCCCCGTCGTGGTCCTGGCCGACGCGGACGACGAGACCGCGCAGGACGCCGCCGCAGCCGCTGCGCTCGAGCTGCACGCTCCGGTCCTGCTCATGGGCGGGGCGATCGCCGACAGCGGGCTCGCCAAGGAGATCGAGCGCCTCGGTGCCGTCACCGCGGTCGTCCTGACGCCGGACCGAGCGCCGAACGTGGATACGGCCGGGGTCGTGACGGCGGGAGCGGCCGCCGTGCCCGCGGCGTCGAGCGAGGATCTCGAGCAGGAGGCGAAGGGCTCGGTCGAGGCCATCGCCCCTTCCCTCGACGCGGTCGCGCTGGACGCAGGTGCTCTCGTCGAGACCGTGGACGGTGGGACCGAGATCGACGAGAACGACCTCGCAGAGGTGCGCGCCCAGCTCCCCGACACCGCGTCACCCCGCCTCCTGACGGAGGTCCTCGCGCTCGTCGACGAGGCGCCGGGTCAGACGGCGGCCCTCGCGACCGCGCGGGCCGCCGGGGTGGTTCCGTTCGCGGTCGCCGGCGGGGACCCGCGGGCGACGAGCGCATCGGTCCAGGCCATGGCCAAGGCCAAGGCGCTGGCCGTCGTCGGGATCGGTGAGTCGTTCGGCACCGTCGAGGACCTCACGGCGCGCGTGCGCGCCGCGGAGACGGGCGTGGAGCTCGCCGGGGGCGGGCAGCTCGTGTCCGCGGGCAAGCGCTACGTGGTGCTGCCCTCGACCACGGTCCCGTCGACGCCTGCCAGGACCGCGGAGATGGTCGAGAAGGCGGCGGCCCGCGCCGAGCCGTACGTCGCGGTCGCGACCGCGGAGGGCGACCAGACGGTGACGGTCCCGACGGTCGAGCTCGTCGTGACGGAGTCGTCCGGGGCCGCGGGCAAGGACGGCAACTACTCGACCGAGCTCGCTGTCGAGGCGGTCCGTCCTGCGGTGCAGGCCGCGCTGGACGCGGGGCAGCAGGTGCTCCTCGAGATCCAGCCCGGCCGGGCGACGTTCGCCGACCAGGTCGAGCGGTACGCCGACCTGCTCGCGCTGCCCGGCGTGGGCGTCTCGCTCGACCTCGACGCACGACGCGCGGGCGGGACGGTGAAGAAGGACGGCGAGGTTCCCGCCGAGGAGATCAACGAGGTCGTCTCCTCGCTGGAGAGCCTCGTGAAGGCCAAGGCGCTGCCGCAGAAGCTGCTGGTCGTGCACGCCTCGACGCCGAGGTCGGTGACGAACATGGGGGCTCTCGTCACGACGAGCGACTCGGTCGTCGTCGTGGTGCACTCCGACGTCGCGGGGTCCTACGCCGCTCGGACCAAGGCCTGGGAGACGCTCACGGCCGGGGCGCCGGGAGCGTTGCGCTGGGGTCGGACCGACCTCGTGGGCGAGGTGACGCCCGAGCGGGCCGCGACCACGGAGCCCGTCACGCCGGATCCTCTCGTCGTCGTCGTCGAGTAGGTCGGGCTCGCCGCGCCGTCACGTTCTTGTCTCGCTCAGCCGGGCCGGTTACGGTATGTCGGCCAGCACAGACGAATCGATTCGATTCGGTCGCTTCGAGACAACCACGACGACGAGGTCCCCGATGGTCGCCATCATTCCCCAGCCCCTGCAGGTCGACTCCCGGGCGGGAGACGACGCGCTCCGGCTCGAAGGGGCCGTCGTCGTCGCCGGTCCCTCCGCGGCCGAGCAGCACGTCGCCGCGTACGCGGCCGAGCTCCTGACGCGTGCGGCAGGCACACCGGTCACCGTGGCGGACGCCCTGCTCGACGGCGCCCCCGCCGTCGAGCTGCGTCTCGCCGAGGACGCGGGCCCAGTGGGCTCGGTCAGCCCGGAGCGCCACACGATCGAGGTGAGCGGGTCGAGGGCCGTGCTGACGGCTGCCCTGCCGGTCGGTCTGTTCGACGCCGTGCAGACCCTCCGCCAGCTCGTGACCGAGGGGGAGCACGGCGCCGAGGTGGGCGCCGTCGTCGTGCGGGACGCCCCCCGCTACGCCTGGCGCGGCCTCTCGCTCGACATCGCCCGCAACTTCTTCCCGCTCGAGCAGCTCGAGCTCGTGATCGACGTCCTCGCGTCGTACAAGCTCAACGTCCTGCACCTGCACCTCACGGACGACCAGGGGTGGCGCATCGAGACGCCGTCGCGCCCCGAGCTCGCGAAGCTCTCGTCCGACACCTCGACGAGCGGCAAGGCCGGGGGCCACCTGAGCCTCGCGGACTTCCGCCGCCTGCAGGACTACGCCGCGGACCGCTTCGTGACCGTCGTCCCCGAGATCGACCTGCCCGGGCACACCAACGCCGCGACGGCGGTCTACGGCGAGCTGCGCGCCGACGGGCAGCGCACCGCCAGGTACGAGGGCATCGAGGTCGGGTTCTCGCAGCTCACCTACGGCCTGCCCGCGACCGAGCCCTTCCTGCGCGACGTCCTCGGAGACATCGCCGCGATCACGGACGGCGACTACCTCCACGTCGGTGGCGACGAGGCCCTGACCCTCGGGGCGGAGGAGTACGCGAAGTTCATCGGCCTGCTCGAGGAGATCGTGCTCGGCACGGGCAAGAAGGTCGTCGCCTGGCAGGAGGCCGCGCAGGCCGACACCCGGCCCGAGACCCTGGTCCAGTACTGGGACACCCGCACCGACGTCGCACCCTTCCTGGCCGCTGCCGCGCGTGGCTCGCGCTTCATCATGTCCCCCGGCAACCACGCGTACCTCGACATGAAGTACACCGCCGAGTACCCCTTGGGGCAGGACTGGGCCGGGCTGATCGAGCTGCGCACCGCGTACGACTGGGACCCCGCCGAGATCATCCCGGGGCTGCCCGCCGACCAGGTCGAGGGGGTCGAGGCCGCGATCTGGACCGAGACGCTGTCGACGCAGGAGGAGCTGTTCCACATGCTGCTGCCCAGGCTGTCCGCCGCCGCCGAGGTCGCCTGGACCGCTCCCGAGCGCAAGGACTGGGAGGACTACCGTCGCCGTGTCGTGAGCGAGGCTGCGACGTGGCGCCGTGAGGGGCTCCCGTTCCACGAGACCCCGCAGGTCGACTGGTCCTAGCGGACCGCTCGGGGCCGAGCATGCGGTCGACCGCATGCCCGGCCCCGGCCCCGGCCCCGGCCCCGGCCTCGGCCTCGGCCTCGGCTTCGGCCCCGGGTCCGCGTCCGGCCCCGGGGCCGGCTAGATCCAGCTCGGCAGCCACATGTGCAGGCGCCAGAACCACTCGGGGACGTTCATGGCCGTCCAGATCGGGTAGAAGAAGATGCTCATCACCACGATCACGGTCATGAGCGCGGTCACCCCCCAGATCACCCAGCCCCTGGCCGAGGGGAGCCGCTCGGTGCGTTCGAGCAGGACCGTCACGACGTAGACGAGCGCGAGGACCACCCACGGCGTGAACACGATCGCGTAGAACGTGAAGATCGTGCGGTCCGGGTACGCGAACCAGGGGAGCCAGCCCGCGACGAGGCCGCTGAGGACGGCCGTGGCCCGCCAGTCCTTGCGCCACACCAGGAGCACCACGGTCGCGACGACCGCGAGGGCCGCCGACCACCACAGGACCGGGTTCCCGAGCGACGTGACGACGCGCGCGCACTCGTCGTAGCCGCAGCCCGTCACGCCGTCGGACCCGTCGCGGTAGTAGAACGACGTCGGGCGCCACTGGACCAGCCAGCCGATGGGCTTGGAGGCGTACGCGTGCTCGGCGCTGAGCCCGGTGTGGAAGTCCATCATCTTCTGGTGGTACGCCCACAGCGACCGCAACGACTCGGGGAGCCACTGCACGCCCTCGCCCGGGTGCTCCGCGGCCCAGTCCCGCAGGTACGCGCTCGGCGAGCGGAACCAGGAGAACCACGTGGCCAGGTAGGTGAGCGCCGCGGTGGGCAGCATGATCAGCGCGGCGGGGACGGCGTCGAGCAGGAGCGCGTCCTCCCACCACCGCTTGATCCCGACGGCGCGGCGCGCGCTCGCGTCCCACAGCACCGACAGCAGGGCGAAGACCGCGAGGAAGTACAGCCCGGACCACTTGACCCCGCACGCGAGGCCGAGCGAGACCGCCGCCGCGAAGCGCCACCACCGCCACCCGAGCCACGGCCCGTACCGACCGATCTCCTGGCCCGCATCGAGGATCGCCCCCACCTTGTCGGCGAGCCGCCGCCTCGCCTGCTCGCGGTCCAGCAGCAGGAAGCCGAACGCGACGAGCACCCAGAACATGAGGAAGTTGTCGAGGAGCCCCGTGCGCGAGTGCACGATCGCCATGCCGTCGATCGCGAGCAGCCCGCCCGCGAGGATGCCCATCGCGGTCGACGCGAACAGGCGGCGCGCGATCCGGGCCAGGAGGAACACCGCGAGCACGCCGACCAGCGCGGTCGAGATGCGCCACGACCACGGGTTCTCGGCGCCCCCGAAGAGCTGCATGCCGCCCGCGATCATCCACTTGCCCAGGGGAGGGTGGACCACGTAGTCGGGCACGCTCAGGAAGGTGTCGACGTTCCCGGCCTCGAACGCCGGGTTGGGCTCGTCCGGCCACTTTGCCTCGAACCCCACCCGCAGCAGGGTGTACGCCTGCTTGACGTAGTACGTCTCGTCGAAGACGAGGGTGCCGGGGCGCCCCAGGTCCCACAGGCGCAGCACACCGGCGAGCAGCGCGACGAGCCCGGGGCCGAGCCAGCCCCACAGCCGGTCCTTCGACGTCGCACCGAGCGCGAGGCGGCGCGCGCCGAGCAGCGTGAGCAGCAGGCGGTCGCGGGCGGGCAGGGCCGGGTCCGGTGCGTCGGTCGCCTCGACCGCCTCGGCCCGGGGTGCCGGGAACGGGTCGCCGGTCGCGGGGGCGGGGACGGCCGGCGTCGGGTCCGAGGAAGGCTGGGGCACGTCGGCCATCGTAGGACGTGGAACGCTAGGGGGTATGAGCAACGCCCGCCCCACGCCCGCGTCCACCCCCGAGTCGCCCGCCCCCCTGCCCGACGGCGCCGCACCGGTCCGGGCCGCAGCGCACCCCGCCGAGGTGGGCGAGCACGTGGGAGGCGACGCGCCCGAGGCGCGCGACGGCGTCGGGCCGGAGGACGAGACCTCCACGGCGAGGGACGACGAGACCCCGGACGAGCAGGAGCCGGTCGGGCGCGGTGCCAAGGACGACGGGCATCTCGTCCTGGCCGCGACACCCATCGGCAACGTCGAGGACGCGAGCCCGCGGCTGCGACGCCTCCTGGCGGAGTCCGCGGTCGTCGCGGCCGAGGACACGCGCCGGCTGCACGCCCTCGCCACGCGCATGGGCGTGTCGATCGGCGGGCGCGTCGTGAGCTATCACGAGCACAACGAGGTCGAGCGGGCCGACGAGCTGCTCGACGTCGTCGAGGGCGGTGGCACGGTCGTGATCGTGACCGACGCCGGCATGCCCTCCGTCTCGGACCCTGGTTACCGCGTCGTGACGCGGGCCGTCGAACGCGACCTGCCCATCACCTCGGCCCCCGGCCCCAGCGCGGTCCTCACCGCGCTCGCGCTGTCGGGGCTGCCGACCGACCGCTTCTGCTTCGAGGGCTTCCCGCCGCGCAAGCCCGGCGAGCGGGCGCGCACGTTCGAGGCGCTCGCGCGCGAGCCCCGGACCATGGTCTTCTTCGAGGCCCCGCACCGGATCGACGACACGCTCGCCGCGATGGCCGAGGGCTTCGGCGCAGACCGGCCCGCGGCGGTGTGCCGCGAGCTGACCAAGACGTACGAGGAGGTACTGCGCGGCACGCTCGGCGAGCTCGCGGTCGAGGCCGCCGACCGCCAGCTCCGTGGAGAGATCTGCGTCGTCGTGGCCGGGGCACCGGCGCGCGAGGCCGTGTCCGTCGAGGAGCTCGTCACCGAGGTCCTCGCCCGGGTCGCCGCAGGGGAGCGTCTCAAGGAGGCCGTCGCCGAGGTCGCGACCGCCGCGGGAGTGCCCAAGCGCGACCTGTACGCGGCGGCGCTCGCAGCGCGCAAGGCCTGACGGGAGCCGTGTGTCAGAACGAGCGGGACCCCGGGGCCACGCTCGTTCTGACAACCGTCACGCCTCGGTCGAGCGCACCAGCTCGACGCCGGCCGCCGCGAGCTCGACCCGGGCCGCCTCGCCGAGCTCGGCCGACACCGGCACCGTGAGGTCCGTCAGGACCCGGGTCGCGAGCCCCAGCGCGTGCGCGTCGAGCGCGGTCGCCCGGACGCAGTGCGACTCCGCGATCCCGACGACGTCGGCCGACGCGACGCCCGCCTCCAGGAGGATCTGCGCGAGGGAGCGGCCCTCGCCGTCGACCCCCTCGAAGCCCGAGTACGCCGCCTGGTACTCGCCCTTCCTGACGCTCGCATCGGGAGCGAGGTCCGCGAGGGCCGGGTGCAGCTCGGCGTTCGGCGTGCCCGCGAGGCCGTGCGGCGGCCACGTGTCGACGAAGTCAGGAACCTCGGGGGCCCTCGCGAAGTGGTGGCCCGGGTCGACGTGCCAGTCCTGGGTCGTCACCACGAGGTCGTAGCCCGCGCGGTGCTCGGCGGCGAAGACCGCGATGGCCTCGGCGACCGCGTCGCCGCCCTCGACCGCGAGCTCACCACCCTCGCAGAACGTGGGCTGGACGTCGACGACGATCAGGGCGCGGCCCGTGGCCGGGGTGTCGGTGCTGGTCATGGCACCACTCTGCCACCGCCTGGTGGGGCGGGGAACGCTCGTGGTTCGTAGGCTGGGTCGAGATCCGCCGGCGGACCTCGTCGGACGGTCCGAGCGAAGGAGCCCGACGATGAGCACCACAGGCGCGACCGACCGCCCGAGCCCGACCGAGCAGGCGACCGAGCCTGCGCCGGCGCCGTCCGCGGGACCCGCGCCGGGGGAGCGGCCCGTCGGGTACTGGCTCAAGCTCGTCGACCGGCTGATCGACCAGAGCTTCGACGACGTCTTCCTGCGCACCGGCCTCACCCGCCGCCACTGGCAGGTCCTCAACATGATCCGCGACGGCGTTTCGGACGCCACGACGGTCGACAGCGTCCTGTCGCCGTTCGCGACGCCCGGCGGTACCGGGGTGGCCACGGGCCAGGCGGCCGGGGTCACCGCCGAGATCTCCGACCTGCGGACCCGAGGCTGGGTCGCTCAGGGAGGATCGGGTTGGGAGGTGACGGTCGCGGGCCAGCACGCCTACCACGACCTGCTCGACGCCGTCTCGATCTCGCGCGAGCGGCTCGCCGAGGGCATCACGCGCGAGCAGTACGACCAGACGATCGCGACCCTCGAGCAGATGGCCCGCAACCTCGGGTGGGCACCGGGGACCTGAGCGCAGGGACGGCGGGCGCGGCCGCGCGCCTGTGGATCACGCCGCCGAGGGGACCCGGACCGCGTACCCTGACGGCGCGAGCCGCACCGGTCAGGGGAACGGTCCTGCCCGACGGCGCCGCTCACGCCCGCCGTCCACGGTCGCCGCCCGCGCCCGCTCACGAGACACCGCCGCCCGACGAGACACCGAGGACCGACCATGCTTCACGACGAGGCCCTTCGCGCCGTCCAGGACCCGGCAGCCCCGGCGAGCGTGCTCGCCCAGGTCGCGGCCGAGCACCCCGACCTGCGCCCGCGCGTCGCCGCGCACCCCGGCGCCTACCCCGACCTGCTCTCCTGGCTCGCGGCCTGGGGCGACCCGGCCGTCGACGCCGCGCTCGCAGCCCGTGCGCAGGAGGGGGCCGACGCGCCCCGGTTCGCCTCGCCCTACGCACCCCGCCCCGCCGCGACGGCGTACCCGACCGCACCACGTCCCGCCGCGGCGTACCCGAGGGCGACCCACCCCGCCGCGACGTACCCGGGCGGGGCGCCCTACGCCGTCGGGCCGCACGTCGCCGCAGCCCACGGGCCGCAGCCCTCGGCCCGGCGGCGGGCCCGCGTCACCCTGCTCGCCGTGCTCGCAGGCC
Source organism: Oerskovia sp. PE-21s (assembly GCF_056158145.1). Classification (NCBI taxonomy): domain Bacteria; kingdom Bacillati; phylum Actinomycetota; class Actinomycetes; order Micrococcales; family Cellulomonadaceae; genus Oerskovia; species Oerskovia sp. PE-21s. Next base: position 282,348 of record NZ_JBUXJM010000001.1, read on the forward strand.
TGGTCCTGGTGCTCCTCGTGGCGCTCGTCGTGTTCCTGGCCACGACCGGCGGAACCCCGTCCGCCGCGCCCGCGGCCCCGGCAGAGCCAGGCCGGAGCGCCTCGCCCGGCACCTCGCCGGCGCCAGAGGAGGGGTCCACGTCGGACGCGCCCGCGAACGCGACGCCCGACCACGGCCTCCTCGCCGGGGCCGGCGACCCGGCTGCTCCCGTGACGATCGAGGTCTACGTCGACTACATGTGTCCCATCTGCGGCCAGTTCGAGGAGATCAACGGCCCGGGGCTCACGGCCCTGCGGGAGGGAGGGAGCGCCCGCGTGGTCGTCCATCCCGTCGCGATCCTCGACCGCTACTCGCAGGGCTCGCGGTACTCGACGCGCGCGGCCGCGTCGGCCGCCTTGGTCGCCGACCGGGCCCCTGACGCGTTCCAGGACTTCCACGCCGGTCTCCTCGCGGGACAGCCGGAGGAGGGGACGGCAGGACTGAGCGACGGGCAGATCGCGGACGTCGCCCGTGCGGCGGGAGTGCCCGCGGACGTCGTCGCCGAGATCGCCGACGGCAGCGCGTCCCAGTTCGCGAGCTGGGTCGCTGCGGCGACCGGCACCGCGACGGGCGACCCGGCCCTCGCGGGCCCGCGAGGCTTCGGCACGCCGACCATCGTGATCGACGGCGAGCGCTGGGAAGGGGACTGGACCGACCCGCAGGCGCTCACGCAAGCGGTCGAGGGCGAGTCCGTCTGAGCCCGTCGTCCGACCCCGCGGACCGGCCGACGCCCCGGCGCGGGGCAGGCGTACCCTGCCATGCATGCCACGCGAGATGGAGTTCCGCCGGATCCCCGGCCTGCCCCCCTACGTCTTCACGATCATCGACTCGCTCAAGCTCGAGGCACGCCGCGCCGGGCGCGACGTGATCGACCTGGGCTTCGGCAACCCCGACCTGCCGAGCCCGCAGATCGCGGTCGACAAGCTCGCGGAGGCGGTCCACAACACGCGCAACCACCGCTACTCGGCGTCGCGCGGCATCCCCAAGCTGCGCCAGGCGGCGGCGGACATGTACCAGCGCAGGTTCGGCGTGACGCTCGACCCCGACACCGAGATCATCTCGACCATCGGCGCCAAGGAGGGGTTCAGCCACCTCATGTGGGTGCTGCTGCAGCCGGGCGACGCCGCGATCGTGCCCACTCCCAGCTACCCCATCCACATCTGGGGCCCGTACTTCGCGGGGGCCGACGCCCGGCAGGTCGCCATCGGTGACGGCACGGACGCGGCCGGGTACATCGACCGCGTGATGGAGTCGTGGGAGTACGGGTGGCCCAAGGCGCGGGTCGTCGTGCTGTCCTTCCCGCACAACCCGACCACGACGATCGCGACCAAGGAGGACCTGCAGCGCCTGGTCGACTGGGCCCGCGAGCGCGACGTGGTCCTGGTGCACGACCTCGCGTACGCCGACATGACGTTCGACGGCTGGCGTCCGCCCTCGATCATGGAGTGCGACGGGGCCAAGGAGGTCGCGGTCGAGCTCTACTCGATGACCAAGTCGTACTCGATGGCGGGCTGGCGCGTAGCGTTCCTCGTGGGCCGCCCGGACGTCGTGGGCGCGCTCGCCAAGCTCAAGTCGTACCTGGACTACGGCACGTTCCAGCCCATCCAGATCGCGGCCACCGTGACGCTCAACGAGGCCCTCGACTTTCCCACGGAGGTCTCGGCGGTCTACGAGTCGCGCCGCAACACGCTGTGCGACGGCCTGGACCGTATCGGGTGGGACATCCACCGGCCGAAGGGCACCATGTTCGCGTGGGCGCGCATCCCCGAGCCGTACCGCGAGATGGGGTCGATCGAGTTCGCGACGCACGTGATCGAGGAGTGCGACGTCGCGGTCTCGCCCGGCGTCGGGTTCGGCCCGGGCGGTGACGGGTTCGTGCGGTTCGCGCTCATCGAGAACGAGCAGCGCACGGCGCAGGCGATCCGGAACCTCAAGAAGGGCCTGACGCGGTTGCAGTAGCACCCGGCCCGACGGCGGAGCGTACCCGCGCGGACGGGTGCGCTCCGCCGTCGGGCGAGGGGGCGAGGGCGCCGCGTGCCGCGGCGCACGATCGCTGCGACGATGAGCGAACCCCGTCCCGGAGGTGAGGCGCCCGTGAGGCAGATGCCGTCCGTCGTGCTGCTCGTGGCAGTGCTCGGCCTCGCGGCCGCGTGCTCGGGCGGCCCCGCCCCCGGGCCGAGCGTGGTGACGACGGCCCCGCCGGTCCCGACGCCCACCTCCTCGCCCGCTCCCGGCGGGGGGACGACGGTGGTCCCGACGGTCGGCACGACGGCGATCGCACTGGTCGACGACCTCGCGTCCCCCTGGGGTCTGGCGGCCCTCCCGGACGGTCGGCTGGTCGTGACGTCGCGCGACGAGGGGACCGTGAGCCTCCTGGACCTGGCGGCGGGCACGGTCGCCGTGGTCTCGGGTCCTGGCGCCGAGGCGCTCGCGTCCGGGACCGACCACGGAGGCGAGGGGGGACTGCTGGGCGTCGCGGTCTCGCCGACCTTCTCGGCCGACGGCACGGTCGTGGTCTACCGGACCGGCGCGGACGGCAACGAGGTGCTGCGCGGGACCCTCGACCCGGGTGCGGCCGTGCTCGGCGAGCTGAGGACCGTCGTGGACGGCATCCCGAAGGCGGGCAACCACAACGGCGGACAGGTCGCGTTCGGGCCCGACGGGTTTCTGTACGTCGCGACGGGCGACGCGACGGAGTCGGGTGCGGCGCAGGACCCGGACTCGCTCGCGGGCAAGATCCTGCGAGTCACGCTCGACGGCGAGGCAGCCCCGGGCAATCCGGACGGCTCGCGCGTGTGGAGCCTGGGCCACCGCAACGTGCAGGGCCTGGGCTGGGACGCGACGGGGCGGATGTTCGCGAGCGAGTTCGGGCAGAGCACGCTCGACGAGCTCAACGTGATCGTCCCGGGCGGCAACTACGGCTGGCCGGACCGCGAGGGGACGCTCGGCGGGACGGCGGCCGCGGACGGCACGGTGTTCGTCGACCCGGTCGCGACCTGGCCCACGTCGGAGGCGAGCCCGAGCGGTCTCGCGGTCCTGCCCGACGGCGTCTACGTCGCGGGGCTGCGCGGCGAGCGCCTGTGGCGCCTGCCGTTCGCGTGGGGCGAGGACCAGGTGCCCGACGGCGCGGCCCCGCCCTCGGCGTTCGGCGCACCCCAGGCCCTGCTCGCGGGGGAGTGGGGGCGGCTGCGGGCCGTGGTCCCGTTCCCCTCCCCGGTCGCGGACCCCGAGCGACCGTGGTCGCTGCTCGTGCTGACGAACGAGACGGACGGGCGCGGGAGCCCGTCCGCGGGCGACGACCACCTGCTGCGGGTCGACCTGACGACCGGCTGAGCGGACGCGTCGCCCTCGGTGGTCCGGGGCGTCGCCCTCGGCATGGTCCTGGGACGGCGGCGCGGCAGCCGGGCCGGGCCAACTACGATGAGGACCATGCCTGACGCAGCCTCGGAGACCTTCTATCTCACGACCCCGATCTACTACGTGAACGACGCCCCGCACATCGGGCACGCGTACACGACGGTCGCGGCCGACGTCGTCACCCGCTGGCACCGCCAGCGCCAGGAGCCCGTGTGGTTCCTGACGGGGACGGACGAGCACGGGCAGAAGGTCATGCGCACGGCCGAGGCCAACGGCGTGACCCCCCAGGAGTGGGCGGACCGCCTGGTCGAGAGCTCGTGGAAGCCGGTCCTGCACACGCTCGACGCGCTCAACGACGACTTCATCCGCACCACCCAGCCGCGCCACACCGAGCGTGTACAGGCGTTCATCCAGGACCTGTACAACAAGGGCGAGATCTACGCGGGCTCGTACGAGGGTCCGTACTGCGTGGGCTGCGAGGAGTACAAGCTCCCGGGCGACCTGGTCGACGGCACGGGCGAGCACGAGGGCCAGAAGCTCTGCCCCATCCACGGCAAGCCCGTGGAGATGCTCTCCGAGCAGAACTACTTCTTCAAGATGAGCGCGTACCAGGACCGCCTGCTCGCGCTCTACGAGGCGCACCCCGAGTTCGTCCAGCCGGCCAGCGCCCGCAACGAGGTGCTCGCGTTCGTCAAGGGCGGGCTCCAGGACCTGTCGATCTCGCGCAACACGTTCGACTGGGGCATCCCCATCCCGTGGGACACCACGCACGTGCTCTACGTGTGGTTCGACGCGCTGCTCAACTACGCGACCGCCGTCGGGCTGGACAGCGACGACCCGGAGCAGCAGGCCAAGTTCGCGGCCACGTGGCCCGCGAGCGTGCACCTCGTCGGCAAGGACATCCTGCGCTTCCACGCGGTGATCTGGCCCGCGATGCTCATGGCCGCGGGCCTGCCCCTGCCCAAGACCGTGTTCGCGCACGGCTGGCTCCTGGTCGGCGGCGAGAAGATGAGCAAGTCGAAGCTCACGGGCATCGCGCCGAGCCAGATCATCGACCACTTCGGGTCCGACGCCTTCCGCTACTACTTCATGCGCGCCATCGCGTTCGGCCAGGACGGGTCGTTCTCGTGGGAAGACCTCGCCGCCCGCTACAACGCGGAGCTCGCGAACGGGTTCGGCAACCTGGCCTCGCGCGTCGCGGCCATGGTCGGCAAGTACTACGGCGGCGTGCTGCCGCTCGCGGGCCCCGCGGGCCCGGCCGAGCAGGCGCTCGAGCAGGTCGCCGCCCAGGCGGTCGCAGCCGCCGAGAAGGCGATCGACGCGCTCGCGATCCACGAGGCCATCAACGCGGTGTGGACGCTGGTCGACGCCACGAACCTGTACCTCACGGAGCAGGAGCCGTGGAAGGTCGCCAAGGCCGACGAGGAGAAGCTGCCCGACGGCGGATCGACGCAGGAGGGCCGTCTCGCCACGATCCTCGTCACGGCCGCCGAGGCCCTGCGCTCGCTCGCGGTCCTGCTGCACCCGATCACCCCGAAGGCCGCCCAGGCGCTCTGGGCCTCGCTCGGTGCCGAGGCGCCGCTCGGTGCGCTCGCGGTCCAGCCGGTCGACGGCGCCGCCCGCTTCGGTGCGCTCCCGGCGGGGACCACGGTCACCAAGGGCGCGTCGCTGTTCCCGCGGCTCGAGGACCCGGTCGTCGAGGGCGCCTGACCGTGGCCCGCAAGCGCGAGCGCGGGTGGCCGCCCGCCCCCGAGGCGTTGCCGCTGCCCGTGGTCGACGACCACACGCACCTCGAGTCGATCGCGGGCGTCCTGCCCGACGTCGACGAGGAGGGGCGAGCGGTCCCCGTCCCGACGGTCACGCAGCATCTCGAGGACGCGGCCCGGGTCGGCGTGGACCGCATGGTCCAGGTCGGCTGCGACCTGACCTCGGCCCGCCTCACGGACACCCTGGTGCGTGAGCACCGGGCGCTGGTCGGGGCGATCGCGATCCACCCGAACGAGGCGACCCTGCACGCAGGCGTCACGGAGGTGGGGCCAGACGGGCTGACGCCGACGCCCGAGGCACGTCACGCCGTCGGGCTCGACGACGCGATCGCGGAGATCGCCGCGATCGCTCGCGGCAACGACCGGATCCGCGCGATCGGCGAGACGGGCATGGACCTGTTCCGCACGGGTCCCCAGGGCGCGGCGGTCCAGCGCGGGTCGTTCCGCGCGCACGTCGCGCTCGCCAAGGAGCTCGGGCTCCCGCTCCAGATCCACGACCGGGACGCGCACGACGAGGTCATCGAGGTCCTGCTCGCCGACGGTGCGCCCGAGCGGACGGTCTTCCACTGCTTCTCGGGCGACGCCGAGATGGCGCGGCTGTGCGCCGCGCAGGGCTGGTACCTGTCGTTCGCCGGTCCGGTGACGTTCGGGGCCAACGACGAGCTGCGGGCGGCCCTGGCGGCGGTCCCGCTCGGACAGGTCCTCGTCGAGACCGACGCGCCCTACCTCACGCCGCACCCGTACCGCGGGCGGCCCAACGCGCCCTACCTCCTGCCGCACACCGTGCGCACCGTCGCCGCTGTCACGGGGTCGCCCCTCGTCGAGGTCTGCGAACGGCTGAGCGCGACCGCCGAGCAGGTCTACGGACCCTGGTGACCCGGGCCTGACCGACGCGACGGGGCGTCGCGGCGACGACGCGCCGGACGGGCTTCCCCCGGGGGTCACGTATCCATTACGGTCTGCATGTCCGTGATGCCCGGTGTATCACGGGCAAGGATGCGAGAAGAACGGATGGTTCACGTGGTGGGTCGCGCGAGCGCCCTCAGGGACTCCCTGACGGGCAGGCGGCGCCTGGTCGCGCAGGCGGCAGTCCTCGCGACCGTGGTCGGTGCGACCGGGGTCTTCGCGCTCGCCCACAAGTCGGTGACGATCGACCTCGACGGCGAGGTCCGCACCGTGAGCGCCTACGGTTCCACGGTCGGCGAGCTGCTGGCGTTCCAGAAGATCGCGGTCAAGGACGGTGACCTCGTCGAGCCGGCGACCACGGTCGCGGCGAGCGACGGAGGCACGATCGTCGTCCGGACGAGCCGTGAGGTCTCCCTCGAGCTCGACGGGGAGCCGCAGACCTTCGTCACGACCGCGAGCACCGTGGGGGAGCTCATCAGCGCCCTCGGTCCGCGAGCCGAAGGTGCCAAGACGTCGGCCTCACGCTCCCAGTCGATCGGGCGTGAGCAGATCCGCGTCTCGACGCTCAAGACGGTCCACGTCGCCGTCGACGGCGGGATCGTCTCGGCCACCACGGCCGAGGCGTCGGTCCAGGGGGTCCTGGACCACGCGGGGATCGTCCTGGCCGCCGGGGATGCGGTGTCGGTGCCCCTCGGTGCCGCGGCGGTCGACGGCATGCTCATCCTGGTCACCCGCGCAGCGCAGGGCGCGGCAACCGTCACGGAATCGCTGCCCTTCGCGACGGAGGAGGTCAAGGACCCCTATCTCCCGCAGGGGCAGCGCAACGTTCGGACCTCCGGCAAGGTCGGCGAGGCGATCACGACCTACGAGATCCAGACGGTCGGAGGGGCCGAGGTCTCGCGGACGGTGCTCGAGCGGACGGTCGTCCGTGAGCCGCGCACCGAGGTCGTCGTGGTCGGCACGCTCGACCCGTCGACGATCAAGGTCGACCCGGGTTCCTCCAAGGCGATCGCCAAGTCGCTCGCCGCCCAGCGCGGCTGGGGCGACGACCAGTTCGCGTGCCTCGACCTGCTCTGGACGAAGGAGAGCAAGTGGAACGCGACCGCGGAGAACCGGTCGAGCGGTGCCTACGGCATCCCGCAGGCTCTCCCGGGGTCCAAGATGGCCAGCGCAGGAGCCGACTGGCGGACCAACCCCGCGACCCAGATCACCTGGGGCCTGGGGTACATCGAGGGGCGGTACGGCACGCCCTGCGGAGCGTGGAGCCACTCGCAGGCCAAGGGGTGGTACTGACCGCTCGGGGAGGCGCCGACGTTCTCGGGAAACTGTGAAGGTTTCACCCACGAGCCGCGTATCACGCCCGTGACATAGGTGGAGGAAAGCGGACAGAACCATCCCGGGGCGCGTGTCGCAGGGTTGGCACCGGATAACGGATCGGTTACGGTCAACTGTCGCGCGCTGCTGCCCGTCCTGTCGTCACCCGCTCATCGCCGGGTGCGGAACCCGCCCATCACCGGGGTCCCCAGGACCGGAGGGTGCGCGTCCTGCTGTGGTCCTGAGCACCGGACCGTCGGCGGAAAACGACAGCCGGATCGGTCGTTTCGGACCCTGCGGTGGGACGCCCTCGGGCGACCCGCCCCGACGCTCCTCGGAGCGGCGGGACCGCCGGTGGCGCACCGCGCCGCCCGAACTCCGTGCCCGGGAGGCTCGACGACTGGACTCGAGTGAAGAACCCCCTGAACCGGACCGCACACGCGGCCAGCGCCACTGCCCCCGTTTCTTCGACTTCTGATGGTGTCGAGGCTGAGGCCTCCGCCACTCCTGCTTCGCGGCGTCGCCGTTGGCCCTTGATCGCCGGTGCGACTGCTGTCGCGCTCGTGGCGACGGGTGCGGTTGCTTATGGTTCCGCGAAGAAGACCGTCGAGCTCGATGTCGATGGTGAGATCACGACGGTGAGCACGTTCGCCGGCTCGGTCGAGGGTCTCCTCGCCGAGGAGGGTGTGCGTGTCACCGACAAGGACCTGATCGCTCCTGCGGGTGATGCGGCGCTGAAGAACGGTGCTGACGTCGTCGTGCGGTACGGGCGTCAGGTGACCGTGCAGACCGATGGTCAGCAGAGCGACGTGTGGGTCACGGCTCTGGACGCGGACGAGGCGCTCGACACGCTCTCGGGTCGTGGCGCGGACGTGCGCCTGGTCGCCTCCCGCTCCGGCGCCGACGGCCGTGCGGCGCTGCCGCTGCGCCTCGACGCGAACGGGCCCGTGACCGTCGTGGCCGACGGCCAGACCACGACGGCCCCTGACGGCAGCATCGGCGTGAACTCGATCCTCGACCAGCAGGGGGTCGTGCTCGGTGAGCAGGACCGCGTCTCGGTCGCCCGCGACGAGGCTGCGGACCCCGCGGTCTCCCTGGTCGTGCAGCGCGTCGCCGTGAGCGACGTCCCCACCGTCACGCCGATCCCCTTCGAGACGGTCACCGAGCAGGACGCGAACCGTTTCGCGGACCTGGACCCGGTCGTCAAGCAGGAGGGTGTCGAGGGCACCTCGACCAAGGTCGAGACCGTCACGACGGTCGACGGCGTCGAGGAGTCCCGCGCCCTGGTCTCCGACGGTGTGACGGCCGAGCCGGTCGCCAAGATCGTGGTGCAGGGCACCAAGGAGCGTCCGAAGCCCGCTCCGGCTCCCAAGGCCGCGGCGGCAGCCCCCAAGGCGAGCGCACCGGCCGCCCCCGCCCCCGCTCCTGCGGCGGCTCCGAGCACGGTCGGCGGTGACGTCTGGGCCGCTCTCGCGAAGTGCGAGTCGGGCGGAAACCCCGCGACGAACACCGGCAACGGCTACTACGGCCTGTACCAGTTCTCCGCCAGCACCTGGAGGGCCATGGGTGGCTCCGGTCTCCCGTCGCAGGCGTCCGCCGAGGAGCAGACGATGCGCGCCCAGATGCTCCAGGCGCGCTCGGGCTGGGGACAGTGGCCCGCTTGCTCCAAGAAGCTGGGCCTGCGCTGAGCAGCAGGACGGCCTGACGGGCCCTGAGCCCGTCGCGCACGAGGGTGCGGTCGGCAGCGAGAGCTGCGGGCCGCACCCTTCGTCGTCCCCGAGGTGCGGCGGGCCGGCCCCGCCCCGAGCGGGCGGGCGGTGTGCGAGGTCTGCGGTCAGGTTCCCGCTTCGTCCTGTGACGTGTCCCGCGTGCTACCGGATCGACTTGGTGATCCATAACGAATCGGTTACGGTCGAGTGTCTCGCGTGCAGAGCTCACCAGAGTGTGACAGCCGCGGGTGGTGCCAACCGGGGAGAAGCCCGGGGTGCCCGGACCGCCGGATCGGCTGGTCGAGAACCCGGAGCGACCTCGTCGCCCTCGCGCCCCGCGCGGACCGGGGAGAGCCCGTCAGGAGCCCATCGACCCCCCGTGCCCGGACAGCACGACGACTGGACCCGAGTGAAGAACCCTTTCCGCGACACCGTGAGCGCCCGGCGCCCGGCGCATCGCTCCGCCCCCGTTTCTTCGACTTCTGATGGTGTCGAGGCTGAGGCCTCCGCCACTCCTGCTTCGCGGCGTCGCCGTTGGCCCTTGATCGCCGGTGCGACTGCTGTCGCGCTCGTGGCGACGGGTGCGGTTGCTTATGGTTCCGCGAAGAAGACCGTCGAGCTCGATGTCGATGGTGAGATCACGACGGTGAGCACGTTCGCCGGCTCGGTCGAGGGTCTCCTCGCCGAGGAGGGTGTGCGTGTCACCGACAAGGACCTGATCGCTCCTGCGGGTGATGCGGCGCTGAAGAACGGTGCTGACGTCGTCGTGCGGTACGGGCGTCAGGTGACCGTGCAGACCGATGGTCAGCAGAGCGACGTGTGGGTCACGGCTCTGGACGCGGACGAGGCGCTCGACACGCTCTCGGGTCGTGGCGCGGACGTGCGCCTGGTCGCCTCCCGCTCCGGCGCCGACGGCCGTGCGGCGCTGCCGCTGCGCCTCGACGCGAACGGGCCCGTGACCGTCGTGGCCGACGGCCAGACCACGACGGCCCCTGACGGCAGCATCGGCGTGAACTCGATCCTCGACCAGCAGGGGGTCGTGCTCGGTGAGCAGGACCGCGTCTCGGTCGCCCGCGACGAGGCTGCGGACCCCGCGGTCTCCCTGGTCGTGCAGCGCGTCGCCGTGAGCGACGTCCCCACCGTCACGCCGATCCCCTTCGAGACGGTCACCGAGCAGGACGCGAACCGTTTCGCGGACCTGGACCCGGTCGTCAAGCAGGAGGGTGTCGAGGGCACCTCGACCAAGGTCGAGACCGTCACGACGGTCGACGGCGTCGAGGAGTCCCGCGCCCTGGTCTCCGACGGTGTGACGGCCGAGCCGGTCGCCAAGATCGTGGTGCAGGGCACCAAGGAGCGTCCGAAGCCCGCTCCGGCTCCCAAGGCCGCGGCGGCAGCCCCCAAGGCGAGCGCACCGGCCGCCCCCGCCCCCGCTCCTGCGGCGGCTCCGAGCACGGTCGGCGGTGACGTCTGGGCCGCTCTCGCGAAGTGCGAGTCGGGCGGAAACCCCGCGACGAACACCGGCAACGGCTACTACGGCCTGTACCAGTTCTCCGCCAGCACCTGGAGGGCCATGGGTGGCTCCGGTCTCCCGTCGCAGGCGTCCGCCGAGGAGCAGACGATGCGCGCCCAGATGCTCCAGGCGCGCTCGGGCTGGGGACAGTGGCCCGCTTGCTCCAAGAAGCTGGGCCTGCGCTGAGCAGCAGGACGGCCTGACGGGCCCTGAGCCCGTCGCGCACGAGGGTGCGGTCGGCAGCGAGAGCTGCGGGCCGCACCCTTCGTCGTCCCCGAGGTGCGGCGGGCCGGCCCCGCCCCGAGCGGGCGGGCGGTGTGCGAGGTCTGCGGTCAGGTTCCCGCTTCGTCCTGTGACGTGTCCCGCGTGCTACCGGATCGACTTGGTGATCCATAACGAATCGGTTACGGTCGAGTGTCTCGCGTGCAGAGCTCACCAGAGTGTGACAGCCGCGGGTGGTGCCAACCGGGGAGAAGCCCGGGGTGCCCGGACCGCCGGATCGGCTGGTCGAGAACCCGGAGCGACCTCGTCGCCCTCGCGCCCCGCGCGGACCGGGGAGAGCCCGTCAGGAGCCCATCGACCCCCCGTGCCCGGACAGCACGACGACTGGACCCGAGTGAAGAACCCTTTCCGCGACACCGTGAGCGCCCGGCGCCCGGCGCATCGCTCCGCCCCCGTTTCTTCGACTTCTGATGGTGTCGAGGCTGAGGCCTCCGCCACTCCTGCTTCGCGGCGTCGCCGTTGGCCCTTGATCGCCGGTGCGACTGCTGTCGCGCTCGTGGCGACGGGTGCGGTTGCTTATGGTTCCGCGAAGAAGACCGTCGAGCTCGATGTCGATGGTGAGATCACGACGGTGAGCACGTTCGCCGGCTCGGTCGAGGGTCTCCTCGCCGAGGAGGGTGTGCGTGTCACCGACAAGGACCTGATCGCTCCTGCGGGTGATGCGGCGCTGAAGAACGGTGCTGACGTCGTCGTGCGGTACGGGCGTCAGGTGACCGTGCAGACCGATGGTCAGCAGAGCGACGTGTGGGTCACGGCTCTGGACGCGGACGAGGCGCTCGACACGCTCTCGGGTCGTGGCGCGGACGTGCGCCTGGTCGCCTCCCGCTCCACGGCAGACGGGCGCCCCGAGCTCGGCGTGAAGCTCGACGCGAACGGGCCCGTCAACGTGGTCGTCGACGGCCAGAAGGTCGTCGCGCCGGACGGGTCCATCGGCATCGACGCCCTGCTCGAGCAGCAGGGCATCACGCTCGGCGAGCAGGACCGCGTCTCGGTCGCCCGCGACGAGACGGCCGACCCTGCGGTCTCGGTCGTCGTCCACAGGGTCACCGTGACCGACGTCCCCACCGTGACCGCCCTCCCGTTCGAGACGACGGTCCAGGAGGACGCGAACGTCTACAAGGGCGAGGCGCAGACCGTCGCCCAGGAGGGCGTCGAGGGCACGCACACCGTCGTCGAGCGGGTCACCGTGGTCGACGGGGTCGAGGAGTCCCGCGAGGTCGTCTCCGACGGAGTCACTGCCGAGCCGGTCGCCAAGATCGTGGTGCAGGGCACCAAGGAGCGCCCGAGCGGCCCGGCCGCCGCCGGGTCCGCTCGCGAGATCGGACGCCAGCTCGTCGCCGCCCGCGGCTGGGGCGGCGACCAGTTCCAGTGCCTCGACCGGCTCTGGACCAAGGAGAGCAACTGGAACTCGTCGGCGACGAACTCGTCGTCGGGCGCGTACGGGATCCCGCAGTCCCTGCCGGCCTCCAAGATGGCGAGCGCGGGAGCCGACTGGAAGACCAACCCGGCGACCCAGATCACCTGGGGCCTGAACTACATCGCGGGCAGCTACGGCACCCCGTGCGCCGCGTGGGGCCACTCCCAGGCGAAGAACTGGTACTGACCCCACGGACGTCGTGACGCCCTCTCGGCGGAGGGGTCCGCACCAGGTCACCCGGTAGGCTTCCCTGCATGAACGCCACCCCCAACGCCCTGCTCGGTCCGGCACAGATCCGCGACCTGGCAGGGCGTCTGGGCGTGCGGCCCACCAAGACCCTCGGCCAGAACTTCGTGCACGACGGCGGGACCGTCCGCAAGATCGTCCGGACGGCCGGGATCGGGGCGGGGGACCGTGTGGTCGAGGTCGGTCCCGGGCTCGGTTCGCTGACCCTGGGGCTGCTCGAGGTCGGGGCGAGCGTGGTCGCGGTGGAGATCGACCCACCGCTCGCGCAGCAGCTCGCTGCGACCGTCGCCGTGCACCAGCCCGACGCCGCCGACCGGCTGACCGTCGTGGCCGCCGACGCGCTCGACGTGACCGAGCTCCCGGGCGAGGCGCCGACGGCGCTCGTCGCCAACCTGCCGTACAACGTCGCCGTCCCCGTCCTCCTGACGTTCCTCGAGCGGTTCGACTCGTTGCAGCGGGTCCTGGTCATGGTCCAGGCCGAGGTCGCGGACCGCCTCGCGGCGCCGCCCGGCAGCCGGACCTACGGCGTGCCGTCGGTCAAGGCCGCCTGGTACGCCTCGGCCTCGCGGGCCGGGACGGTGGGGCGCAGCGTGTTCTGGCCGGTGCCCAACGTCGACTCGGCGCTCGTCGCGCTCGACCGCCGCGAGCCACCGGCGACGACGGCCACGCGCGAGGAGGTCTTCGCGGTCGTGGACGCGGCCTTCGCCCAGCGCCGCAAGATGCTGCGCTCGGCCCTCGCCGGGATCGCGGGCTCGTCGGCGGCCGCGGTCGAGGCGCTCGAGCGCGCGGGCGTCGACCCGACCGCGCGCGGCGAGAGGCTCACGGTCGAGGAGTTCGCCCGCATCGCCGAGCAGCTCCCGCTCGTCCGGGCCGAGGCGGCCGCTTCCGCAGGCGAGCACCCGGACCGACCTGGCACAGTGGACGCGTGAGCTCCCACCTGTCCGCTGCTCCGCCGGTGGCCGTGCGGGTGCGGGCCCCGGGGAAGGTCAACCTGTCGCTCCGGGTCGGCGCGTGCCAGGACGACGGCTACCACCCGCTCGTCACCATCTTCCAGGCCGTCTCGCTGGCCGAGGAGGTCGAGGCCACCCTCGCGACGCCTGGCGCCGGCATCTCCTTGACCGTGTCGGGTGCCCAGGCCGACCGGGTCCCGGTCGACGAGAGCAACCTCGCGTGGCGCGCCGCGGAGTCCTTGGCCCGCTACACGGGGGTGGACCCCGACGTCCGTCTGCACCTCCACAAGGGGGTGCCTGTCGCGGGCGGCATGGCCGGCGGGTCGGCCGACGCCGCGGCGGCTCTCGTGGCGTGCGACCTGCTGTGGGAGACCGGTCTCTCGCGGGCCGAGCTGTCGGACCTGGCGGCGGGGCTCGGCTCGGACGTGCCGTTCGGGCTCGTCGGGCACACCGCCGTGGGTACCGGGAGGGGGCACCTGCTGACGCCCGCGATGTCGCGTGGCGAGTTCCACTGGGCGTTCGCGGTGCGCGACGAGGGTCTGTCGACCGCCCAGGTCTTCCGGACGTTCGACGAGGTCGTGGGCGGGAGCGCGGACGTCGAGCTGTCCGACGACACCGAGCTCATGCAGGCGCTGCGTGCCGGCGATCCCGTGGGCCTCGGCCGCGCGCTGCACAACGACCTCCAGGCCGCGACGCTCGCCCTGGCCCCCGAGCTGGGCCGGACCCTCGAGGTCGCGCGCGACGCCGGTGCGCTCGGCGCGATCGTCTCCGGCTCGGGCCCGACGATCGCGGCCCTCGCCCGCAGCAGGCAGCACGCGCTCGCGATCGCGGCCTCGTGGACCGCGGCGGGCGTCGCAGACTCGGTGCACTGCGCCACGGGCCCGGCGTCGGGGGCGCGCGTCCTGTCCTCCTGACCCCGGGCGCTGGTGCTGGCGCTCGTGCCCGCCCCGCCGCACGGCTGCTCCGTCCACGCTCCGGCGTCACTGCGCTCGCGTGCCCACGCGTATCCTCGCTAGGGCACGTACCCCCCCTCTCGAAGGAACTCATGGCACACCTCCTCGGCGCCGACGACATCCGCCTCGTCGTCGGCACCCGCACCCTCCTCGACGGCGTCAGCCTGGGCCTCGACGACGGCGACCGCGTAGGCGTCGTCGGCCCCAACGGTGCGGGCAAGTCCACGCTGCTGCGCCTTCTCGCGGGGACCGCGACGCCCGACGCCGGACGCGTCACCCGGGTGGGCGGGCTGCGGATCGGGATGCTCGACCAGCGCGACGAGTCGCCCGAGGGCACGTCGATCCGCGACCTGGTCCACGGCGAGTCGGCCGAGCACACGTGGGCCGGCGACGCGGGCATCCGTGCGGTCCACGCGGGGCTCCTCGCGGACCTGGACCTGGACGCACCGGCGTCGACCCTGTCGGGTGGCCAGCGCCGCCGGGTGGCGCTCGCGGCCCTGCTGGTCGCGGAGCACGACGTGCTGTTCCTCGACGAGCCCACCAACCACCTCGACGTCGAGGGCGTCGCGTGGCTCGCCGAGCACCTCCAGGCGCGCTACGACCGTCCGGGGGCCAGGGGGGCGCTCGTGGTCGTGACGCACGACCGCTGGTTCCTCGACGCGGTCTGCACGCGCATGTGGGAGGTCACGGGCGACGGCTCGGGCGCGGTCGAGGGGTACGAGGGCGGGTACGCCGCGTACGTCCTGGCCCGTGCGGAGCGGGCGCGCACCGCGGCCGTCACGGCCGAGAAGCGCAACAACCTGCTCCGCAAGGAGCTCGCGTGGCTGCGCCGCGGAGCCCCGGCGCGGACGTCCAAGCCCAAGTTCCGCCTCGACGCCGCGGCCGCGCTCATCGCCGACGAGCCGGACCCCCGTGACACGCTCGAGCTCACGCGCATGGCCACGCGCCGTCTGGGCAAGGACGTGCTGGACCTCGAGGGCGTCACGGTGCGCATGCCGGCGCGCGACGGGGATCCTGATTCCGCGGAAAAGGTCCTGTTCGACGACGTCACCTGGCGCCTCGGTCCGGGCGACCGCTACGGCGTGGTCGGGGTCAACGGGGCGGGCAAGACGACGCTCCTGCGCCTGCTGGCCGGCCGGCTCGCCCCCACGCAGGGCACGGTCAAGCGGGGCAAGACGATCCACGTCGCCGAGCTGACGCAGGACGTCGAGGAGCTCGACCAGATCGGCGGCCTGCGCGTCGTGGAGGTCATCGAGCAGGAGAAGCGCACGGTCGCGGTCGACGGCAAGGAGCTCACGGCGGCCCAGCTCGTCGAGCGCCTCGGGTTCACGCGCGAGCGCTCGCAGACGCTCGTCCGCGACCTGTCGGGTGGCGAGCGTCGCCGGCTCCAGCTCCTGCGCCTGCTGGTCGGCGAGCCCAACGTGCTGCTGCTCGACGAGCCCACCAACGACCTCGACACCGACACGCTCGCGGCCATCGAGGACCTGCTCGACGGATGGCCCGGCACGCTCGTCGTGGTCTCGCACGACCGCTATCTGCTCGAGCGGGTCTGCGACCGAGAGGTCGCGCTGCTCGGGGACGGGACCATCCGCGACCTGCCGGGCGGGGTCGAGGAGTACCTCGCGCTGCGCAAGGCCGCGATGGCGGCGGCCGTCGCCGGGACGCGTGCCGGCGCGACGGGCTCCGGGGCCGGTGCGCCGTCGTCGGGCACGGGGAGCACCGGTGCCGCGGGTGACGCGACCGCTCAGGCGTCCCCGTCCGGGGCGGACGTGCGGGCCGCGAAGAAGGAGATCGGGCGCATCGAGCGGCGTCTGTCGAAGATCGCCGAGCTCGAGGCGCGCCTGCACGACAAGATGGCCGCCCAGGCGACGGACCACGCCGCAGTCACCGACCTCGACAAGCAGCTCCGCGAGCTCGCTGCCGAGAAGGACACGCTCGAGGCCGAGTGGATGGAAGCGGCCGAGCTGCTCGACTGACGGACCGCACGGGCAGGGCTCGCACGAGCCCTGCCCGTGCGGTCGCGCGATCAGGCCTCGAACTGCCCGATGACCGTGCGGAGCAGGTTCGCGAGGTGGAGCCGGTCAGCGGGGTCGAGCGCTGCGAGGACCTCGCGCTCGACGGCCAGCAGGTCGCTCATGGCGGCGTCGACGCGTTCCAGGCCCTCGGGGGTGAGCTCGACGAGCACTCCTCGCCGGTCGTCGGGCGAGCGGTGCCGCTGCACCAGGCCTCGGGCCTCGAGGCGGTCGATCCGGTTCGTCATGGTGCCGCTCGTGACGAGCGTCTGCGTGATGAGCGCTCCGGGGGACAGGCGGTACGGCTCGCCCGCGCGGCGCAGCGCCGACAGGACGTCGAACTCCCACGTCTCCAGGTGCCCGCGCGCGAACGCGCTGCGGCGCGCGAGGTCCAGATGCCGGGCCAGCCGGCTGACGCGCGAGAACACGGTGAGCGGCTCGACGTCCAGGTCCGGACGCTCGCGCTGCCAGGCGTCGACGATGCGGTCGACCTCGTCCGGGTGCGGGTGCTGCATGACGTGAGGCTACTCGATGTTCCTCGACATCAAGAGTCTTGACGGCCGAGGCGTGCCCTCCGTGGCCCGGAGAGCCCGCCGTCAGCTCGCGCGCAGGGCGTCCTGGAGCCTGACCCGACCGCCCGTGCGGAGCACCGCGTTCGAGTAGATCTTGCCCGCGAGCCACACCAGGACCGGCACGAGCGCGAGCGAGAGCCCGACGGCGAGGAGGATCTCCCACGTCTCGACCGTGCCCAGCGCGATGCGGATCGGCATGAGCAGCGGCGAGCAGAACGGGATGTACGACAGCCACACGACCAGCGGGTTCTCGGGGTCCCACGGGCCGATCGAGATCCCGATGATGTACGGGATCATCATGAGCATCAGGACCGGTGTGATGACCGAGCCCACGTCCTCCTGGCGCGAGACCAGGGCGGCGAGCGCGGCCAGCGCGAGCGAGTACATGACGAACCCGATCACGAACCACACGAGCACCCAGGCCGCGGTCGCCCCGAGGTTCACGCTGCTCGCGTCGACCAGCCCCAGGGCGAACGCCGTCCCGACACCGCCCCCGACCACGACCACGAGCTGGATCAGACCGATCGCGCCGATGCCCAGGACCTTGCCCGCCATGAGCTGCCAGGGCCGGATCGTCGCGAGCAGCAGCTCGACCACACGGCTCGTCTTCTCCTCCACGACGCCCTGGGCCACGAGCTGCCCGCACGTCATGAGCGCGATGAAGATGAGGATGCCGCCCACCATGCCCGTGACGATCTGGGCGGGGTCGCGCACCTCGGTGGGTTCGAGCGTCTCGACCGTGGGTGCGGCAGAGGCGATCTCCTGCGCGACGGCGGACGGGTCGCCGCCCAGGTCGCTGATCGCCCCCGCCAGGGCCGCCTGCTGCGCGAGGCCCGTGAAGACGGGCGTCAAGGTCGTGCCCAGCTCCTCCTTCACGACGACCGTGAACGACCCGGGGGTACCGGTGACCAGGGCGTCGAGGTCGCCGTCGGCGAGCTGCGTCCGTCCCTCGGGCTCCGAGACCTCGCTGACCTGGATCTCGGTCCCGACGGCCTCGCCCGCTGCCGTGAGCTGGGACCCCAGGGCCTCGACCTCCGACGTGACGCCGACCTTCTGGACGGCGGGGCCCTGGTCGCCCACGAGGCTCAGCAGGAACCCGCCGAGCACCACGCCCACGAGCAGCGCCACGGTGGTCCAGACGAACGCCTTGGACCGGATGCGGGTCGAGATCTCACGGCCTGCCACGAGGGACACCGCGCCCCACGTGCTCACGGGGGAGTGGGGCGTCGTCGGCTGTCGCAGGGTGCTCATGCCGAGACCTCCTGTCGGGTGGCGGCGGCGTCGTCGCTGCTGACGACGTGCCGGAAGAGCTCGGTCAGGGAGGGGCGCTGGGGCGTGAACTCGCGCACCGGCCCCGTGGCCAGGGCCGCCCGCAGGACAGCCTGCTCGGCCCCGTCCTGGGGCGAGTCGACCTCGAGGAAGGTCCTGGCGCCGTCGTACCGCACGACGTGGACGCCCGGGATCTCGGACGCCCAGCCGAGCGGCGCCGCCGGGGCGTCGACGACCCACTGCGGGCGCTGCGTCGCGCGCAGCTCCTCGATCCCGCCGACCTCGACCATCTCGCCCGCCTTGACGATCCCCACGCGGTCGCACAGCCGCTCGACCAGGTCGAGCTGGTGCGACGAGAAGACGACGGGTACGCCCGCGGCGGCGCGGTCGCGCAGCACGCCGCTCATGACGTCGACCGCGACAGGGTCCAGCCCGGAGAACGGCTCGTCGAGCACCAGGATGTCCGGGTCGTGCACGAGCGCGGCGGCGAGCTGCACGCGCTGCTGGTTGCCGAGCGAGAGCTTCTGGACCTCGTCGCCCCGGCGGGGGTCGATCCCGAGGACCTGCGTCCAGTGCTCCATCGCCGTGCGCGCCGCGGCGGGGCTCAGCCCGTGCAGGCGGGCCAGGTAGACGAGCTGGTCACCGACCTTCATCCGCGGGTAGAGCCCGCGCTCCTCGGGCATGTAGCCGATCCGACGACGCATGGCCAGGTCGAGCGGCCGGCCGTCCCACCGCACCTCGCCCGAGTCGGGGGCGAGCACCCCGAGCGCGATGCGCATCGTGGTCGTCTTGCCGGCCCCGTTCGAGCCGACGAAGCCGAAAATCTCGCCCGCACCGACGGTGAAGGACATGTCGCGCAGCGCGCGCACCGTCCCGTACGTCTTGTTCAGCCTGTCGATCTCGAGAGTCGCCATGTGACAACGAAACCATGGGCGGGGCGCGCCGTCACGGGCGGAATGTCACGGGTTCGGGAGGCGGTGCGGCTCCGCACGAGCCCCAGGGTGCCGGTCCGGGTCAGCCGTCCGTGCGGTCCTTGGCCGTGAGCGACGGCTTCTTCTCCATGCCGGACAGGCCGTTCCACGCGAGGTTGACCAGGTGCGCCGCGACATCGGTCTTCTTGGGGCTGCGCACGTCGAGCCAGTACTGCCCCGTGAGCGCGACCATGCCGACGAGCATCTGCGCGTAGATGGGCGAGACCCGCGGGTCCAGGCCCCGCCGCTTGAACTGGTCCGCGAGCAGGTGCTCGACCTGCGTCGCGACGTCTCCGATGAGGCTCGAGAACGTCCCCGTCGCCTGGGCCACCGGGGAGTCGCGCACGAGGATCCGGAACCCGTCCTCGGAGGTCTCGATGTACGTCAGCAGCGCGAGCGCCGTGCGCTCGAGCAGCACCTTGGGGTGCCCGCCCGAGGAGAGCGCCCCGGTGAGCGCGCTGGTCAGGCCCTGGATCTCGCGGTCGACGATGACGGCGTAGATGCCCTCCTTGCCCCCGAAGTGCTCGTACACCACGGGCTTGGAGACCTCGGCGCGGGCCGCGATCTCCTCGACGCTCGTCCCCTCGAAACCCTTCTCGGCGAACAGGACGCGGCTCACCGCGAGGAGCTGTTCACGGCGCTGGCTCGCGGTCATACGGGATCTGGGAGGACGTCTGGAGTCTGCGGGCACGGCACCATCATGCCGTGCCCTGTCGCCCCGAGGGCCGGGATGAGATGTCGTGCGGCGCCCTGTGACTCTCTCCTCACACGTTTTCTCCACGTCCAGAGCCGGTTCGGGCGTGGAGCACCGTGCGAGACCTGGCAGACTGTTCTCCGGACGAGCGATGGTGCGCACGAGAGGGAGGTTCACCCTCCGACCGTGCGCCGTGTCCAGTCCGTTCCGCCTTGGTGTAATCGGCAGCACAAGGGTTTTTGGTGCCTTTAGTCCAGGTTCGAGTCCTGGGGGCGGAGCACGTGCAACCAACCCGATGGGAGCCCCAGTGACCGACGCTGTGCCCGACGCACCGCCAGTGCCCGCCGCAGTCATCGTCCTCGCCGCTGGTGCGGGGACGCGGATGAGGTCCGCGACCCCGAAGGTCCTCCACACGCTCGCCGGTCGCAGCATGCTCGGCCACGCGATGGTCGCGGCCCGCGACCTGTCCCCTCGGCGCATCGCGGTCGTGGTCCGCCACGAGCGCGAGCTCGTGGCGTCCGCAGCGCTCGAGGTCGTCCCGACGGCGCTCGTGGTCGACCAGGACGAGGTGCCGGGCACCGGGCGAGCCGTGCAGTGCGCGGTCGAGGCCCTCGACGTCAGGGCGCAGGCCGAGGCGGCCGCGCACGGTGTGCCGATCGGGCACGAGGGACGTGGTCCCGTCGAAGGCCTCGACGGGTCGGTCGTGGTCCTCGCGGGCGACATCCCGCTCCTGGACGCAGCGACGCTCACCCGGCTGCTCGACGTGCACCACTCGGACGGCAACGCCGTGACCGTCCTGACGACCGAGGTCGACGACGCGACGGGGTACGGACGGATCGTCCGTGACGACGCCGGGGGAGTCCTGGCCATCGTCGAGCACAAGGACGCGACGGACGAGCAGCGTGCGATCCGGGAGATCAACTCCTCGGTCTACGTCTTCGACGCGGGAATCCTGCGCGGTGCGCTGCGTCAGGTCACCCAGGAGAACTCGCAGGGCGAGGTCTACCTGACCGACGTCCTGCAGATCGCCCGCGAGGGCGGCGGCCGCGTGGGGGCGCTCAAGGTCGCCGACCCGCTGCTCGTCGAGGGAGCCAACGACCGCGCCCAGCTCGCGACGTTGCGCGCCGAGCTCAACCGCCGCCTCCTCACGCGCTGGATGCTCGAGGGCGTGACCGTGATCGACCCGGCGACGACGTGGGTCGACGTGGACGTCGACCTGGGTCACGACGTCACGCTGCTGCCGGGCACCCAGCTCCACGGCGCGACGTCGATCGGGGCGGGCTCGACGATCGGCCCCGACACGACGCTCACCGACATGGAGGTCGGTGTGGGGGCGACCGTGACCCGCACGCACGGCAGCCTGTCGGTCGTCGGTGACGGCGCGAGCGTCGGACCGTTCGCCTACCTGCGCCCCGGCACGGACCTCGGGGCCAAGGGCAAGATCGGCACGTTCGTCGAGACCAAGAACGCGACGATCGGCACCGGCTCCAAGGTGCCGCACCTGTCCTACGTGGGGGACGCGACCATCGGCGAGCACACCAACATCGGTGCCGCGAGCGTCACGGTCAACTACGACGGCGTCTCCAAGCACCGCACGGTCATCGGCTCGCACGCGCGGACCGGCGCGGACAACATGTTCGTCGCCCCCGTCACGGTGGGCGACGGCGCGTACACGGCCGCTGGTTCCGTGATCCGCCGCGACGTGCCGGCCGGTGCGCTCGGCGTGAGCGGCGCCCCGCAGCGCAACGTCGACGGCTGGGTCGCCCGCCGTCGCCCCGGCACCGCCGCCGCGGACGCCGCGGCGCGGGCGCACGAGAACGACGGCGAGACGCCCCCTCCGCTGGGAGCCCAGGCCCAGGCGCAGCTCGCCGAGGCCACCGCGGCGACCCCGGCCCCCCGACCGACCCCGGCGCCTGCGAGCCCCGGTGTCCCCACGGTCCCCGACGGACCCAGCACCACGACCAGCAGCACGAACGAAGGGCCTTCCCCACGATGAGCAGCACGATCGCCGGCAACGGGGACAAGTCCCTCGTCCTCGCGTCCGGACGCGCGCACCCCGAGCTCGCCAAGGACGTCGCGCGGGAGCTGGGCATCGACCTGCTTCCCACGACCGCGTACGACTTCGCCAACGGCGAGATCTACGTCCGTTTCGGGGAGAGCGTCCGCGGTGCGGACATCTTCCTCCTGCAGAGCCACACGGCGCCGATCAACCAGTGGATCATGGAGCAGCTGCTCATGGTCGACGCGGCCAAGCGTGCCTCGGCCAAGACCATCACGGTCGTCCAGCCCTTCTACGGCTACGGCCGCCAGGACAAGAAGCACCGCGGTCGCGAGCCGATCTCGGCGCGCCTCATCGCGGACCTGTTCCGCACGGCCGGTGCCGACCGCCTCATGAGCGTCGACCTGCACGCCGCGCAGACCCAGGGCTTCTTCGACGGGCCCGTGGACCACCTGTGGGCCATGCCGATCCTCACGGACTACGTCCGCTCGCGGGTCGACACGTCGAACGTCACGGTCGTCTCGCCCGACGCCGGCCGCATCCGCGTGGCCGAGCAGTGGGCCGCGAAGCTCGGCGGCGGGCCGCTCGCGTTCGTCCACAAGACGCGCGACATCACACGCCCCAACCAGGCCGTCGCGAACCGCGTCGTGGGTGACGTCGAGGGGCGCGACTGCGTCCTGGTCGACGACCTGATCGACACGGGCGGCACCATCGCGGAGGCCGTCAAGGTCTGCCTCGCGGCGGGCGCCAAGTCGGTCATCGTCGCGGCGACGCACGGTGTCCTGTCCGACCCGGCGGCCCAGCGCCTGTCCGAGTGCGGCGCGAGCGAGGTCGTCGTGACCGACACGCTGCCGATCTCGGCGGAGAAGCACTTCCCGCAGCTCACGGTCCTGTCGATCGCGCCGCTCCTGGCGCGCGCGATCCGCGAGGTCTTCGACGACGGCTCGGTCACGTCGCTGTTCGACGGCAACAGCTGAGCCCTCGGCCCACGCCGCGCGACGGCCCGCCCCACCGACCTGGTCGGACGGGGCGGGCCGTCGCCGTTCCCGGGCTCTGCGCGGGGTCGCTCGCGTCGGAGGCCCGCCGCTCGGGGGCGCGCCGTGCCTGGGCGGCGGCGGCGTCGGGCTGGCAGCATGTCAGCTGTGACCCAGCCGACCCAGCCGACCCAGCCGACCCAGCCCGCCCTCGACCCGCTCGCCGGGGTCACCACCACGGGGCGGGGGGCCGCGTCCGCCGTGCCCGACGTCGTGGTGGTCGAGCTCGGCGCCGAGGCGTCCGGCGCCGACGTCCAGGTGGCCCTCGACGCCGCGAACGGGGGGGTGCGCGCGGCGCGCGAGGCGCTGCTGGCCGGCGGCGTGGCGGCGCAGGACCTGCGCACCGCACAGACGTCCACCTGGACGCAGTCCTCGCAGCAGCCCGACGGCGCCACGACGCTCGCGGTCACGGCTCGCCTGACGCTGCGGGTCACCGTGCGGGACGTCCTGGCGTCGGGGGAGCTCGTGCGGGCCGCACTCGGGGCGGCGGGCCCCGTCGCCCGGCTCGACTCGATGCGGTTCGCGGTGAGCGAGCCCGGGCCTCTCGCGGTCGCCGCTCGCGAGGAGGCGTTCGCGGACGCCCGCGCGAGGGCCGAGCAGTACGCGGCGCTCGCGGGGCGCGCGCTCGGGCCCGTCGTCGAGGTCAGCGAGCAGGGTGGCGGGTCCGCGCCGATGCCCCGCGCGATGTCCGCCAAGGTCGGGTCCTTCGACGCGATGGCGGTCGACCCGGGGAGCGAGCAGGTCGACGCGAGCGTGACCGTGCGGTGGGCGTGGGCGGACTGATCGCCGCAGGATCGTGACATTTCTCAGGGCGGTCGGCGACGTCGCCCCAGTAGGTTGGATGCATGCTCATCATCGAGGACTACCTCCTGCTCGTGCTGGACGACGTCACGGGCCGGCCCGTCGGTGACGCCTCGTACCTCCAGCAGGTGGCGGCCGGTGCGCTGCTCGTCGAGCTCGCGCTGAAGGGACGCGTCGACCTCGCGGGGGACGCCTCGGGATGGCGGTCGGGGCGGGTCGTGGTCCGCGACCAGTCGCCGACCGGGAGCCCGTTGCTCGACGACGCGCTCGCGACGGTCAAGTCGAAGGAGGGCTCCAAGCCCAAGAGCCTGGTCGAGGTGCTGTCGCGGTCCAGGCCTGCGGACGCCGCCCTCGACGGCCTCGTGGCGCGCGGTCTGCTGCGCCGCGAGGAGGGCCGCATCCTGGGCATCTTCCCCACGACCCGCTGGCCCGCCGCTGACTCGCGCCACGAGGGCGAGGTGCGGCGCACCCTCGCCCTCGTCCTGCGCGACGGCGGCGCTCCCGACGAGCGCACGGGGGCGCTCGTCGCGATCCTCGCGGCCACGAAGCAGGCCGGCCGGGTCATGGCCGCGGGCGCGGAGCTGACCGCGTCGGACCGTCGCGAGATCGACCGCCGCGCGAAGGAGCTCGCCGAGGGGAGCTGGGCCGCGGGAGCCACCCGGCGCTACGTCGAGGAGATCACGGCGGCCACGACCGCGGCGCTCACGACGACCGTGGTCATCGCGGGCGCCCAGTCCTGACCGTGCACGTCCAGCCGCGCGCCGCGACACTCGCGGGTTTCCGTTGACGTGGCGCGCCCGGGTACAGTAGTTCGGTTGCCTCGGCGAGGGACGTCTGACGGCCGGTGAGACACCGGAAGGTCAGCAGGATCCTGATGGGTCCCCGTAATCGACTGGGCGGTCGTCCTCGTGCGCCCGTCATGTGTCCCGCGCCGACGCAGCCGCCCCGTCCTCCGGTGCCAACCAGCCGGCCGGACAGCCGATCGCTTCCCACTGGTGGTCGGCCCGCAACCGTTCTTCAGGAGTTCACGTGTCCGAGATCAAGCTTGTCGCAGAGGCCCGCACCGAGTTCGGCAAGGGTGCCGCCCGCCGCATCCGCCGCGCTTCCCAGATTCCTGCCGTCCTGTACGGGCACGGCACGGACCCCGTCCACATCGCGCTCCCCGGTCACGTGACGACGCTGGCGCTCAAGCAGGCCAACGCCCTCTTCTCGATCGAGCTCGACGGCAAGCCGGTCCTCGCGATCGCCAAGGACGTCCAGCGCGACCCGGTCAAGGACGTCGTCGAGCACATCGACCTCCTCATCGTGAAGAAGGGCGAGAAGGTCGAGGTCGAGGTCAACGTGCACGTCGTCGGCGAGTCCGCTCCCGGCACGATCCACGTCGTCGAGTCGCAGACGCTGCTCCTCGAGGCCGAGGCCACGCACCTGCCGGAGGCCGTCGAGGTCTCGATCGAGGGCCTCGAGGCCGGGCACATCGTCCGCGCCGGCGAGATCACGCTGCCCAAGGGCTCCGTGTTCCACGGCGACGCCGAGCTCGCGGTCGTCGCGATCACCGAGCCGCGCAGCGAGGTCGCTGCCGAGGCAGAGGCCGAGGCCGCCGAGGCAGCCGACGAGGCTCCCGCCGAGGCCTGAGCCTCACCGTCCCCCGGCTCGGACCCGCCTCGGCGGACCTGAGCCGGCGGACCGCAGGACACGTACGTTCGAGGCGTCCGGTGCCGTACGGCGCCGGACGCCTCGAACGTTCCCCCAGACGTCGATGAAGGACCAGGTGACATGACCGACCAGCCGTGGCTCGTCGTCGGGCTCGGGAATCCCGGACCGACCTACGCGGGCAACCGTCACAACGTCGGCCACATGGTGCTCGACGTCCTGGCCGGTCGTGCCGGTGCGACGTTCAGCGCCCACAAGGCGCGCGCCGCGGTGGCCGAGGCGCGTCTCGGCGTGCTGCCGGGCGGGGCCCCCGGGCCGCGGGTGCTCCTGGCCAAGCCCTCGACGTACATGAACACGTCGGGCGGACCGGTCGCGGGCCTCGCCCAGTACTTCGGGATCGACCCCGACCACGTGATCGTCGTCCACGACGAGGTGGACATCCCGTTCGGGGACATCAAGCTCAAGTCCGGTGGCGGCGAGGGCGGTCACAACGGCCTGCGCGACATCACCAAGGCGCTCGGGACCCGTGACTACGTGCGCGTCCGCGCGGGCGTCGGACGCCCCCCGGGCCGCATGGACACCGCGGACTACGTGCTCAAGAACTTCTCGGGCGCGGAGGCCAAGGAGCTGCCGTTCCTGCTCGACGACGCCGCGGACGCCGTCGAGATGGTCCTCACCGAGGGGCTCCTCGCGGCCCAGGGGAAGTTCCACACCAAGGCCTGACGTCCGGGGCGCCGTGACCTGGTCGACGCCCGGTCGGCCGCGGCCCGGCGGACGTGGTCCGCGAGAGCGGACTTCACCCGGGTGACGTGTCCTCTTCGTCCGTTCTGGCCCGTTCGCTCGCCCTAGGCTGGATCGATATCCAACCTGGGCGGGCAGCCGTCTCCTGCCCCACGACGGAGGCACGATGACCGAGGGTGTGGCGCTCGCGCACGACTACGCGACGCAACGCGGGGGCGCCGAACGGGTGGCCCTGTGGCTGGCCGAGGCCTTCCCCGGGTCGCCGATGTACACGACCCTCTACGACCAGGCGGGCACGTTCCCCGAGTTCTCCCGGCTCGACCTGCGGACGTCCGCGCTCGACCGGGTCGGTGCGCTGCGCCGCCACCACCGGCTCGCGCTGCCCCTCCTCGCACCCGCGGTCTCGGCCCAGCGCGTCGACGCCGACGTCCTGCTCGCGAGCTCCACGGGCTGGGCCCACGGGTACCGCGGCGCGGGTCGAACCGTCGTCTACTGCCACGCGCCCGCCCGGTGGCTCTACCAGCGCGACCGCTACCTCGGCGGCAGGGACGGCGCGAGCAGGACCGACCGCCTCCGGGGCGGTGTCGCCTCCGCCGCCCTCGCCGCGCTGAGCCCCGCGCTGCGCGGCTGGGACCGGCGGGCCGCCGGGCGCGCCGACGTCTACCTCGCCAACTCGACCGTGACCCAGCGTGCGGTCCGCGAGGCCTACGGCATCGAGGCCGAGATCCTGCCGCCGCCCCCCGCGATGCTGCCCGCCGGCCCCGAGCGCGAGGTCCCCGGGATCGAACCCGGCTTCCTGCTGTGCGTCGCACGGCTCCTGCCGTACAAGAACGTCGACGTCCTGGTCGAGGCGGCCCGCCTCGCGGGACGCCACCTGGTGATCGTCGGAGACGGACCGGACCGGGCGCGCCTCGAAGGCCTCGCCGCGCGCGGGCGCCCCGTCTCCGGGAGGTGGGGCGCGTCGTCGGGCACCCGCGGGACGACGCTGCTGGGCCGGGTCGACGACCCCGAGCTGCGCTGGCTCTACCGGAGCTGCTCGATGCTCGTCGCCGCCTCGTACGAGGACTACGGCCTGTCGCCGCTCGAGGCCGGTGCCTTCGGACGGCCCTCCGTCGTCCTGCGGGACGGCGGGTATCTCGACACCGTGGTCGAGGGCGTGACGGGTGCCTTCTTCGACGCCCCCGAGCCCGATCTCGTCGCGCGGGCAGTCCAGGACGCGTCGGCCGTCCCGTGGGAGGATGACGTCCTGACCTCGCACGTCGAGACCTTCGCGCTCCCGCGCTTCGTCGCGCGCCTGCGCGAGGTGGTCGACGAGCAACGAGGCCTCGTGCACGCCGGTGCCAGCACCTCAGGGGAGAGGAACTCATGACAGTCCGGGAGTTCGTCCGTACGGTATGGGCCGGTAAGTACTACGTGCTGGCGGCGGTGCTCGTGGTCGTGGCCGCGGCGTTCGTCTACCTCAACCAGCAGGAGACCGTCTACAAGGCGACCGCGAGCGTACGGCTCGTCGGCGTGCAGTCGGCGCAGGGCGGGGAGCAGGTCGTCGAGGTCACGGTCGACACCGACCTGGGGGACGTCACGTCCGACCCCGTCGTGGAGGCCGCCGCGACCACGCTCGGCTACACGGGCGACCCCGCGGCGCTCGCCGCGCAGGTCTCGGCCGACTACCCCACCGAGAGCCAGAGCCTCATCGCCATCAGCGCGAAGACCCTCGACCCCCAGGAGTCGCAGGACGTCGCGAACGCGTTCGCCGACGCGTACGTCGCCCAGCTCACGGTCCTGCGCGACGCACAGGTGGCGGCGCTCGACGCGAGGAGGCAGTCGCTCGCCGAGCAGCTCGCGGGCGTCACGGCCCGCCTCTCGGTGGCCTCGGACGACCCGCTCGCGCTCGCCGAGAAGGAGACCATCGTCACCGACTACACCTCGCTCACGGTCCAGGCGAACACCCTCCGGGCGATCACCGTCCCCGCTGAGGTCGAGACGCCCGCCACGAGCGCCGAGGCGCTGGGCCTGGGACGGAGCACGGTGCTGGCCCTCGCGGCCCTGGCCGGGCTCGTCGCGGGCATCGGGCTGGCCTTCGCCCGTCGCGGCCTCGACGTCCGGGTGCGTGGTGCGGCCGACGCTGCCCGCCTCGCGCAGACGCCCGTGCTGGCCGAGCTCTACGGCGTGCGCACGTCGGACCGTGACTACAGCCACTCGCACACGCTGCCCGTCTCGCGCAAGGTCGCCACCCCCTTCACCGAGTCGATCCGCGAGCTCAGGACCGCCGTCCAGGTCTCCCTCGCGGAGGCGGACCGGGTCGTCGTGGTCGTCACGGCCGCAGACCCGCACGCGCCCCGCACGTTCATCGCGGCCAACCTCGCGGCCTCGTTCGCGCTGAGCGGTCGCCGCACGATCGCGGTCTCGGGCGACCTGCGCCGCCCTCAGCTCGACCGGGTCCTGCCGCCGCCCGAGGGCTGGTCGGGCGACCCGCACACGCTGCGCCCCACCAGCATCCCCAACCTGGGCGTGTTCCCCGTCCCCGAGGAGGAGATGGACCCGGCGGACTTCCTCGCGACGACCCGCGCGGGAAAGCTCATCGCCGACCTGAGCGACGACGCCGAGGTGGTCGTGATCGACGCCCCGCCCGTGCTCGCCGCCGCGGACGCGACGATCCTCGGACGCTACGCGACCGGCGTGGTGCTCATCGCCTCCGCGGGGAAGACCGACCGGGCGGTGCTCGCCGAGGCCTCCGAGCGCCTGCGCATCAACAACGTGCCCCTCGTCGGCATCGCGCTCGCGGGAGTCAAGAGCGACCGGCGCATGCTCTACGCCTCGACCTACGGTGACCCGGAACGTCAGGAGGACGGGCATCCCACCCGGTCGCCGGGAGGCGACGCGGTCGCGCAGGCGCCCGCGCTCGCGGCCGAGCGACCAGACAGGGGAGCCCCGGGCGTCGAGCAGGTCGACGAGCCGCGGCGCGCAGCCCGTGAGCGGGCGGCGGCCGTCGTCGCCGGTCCCGCCGCCGAGCCCGCGGCGACCGCTGCGGCCCGGCGGGACGCCGGAGGCCGCCAAGGCCCCCTGCTGTCGCCGGAGTGGGGCAAGATCACGACCGTGCCCGGGGGGCAGGGCGAGGCACGTCCCCGCACGGCCCCGGCCCGCACGAACGACGAGCCGGAGCAGGGCGGCAGCGGCACAGGGCGCAAGCTGCCGTTCCGTTGGTGACGACGCGGCGCGCGGGGGGATCGCCGCCCGGCCGACCGGTGCGGGTCCTCGTCCTCGACCACACGGGTGAGCTCGGCGGTGCCGAGCTGGCCCTCGTCCGGCTCGTCGAGGTGCTGGGCCCGGACGTCGACGTGCGCGTGCTGCTGTTCTCCCACGGCCCGCTGGTCGCTCGGCTGCGGGCAGCGGGGGCTGTCGTCGAGGTCCTGCCGCTCGACCCGGGGATGGCGTCCACGTCGCGGAGCGCGGTAGGGCGCGCGGGCCTCGGCCAGCTCGTCACGACGGCGCGGCTCGTGCCGTTCACGTGGCGGCTCTCGCGCCGGGTTCGCGCGCTGCGGCCGGACGTCGTCCACACGACCTCGCTCAAGGCGGACGTGCTGGGTGTCGTGCCGGCGCGGGCCGCGCAGGCCGCGCTCGTCTGGCACGTCCACGACCGGATCGCCGACGACTACCTCCCGGCGCGGGTCGCGCGTGTCTTCCGCTGGGCCTCGACGCGGTTTCCCCGGGAGGTGGTCGTGAACTCGCAGGCCACGGCCTCGACCCTGCCCGGCCGCTCGACCGTGGCCTACCCGGGGTTCGCGGCCGGTCAGGTGCGCACGGATGGGCGCCCGACGCGTGCGGACCGTCGCACACCGGTCGTGGGCATGGTCGGCAGGATCAGCCCGACGAAGGGGCAGCTCGAGCTCGTGCGCGCCGCGCGCCAGGTCCTCGACGAGCACCCCGAGGTGACCTTCCGGGTCGTGGGCGAGCCGAGCTTCGGCGCCGAGGACTACGCCGAGGAGGTGCGTGCCGAGGCGGTGCGGCTCGGTGTCGCCGAGCGCTTCGTCTGGACGGGCTTCGCGGCGGACCCGTCGGCCGAGCTCGACGGGTTCGACGTGTGCGTGCACGCGTCTCCCGTCCCGGAGCCGTTCGGCCAGGTCGTGGTCGAGGCGATGGTCCGTGAGGTCCCGGTCGTCGCGACCAGGGCGGGGGGCGTCGTGGAGATCCTCGCGGGGTCGCCGGAGGACCCCGCGCCGCTGGGCGAGCTCGTCGAGCCGGGCGACGTCGAGTCGTTGGCCCGGGGGATCTCGGCAGTGCTCGTCGACCCGGGGTCCGCAGCGGACAGGGCCCGTCGCGCCGCCGGCGTCGCGCGGCGCCGGTTCGCGGCGACGCGGACCGCGGAGGTCGTCAGCGAGGTGTGGGGGCGAGCCGCCAGGTCCTCTCGATGACGTCGCGCATCGCGCGGCCCTGCGCCTCCCACGTGGGGATGTCGTCGTCCTGGTGGGTGTCGGTCGCTGCCGGCGCGGTGAGCGCGGCGCGCACGGCCTGCGGGTAGTCCGCGGGAGGGGCGACCGTGACCCGTGGGTCGTCGGCGTCGCGGAAGCCGGCGACCGGGGTCGCGACGACCGGTCGCCCCACGGCCCGGTACTCGTAGAGCTTGAGCGGGTCGAGGCTGTCCGTGAAGTCGTCGACGAGGTGGGGCACGAGGAGCGCGGTCGCGTGCTGGAGGTAGGCGGGGACCTCGGTCCAGGGGCGTGCGCCGAGCAGCCGTACGCCGGCCGCCGTGAGGTCGTCGTACTCCTGGCTCGTCAGGTCGAGCACGGGGCCGACGACCACGACCGTGCCGGCCCCGGACGTGGTCGTGGCGGTCCGGGCGACCAGGTCGAGGTCGAAGCGGTCGCGGTGGACGGTGCCCAGGTAGAGGGCCACGGGTCCGTCGGGCAGGTCCGCAGGGCGTTCCCTGGGCTGCCGGTAGCGCTCGACGTCGACGCCGTTGGTCAGGAGCGTGACGGCCCTCTCGGCGCCCTTGCTCTGGGCGAGGTGGGGCGAGCACACGGTCACCTCCTCGCAGGCCTCCAGCAGGAGCGCCTCGTCCGCGAGGAGCCGACGGCGGATCTCGGACGGGCGGTCGGCCGCGACCCAGTCGTCGGTCACGTCGTAGAGCGACGGCCAGTCGGTGTCCCGGACCAGGGTCGCGGCCGCGGGGTCGTTGACCCACAGCACGGGACGCGTGAGCCCGACGCGGCGTGCGGCCCGGCGCACGAGCGACGCGAGGCGGGCGTCGACCCGGGGGTCGACGCGGCGCGGCAGGATCTTGGTGGGCTGGTAGAGCCACAGCTGGTCGGGTCCGACCCCCTCGACCGGGTCCGCGCGCCGGAGCCCGTGCCCGGCCCGGGGGCGGAAGCCACGACGGACCTCGTGCAGCGGGTCCGCGGCAGGCTCGACGAACAGGACCACGAGCGACGGGTCGGCCCGCAGGAGCTCGGTCACGAGGTACTGGTTGCGTCGCCACACGAGGTCCCAGGACTCGAGCGAGACGACCACGAGCTCGTGCACCGCAGGGGGAAGGTAGCTCACGGCGTGGGGCTCCGATGCTCGTCGTGCGGGCGGGTCCTCGGGCGGACGACGCCGCGGTACACCGCTGCCGTTCCCTGGACCTGGGCCTCAGGGGTGAAACGGGTCCGCTGGACCGTGCGCGCGGCCTCGCCGAACGCGTCGCGCCGGGACGCGGACCGGGCCAGGGCCGCGAGGTTCTCGCCCGCCCGGTCGACGTCGGTCGACGGGTACAGGGCGAGCGGGTCGAGCCCGGCGAGCGTCTCCAGGTGCCCACCGGCCCCGGCCGCCACGACGGGCAGCGCGTTGGACATGGCTTCCAGGACGCTGAGCCCGAGCCCCTCGACCGGGCAGGGTGCCAGGAGGACCGCCGCGCGCTGCATGAGGTCGTCGACGTCGGAGCGGGCGCCGAGGAACCGGACGTGCCCCGCGAGACCCTCACGGGCGACGAGGGCCTCGAGGGCGGCACGCTGCGACCCGTCGCCCGCGACGAGGAGCTGCCAGCCGTCGTCGTGCAGGCGTGACGCCGCAAAGGCGAGCACGCCCAGGTCGGTGCGCTTCTCCGGCTCGAGCCGCTGGACGAGCAAGACGCTGCGGTCGCGCCCGGCCGCGGGCGGGGCGGTGGGGCGGTCGTCGATCCCGGGGTAGACGACGACGCTGTCGCCGTCGACGTGGTCGGCGACGTACCGGCTGATGGAGATCTGCGCGCGCACCGGTCGGCGGGCGACCGAAGCGCTCAGGCCGGCGGCCGGGCCGCTGCCCCGGGTCCGTGCGAAGTGGCGCGTGGCGACGACGGGCGGCATGCGCCGGAGCGTCGCGCCCGCGAGCGAGGCCGCGATCTCGGCCGACGTCATGTGAGCGTGCAGGACGTCGGCCCCCCGCGCCGTCGTGCGGATCGTGCGCACGACCTGCGCGAGGGACCCTGCGGGCAGGACCCGCACGGTCGGGTCGTCGACGGTGGCCCGCATGCGGGGCACGTCGCCGCCGACCACGACGACCTGGTCCCCGTGGGCGGCCTGCGCGCGTGCCAGTCGGGCGACGTGCCGTTCGACGCCCGCGAAGGCGTCGGAGTGCACGACGTGGAGCACTCTCACGTGGTCGGGTCCTTCCGGTGGCGGCCCGTCGGCTCGGGCTGGGGGGCGGGGATCACGGACGGGGTGAGCACCACGTGCTTCGTGGGGCCCGTGGCGTCGAGCATCTCCTCGATCGACCGGAGGTCGTCGACGGGCAGCGTGTCGCCGGTCTCCTCGCGCGCGGCGCGCCGGGACTCGGCGTAGGCGTCCGCGCCCACGCAGACACCGACGATGAGGAACGGCACGGACACCTGGACCGAGACCCAGAAGAGGTCGAACTGTCCCTGGATGAAGCGCATGAGGAGCACCGAGAACGCGAGCGTCCCGAAGCGCGGGTTGAGGCGCCACAGCACGACGAGCGACCCGAAGAAGAGCACGAGGAACGCGACGAGCCCGACGATCCCGGCCGACGTGAGCACCTCGAGCTCGGCGTTGGGCGGCTGGAAGGTGTACTCGGTGCGGTTCGCGACCCACCAGCGCAGCCCGACCCCGACCCACGGGCTGCGCTCCCAGACGTCGATGGCCTGCTCGTACCAGGTGAGCCGCTGGTAGGCGGAGTTGAACTGGTCGTTGGTCGCGAGCTGCTCCTGGACGGCGGCCCACACGAAGTACACGGCGGGGATCGCGGCGAGCAGGATGAGCTTGGAGCGCTTGCGGTCCGGGTCCGCGCGCAGGGTGATGAGGACGACGCCGATCGCGAGGCCGATCAGGGCCTGGCGCGACTGCGACGCGAGGACCGCGAGGCCGAACAGCCAGAACGCGGGGTAGGTGAACGCCTTGGGCCACCCCACCCACCACGGCCGGGCGTAGGCCAGCAGCGCCGCGCTCCCCAGGACGCACCCGACGAAGTTCTTGTGCATCGGGAACGGGATCTGCAGGTACACGGGACCGGTGTTGCCCGCGGCGAGCTGCTGCAGGGCCGTGAAGCACGTCAGGGCCGCGATGATCAGGCACGGGATCATGAACAGCGTGAGCCCGAGCCGCGCGCGTCCCGCCCGGCCCACGGCCCACCCGACGAGCAGGGCGCCGCCGACCGAGAGCCAGGCGTGGAACCACTCGACGGTGTTCGCGGTGTACGGGTTGGCGATGACGGTGAAGAGCGTGGCGACCTGGTAGAACGCCGAGAGCCACAGGAGCGAGCGCATGGGGCGCGAGAGGGGCCGCTGCGTGAAGAAGAGCGCGAACCAGAACGCCCCGAAGAGCGCGAAGTCGCTCAGCGACAGGTTGACGGCGTCGCCGCCGACCCGCTGGACGACCACCATCGCGGGCATCGCGAGGATCGGCATGGCGGCCGGCTCGTAGATCGTCATCCCGACGACGAGGACCAGCGCGGCGACCGCGACCGAGATCGCGGTGTACTCGGGCACCAGGAGGCCGATCCCGACCAGGACCACGGCGACCGCGACAGATCCCGCGGCCCAGGCGAGGGACCGGCGGATCACGTCGTGGGGTCCGGGGTCGCGGGGCGGGCGAGCATCGCCGCCTCGGCCGAGAGGGGGCCGCGGGCGTAGAGCCGGAGCCGCAGCCGCGCCAGGTCGCGACCAGCACCCCGGAGCGCGACGGCGCGTGCGGCCGAGCCGGCGAGGACCCCGGCTCGTGCCGTGTGCCAGCCCGTCGCGCCGAAGTGCTTGCGCAGGTACCTCTCCTGGGAGGCGTGGAAGTGCGTCTCGCGGCGGGTCGGGTCACCGCTCGTGGCACCGCCGAGGTGCAGCGCCTGGACCTCGGGTACGGCCAGGTGTCGCCTGCCGAGGCGGGTCGCCCGGTAGGCCCAGTCGGTCTCCTCGGCGTACAGGAAGAAGCTCTCGTCGAACAGCCCGACCTGTTCGAGCGCGTCGGCCCGCAGCATCAGCACGGACCCGATGACGAACGACCGGTCGGCCGGGGTCCGGCGCAGCGAGCCGAGACCGACGGCCTCGATCCAGGTACCGGCCGGGGACGGGTACGGCCAGACGACGCGCGCGGCCCCGCCGTCGCCGTCGACCTGCGCCGGGCCGACGCTCGCGAGGTCCGGCGCCGCGTGGAGCCGGGTCTGGAGGGTCAGGACGTCCTCGGGGCTCACGACGGCGTCCGGGTTGAGCAGGAGGACGTCCGACCCGGGGGTCTGGCGGTGGCGCAGCGCGTGGTTGACGCCCGCGGCGAAGCCGCCGTTGCGCCCGGGGTCGAGGTAGCGGGCGCCCGCGAGCTCGGCGACCTCGCGGATCTCCGGCGACGACGAGTTGTCGACGACGGTCAGGGGGAGCTTGCCGACGAGCGGTCCCAGCGCGTCGCGCACCAGGTCGGGGGAGCCGTACGCGACGAGGACCACCTCAGGCGGCAGGAGCCCGCTGCCCGACGGCGGAGCACCCGTTCCCGGGGTGTGCTCGCCGCCCGCACGGGTCGGGGTCCCGGCGGGGGACGCGGGCGAGGGGTGCGCCGCCGCGGTCTCGTAGAGGGCGAGGTAGCGGCGGGCGACCTCGGGCCAGGCGCACGACGCGGCGCGCGTCAGTCCCTGCGCGCGCAGCGTCTCGGCCAGGCCAGGCTCGTCGACGACCCGGACGAGCGCCTCGCGCAGCGCCCCGGCGTCACCGGGGGGCACGAGCAGGCCCGCGCCGCCCACGACGTCGGGCAGGGCCCCCGAGTCGCTCGCCACCACGGGCGTGCCGCACGCCATGGCCTCGACCGCGACCCGACCGAACTGCTCGATCCAGCCAGGGGTGTCGAGGGACGGGACGGCCAGGACGTCGAGCGAACGGTAGAACGCGACCAGATCGTCGCCCGCGAGCGGTCCGACGAACCGGACCCGGTCGCCCAGCGGCCGTGCCCGGTCGCGGAGCGTACGGGCCGACGGGCCGTCGCCCGCGAGCGTCACGTGCAGGCGGTCGTCGTCGCGGGCCGCGGCGAGCAGGACGTCCACGCCCTTGTGCGGGGCGAGACGCCCCGCGTAGCCCACGTGCACCGGCCCCCCAGCCGGCCCCGTCCCGGGGCGACCCGGACCGGGGACGGGCGCGACGCCGTCGGGCCGGAGGGCCGACGGGCCGGGGGTGACGGCCCCGCCCGGGAAGAAGACCGACAGGTCCACGCCCAGCGGGACCACCTCGACCGCCCCCCGCGCGCCCTTGGCGCGGACGATACGCGCCGCGGCCTCGTTGCAGACCGACACCGCGGCCGCGCCACGCAGGGCCGCGGCCTCGAACGCGCGGAACGGCCAGGGGTAGCGCTTGGGGATGTTCTGCGCCGAGTACAGGACGTAAGGCGGCGCCGGGCGACGACGCCGGGCCGGGACGAGGGCTCGGAGCCGTCGCAGCGCCAGGATCTCGGCCGTCGCGAGCGCGAACGGCTCCTCGTGCAGGTCGAGGACGTCCCACTCCTGCCCCAGGGCGCGCCAGAGCGGGCCAGGGGCGTAGACGAACAGCGCGGGGTGCGACCCGAACGTCCGGACGCCCTCGACGGGCTCGCCCGGTCGGGGCGTCAGCGGGACCGTCGTGCCGCCCTCGTCCCACGCCCGCGCCGACAGGAGCCCGACGTCGAGCCCGGCCGCCCGGAGCTCCCGCTCCCGCTCGCGCCACGCGTCGACCACGGCGCTGTGCGAGACGCGGAGGATCCTCATGTGGGAGATTGTCCACCAGCGAGGGGTCTCGGCCCCTGCGATCTCACCGAATTCACCCCGACCGAACCGAGGAGCGCCGTGCCCGACGAAGGTCCCGACGCCGCAGGCGCTGCCGTCGCCGCACCGCTCGTGAGCGTCGTCGTCGCCACCAACCGGGGCGGGCCGTTCCTGGCCGAGGCGCTGGCCTCGGTCGCCGCGCAGACCTACCCCCACGTCGAGCTCGTCGTGGTCGACGACGGATCGCCCGACCCGGCCGTGATCCGCGGCCTCGTCGAGGAGGCGGGGGTCGGGACGGTCCTGCGCCTGGACCCGTCGGGCGTCTCCACGGCGCGCAACACGGGCGTCCGGCACACCCGGGGCGAGCTGCTCGCGTTCCTCGACGACGACGACCGCTGGCACCCCGACAGGCTGCGCCTCGCGGTCGACGCGCTGACCGCCCGACCCGACGCCGTGATCTCCTACTGCGCGATGCGCACGGTCGACCCGGCGGGCGAGCAGCTCGTGGGCGCCGACCAGCGCCCGGCCCGCGACGCACGGGACGTCGTCCGCGGCCGGACCGGGATCATGCTGCCCAACCTCGTGATCCGCCGCGGTGCCTTCGACGCCCTGGGCGGGTTCGACCCCGCGTACCGGCAGGGCGAGGACCTCGACCTGGTCCTCGCGGCCGCGACGCTCGGGCCGTTCGTCTTCGTCGACGAGGTCCTCGTCGACTACCGGTACCACCCGGGCAACACCACGCGGGCCTACCGCGACCTCGCCACGGGCATCCGGGTGATCCTGCGCGAGCGGCGCTCGCAGGCACGCGCGGCCGAGCGCGGCGGCCCTGCGGGCCCTGCCGACCATGCCGACCATGCCGGTCGGGGCGGACTCGACGCCGCCTACCGCGACCGGCTCCGCGCGAACGACCGCTTCGCGGCGTGGAGCGCTGCGCGGGCTGCGCGGGCCGAGATCTCGGCCCGTCGGTTCGGCGCCGCGCTCGGCCACGTCGCCTGGGCCGCGCGGTTCGCGCCGCTCGCGCCCCTGGACTGGGTCCGCGAGCGGGTGCGGCGGGCCGTCGGCAGGTGACGGGCAGCGCGACGGGTGCCGGTGCCAGCGAGACGAAGGACTAGGACTCGTCCTGCCGCCAGGTCGGCGGCGGGACGATCGGCGGAGCCGCAGGGACCCGCCCGAACCTCCACCCGGCGCTCCAGGCCAGCCGCCACACCAGGTCGGAGAGGTCCCCCGGGCGCCGGATCGTGGACGCCTTGCGCAGCGCCTTCCGGACGAACGAACCACCACGGACGGCGAACACCCGGCCGCGCCGGGCGATCCCCGCGAGGCGGCCTGTGACGCCCGCCCGCTGCGCGCTCTCCGCCGGGGCGGAGTCCGCGACGACGGCCGTGACCGGGGGCTCGGAGGTGCCCGTCGTGCGCGGAGCCTGCGCGTACAGCAGCGCGTAGCGGTGGCTCAGCCAGCGCTCTCCCGCGCCGTACGCGAAGGACTGCCGGGCGATGTTCCGCAAACCGTCGCGGCGCCGGACGTGCAGCACGATGTCCGGGTCGAACACCAGGTCGTGGCCCGCGAGCTGGACCCGGATGCAGAAGTCGTCGTCCTCCGCGGTCCGGGCCCCTTCGTAGAAGCCCCCGACCTCGTCGAAGACCGCTGTGCGCACGCCCATGTTGCCCGAGCCCGCCGTGACGAACTGCTCCAGCCCGGGCTTGACCGTCAACCGGTCCGTCTGGGCCGTCCACGTGACCGACGACGTCAGGCCGGCGTTGAGCCGGGAGCCCTCAAACGGGCCCGCGACGAACTCGTGCTCGGCCAGCGCGCGGTGCATCGCCTCGACCCAGCCGTCCGCGACCATGTCGTCGGCGTCGCAGAACGCCAGGGCCTGCGCCCTCGCCTGCGCGACGGCGATGTTGCGGGCCGCGCTGGGGCCGCGGCGGGCCGAGGCGTCGACGAGCCGGAGCTCGGGCATGCGCTCGGTCCACTCCCCGACGAGCCGACGGGTCCCGTCGCTCGACCCGTTGTCGCTCACGATCACCTCCCAGGGCCACGCGGGACGCTGCGCGAGCAGCGCGCCGAGCTGCACCCCGAGGGTCTCCTGCGCGTCGTACGCCGGGATGATCACCGAGAGCTCCGGGGGGGCCTGCGCGCCGGTGGGTGTGCTCATGTCTGACGCATCCTCTCGCGGGCCATGCTCATGACGGGCTGGTAGGTGGTCACCAGGTCGTGGGCGGTGACGGTCCGGTAGCCGTCGGCCGCGAGACGGTCGAGCAGCAGGTCCAGGACCCGGGCACGGTCGAAGGCCGGGAACACCTCGTCGTCCCCGAGCGTCTCCGGGTCGCCCCGGTCGTCGTGGAGCAGCAGCATGCTCCCGGGGAAGATCGTCGACAGGGCGCGCTCGGCGATCCGCTCCTCCTCGTCGTCGACCCAGTCGAACGCGTCGCCCGACCAGATGAGCACGTCCATGCCCAGGCCCGCGATGCCGTGCGCCTGGCGGACCGTGTGCGCGCCGTACGGGGGCCGGAACGAGACGAGCGGCGCCGAGACGATCGACTCGACCTCGTCCCTCGCGTCCCGCACGTACCGGACCGCCTCGGCGTCCCCCATCGTCAGCAGCGACCGGTGGTCCTGCCCGTGGAGCGCGAGCTCGTGGCCGTCGGCGAGGATGCGGCGGGCGATCTCCGGGTGCGCCCGCACCTGCCGGGCGAGCGCGAAGAACGTCGCGGTCTCGCCGCGCGCGGCGAGCAGGTCGAGCAGGCGAGGCGTGTGCTCGGGGTGCGGGCCGTCGTCGTACGTGATCGACACGACCCGGTCCGACGTGTTGACGCAGAACGTGCCCAGCGCGCGCGTCAGGGCGCGAGGGAGCGGGAGGCGCGTGTACGCGACCTCCGCGAACCCGCCCCCCACGGGCGCGGGCCTGCTCTCGATGTCGCGGCGACGGACCACGATCCCGCGGGGAGCGCGACGGGCCGCGGTACGGGATCCGCCGGGCAGGGACTCGGACATCGGCTGACCCTCTCTGGTCGTCCGGGACGGGGACCGCGCCGGACGGGCCGGGCGGGGTGGTGCAGATGCTACGGGTGCCACGGGGCGGGCGCGTGCGCGTCCCGCCTAGGTGCGGACCCCGTCGAGCGCCTCGAGCTTCGCGAGGGCCGCAGGGTCCTCGGCGCTCGCGGCGACGAGCCGGGGCCGGAGGGCGTCGAGCGCGTCCTGGAGGCTCACGCCGAGCATGTGGTGGAACGACCAGTCGTCCTCGGGGTCGAAGGCCGGGTCGAGGCTCCGGTCGCGCGGGCGCGGGTCGTTGCCCGTGATGTCCCCCGAGTCGAGGAACGGGATGCCCCGCGTCCGCGGCCCGAAGGTCTCGAAGTCGGTCACGACGGGCCTGCCGTCGAGCATCCAGATGTTGTGCGGCTGCAGGTCGCCGTGCAGGTTGCCCGTGAGGTAGATCTCGAGCAGGACGTCCAGGGTCCACGCCCCCAGGTCGACCCGGTCCTCCCGCGAGAGCTGCTGCCCGGCGACGTCGAGCCGGGACTCGTCCGGCAGGCGCGGGACCGTGAACCCGCGACGGTGCCACCGGACCACGGGCATGCGCCACGGCCGGTCGCCGAAGAGGTCTCCCGTGGCCTTCTCCGCGAGGAACGCGTCCTTGCCGACGCGGGTGCGGGCGAAGTACTTCGAGACCGTGGGTCGCCCGCCGGTCGTGGTGTAGACGGTCACCGAGCGGTCGGTGGCCTTGACGAAGGTCGCACCGACAGGGCTGCCGAAGATGTAGACCATCCGCGCCCGGTCCACGACCCTGCGGACCAGCGAGCGGGGCGGGCCCTCCGCCTGGACGGCAGGCATGCTCATGACGACTCCTCGACTGGTGGTGTGCGGTCGCGGACCCCCACGATCGATCCGGCAACGGTAGCGGTGAGCGCTGCGGGCGGTCCATGGCAGGACGCCGCGAGAGCGGGCGAAATCCGCGGGGAGACGCCCGTCAGGCCCCGCGGTCCTTGAGGGCGTGGAACGCGGAACGCAGCCGGTGGTACGCGCCCCGGACCGCGCGGGACCTGCCCAGGGCGCGGGCCACGGGGCTGCGCTTCGCGGACTGCCAGAGCTCGGCCGTCGCGACCTTGAGCGGCGGGTCGGCGAGCGGCGTGAGCCGGAAGAGCGCGAGGAACTCGGCGTTGCGGTGCACCGCGGGGTCGACGGGCAGCGGCACCGTGAACCCGTGCCCCGCGAGGTATCCGTCGAGCTGGGAGGCCGCGACCGCGTCGTGCGTCACGGTGCGCGCGACCTGCTCGGGCAGCCCGACGTCGAGGGCGAGCTGCGTGAGCCGCCCGACGTAGGCGGGCTTGACCGCGGGCTTCTGCACCTTGGCGTGGTAGAGCAGGGAGAAGAGGTGGTCGTCGTGCCGGGGCACCGCGACCTGGCCGTCCCGCCACTCGCGGCGTGCGAGGATCTCGCGCTGCCACTCGGTGTCGAGGTATCCGTCCCCGACGTACCTGGTGTCGAAGAAGACCTCCTCGCCCCCGACCAGGGTGCGGAACTGGGCCCCCTCGGGACCGGGATAGACCTCGGTCGCGTTGAGGACGGCCGCGAGGTCCGTCTGGTCGTCGCACAGCACGTCGATCTCGTGGTCGTCCTCGAGGGCGCCGGGGAGGTCGTCGAAGTTGCGCAGCACGACGTACCGGGACGTCCAGCGCAGGGTGCGGAACACCTGGTCGAGGCTGTCCCACCCGTGGCTGCCCACGACGTCCTCCGCGAGCACCGTGGTGCCGCTCGAGGGGCCGTCCTGCGCGATGATCTCGTGCAGGCGCTCGGGGCCCAGGACCAGGGTCGCGTCGCGGAAGAACTCGCGGATGTTGTTGCTCGAGTGGATGCGGTACCCGCCGGTGAGCGCGCGGGCCGCGGCCTTGACGCGTGCGACGTTGACGTTGGTGAGCTCGACGTAGCCCGTGACGTTCTGCCGGTAGGAGTAGGCCGGGGCGTGGTCCTCCAGGATCAGCAGGAGGAACGGGCCGTCGCCCACCTCCTCGTGCTTGGGCGAGGTGCCCCACAGCGTCTGCCCGTAGAGCCGCTCGAAGTCGTTGACCATCTTCTCGGCGCTCCACCGGACCTCGACCTGCGCGAGGATCGTGAAGTCGGCCGCGACGCGCTCGAGGATCTCCGCCTCGTGGGTGCGCCCCCCGGACCACACGACCAGGAGCTGGAGGTCGCGGTCGTACTGGTGGGCGAACGCACCGACCTCGGGCGACCACCGGTACGTCAGGTCCGCGGGGTCGTAGGAGGAGACGGGCGTCCGGGCAGGAGGCTCGGTCCGCGCAGGGTCGAGGTCGCTGCCGGGACGGTTCATGGCGCGACAGTAACGCACACCTCGTTCGTCGTGCGGGGCTGCGACGCGCTGGGAGGGGCCTCTCGCCCGGGTGAACTTTGACCGCCGACCTTCCGCAGGATTCCGCGCCGATGGTTCGATGGGACCTGGTGGCCGCTCCGGGGGTACGTCGCGAGCCGTCGCTCGCCGCGTACGGATCCACCACCAGGGACTCCGGACAGGATCGATCATGACGGCACGCCCCGACGGCCCGCCCCGTCGACCGCCGACCGCCCGCCGCAGGATCGCGCGCGTCGTGGCGCCCCTCGTGGTCGCCGGGCTCGTCCTCGCCACGGCCGGGTCGGTCGTGACGGTGGATGGAGGGCCCGCCTCGGCGTCATCGCCCACGCCCGTCCCCGTGACCGCCGTCGAGGGCGACAGCCGGTCGGAGAGCCGTGCCATCGGCGGGGCGGTCGGGCAGGACGTCGCGCCCAACTTCTCGGCCGACGGCGCCGGCCCCGAGACGCCGTCGACCGTCGCGAAG
The DNA here is from genome assembly GCF_056158145.1 of Oerskovia sp. PE-21s. Classification (NCBI taxonomy): domain Bacteria; kingdom Bacillati; phylum Actinomycetota; class Actinomycetes; order Micrococcales; family Cellulomonadaceae; genus Oerskovia; species Oerskovia sp. PE-21s. The sequence goes on from NZ_JBUXJM010000001.1 coordinate 324,538, forward strand.
TCGCTGTGGTGGCGGTGGACGGCTCCGACGTCGGGCCCTATCAGCTTCTCGACGAGCGGCAGCGAGCTCGACACGACGGTCGCGGTGCGCCGCGCGTCCGCACCCAGGACCGTGGTCGCGACCAACGACGACGACGGCGACGTCTCGACCTCCCGGGTGACGTTCGACGCGGTCGAGGGTGAGGAGTACCTCGTCGAGGTCGGTACCAAGGCCGGCGAGCCGGGCCTCGTGACGCTGGCCTGGCAGGAGCCCGCGCCGTCGCTCGACGCTGTGCCCAGCACGCCGAGCGGGCCGAGCGCCCTGGCCGCCGAGACCGCCCTGACCACGACGGCGGTCCCGCTGAGCGGCAACACGGGGGAGAAGCCGCAGTCCAAGCTGTGGTTCGCGCACGACACCTGGTGGGCCGCGCTCGCGTCGACGAGCACGACCCCCGCGGGGACGTGGGTCTGGCGCTACGACCAGGCTGCGGGGACCTGGACGAACGTCGTGCGGATCTCGGACCGCACCGACGTGCGCGCGGACGTCAAGGTCGTGGGCGAGGTCGCGCACGTCCTGCTCCACGGCCCGACGACGTCGCTCGTCTCGGTCGAGTACGTCGCGTCCTCGAGCTCCTACCAGCCGTGGTCCCAGCGGCAGACCGCGACCCCGGTCTCGTTGCCGGGCAGCGAGACGGGCACGATCGACGTCGACTCGACGGGCCGGCTGTGGCTGGTCTCGGACACGAGCACGAGCATCCAGGCGCGCTACGCCGACTCCCCGTACACGTCGTTCTCGGCCCCCGTCACGGTGGCCTCGGGTGTCCTGGACGACGACATCGGCATGGTCACGGCTCTGCCGGGCGGGAAGATCGGGGTGCTCTGGTCCAACCAGAGCACCGAGCGTTTCGGCTTCCGCACGCACGTCGACGGCGCTGCTCCCGCGACGTGGACGGCCGACGAGAAGCCCGCGCAGTCCTCGGCCCTGGACCTCGGCGACGGCATGGCCGACGACCACATGAACGTGGCGGTCGCGTCCGACGGGACCCTGTACGCCGCGGTCAAGACGTCGTACGACTCCCAGGGCGCCACGGTCATCGGGCTCCTCGTCCGCCGCCCGAACGGCACGTGGGACCCGTTCTACGAGGTCGACCGGCTGGGCACTCGCCCGATCGTCGAGATCGACGAGGTCACGGGGCTCCTGCGCGTCGTCTACACGCACAGCGAGGTCCTCGACGACATCATCGAGAAGGTGACGCCGCTCGCGTCGATCAGCTTCTCCCAGAGCGCCACGACCGTTCTCGACGGGACGTACAACAACGTCACGGGCGCCAAGCAGAACGTACCGGGCGCGACGCTCGTCATGGCCGCCTCGAGCTCGACCGCGGGCACGGCGCGGTTGCCGTGGATCGACCCGCGCGGGCCGGTCGCCACGGCGGGACTCACGGCGACGTCCGTCGGGGTCGCCGCGACCGGGACCCTCAAGGGGTCGTCGCCGGTGGGTGGTGCGCTGACGTTCGAGGTGGTGGCCGCTCCGTCGTCGGGCACGGTGACCGTGACGAACCCGGCCACGGGCGCGTTCACGTACACGCCTGCCGCGGGCTTCGTCGGGGCCACGAGCTTCACGTTCCGCGTCAAGGCGGGCACGACGTGGTCGAACGTCGCGACCCAGAGCGTGCGGGTCACGGCGGTGGCCGGTGCCCGGGGCACGTGGGAGCTCGACGAGGGCGCGGGCGTGCTCACGGCGGACTCCTCGGGCTGGGGCTTCCAGGGCACGCTGACCGGGGGGACGAGCTGGGTCACGGGCAAGGCGGGCAAGGCCGTGCGTCTCGACGGGTCGACGGGCCGGGTCTCGGTGCCGGACGCTGACGGGCTGGACGTGTCGTCGGCGTTGACGGTGTCGGCGTGGGTGCGTCCGGAGCGGTCGGCGACGCAGTACGTGGTGAAGAAGGCGGTGTCGGGTTCTGCGGACGGGTACGAGCTGGGGATCTCGAGCGCCGGGAAGCCGTTCCTGCGGGTCAACCAGAAGACGTCGGGGGATGCGTTCCGGGTCAACGCGACGTCGGTGCTCCCGACGAACGGGACCACGTGGGTGCATCTGGCGGGGACCTATGACGGGCAGCGCCTGCGGATCTATGTCGACGGTGTCGAGCAGGGGTCGATCGCCGGTCCCGCGTCGGTGGGCGTCAACACGCTGCCGCTGACGATCGGCGCGCAGCCCGACGGCCTGTACCCCTTCCAGGGCGCGGTCGACTCGGTGCGCCTGTCCGACCGGGCGCTCACCGCGGCCCAGGTCGCCGAGCTCGTCCAGGGCGGCGGTCCCGTGCCCACGACCCCGGTCGCGACCGACGGGGCCTCCACCACGACGACCGGTACCGCGGTCACGGGCACGCTCGCGGGCAGCTCGCCGAGCGGCGGTGCGCTGACGTTCGAGGTGGTCGCCGCTCCGTCGTCGGGCACGGTGGCTCTGACGAACCCGGCCACGGGCGCGTTCACCTACACGCCCCCCGCGGGCTTCGTCGGGGCCACGAGCTTCACGTTCCGCGTCAAGGCGGGCACGACGTGGTCGAACGTCGCGACGCAGAGCGTGCGCGTGACCTCGGTCGCGGGGATCCGCGGCCTGTGGGGCCTCGACGAGGGGACCGGGACCACGGCCGCCGACTCGTCGGGCTGGGGCCAGACCGGGACCCTGTCGGGCGGCGCCGCCTGGGTGACCGGGGTCGACGGCAAGGCCGTGCACCTCGACGGCACCGCGGGCAAGGTCGCGGTGCCGGACGCGGACGGACTGGACGTGTCAGCGGCGCTGACCGTGTCGGCGTGGGTGCGCCCCGAGCGCCATGCGACGCAGTACGTGGTGAAGAAGGCGGTGTCGGGTTCTGCGGACGGGTACGAGCTGGGGATCTCGAGCGCCGGGAAGCCGTTCCTGCGGGTCAACCAGAAGACGTCGGGGGATGCGTTCCGGGTCAACGCGACGTCGGTGCTCCCGACGAACGGGACCACGTGGGTGCATCTGGCGGGGACCTATGACGGGCAACGTCTGCGGATCTACGTCGACGGTGTCGAGCAGGGGTCGATCGCCGGTCCCGCGTCGGTGGGCGTCAACACGCTGCCGCTGACGATCGGCGCGCAGCCCGACGGCCTGTACCCCTTCCAGGGCGCGGTCGACCAGGCCCGGCTGTACGACCGGGCGCTGTCCGGGGCGGAGGTCCAGGCACTCCGCCAGGCCGTCCAGCCGCCGGCCGCACCGCCCGTCGCGCAGGACGTGTCCGCGTCGACCGTGAGCGGGACGCCCGTCACGGGCACGCTCACCGGCAGCTCACCGAGCGGGGGGACGTTGACGTTCGAGGTGGTGGCCGCTCCGTCGTCGGGCACGGTGACCGTGACCAACCCGGCCACGGGCGCGTTCACCTACACGCCCCCCGCGGGCTTCGTCGGGACGACGAGCTTCACGTTCCGCGTGGGTGCGAACGGACTCTGGTCGAACGTCGCGACGGCGACCGTCCAGGTGGCGCCCGCAGACGGTCTCCGCGGCGCGTGGGACCTCGACGAGGGCACCGGCCTCGCCACGGCCGACTCGTCGGGCTGGGGCAACGCAGGCACCCTCTCGGGCGGGACGGCATGGGTCACGGCCGGGGGCCGGTCTGCCGTGCGGTTCGACGGCGCGACGGGCAAGGTCACGATCCCCGACGCGAACGCCCTCGACGTCTCGACCGCGCTGACGGTCGCCGCCTGGGTGCGGCCCGAGCAGGTCGCGACCCAGTACGTCGTCAAGAAGGCCGCACCGAGCGCGACCGACGGGTTCGAGCTCGGCCTGTCGAGCGCGGGCAAGGCGTTCCTGCGGCTCAACCAGGCGACGTCGGGCGACACGTTCCGCGTCAACGCCACGTCGACCTATCCGTCCGACGGCACCACGTGGGTGCACCTCGTGGGCACGTACGACGGGCAGCGGATGCGCCTGTACGTCGACGGCGTCGAGCAGGGGAACGTCGCGGGTCCCGCGGCGGCCGGGGTCAACACGCTCCCGCTCCTCCTGGGCGGGCAGCCCGGCGGCACGCTCCCGCTCAAGGGAGCCGTCGACGGCGTGCGGCTCTACGACCGGGCGCTGAGCGCGGCCGAGGTCGCCACGCTCAGGACGCAGACTCCGCCGCCTGCCTGACGTCCCGGGACGCAGATCGCTCTCCGCGGGAGCGACGCTCGTCCCGGGCCGCGCGGACCCGGCCCGCGAGCACCCGTCGGCCGTGCCCCAGGGCCACGATCTCCCGGAGCAGCAGCTGCCCCGGCCAGCGACCCAGTGCGGCCGTGAAGGACACCGTGCGCAGCCGTGAGGGGTAGAGCTCGTTCTGGTCGGGGTACAGCGACGGGTGCATGCACGAGTCGAGCAGGTCGAGGTCGCCCTGGGCGGCGAACCGCTTGACGGTCAGCAGGCGACCCAGGACGCCGGGCGCGTGCTGCGCCCACTTCTCGGCGTACTCGTCGTACCAGGCGAACAGCGTGCCTCCGGACCGCAGGAACGCGGCCATGTAGAGGGTCTCGCCCGCGGGCCGCAGGGCCAGGAGGGTCGCGCGCCCCGCGGCGGCGTGGGCCCGGAAGACGTCCACGAACCACTCGGGTCCCTCGCGCAGCCGGGAGAAGCCGACCCCGTTGCGGTCGGGGTCCGCCTTCCAGGTCTCGAGCTCGAACCGGAGGAACTCGGCGGGGTCCTCGACGACCTCGAGCGTCAGCGTGTCGAGCTCGGCAGGGACGCCGGCTGCCTCCGTGAGGCGACGGGCCCGACGGCGGACGGCCTTGGCGCGCGACCTCGGGAGGTAGCCGAAGCTCCCCGGGGCCTCGACCTCGGCGAAGCGGACCGCGGCGCGCTCGTCGCCGCCCCAGACGTGGAGCGTCGAGCCCTCGTCCGCGAAGGCCCGCTGCAGCGCGGCTCCGCCCGGCCCGTCGCCCGAGACGAACGCCATCTCGATGCTCCCGCCCAGCTCGTGCGAGAACCGCCGGAACGCTCGCACGAGGCCGGTCGCTGCGCGCCGGGGGTTGCCCTCGCGCAGGAGCGGGACGCCGAGCGAGGTGAACTGGTTGAGGATCGGCCCGTCGTTCGACGCGTGCCGGTGCGGCCAGCGACGGTTCGCCGGGACCATCTCGTAGGGCATGAGTGCGAGCCACGTGCCGTCCGACTCGACGACCACCAGGCGCAGGGTGCGGTCCGGGTCGAAGTGCGCGGCGGTCGGGACCAGGAAGTCCGGCCCGTAGAACACGTTGGGCTCGGCGGAGTGGTCGGCGAGGTCTCTCCAGCGGGAGACGTCCTCGGGCCCGAGGGTGGAGACCGCGGCGAGGCGGACGGACAGGCGGGGCGAGTCGTTCGAAGGCATGGGGTCCCGTTCGAGGGGAGGCGGCACGAGGGGCCGCACGGCGGAGCGAGCCCTTGCGGGCTGCACGGGGGAGCGGCGGGGGCGAGAGAAGATCCTCGATCGACCCGGTCAGGGAGGAGAGGAGGTGTCAGCGAACCGTCGGGAGGCCCGACGGCGGGCCCTCACCGGGGTGCAGGAGGCCGAGCTCGGGGCCACGGTAGGCCGTGCGACGCAGGTACACGGGGGCAGCCGGGGCGGGGTCCGAGGACGCGTCGGTCCATGCCCGCCCCGTGTGCCCGAGCGTCGCGGCGAGGATGCCGCGGTCGTTCCATGCCATCGCTCGCCCCCCACCAGGTGTCGTCCCGATCATGACGCGTCCTCGGCCGTCTCGCGCGGTGTGCCCACGACGCGAGCACGCAGCCGGCGCAGGGTCGGCACCGAGCGCACGAGGAGGCGCGGGAGGAGGCCCCGCGTCGCGAGCACGACGCCGACCAGCGTCCGGCGGTCCCGGTAGAGGCCGCTCGGGCCGACGTTCTTGGGGTGCAGGCACGGGTCGAACCGGTCCGCGGTCGTGCTCCCCAGGACGAACTCCTGCTCCATGACGCGTCCGATCACGCCCGGACTGAACTTCGCGAAGCGTTCGTCGTACGTGTCCATGAGCGAGTACAGCGTCCCGCCGGCGCCCAGGAGCATCGACATGTAGACCACGTCGTCGCCCGCGACGAGCGTGAGCAGGTGGAGGTTCTTGCGGTCGCGCAGGCCGTCGGTCACGTCGGTGAACCACGCGACGGCTCCCGGCGTCACGTCGAGCGCCCCGCCGTCCTGGTCGACGTCGCCCTTCCAGCCGGAGGCCTCGAGAGCGACGAAGTCCTCGAAGGCCCGGGGGTCCGCCCCGCGGTCCTCCATGACGAGCGGCCGTCCGGTCGACTCCTCGAGGCGTCGGGTCAGGCGCTCGACCTGCTTGCGCTTGGAGCGGCTCAGGGCGTCCCGAGGGGCGGGCGCGTCGCTCGCGCGGTCGAGGAACGCGCGCTCGAACCGGGACCGTTCGAGCATCGGGACACCGGCGCGGCGGCACGCGTCGTGGAGGGCGTCGCTCAACGCTCCCTCGCCGGGCAGCAGGGTGAGCTCGACGAGGGGAGGGAAGCCGTTGCGCCGGTCCGCGAGGAAGCCGAGCAGGTGGTCGAGCGCGGTCGCCGCGTGCTCGGTGTCGACGAGGGGCGCGCACAGCGGCGCGTCGTCCTTGAGGAAGGCGCCCGCGGTCGTCGCGTACCGCAGCGGGGTGCCGTGGAACCGCTCGTCGCGGCTCAGGGGCAGGAGCGCGATCATGCGGTCGTCGCGCTCGACGACGAGGAGCACGATCCCCGCGGTCCGTGCGAGCCACCGGGAGGCCGAGAGCAGGTAGGCGGGGGACAGGAAGGGGTTGGGCTCGAGCGCGCGGTCCACGAGGTCGGCCCAGCGCTCGGCCTCGACGGGCGTCACGTCGCCCAGCCGGAGCGTCCGGGCGCTCACGACGCCCGCCGGGTTCACGCCGGTCTCCCGGGGCTGTGGGCCAGGGTGCCGGCGAGGACCTGGTCCAGCCGTGCGCGGGCGTGGGACCAGTCCATCTCGGCCGCGCGCGCGTGCCCCGCCTCCTGGGTGCGGTCGAGCAGGGACTCGTCGTCGGCGAGCGCGGCGAGGGTCTCGGCGAGGGCGGCGACGTCGCCGGGGGGCACGAGGATCCCGGCGGTCCCGACGGCTTCGGGGATCCCGCCGATGTCGGAGGCCACGACGGCGGCCCCTGTGGCCATGCCCTCGAGCGCGGTCAGCGCGAACGGCTCGGCCCAGCGTGAGGGGACCACGACCACGTCGGCCGTGCGCAGGACCTCGCGTACCTCGCCGCGCGGGAGGAAGCCCGTGAAGGTCGTCGGCACGGTCGTCCCCGCGGCGCGTCGGCGCAGGTCGCGCTCGTAGGGCGTCAGGGGGTCCGCGGCGTCGAAGCCCGCGGCACCGACCACGGTGAGCCGCACGTCGGAGCGCGCGAGGCGCCGGACGGCGTCCACGACGAGGTCCACGCCCTTGTCCGGGATGGTGCGACCGACGAAGACCACGTGCAGCACGTCGCCGCGCGCGGGACGGCCCGTCGTGGGTGCCCCGCCGCTCGTCGTCGGGGCGTCGACCCCGTTGTGGACCACGACCACGCGGTCCCGGAGACCGGGCGGGAGCAGCGCCGTCGTCTCGTCGGCCAGGAACGCGCTCACGCACACGATGCGGTGCACCGGCCCGAGCGTGCGGGCCAGCTCGCGGTGGCCGTAGGTGCGCAGGAGCTGGTTGTGCGCGTAGAGCACGGGCAGGTGCTGCTCGGCGTCGACGAGCGGGACGAGCTGGGGGGCGTTGTGCGCGAACACGTACGACGGCGCCCAGGCGCCCTGGTCGCGGACGGTCGCCCCGAAGGCGCGGCGGGCGCCGTGACGGGGCAGCCCCACGCGTGAGGCGGCCGCGTCGGTGTAACGCTCCCAACCTCGTGCCGAGGCCTGCGGGTACTCGATGACGTGCGCGCCGTCGTAGCGGTCGGGGTAGGTGCCGCGCGCCACGACGACCGACGACGGCGCGGACCCTGCGGACGCGCCGCGCACCAGGCCGTCCACGACGGTCGGCACGGCGCTCCCCGTGCGCGGGGAGTAGTGGTCGCCAGGGGTCAGGACGTGGACGTGCTCGCGTGCGGGCAGAGCCTGGTCGGACCGCTTCATCGGGACCCCTCCTGACCGGGTCAGATCACGTCGGCGAAGCCACGCTCGAGCTTCTGGAAGATCAGTGCGCCACCCGTGAAGGCGAGCCCCGACACCACGACCAGGGCGACGACCTGCCACGCCTCGGGGGCCGCCTGCCCGAGCAGCGACCAGCGGAAGCCCTCGAGCAGCCACGTGAGCGGGTTGATGTTGAAGATCCACAGCAGGTTCGCCGGGACGGCCTCCAACGAGTAGGCGACGGGGGTCGCGTACATGAGGATCTGGATGACCCAGGGCAGGGCGTACCCGACGTCGCGGTACTTGACCATGACGGCCGAGCTCGCGACCCCGATCGCAGCGCCCAGCAGCACGGCCAGCAGCGTCCAGAACGGCAGGAGCAGGATGGGCCACCCGGGGTTGATCCCGTAGACGAACAGCAGGATCACGAACAGCCCGAACGCGACGGCGTAGTCGACGAGGACCGCGAGGATCGTCGAGAGCGGCACGAGCATGCGCGGGAAGAAGACCTTCGACACGAGCGACTGGTTCGCCACGAGCGACGACGACGAGCGGCTCGCGACGCCGCTGAACACGTTCCACGCGAGCTGGCCCGCGAAGGCGAAGATGAAGTACGGGACGCCGTTGCTCGGCAGGTCCGCGACCTGACCGAACACGATCGCGAAGATCCCGGCTGCGGCGAGCGGCTGCAGGATGACCCAGGCGACACCGATCACGGTCTGCCGGTAGCGCAGCAGGACGTCGCGCCGACCGAAGCTGATCAGGACCTCGCGGGCCTCCCACAGCTCCTTGACCGACGGCAGGTCCCACCGCCCGGGCGGGGTGATCACGGTCTTGCTCATCGTCACCACCTCTCGTACTGGAAGTCGGCCAGGACCATGCCGTGGGTCAGCGCCTCGTCGGACGTGACCTCGGGGTACGGCGGGTTGGGCAGGATCTCGAAGGCTCCCGCGCCCTCCCAGGCGTCGAGGATGCCGGTCTTGCAGACGTACAGGTCGTACGTGTACTTGCCCGGCTTGAGCCACAGGTCCTTGATGGTCAGCGCGCCGCGCTGGGGGACGGTCGGGTCGAGCCACAGGCCCACGAGGCGGGAGTCGCACTGGACGACGATGTTCCCGTTCATGTCGTTGACGTGGCACGAGACGAAGTAGTTGCCGACCAGGTCCGGGTTGGCGTTCACCGCGAACTCGATGACCTTGTCCTCGGTGGGCTCCATGGTCTCCTCGGCGATCGTCGCCTCGGTGAAGCGGAGCTCGCCGGTGCCGGCGCGCCGGGACGCGTCCTGCTGGGCGACGTGGAAGCTCGTGAAGCTGTTGCGGTACTCCGCGAGCGCGTCCTCCACGTTGCCTGCGTAGGTGAGCTTGCCCTGGTCGAGGTAGATCGCCCGGGTGCACAACGCGGAGACGGTCTGCGCCTGGTGGCTCACGTACAGCACCGTGCGACCGTCACGCGCGACGTCGCGCATCTTGGCGAGCGACTTGGCCTGGAACTCGGCGTCGCCGACCGCGAGGACCTCGTCGATCGCGAGGATCTCGGTCTCGAGGTGCGCCGCCACGGCGAACGCGAGGCGCACGTACATGCCCGACGAGTAGCGCTTGACCGGGGTCTCGAGGAACTTCTCGACGCCCGAGAAGTCCACTATCTCGTCGAAGCGACGCTGGATCTCCTTGCGCCGCATGCCCAGGAGCGTGCCGTTGAGGTAGACGTTCTCCCGACCCGTGAGCTCGGGGTGGAAGCCGGTGCCGACCTCGAGCAGGCTGCCCACGCGGCCGCCCAGCTCGATGCGACCCGCCGACGGTGCGGTGATCCGGGTCAGGAGCTTGAGGAGCGTGCTCTTGCCCGCACCGTTGCGCCCGATGATGCCCAGCGCCTCGCCCCACGGGACCTCGAAGTCGACGTCCTTGAGCGCCTCGAAGTCCTCGAACTCGGGCTTGTGCAGCGGGTGCTTGACCCGGTTGATCACTGCCTCGGCAGCGGTCGTCGGCCGGAAGCCGCTCTTCGCGATGCGGTAGGACTTGCCCAGGCCCTTCACGGCAACAGCGGGATCCGCCACGGTGTCCCCTTCGGCATGGTGTCCGCGCGATGCGGATCGAGTGGTGGTCGGAGGCGTCTCGACCGGTGAGAACCGGGCCGTCTACGACACGGGCACACTATCAGCGGGCGCGCGCCGTATCAGGGCCTGGAGCGGGTGGAATTCTCCGACAGCCACGCGACGATCGGTGCGGTCGTGCGTTCCCACGGCAGCTCGTCCATCGCCCAGCGGTAGGTCCGTCGCCCCTCGTCGTCGGCGAGCGCCCGGTCTGGCCCCAGCCGCTCGACGAGCCAGGCGACCCACTCGTCGGTGTCGTTCGTGACGCGCGCGGGGGAGCCCGGGTGTGCGCTCGCACCGTCGGTCGTGGCGATCACGGGGCGCCCGGTCGCGAGGGCCTCGCCGAACTTGACGGGGGCGCCGACCCCCGCGCGCACGGGGACCCCGACCACGCGCGAGACCGCCGTGAGGTCGGACAGCGCGGGGACGCGTCCGAGCGCGCGGAAGCCCTCGATCTCGGCGAACCGCGCGGGGGTGCCGTTCCCCGCGACGTGCCACTCGGCGTCGGGCACGGCCTCGCGCACCCGAGGCCACACGTCCTTGGCGAACCATGCGATCCCGGCGGTGTTCGGTGTCCAGGACCAGTTGCCGAACATGCCGACCACGGGCGGCGGCGCGGCGGCAGGGGGCGGCGGCCACTCGGTCGCGTCGATCCCGTGCGGGGCGACGATCCGCCGCGCGGTCCCGCCGTCCGGCAGGCGGTCGAGCTCGGCGGGGGAGCACACGGAGACGGCCGACGCGTCGCGCAGGACGCGGTCCTCGATCTGGCGGAACGTGGCGGCCTCACGCGTCCTGCCGTACCGGGACAGCCAGGGGCTCATGACGTTGTGGACGTCGACCAGGACGGGGACGCCGAGCCTTCGCCCTGCTCCGCGCAGCAGCGCCCAGGACTCGAGGTGGGCCACGATCACGTGGTCGTACCGACCCGAGCGCGCGCGACGGCGCGCGAGGAAGTAGCGGGTCGGGTGGGGGAGGCGCTTGTGGAGGAACGGCGCGAAGCGCTCGACGGTCGCGATCTCCCGCAGGGTCGTGTCGTCCTGGTCCCCGGCGAGCGTCATGACGTGGACCGACCAGCCCGCGCGGACCAGGGCACGGATCTGGAAGTACTGGCGTCGTTGGCCGCCCTGACCGTCGCGGTCGGGGGTCTCGTTGCTGAGCCAGAGGACCGAGCCCCGGGCACGGGCGGCGTCGGGCGGGTCCGTGTCCATGCGGTCAGCGTAGGGGATGGCCCCCTGCCCGGACGGCCCCGCCGTGAGGGTGAAATCCGCGGGCGGTCGCCCCGCCCGACGGGGGTCGCGGACGTACGATCGACCCTTGGCCCACCCTTCCGGGCCCGACGGGAGCACCGACGTGACCGACCCGCCAGCGCCGAGCGAGCGCCCCACGCCCTGGTACCGACGACGCCGGGCCTGGGTGGTCGGCGTCGCGGGGACGGTCGTGGTCGCCACGGCGGCGGTGCTCGTCGTCCGCGCGGTCGGTGACGGAGCGGCCGCCGACCCCGGGGCGTCCGGGGCGCCCATGCCCTCGGTCGTCAGCGTGAGCGAGCCCGGGGCGGTCCCGGTGTGCGGGTTCCCGGTGGTCGACAAGATCACGCACGACGGCGTCGACCCGGCGGACCTGGGCGGTCGCCGGGACGTCGTCGACGACGTCGCGACCCTGACGGACGGCACCGTCCTCTCGATGCGGGTCCGGGACGGGCTCGCGTACGTCCTGGAGTGGGACCGGTCGAGCGCCTACCGCGTGACCCGCTACGACGTGGCGACGGGCGAGGCGAAGGGCACGACGGACTTCGAGCTGCAGCTGGACGAGGGCAACGAGGCGTTCAGCCCCGAGCAGTTCGAGGTCGACGCCGACGGCGGTATCTACTTCCTCGACACGCTCATGCAGCGCCGTGACCTGGTCCGCTTCGAGCCCGACGGCTCCCGGTCCTGGACGACGCACCTGCCCGAGGGCGACCAGACCGAGGGCGGGGTCCTCGACCTGTACGGCATGGCGATGTGGGACGACCTCGACGGGCGGCCCGTGATCGGGGTGCACGAGACCGAGCGCACCCTGCACCTCGTGGGGACCGACGGGAAGATCGTCGGCACGCGGGACGACTTCCCGGGCCAGGTGCTGGGGCAGCTCCCGGACGGCGGGCTGGTGCTCGAGTCGTCGGGGACGTCGGACGCGGGGGCCACCGACGACCTGACGGTCCTCGACCAGGACGGGGCCGAGGAGCTGCACCTCGGTGCGACCGCGAACGGCAAGTGGGCGTTCGCCAAGCCGTCGCAGCACTGGTTCGACTCCGTGGTCGGCGTCGCGCCGGCCCCCGACGGCGACGGGCTCGTGGTGATCGAGGACGGTCTCGGGTTCGAGCACGTGGGCGCGGACGGCGTCCGCCGCGGCGTGTGGCCCGACGCGCGCGCCGACCTCGACGCGGACTTCACGCTCCTCGACGGGTCGCCCCTCGTGCTCGACGACGGCACGTACTACGCGCTGACGACGAGCGAGGGGGCCGTCGCGCTCACCGCCGTCACGGCCGACCGCATGGCCTACCAGCTCGGCGCGCCCGTGAAGTACAACGCGATCAACGACGGGTTCCTCTCCGTCATGGGCGCGGGGGCCGGGCTCGTCACGGACGAGGTCTACAACTACTTCCCGCCGGGCGAGGAGCCCGCGGTCCGCCTGAGCCTCGACGACTCGTGGGGACGCTGGGCCGACCGGTACGAGCTGCGCTTCCAGGTGCGGGGCGACCCGCGGGTGTTCGACCCGGTCGTGGGTGACGAGCAGGTCGTCGACCTCCCTGCCGACGGCGGGGACGTGCCCGTGACGCTGCCCGCCACACGACCCGGGGTCTACGAGGTCGACGCGGCGCTGGTCGACCGCGAGAGCGGCGACCCGGTCTCGGGGACGTGCCTGCGCTACACGGTCGGGGCCCCGGGTGCCCCGCTCGACCTCGCCGGGCTGGCCGACGGCGCCGACTGGGGCGGGGCCTCCGTCCTGCGCGGCGTGCAGCTCGCCGACCAGCTCGGCGTGGGCAGCTTCCGCTGGCAGCTCGACTTCGGGGCGATCGTGCCCGACCCGACCGGCACCCCGAGCGCCGACGGGCTCGTCTGGGACTCGCTCCCGAGCGCCGGCGTGCCCGAGCCCGAGGAAGGCGCCGAGGCCGACCCGTTCGCCGAGCTCCAGGCCGCCGCGGCGCTCGCGGACGCCAGCGGGGTCACGCTGACGCTGCAGCTCGGGTCGGGCGGCGAGGCCGAGCGGGCCGCGGTCGACGCGGGCACGTGGGAGGGCTGGTCGCGCGAGATCGTCGCGGCGATCGCCCAGGAGGCGCCGGGGATCGTGGCCTGGCAGCCGTGGAACGAGCCCAGCAACACGGGCTTCGACGACGGCGCGCAGTACGAGGAGCAGATCGGTGCGCCGTTCGCGGCCGGGGCGCGCGCGGCGTTCCCGGGCGTCCGGATCGTCGGTGGGAACACCCTGGGCATCGTGCCCGAGTGGTGGGCCGCGCTCGTCGAGGCCGGCGGGTGCGCCTCGATGGACGTCGTCGGGATCCACCCCTACACGGGCCTCAACCGCTCGTGGGAGGAGCAGGGGTTCTCGCAGCCGGGCGACGACCTGGACGCGCTGCGCGAGGCCGTGGCCCCGTGCGGGGACCTGCCCGTCTGGGACACCGAGTCCGGCTGGTGGTCCGACGGCGTCGCGAACTTCTGGGCGGGCGGCTCGGACGTCGCGCGCAAGCTCCTCTGGTACGGGTCCGAGGGGATCGACGAGTGGACGTACTTCTTCTCCGAGGGGGGATTCGGGGAGTCGGGCAACTCGTGGTCGCTCGTCCAGTACGGCAGCTACGTCAAGCCGTCCGGGGCGGCGTTCGCCGCGACGTCGGCCCTGCTCGCCCCCTACGGGGCGCCCACTTTCGTCGAGACGGGCGCGCCCGGCACGTTCGCGGCCTCGGCCGAGGGGCCGGCGGGCGAGCAGCTGCTCGCGGTCTGGGGCGACGACCTGTCGACCACGCTGCGCGTCACGGCCGACGGCGGCCCGGGCACGCTGCGGGTGGTCGACCAGTACGGGGCCGAGACGAGCATCGAGGTCGGCCCGGACGGTGCCGACCTCCCGGTCACGGGAGCGCCCGTCTTCCTCGTGGGTGCGCCGGGCCAGGCGCTCGCGGTCGAGGCCACCCGGCCGTTCGGCCCGGACCTCCTGGCCGGGCGGCCCGTCACGGCCACCTCGACCCACGAGGAGGCCGACGCCCAGGTCGTGACGTCCGGGACGTTCGACGTGCGCGACCCGTGGCGGTCAGGTCGCCTCGCGGACGACGTCGTCGACGAGAACCCGTCGGTGACCGTGACGACCGACGGGCCGCAGACGATCGACCGGATCGGCGTCGCGACGGCCGGGATCCGGTGCTGCAGCATGGGGCTGCGCGACTACACGGTCTCGGTCCAGCTCCCCGACGGCACCTGGCAGGACGTGGTCCAGCGCAAGGACCAGTTCTCCGACCGGGTCGCCGTGTTCGAGATCGACCCGGTCGAGGTCACCGCGGTGCGTGTCTCGGTGCCCATGACGACCGAGCGAGGAGTTCCCGTGCTCGCGGCGAACTACTCGGGCGTCGTGGGCGGGCTGCACCCGTCCTTCCTGCCGCTCAGCACCGAGAGCGCGTACGTCGCGACCGTGAGCGCGCTCCAGGCCTGGGGCCCTGGGTCCTGACCCGCGTCAGCGCGCGGCCACGGCCCGCCACACGGCCGCGTGCTGCGCCGCGCTGCGCTCCCACGTGAAGTCGGCCGAGCGGGCCCGGCCGCGCTCGACCATGGCCGCGACCTCCGGGTCGTCGGAGAGCGCGAACAGGGTCGCCTGGGCGATCTCGTCGGGCGTCGGGTCCACGAGCAGCCCGCCGTCGCCCACGACCTCGGGCAGCGAGCTCGTGCGTGCCGCGACCACGGGCACCCCCGCGGCCATGCCCTCGAGCGCGGGCAGGCCGAAGCCCTCGTAGTGCGAGGGGACCACGACGACGGCGGCGCCCGCGACCAGACCCGGCATGACGTCGTCGGGCAGGCGGCCCACGAGGCGCGTGCCGGCGAGCGCGCCGAACAGCGCGTCGCGCCGGGCGTTGCGCGGACCGCTCATGACGAGCGTCAGGTCCGGGCGCGCGCTGTGGATCAGGGGCCATGCCGCGGCGAGGCTCTCGAGGTTCTTGCGCCGCGAGGCGCCGCCCGCGTGCAGCACGTACGGGCCGGTGACGCCCAGCGCGTCGAGCGCCGCGGCGTCGAGGGGCGGCGTGCGGAAGTAGCGCTCGTCGACCCCGTTGTAGGCGACGTGCGGGCGCTCGACGCCGAGCAGCTCGGCGATCTCGTCGGCGCTGAACTCGGAGACGGTGACGACGGCCGCCGCGCGCCGGGCCTCCTCGGCGGCTGCGCGCACCGGGCGGGACTCGTCGTCGAACCGCCAGGACACCACGTCCTGGATGGTGACGACGTCGCGCGTCGGGTGCGGGGGCAGCTCGAGCCCGACGCGGTGCACGACGGCGCCGCGCGGGTACACGACCCGGCCTGCGGCCCTGCGGAGCGCGGGCGAGGCGGTACCGAGGCGGGAGAGCGGGAGGCGGAGCGTGCCCGGCAGGGGCGAGCGCAGCGAGCGGGCGACGGTGCGCCTCACGGTCCAGTCCTCGGCCCGTGCGGGAGCCTGCGACACGGTGGGTGAAACAGTGTCCGCAGGGGGTGCAGAGAGGGCTCGGGCCGCCCGGGTGGCGACCTCCTCCTGATAAACTTGCGCGCCCATGGGCACCTCAACCGCGACGGTCGCGATCACCAGCTGCGGCATGCGGGGAGTCCGTTCTCTCGCGGCACGGGAAGTGCCCCACTCTAGCGGCGCGCGGCGCCCCGACCACGGTCTCCAGGGGGCGAAATGAGTCCCCGCACCGCGCTCGTCACCAGCTCCTACGCGCCCCGCACGGGCGGCGTCGAGACCCACGTCCAGCACGTCGCGCGCGTGCTCGCCGCCCGCGGCGAGACGGTCGAGGTGTGGGCCGTCGACCAGGGCGAGCACCTCGGGACCCGCGTGCTCGACGGCGTCACGGTCCGCTACCTGCCCACCCCCCAGCCCTCGCGCGGCGCTCGCGGCGTCCTGTCCTTCGCGGTCCGCTGGCCTGTGGCCGCCTGGCGATGGTCCCGCGCGTACCGCTCGCTGCGCCCCGACGTCCTGCACGTGCAGTGCTTCGGCCCCAACGGCGTCTACGCCACGGCCCTGGGGCGCGTCACCCGCACGCCGCTCGTCGTCAGTTCCCACGGCGAGACGTTCGCGGACGACCACGACGCGCTCGGCACGTCCTGGTGGATGCGCACCTGGTTCGGCGCGGCCCTCGGCCGTGCGGACGCCGTGACGGGCTGCTCGACGATCGTCACCGAGGACCTCGCCGCGCGCTTCGGGTACGAGGGCGCCGTCGTCGTGCCGAACGGGGTCGAGCTCGGGGCGGGCGCCGCCGACCCTGTGGCTGCCGCCGACACGGCGGAACCCGTGCTGCTGGCGGTCGGCCGCGTCGAGCACGTCAAGGGCTTCGACCTGCTCCTCGAAGCCTTCGCGGCGTCACCTCTCGCCGAGCGGGCCCGGCTCACGATCGTGGGCGACGGGTCGGAGCTCGCGGAGCTGCGGCGTCGGGCGCGGACGCTCGGGGTCGAGGACCGCGTGTCCTTCCCCGGGATGCTGGGGCCGGACGCGGTCGCCGAGGCGCTCGCGGCGGCCACGGTCGTGGTCGTGCCGAGCCGCAAGGAGGCCGCGTCGATCGTCGTGCTCGAGGCCTGGCGGGCCGGGCGCCCCGTGGTGGGCACCGTGCTCGGGGGCCCCCGCACGCTCCTCACCGACGGGGTCGACGGCCTGCTCGTCGACCCCCGGGACGCCGCGGCGCTCGCGGGCGCGATCGGGTCGCTGCTCGACGCGCCGGACCTCGCGGCCGCGCTCGGGGCCGCGGGCCGCCGCGAGGTCGAGCGCTACACGTGGGAGGCCGTCGTGGACCGGTACGACGACGTCTACGAGCGCGTCCTGAGATCCCGTGCGGCCCGGCGAGCACGCGCGCCGAGGTAGAACCCCCTGCGCGAGGTAGAACTCAGCGGGCACTACCTCGACGCAGGAAGTTCTACCTCGCGAGCGACGACCCGGCGCTGCGTGAGCGCGAGCACCAGGCACGTGAGCGCCCCCACCAGCGCGAGGGAGGCGACGACGTCGCTCGGGCGGTGCGCGTGCTCGAGCAGCGACGCGACGCACGCCACGAGGCTCACGACCACGGCCCACGCGACGAGCGCTCCCGAGCGGCGCGGCCACAGGAACAGGACCGCGACGCACAGCGCGGCCGTCACCGCGACGTGCCCCGAGGGCAGGGTGTTCTGGGGGTAGGCCAGGTCGGCGAGGTCCGGCCGGTCGAGCGCCCCGTCGCGGAGCCAGCGGGCGAGCGGGACCGTGACGACCACGACGGCCACGGCGCGCGCGACGGCCCGCCACCGGCGGGCCCGCAGCGCGAGCACCCCGAGGACCGCGCACACGACCCCGAGCGCCACGGGCAGGGCCGGTCGCAGGACCTGCGCGAACGACCCGAGGAACGGGTTGAGCTGCTGCCACGAGACGAAGGCGCCGTTGTCGAGCTGCTGCCCCGTGAGCGTGCGGACGGTCACGACGTACGTCGCGGCGAACACCGCGCCCAGCAGGATCGCCCCGGCGAGCAGGAGCGGGACGCGGGCCGACCGCCCGCGGCGGGTGCCGACGTCGTGCAGCTCGTCCGTGGTCACGGGCAGCCTTCCTGGGAGTGGGTCGGGCGGCGCCTGGGGAGCGCCTGACGAGCGTCCGACCAGCGCCTGCGGGCACCTGCGGGCGGTGCTGCGACCGCTGTCGGACGACGACGGCGCGGCGTGGGGAATCCGGTCGGGTGAAATCAGTGCTCCCACTGTGGCCCCGGCGTCGTTCGGTGTCTACCGTCGTACTGCAGATGCCCCGGGCACCGATCTCGCGAGGTCCAGGGAAAGCGATCGCCGGACGACAGAAGGTCCTTCATGGCACGTAGTCGTGTGCTGAGCATCATCGACCTGACGGATCAGGAGATCGAGGCGTGGCGGGCGCTCGCAGCCCGCGCCGCCGAGCCCAACCCGTACTTCGAGCCCGAGATGCTGGTGCCCGCGGTGCGCGAGCTCAGCGGTGGGTCCGGGCTGCGGCTCCTGGTCGTCGACGAGGTCCCGGGCGGGGCCATGGGCCCGGGTGTCGGGGACCTCAGTGGGGCCGAGCCCGGCGGCTGGTGGGCCGCGCTCCCGTTCGAGATGGTCCCGGGCGACAAGCACTGGCCGTGGCGGCACGCCTCGACCGGGTCGGACTTCCTGGCGCTGTACTGTCCGCTGGGCACGCCGCTGGTCGACGGAGCGCGCGTCGACGAGGCCGTCGAGGCGCTGGTCGACGCGTTCCACGAGCGACGCCGTGAGCTCGGGCAGGCGATCGACCTGCACCTGCTGGTGCAGGACGGCCGGGTCGGCGGGCGGCTCGAAGAGGTGTGCCGGGAGCGGAGCATCCCCGTGCACACGTGGGGTGGCGACCCCCGCGGAGCGGTCCGGTTCGACGAGGGGGAGTCCGGGAGCTGGGCCGAGCGTATGCCTCGCGGCAAGTCGCTCGCGCGCGGTCGGCGGCGCCTCGAGCGCGCGGTGGGCGAGACCCTGGTGCTGGAGGACCGGGCGGACGACCCGGAGATCGCGAAGGCGTTCCTCGACTTCGAGCAGCAGGGGTGGAAGGGCGACGCGTCCCGCGGCGGCATGGGGTTCCGGAGCCGCCGTGGCGGGCAGGAGTGGTTCACGCAGATGCTCGCGGGCTTCGCCGAGACCGGGCGGGCGCACGTGTTCGCGCTCGTGGCGGGCGGGGTCCTGCTGCACATGGCGGTGATCGTGTGCACGGGGTCCACGGCGTTCGGCTACTTCGACGTGTACAGCGAGGAGTGGGCGCGGTACGGGCCGGGCGCGATCGGGCGCATGATGGCGTTGTCGTGGCTCGACGAGAACTCGGACGTCGAGGTGTTCGACAGCTCGATGAACCCCTCGCTGTACAAGGACGCGACGGACCTGTTCCCCGACCGGCTCACGATGGTCTCGTCGACCGTCGTCACGGGGGGCGTCGTCGCGCGCCTGACCATGCGGGTCATGCGCGCCGCCGCGCGCGTGGTGCGGCGCTTCCGGTGACGACCTTTGCGGGTGCCCCGGGCAAGGCCCGGGCGACGGGGACTGGTGTGACGAGCAGGATCGTGCGCGTGGCTGACCTGGGCGCCGAGGACCTCGCGGCCTGGCAGCGCCTCGCGGACTCCTCGCTCGAACCCAACCCGTACTTCGAGCCCGCCGTCCTGGGGGCGGCAGCGCGCGAGATGGGGGGCGGACGCGCGGTCAGGGCGCTCGTCGTGGCCGACGGGTCGGGCTGGCTCGCGTTCCTGCCGTTCGAGACGGTGGGGCGCAACCGGTTGTGGCCCGCGCGGCACGCGAGCCTCGACGGGCCGTTCGTCGAGCGGTTCGCGGCGCTGCGCGCGCCCCTCGTGGACGCGGCCCGCCCGCGGCTCGCGGTCGCGTCGCTGGTCGCGGCGCTCCATGCCCGACGGCGAGCGCTCGGCCAGGCGGTCGATCTCCCGTTGCTGAGGGCGTCCGGGGAGACGACGACGTTGCTGCTGGAGGCCTTCGCCCGGGCCGGGATGCCGGTGCGCGAGTGGGACCGGATCTCGCGCGGTGCGCTCGTGCCGGGGGAGGGGCCGGTGCGGGGGCCGGGGCCGGGGTCAGGGGCGGGCCAGGAGGCGGGCGACGTGCTCGGTCCGCACCTGTCCACCTCGCGGCGCAAGAACCTCCGGCGCGGGCGGCGACACCTCGTCGAGGAGGTCGGGCACGAGCTGCGGATCGTCGACGCGACGGACGAGCCGGACGTCGTCGAGCAGTTCCTCGACCTGGAGGCCGCGGGCTGGAAGGGCGACCGGGCCAAGGGAGGGGAGGCCCGGCGCGTGGTGCCCGGCGCCGCGGCGTGGTTCACGGGCCTGGTCGAGGCGTATCGCGAGCGCGGCGAGGCGCACGTGCTGCGGGTCGGCCCGGCCGGGGCGCCCGTGTACCTCGCGGTGCGCGTCCGGCGCGACGGTGTGGTCTTCTCGATCTCCGACGCCTACGACCCGGCCTGGTCGGCGCACTCACCCGGGGCGTGGGGACGGCTGCTCGGGATGCGCCTGCTCGCCGAGGTGCCCGGGACGGTTCTGGTCGACAGCTGCATCGACCCGCGCCGGTACCCCGACGAGACGCTGCTCTACCCGGACCGCGTGGACCTCGTCTCGGTCACGTGCGCCGTGGGGAGCTGGCCGTCGCGGGTGCTGCTGTCGGCGATCGTGGCGGCGGGGCGGGGCCGTAGGTGGTTGCGGGAGCGGCGGGGTTAGGCAACGAAGCGTGGCGGCTCATCGTCGTGTTGCAGCCAACTCGCGCCGAACTGCGACGGGATCACGCAGGATGAACCACTGCTGGTAGCGGTTCCTCAGAGCGGAGATGGCATGCAGAGGGTGTTGGTGAGGTATTGATGGCGTCACAACTACTCAGTCGCGCGGCGGCGAGAACTGCGGTGATGGGTCGACTCGACGGTCAGTTCAAGGCGCTGGGGATGAAGCGGTTGAGCGGCGCGCCTTCGGGGTGGGTGAGGTCGAACGACCAGGGCAAGGGTGTCGCCGTGTGGCTGCGATTCGAGACCGTTGGTCGGATGTTCTCGTTGATCGATGGTGGCGAAATGAGAAAGATGGCCTGCGTCGGTGCCGAGGGGGGCTACGGGCCGGTGGGATGGGAGATGTACAACATCGCGACGACCGTCTACAAGACGACGATGCTGTTTGATGTTCTCTCCGCGCCTGACCGCGAGCTGCTGCGGGAGAGTGCGGCTCGGGTTGTGCTGCCGCTGACGAACCGTTCAGAGGATCCGCATCTAGATGATTCCAGGTATCTAGAGTGGCGACTGACGAACCGTGATGCCTTCTTTCCATTGCCTGACCTGGACTACGTGGATCGGTGGTGCGAGATGGCCGCGCCGGGGCTGCTCGACATTGCTCGGGAGCAGATTTCTAGGCTCTAGCACTGTGCGCCTCGACAACGCACGCGGGGGCCTCGCACGTCGCGGCCGCGCTCAGTTCTGATCCCACCCCGCCATCTCACGAACCACCGCGCCCCCTGTCACCCCCTCGGCGTAACCTGGTGCTCGCACCCTCAGCCCGGACCGTCTTCACCTCGGTCCGGGCCGCTCGTGCTGTTCCGGCGCGCCCGCGCCTCGCTGCGGGTCGCGTCGAACGACGTCCACCCCTGCCCGGGCCTGCGCCCGTGGACGCCCACGCCGTCGGTGACTCTGCTCGAAGGAACTCATGAACCTCACCGGAATCCTGCCCGCCCTCCTGGCCGACCCGACCGCGCGTGCGGTCGTCGAGCACGTGCGCCTGCGGGGCGCGGTCGACGTCGTCGGACCTGTGGGCGTGCGTCCGCCGTTGCTCGCCGCGATGGCGGGGGCGACCGCGACCGGGGAAGCCGCCGGGGCCGCACAGGGAGAGCCTGCCCAGGGCTCGCGCCCCCTCGTCGTCGTGACCGCGACGGGACGCGAGGCCGACGAGCTCGCCGCGAGCGTGCGCGCGTACCTGCCCGACGAGCTGGGCGACCTGGTCGCGGTCCTGCCCGCGTGGGAGACGCTGCCGCACGAGCGGCTGTCGCCGCGCAGCGACACGGTCGCCAAGCGGCTCGCGGTGTTCCGGCGCCTCGCGCACCCGACCAGCGAGGTCAGCCAGTCCGGGCCGGTGCGCGTGCTGGTCATGCCGGTGCGCGCCCTGCTCCAGCCCGTCGTCGAGGGCCTGGGCGACCTGGAGCCGGTCGAGCTGAGCACGGGAGAGACGGCCGACCTCACGGACGTCGCCGAGCGCCTGAGCGCGGCCGCGTACCAGCGCGTGGACATGGTCGAGCGGCGCGGCGAGTTCGCGGTGCGCGGCGGCATCCTCGACGTCTTCCCGCCCACCGAGGACCACCCGCTGCGCGTCGAGTTCTGGGGCGACGAGGTCACCGAGATCCGCTGGTTCGCGGTCGCGGACCAGCGCAGCCTGGAGATCGCGGACCACGGCGTGTGGGCGCCGCCGTGCCGCGAGATCCTCCTGACGGACGCGGTGCGTGCCCGCGCTGCGGAGCTCATCGAGACGCTGCCCGGCGCGACCGACATGCTCGACAAGCTCGCGGCCGGCATCGCCGTGGAGGGCATGGAGTCCCTCGCGCCCGTCCTCGTGGACCGCATGCTGCCCGTCCTGGACCTCGTCCCCGACGACGCCCTGCTGATCATCAACGACCCCGAGCGCGTGCGCCGCCGCGCGCACGACCTCGTCGCGACGACCGAGGAGTTCCTCGCCGCGGCCTGGACCGGCGCCGCCGCGGGCGGCTCGACCCCGATCAACCTCTCGGCCGCGTCGTTCGAGACGTTCGCCGACGTCCACGACGTCGCCGAGCGTCGGGGCCTCGGGTGGTGGACGCTCAGCCCGTTCGGCCTCGACGAGGGCGCCACCCCCGACGGCGAGTCGCACCCGGGCGAGGCGCTCCCCGGAGGCGAGGGCCCGACGTCGGGCATGGGCACGGACGGCGTGACCACCTTCACCGTGCCCGCGCGCAACGTCGAGTCCTACCGCGGCGACGTCGAGCGGGCGCTCGACGACCTGCGCTCTCTCCAGCACGCGGGCTGGCGCCTGGTCCTGACGACCGAGGGTCACGGCCCCGCACGCCGCATGACCGAGCAACTGTCCGCGGTCGACACCGCGGCCCGTCTGGTCGCGTCGATCGACACCGAGCCCGAGGGCGGCGTCGTGCTCGTGACGCCCGCGCCCGTGGGGCCGGGCTTCGTCGCGCCCGAGCTCAAGCTCGCGGTGTTCAGCGAGTCGGACCTCACGGGACGCCAGGGGTCGAGCACGCGCGACATGCGCAAGATGCCCTCGCGGCGGCGCAACGTCGTCGACCCCCTCGCGCTGCGCGCGGGCGACTACGTGGTGCACGAGCAGCACGGCGTGGGGAAGTTCGTCGAGCTCGTGCAGCGCACGCTCGGCACCGGAGGCAACGCCGCGACGCGCGAGTACCTCGTCATCGAGTACGCGAGCAGCAAGCGCGGCCAGCCGGGCGACCGCCTGTTCGTGCCCTCCGACCAGCTCGACCAGGTCACCAAGTACACGGGCGGCGAGTCGCCCAGCCTGAACAAGATGGGCGGCTCGGACTGGGCCAAGACCAAGAGCCAGGCGCGCAAGCACGTCAAGGAGATCGCGGGCGAGCTCATCCGCCTCTACAGCGCGCGCATGGCCACGCAGGGGCACGCGTTCGGGCCCGACACCCCGTGGCAGCGCGAGCTCGAGGACGCGTTCGCGTACGTCGAGACGCCCGACCAGCTCGTCACGATCGACGAGGTCAAGGCCGACATGGAGAAGCCCGTCCCCATGGACCGGCTCGTGTGCGGCGACGTCGGGTACGGCAAGACCGAGATCGCGGTCCGGGCGGCGTTCAAGGCCGTGCAGGACGGCAAGCAGGTAGCGGTCCTGGTGCCCACGACGCTCCTGGTCCAGCAGCACTTCCAGACGTTCGCCGAGCGCTACTCGGCGTTCCCCGTGACGGTCAAGGCGCTCTCGCGCTTCCAGACCGAGGCCGAGTCCAAGGAGACGGTCGAAGGGCTCAAGGACGGCTCGGTCGACGTCGTGATCGGCACGCACCGCATCATCTCCGGGGCCATCAAGTTCAAGGACCTGGGCCTGGTCATCATCGACGAGGAGCAGCGGTTCGGCGTCGAGCACAAGGAGACGCTCAAGCAGCTGCGGACCAACGTCGACGTGCTCGCGATGAGCGCGACCCCCATCCCGCGCACGCTCGAGATGGCCGTCACGGGCATCCGCGAGATGTCGACGCTCGCGACCCCGCCCGAGGAGCGGCACCCCGTGCTCACGTACGTGGGCGCGTACGAGGAGAAGCAGATCTCTGCGTCGATCCGCCGCGAGCTGCTGCGCGAGGGCCAGGTGTTCTACGTGCACAACAAGGTCGAGACGATCGACCGCACGGCCCAGCGCCTGCGCGAGCTCGTCCCCGAGGCCCGCATCGGCGTCGCGCACGGCAAGATGAGCGAGGCCCAGCTCGACCAGACGATCACGGCGTTCTGGGAGAAGGAGCTCGACGTCCTGGTCTGCACCACGATCATCGAGACCGGCCTCGACATCTCCAACGCCAACACGCTCATCCTGGAGCGCGCCGACATGCTGGGCCTGTCCCAGCTCCACCAGCTCCGCGGTCGTGTGGGTCGTGGGCGCGAGCGCGCGTACGCGTACTTCCTGTACCCGCCCGAGCGCCCGCTGACCGACACCGCGCACGACCGCCTCGCGACCATGGCTGCCAACACGGACCTCGGCGCGGGCATGCAGATCGCCATGAAGGACCTCGAGATCCGCGGTGCGGGCAACCTGCTGGGCGGCGAGCAGTCGGGGCACATCGCAGGCGTCGGGTTCGACCTGTACGTGCGCATGGTCGGCGAGGCCGTGGCGTCGTTCAAGGGAGAGGTCGAGGAGGAGGCGCCCGAGGTCTCGATCGAGCTCCCGGTCGACGCGCACATCCCGCACGACTACATCGCGCACGAGCGCCTGCGCCTCGAGGCGTACCGCAAGATCGCGGCGGCCCAGGACGAGCCCGCGCTCGCCGAGGTCAAGGCCGAGCTCGTCGACCGCTACGGCGCGCTGCCCGAGGTCGTCGAGGCCCTGTTCGCGGTGGCCGACTTCCGCAACCACGCGCGCCGCGCAGGCCTCGCGGACGTCACGGCGCAGGGCAAGTTCGTGCGCTTCGCGCCCGTCGACCTCCCGGAGTCCGCCGAGCTGCGCCTCAAGCGCCTCTACCCGGGCACCATGCTCAAGCCCGCGATCCGCGCGTTCCTCGTCCCCTTCCCGACGACGGCGCGCATCGGAGGCCGTCCGCTGCGGGGCATGGAGGTGCTCGCCTGGGCGCGCCAGCTCATCGACGCGGTCATCACGGGAGACGTCAGCGCGGCGGCGACGGTGGGGACGTCGAAGCGGTAGCCGTCTCCGGTGCGGCCGCCGGGGCCGGGACGCGCCGCCGCCCCCAGCGGTTCACGATCAGGTGGCGGGCGGGCTCCTCGACGAACCGGTAGAGCGCGTAGGCCAGGACCGCGGCGGCGACCGTGATGACGACCGCGGCGAGCACCCCCGTCAGGGGGGTGTCGAGCACGCGACGGATCACGAGCTCGTGCACCAGGTAGAACGCGTACGAGGCCGAGCCCGCGACGATCAGGACGCGGTGCGTCAGCACCGACCGCCGGCCCCGCAGGTCGCGCTCGGCGCAGAGCATGAAGAACAGCGCGAACGGCAGGACGAGCCCGACCCGGGCCACGGCCTCGGTCGCGTGCGTGAGCTCGGCCGCGACGAGCACCGCGGCGAGGATCCCGAGCACCCCCGCCCACGGGATCCGCGACCGGTGGCCCTCGACGAACGCGAGCCCCGCGACGACGCCCAGCACGAACTCGGGGAACCGGGCGAGGGGGAAGTGGTAGAGCACCTGGTACGTCGTGGGGGCCACGACCGTCGCGACGAGCGGGATCGCGAGCGCCACGAGGGTCACCACGAGCCGGGTCCGTGGCGACCAGCGCCGCAGCAGCGGCAGGAGGAACGGGAAGGCGAGGTAGAACGCGAGCTCGCACGACAGCGACCACGCGACGCCGTTGAGCCCGTACACGACCGTGGGGTCCAGGGACCAGGCCTGGAGCAGCAGGACGTTGGCGCCGATGATGCGCCCGGTCACGGGCGGACTGCCCAGGACCAGGGCGATGACCAGTGCCGCGACCAGCGTCACGAGGTGATCGGGGTAGACCCGCGCGACGCGGCGCAGGTAGAAGCCGCGGCGGGCCAGCGCGGGGTTGGCGGTCCACGTCAGGATGAAGCCCGAGAGCACGAAGAACAGTGCGACCCCGGTGCTGCCGTAGTAGGCCCCGGGGATGTCGACCACCTGCCAGTAGTCCAGGTGGAACACCAGGACCGCCGCGGCGGCGACCGCGCGGATCGCCGTGAGGGAGGGGAGCTGGCGCGGGGCGCTGCTCGTCTCCGCCGGAGTCGTCATCGAGGTCCCCTGCCGCTGGTGCGCGGCCCCGTCGAGAGGCCGCTCTTGCATCGTGGGCGCCTGGGCGGGAGAGGGTCAAGGATGAAGTGTGGTCCCGTCGTCGAGGAAGTCGCGGTAGCGCACCACGGCCACGAGGAACACGAGCACCGCGACCATCTCGAGGCTCTCCTCGCCGAGCACCGCGAGCTGCCCGACGAACGTCGCCCGGTCGAAGCCCTGGTCCTCGAGCAGCCCCGCGATCGCCTCGAAGCCGACGGCACCGGCCACGTAGAGGACCCCGGCCAGGGCCATGGGACGCAGGAACCTGCTCGGCAGTCCCCACAGGAGCGGGACGACGATCGCGGCCACGACGAGCGCCAGCGGGCCGTAGAACGCGATCCAGCCGTTGAACGGCAGGTCCGCGATGCTCCGGAAGTGCTCTTCGAGCGAGGTGCCCAGGTGCTCGTGGAAGCTCGTCATCTCGTCGATCGACAGGTACAGGAGCACGAACGCGATGAGTCCCCAGGCCCACCGTCGCGCCGGGACGGGCTCGACGTGCAGCAGGTCGCCCGTGACGAGTCCCGTCGAGGCCAGCAGGACCACGGTGAACCAGGTGGGGACGTTGACCTCCTCGTCCATGCTGAAGTAGTGGACGAGCGGCTCGATCACGCCGCCGTGGAGGTCGGCGCCCTTCTCGAGGAAGTTGGCGAGGAGGTGCAGGACGGCCAGGATCGCGATCGCCAGCGCGAGGCGGCGGACGAGGACCCGGACAGGCACGGTGACACGCAGCATGAGTGCTCCATCGACGACCCAGGCGAGCTCACGCTCGGCTCGGCGACCCTAGCAGCGGGGTCGGGGACGTGACGACCGCCACACCGGTCGTACGCATCCATACCGCCTGGTCGGTGAGATAGTTGTCGCATCATGTTTCTCGACCTGAGCGCTTCCACGCGCACCACCAGCACCGGACGGCACGGCTCGACGAGCGCCGCCCGCTGTTGTCGCTGTCTCTGAACAGCCGCTGACAGGCGGCGTCCGTCGCGGGTGCTCCCCGACGTGACCGCCCCTGACGCACAGGTCTGAACCTCCGGCTCTCCCGTCGCACGCGTCGTCGTGCCCCGTGATCGCAGCGCCCCGCACCGTCGGCCGCGCTCGTGACGCCCGAGCCCTCCCGGTCTCCGCCACCCGGCCCCCGCCATCCGTCGGACGACCGCGCTCCACGAACCCCTCACCACCTCGTCCCGCGCCCCAGGTCGCGAGAACGGGGTGGTCCCCGTGCGGCCCCGCTGCACCTTCTGGAACGGAAGAACCCCCATGAGAACCCTCAAGGCAGCCGCCGCGGTCCTGGCGACGACCTTCCTGCTCGCCGCGTGCGGCTCGGGTGGGTCCGGCAGCGCGAGCAGCAGCGCCGCGGCCGGCGCAGACGCCGAGATCGTCATCGGCTCGACCAACGAGCCCACCGGACTGGTCCGCAACGTCGGCGGCAGCTCGGGCGTCTCGCAGACCATGACGCGCAACGTGTTCGAGGGCCTGACCTCGGTCGACGTCGACGGCGAGGTGGTCCCGACGCTCGCGAAGGACTGGGACGTGTCCGAGGACGGCCTCGTCTACACGTTCCACCTGCAGCCGGGCGTCACGTTCCACGACGGGTCCGCGCTGAGCGCGCAGGACGTCGTGTGGAGCATCTCGCAGACCATCGCGCCCGAGTCCAAGAGCGCGCGCAAGAACGACCTGTCGGTCATCTCCGCGATCACGGCCCCCGACGACGCCACGGTCCAGCTCGACCTGTCGCGCCGCAGCCAGTCGCTGCCGTTCTACCTCGCGTCGGTCACGATCGTGCGGGACGGCGACACCGAGCTGACGAGCGACAACGGCACGGGCCCGTACCGCTTCGTCGAGTGGACGCAGGGCGACCACCTCACGATCGAGCGCAACGACGACTACTGGGGCGAGCCCGCCAAGAACTCGGGCGTCACGTTCCGCTTCTTCCAGGACACGACCGCGCTCAACAACGCGCTCCTGACCGGCGACCTCGACCTGGTCATCGCGGAGGACTCCCCGGACCAGCTCCTGCAGTTCGAGGGGAACGACGAGTTCACCATCACCGAGGGCACCTCGACGACCAAGCAGATCTGGGCGTTCAACGACCGCGTCGCCCCGTTCGACGACGTCCGTGTCCGCCAGGCGCTCTACCAGGCGATCGACCGCGAGAAGATCCTCGACGCCGTGTGGGACGGGCGCGGTCAGGTCATCGGCTCGATGGTCCCGCCGACCGACCCGTGGTTCGTCGATCAGGCCGACGTGCACGCGTACGACCCGCAGGCCGCGAAGGACCTGCTCGCGCAGGCCGGCGTGAGCGACCTGAGCATCGCGGTCGACTACGTCGCGGGCGACCCGTCCGAGACCATCGCCCAGCTCCTCCAGGCGGACCTGAAGGCCGTGGGCGTCACGCTCACGCTCAACCCGGTCGACGACGCGACCTGGTACCAGAAGATCTACACGGACCACGACTTCCAGACCACGCTCATGGGCCACGTGAACCCGCGCGACGTCGTCTGGTACGCCAACCCGGACTTCTACTGGGGCTACGACAACGAGGACGTCCAGCAGTGGGTCGCGGACGCCGACCAGGCGGCCACGACCGACGAGCAGACGGCCCTGCTGACCCAGGTCAACGAGACCATCGGGCAGGAAGCGGCGAGCGCCTGGCTGTACCTCGACCCGCAGATCCGGGTCGCGCGCGCCGAGATCACGGGCTTCCCGGTGAACCAGGTGACGGAGAGCTTCTACGTCGCCGACATCGTGCGGGAAGGCTGACCGAGCACCCATGTCCCGCTACCTCCTGACGCGCGTCGGCACGCTGCTGCTGTCGTTGGTCCTCGCGAGCGTCGTGGTCTTCGCCGTCCTCCGGTTCCTGCCGGGGGACAGCGCGGGCACGTCGCTCGGCGTGGGCACCACGAGCGACCAGCTCGACCAGCTGCGTGCCGACCTCGGCACCGACCAGCCCCTGTGGACGCAGTACGGGCAGTGGGTCGCGGGACTGTTCTCGGGCAGCGCCGGGACGTCGTTCGTCTCGCGCCTGCCCGTGGGGGAGCTGATCGCGAGCAAGCTCCCGATCACGCTGCCGCTGAGCCTCGCGGCGTTCGCGGTCTCGGTGCTCGTGTCGGTGCCGCTCGGCGTGGTCGCGGCGGTCAAGCGCCGCGGCGTCGTGGGGGTCGCGGTCTCGGCCGTGTCCCAGCTCGGCGTCGCGGTGCCGGTCTTCTGGGTCGGCGTCATCCTGGTGTGGGTCTTCGCGCTCGAGGCGGGGGTC
This sequence comes from Oerskovia sp. PE-21s, assembly GCF_056158145.1. Taxonomy (NCBI): domain Bacteria; kingdom Bacillati; phylum Actinomycetota; class Actinomycetes; order Micrococcales; family Cellulomonadaceae; genus Oerskovia; species Oerskovia sp. PE-21s. The sequence continues at coordinate 354,065 of NZ_JBUXJM010000001.1, forward strand.
CTGCCGCCCGGCGGGTTCCCGCGCCAGGGCTGGGAGGACCCCGCGGCGGCCGTGCGGTCGCTCGTCCTGCCGGTGGCGACCGTGGCGATCGCCATGTCGTCGGTCATGGTCCGCTACGTGCGGTCGGCGACGCTCGACGTCCTGGACCAGGACTACGTCCGCACGGCGCGGTCGCTCGGCTACGGCCGGTGGCACGCCCTGGCGCGCCACGGGCTGCGCAATGGCGCGGTCCCGGTCGTCGCGATCCTCGGCATCGAGCTCGCGACGTCGTTGCTGGGGGCCGTGGTCGTGGAGAACGTCTTCGCGCTGCCGGGCCTGGGCACGCTCCTGGTGTCGTCGGTCGCGGGGCGCGACCTGCCTGTCGTGCAGGCCCTCGTCCTGGGCCTGACGGCCCTGGTCCTCGTCACGAACTTCCTGGTCGACCTCGCCCAGCGCGGCATCGACCCCCGGCTGCGTGCCGGTTCTGCCCTCGGAGGCGCACGATGAGCATCGACCTGGGCGGGGAGATCCCCGTCGTCGAAGGATCCGGGCGCCTGGCCCCGGCGCGGGAGGAGGGCGGGCTCGTGCCGTCGCCCGGGGACGGTCGTGCCAAGCGTGCCCGACGGCGGAGCGTCAGCCCGTCGTTCGTCGCGGGTCTGGTCATGGTCGGGTTGGTCGTCGTGGTCGGTGTCGTCGCGGTCTTCTGGACGCCGTACGACGTGGGCGTGGGCGCGGCCGGCACGGGCGGGCGGCTCGAGGGACCGAGCGCCCAGTTCTGGGCGGGCACCGACCGCCTCGGACGCGACCTGCTGAGCCAGCTCATGGGCGGGGCCACGGTCGCGATGACCGTGGCGATCGCGTCGGTCGTCATCGCGGGCGTGCTGGGCATCGCGATCGGCGTGGTCGCCGCGGCGACCACCCGGTGGGCCGATGTCGCGCTCCTCAACGTCATCGACCTGATGATCGCCTTCCCGACCCTGCTGCTGGCCATGCTCATCGTGACCGTCCGCGGTGCGTCGCTGACCTCGGCCGTCGTCGCGATCGGCATCTCCGGGGCCGCGGTGATCGCGCGCGTCACGCGGGTCAACGCCGCGCGCGTGCTGCGCGAGGACTACGTGACGGCAGCGACGGCGTCGGGCACCGGATGGTGGGGGACGATCCTGCGCCACGTCCTGCCCAACGTGGCCCCCACCCTGCTGGTCCAGCTCATGCTGCTCGCGGGCGGCGCGATCCTCGCCGAGGCGTCGCTGTCCTACCTGGGGCTCGGCTCGCCGACCGCCCTGTCCTGGGGGCGGCTGCTCAGCGCCGCCCAGAAGTCCGTCGCGGTCCAGCCGCTCGGCGCGATCCTGCCCGGGCTGCTCATCGCGTGGACCGTTCTCGGCCTGAACCTCCTGGGTGACGGCATCCGCGAACGGACCGACCCGAGCCTGCGAGGCGACCGATGACCGCGACTCCCGCGACGAGCACCACCGGGCTCGAGGTGCGCGACCTGACGGTACGGACGTCGTCGGGCCGGGTGCTGCTCGACCACGTGAGCTGGCACGTCGCCCCCGGCGAGCGACTGGGCGTGATCGGCGAGTCCGGCTCGGGCAAGTCGCTCACCGCGGCCGCGATCCTCGGGCTGCTGCCCGACGGCATGACCGCGACCGGGCAGGTCCTGCTCGACGGGACCGACCTGCTGCCCCTCGGGGAGAAGGCCATGCGCCGCGTGCGCGGGGCCCGCATCGCGATGGTCTTCCAGGAGCCCCTCACGGCGCTCGACCCGCTCATGACGATCGGGCGGCAGATCGCCGGACCGCTGCGGCTGCACCGCAAGGTCTCGCGCGCACGGGCCGCCGAGATCGCCGCCGACCTGTGCCGCCTCGTGCGCCTCGACGACACCGACCGCATCCTCGGGTCCTATCCCTGGCAGCTCTCCGGTGGCCAGCGCCAGCGCGCGTGCCTCGCCATGGCGCTCGCGTGCGAGCCCGACGTGCTCATCGCCGACGAGCCCACCACGGCCCTCGACGTGACCGTCCAGGCCGAGATCCTCGACCTGCTCGACGACCTCATCGAACGCACCGGGACGGCCCTGGTCTTCGTGTCGCACGACCTGCCGGTCGTCGCCCGCGTCGCGCGCGACCTCGTCGTCATGCGGCACGGGCAGGTCGTCGAGGCCACGACCGTGGCCCGCGCCCTCGACTCGCCCGAGGACCCGTACACCCGGTCGCTGCTCGCCGCGGCGCGCGCCGTGACCCACCTACCGACGCAGCACCCGAGTTCGACCACGCTGCACCCGACCACGCGCACCCTGCACCCGACGCCCCTGGAGGACCGATGAGCGACCAGCCCGCCGAGGGTGACGCCCTGCGTGCCGGGGGTGACCGGAACCCCGGGAGTGACGCCCCACCGTTCGTCGCGCTCGACGGGGTGTGGCGCGAGTTCGGCGGATCGCGCCGCACGCCTCCGACGGCGGCGCTCGCGGGCGTCGACCTCGCGGTCCGGGCGGGCCGCAGCGTGGGGATCGTGGGGGAGTCGGGCGCGGGGAAGTCGACGCTCCTGCGCCTGCTGCTCGGGCTCGACAGCCCGACCCGCGGCACGGTCTCCTACCGCGGCGCGCCCCTGGACCGCCGGGACCGCGCGCTCATGCGGCGGTATCGCCGCGAGGTCCAGGTCGTCCTCCAGGACCCGCGCACGTCGCTCGACCCGCGCATGACCGTCGCGCGGATCGTCGCCGAGCCGCTGCGCTCGCTCAAGATCGGCGGCGACGTGTCGGCGCGCGTCGACGAGGTGCTGGGATGGGTCGGCCTCGACCCCGACGCCCGGACCAAGTACCCGGCCCAGTTCTCGGGCGGCCAGCGTCAGCGCATCGCGATCGCCCGAGCCCTCGCGCCCTCGCCGTCGGTCCTGGTGGGCGACGAGCCCGTGAGCGCGCTCGACGTGTCGGTCCGCGAGCAGGTCATGGACCTGCTCCGCCGGCTCCAGAGCGAGCTGGGGCTCACGCTCGTCCTGGTCAGCCACGACATGGCGATCGTCGGGCAGCTGTGCGAGGAGACCGTGGTGCTGCGCGGGGGAGAGGTCGTCGAGGCCGGCCCCACGCGCGAGGTGCTGACCCGGCCGGCCGCCGCGTACACGCGCGAGCTGCTCGCGGCGGTGCCGACGCTGCCGTGAGCGACCTGCAACCTTCTTGCGTGTCCGAAAGGGCTGACACGTCCCATCCGTCTGTGTAATCTTTCAGCAAGAACCCGCAAATCTCTGCAAAGTGGCAGGGGGTTGGGCTCGGCCGGTCGATCGGACCGGAGCGATGGCAGGGGAAGCGGTAGACGCGCCGGCGCCGACGCCGGGGCGAAGGACGGGCAGCCACGCGCCGATGCGGGGCTGTGCGCAGCACCGAAACGGAGAACGCAGCAATGATGCTCAGCCGAACAACCAGACCGGTCCGCACGAAGCCGCGGCGCAGACTTCTCGCCGGGCTCACGGCGCTCGCCGTGGTCACGTCGGGACTCGTCGCCGGGGCCGTGCCCGCCGCGGCCAAGGCGCCCACGCCCTCCCCCGTGGTCGCTTCCGAGAACGGTCGCGGGAACGTCGTCCTCAACATGTTCCAGTGGACCTGGGACGCCGTCGCCGCCGAGTGCACGAGCACGATCGGGCCCGCCGGGTTCGGCTACGTCCAGGTCTCCCCGCCCCAGGAGCACATCCAGGGCACCGCCTGGTGGACCTCCTACCAGCCCGTGAGCTACAAGATCGAGTCCAAGCTCGGCAACCGTGCCGAGTTCCAGAACATGGTCAGCACGTGTCGGACCGCCGGCGTGGGCATCGTGGTTGACGCGGTCGTCAACCACATGGCGGGAGCCGACACCGGGTCGGGCACGGGCACGGGTGGGACCGGCTACTCGGTCGACAGCTTCCCCGGCGTGCCCTACGGGTACAACGACTTCAACGACTGCCGCGCCAACATCACCAACTACGGCGACCGGTACAACGTCCAGAACTGCCGCCTCGTCTCGCTCCAGGACCTGCGCACCGGCTCCGACTACGTGCGCGGCAAGATCGCGGGCTACATGAACGACCTGCTCGGCCTGGGCGTCGCAGGCTTCCGCATCGACGCGGCCAAGCACATCCCGGCCGCCGACCTCGAGGCCATCAAGGCCAAGCTCACCAACCCCAACGTCTACTGGGTCCACGAGGTCATCGGGGCCGGGGGAGAACCCGTCCAGCCCTCCGAGTACCTGGGCAGCGGCGACTCGCACGAGTTCAACTACGCCCGCACCCTCAAGAGCCGCTTCGACGGCAGCATCGCGAGCCTCGACGAGATCGGCAACGGGCTGCTCACCTCCGACCGTGCCGGGGTCTTCGTCGACAACCACGACACCGAGCGCAACGGCGAGACCATGAGCTACAAGTGGGGCGCCAAGTACAAGCTCGCCAACGCGTTCATGCTCTCCTGGCCCTACGGCTCGCCCGCGGTCTACACCGGCTACACGTGGACCGACAAGGACGCCGGCGCTCCCGGCGCCACCAGCGCCTCGGTCCCCGACGCGAGCTGCTCGAACAGCGCCTGGACCTGCACGCAGCGCTGGACCGAGATCGCCGGCATGGTCGGCTTCCACAACACGGTCGAGGGCACGTCCGTGACGAACTGGTGGGACGACGGCAACAACAACATCGCGTTCGGCCGCGGGGCCAAGGGCTACGTGGCGATCAACAACACAGCCTCCGCCGTGACGCGCACCTACCAGTCGTCGCTGCCCGCGGGCACCTACTGCGACGTCGTGGCCGCCAAGGACTGCTCGGTGACCCGGACCGTGAGCGCCTCGGGGACCTTCACCGCGACCGTGCCCGCGTTCGGCGCGCTCGCGCTGCACGTCGGCAAGACCGGTGGCACGCCGTGCACGGTCGACTGCCCGACCACCTCCGCCACCACGGTCTACTACTCGACCTCGAAGGGGTGGAACGCGTACAAGGTCCACTACAAGGTCGGTGCGGGCGCCTGGACCACGGCTCCCGGGGTCGACATGACCACAGCCTGCACGGGCTGGGTCTCGCGCCAGGTCCCCGCGAACGGGGCGACGGTCACGGCCGCGTTCACCAACGGCTCGGGCACCTGGGACAACAACGGCGGCAAGGACTACGCCCTGACCGGGCACCACGTCCAGGTCTCCGGTGGCGTCGTGACCGCGGGCAACCCGTGCGCGGGGACCGGTGGCGGTCCCGGTGAGACCGACGGCGACGCGAGCTTCTCCGTGAACGCCACTACGGTCCTGGGGCAGAACGTCTACGTCGTGGGCAGCATCCCCGCCCTCGGCTCGTGGGCTCCCGCCGCGGCCAAGCCCCTGTCCTCCGCGACGTACCCCGTGTGGAAGGTCGTGCTCGACCTGCCCGCCGGCACCACCTTCGAGTACAAGTACGTCAAGAAGGACGGCGCGGGCACCGTGGTCTGGGAGAGCGGCGCCAACCGCACCGCGACGGTCGGACCGAACGGGGCCGTGACCCTCACCGACACCTGGAGGTAGCCGGCTCCCGCCAGGCAACAGACCGGAGGGCTCCCGTCCAGGGGCCCTCCGGTCCGCCTCCCTACGATGGGCGCATGACCACGAGCGAGCCGAACCACCCCGGTCCCGTCGACCCCCTGCGCGAGTCCGTCGCCGTCATGGACAGGCTCTACTCGCCCGGCGGGTGCCCGTGGGACCGCGAGCAGACGCACGAGACCCTGGTCCGCTACCTGCTCGAGGAGGCGCACGAGCTCGCCGAGGCCATCGAGACGGGCGACCGCGCGGGCATGCGCGAGGAGCTGGGCGACCTGCTGCTCCAGGTCCTGTTCCACGCGCGCATCGCGAGCGAGGACCCGGTCGCCCCGTTCACGGTCGACGACGTCGCGGCCGACCTCGTCGCCAAGCTCGTCCGGCGTCACCCGCACGTGTTCGCGGACACCGCGGTCACCACGGGGGACGGCCACGCGGCCCTGTACGCGCAGTGGGACGAGATCAAGCAGCAGGAGAAGCAGCGCGAGTCCGTCCTCGAGGGCATCCCGCTCGCGCAGGGAGCGCTCGCCCGCGCCCAGAAGGTCCTGTCCCGCGCGCAGCGCGCCGGGCTGGGGGAGGCCGTCGCGGGCACCGGCCCGACGGCGGTCGTCGCGTCGGTCCCTCCTGTCGCCCCCGGTGAGGTGGGGGACGGGAGGGGAGCGGCGCCGTCGGGCACGCCGGGCGACGCGGAACGGGCGTACGGGCACGAGCTGCTCGAGGTCGTGCGCCGCGCCCAGGCCGACGGGGTGGACGCCGAGACGGCGCTGCGGGTCGCGCTGCGCGAGGTCGAGCGGGCGATCGTCTCCGCCGAGGGTGACGGGCACGCCCGCCGGGGGTGACCCGAGCGTCACCCTCGGCCTCGGCCTCACCCTCGGCACCGCGTCGGGTCACCGTCGGCGTCCCGACCTGTCACCCTCGGCGCGTGCACACCCCCGGCGAGCAGCACGGCCGACATGCGGGCGATCGTGTCCACGAGGCGACGCCCGAAGCACTATGTGTTCCCGACCACTAGGCTGGGTTGCGACAACCCCGGACGCGCCCGACCGCCATCGTCGCCTGCCCTGCGCTCCGGACCTGGAAGCAGCTGAAGGAGCAACCGTGGCAAGCATCGAAGCCGTTGGAGCACGCGAGATTCTCGACTCGCGCGGAAACCCCACCGTCGAGGTCGAGGTCGTGCTCGACGACGGTACCTTTGCCCGCGCAGGCGTCCCCTCGGGCGCCTCTACCGGCGCTTTCGAGGCCGTCGAGCGTCGTGACGGCGACAAGTCCCGCTACCTGGGCAAGGGTGTCGAGGGCGCGGTCAACGCCGTCATCGACGAGATCGCCCCCGAGCTGCTCGGCTTCGAGGCCGAGGACCAGCGCCTCATCGACCAGGCGCTGATCGAGCTCGACGGCACGCCGAACAAGGGCAAGCTCGGCGCGAACGCCATCCTCGGTGTCTCGCTCGCGGTCGCGAAGGCCGCCGCGAAGAGCTCGGGCCTGGACCTGTACCGCTACGTCGGTGGCCCGAACGCGCACGTCCTGCCCGTCCCGATGATGAACATCCTCAACGGTGGGTCGCACGCCGACTCCAACGTCGACATCCAGGAGTTCATGGTCGCCCCGATCGGCGCCACGTCCTTCCGTGAGGCGCTGCGCACCGGTGCAGAGGTCTACCACTCCCTGAAGTCCGTGCTCAAGAGCAAGGGCCTCGCGACGGGCCTCGGCGACGAGGGCGGCTTCGCCCCCAACCTGCCGAGCAACCGCGACGCGCTCGACCTGATCCTCGTCGCGATCGAGCAGGCCGGCTTCAAGCCGGGCGTCGACGTGGGCCTCGCGCTCGACGTCGCCGCGACCGAGTTCTTCAAGGACGGCGCGTACCAGTTCGAGGGCAAGGCGACGAGCTCGGACGAGATCATCGCCTACTACAAGCAGCTCGTGGCGGACTACCCGCTGGTCTCGATCGAGGACCCGCTGTCCGAGGACGAGTGGAGCGCCTGGTCGCAGCTCGTGTCCGAGGTCGGCGACAAGGTGCAGATCGTCGGCGACGACCTGTTCGTCACCAACCCGGAGCGTCTCGCCAAGGGCATCGAGCTCAAGTCGGCGAACTCGCTGCTCGTGAAGCTGAACCAGATCGGCACGCTCTCGGAGACGCTCGACGCCGTCGAGCTCGCCCAGCGCAACGGCTTCACCGCGATGGTCTCGCACCGTTCGGGCGAGACCGAGGACACGACGATCGCGGACCTGTCCGTCGCCGTCAACGCCGGCCAGATCAAGACCGGTGCTCCCGCCCGTGGCGAGCGCATCAACAAGTACAACCAGCTCCTGCGCATCGAGGAGGCCCTGGACGACGCGGGCCGCTACGCCGGCGCCTCGGCGTTCCCGCGCTGGAAGGCGTGAGCTGACGCTCTCCCGCTGAGCACGGCCTGACCCCGGTCCGGCCGTCACGCAGCACCCGGACGCCCGGTGGTTCCTCGGAACCACCGGGCGTCCGTGCTGTGCCGTCGAGGCCGTCGAGGACGGCTCTGGTTGTGAACGCTTGGTGTTGATCCGGCCACGTTGTCCCGGCACGCCGTGGACCCTGCGCACGAGCGGCTGCGGGGGACGGCACAATCGGCTCCATGCCCACGAACCGTCGTCCGTCCACGCCCGGCGCGTCGCCGCGCCCGGGCGGCGGGCGCGGAGGCGGAGGCGCACGCGGCGACGGTCGTTCGTCGACGGGTCGCGCACGGGGCACCTCCGGCCCGACGACGTCGCGCTCCGACGCGGGCACGTCCAGCAGGTCCGGGGCCGGCACGGGTGCCCCGAAGGCCGGTCCCGCGAAGGGGGCGGGCAAGGACGCGAGCACTGCCAAGGGCTCGGGGCCCGCGACCGGCGCGGGGCGCAAGCCCGCAGCGCCGCGCAAGCCGTCGGCCACCTCGGGAGGCTCGGGCACAGGCGGCCGGTCGGGTGGTTCCTCGAAGTCCTCGACCTCCACGACGACGCGCGCGGCACGCACGGCGCGGACCCCGCGGACCCCGCGACCGACCGCCTCGACACGGGCCCCGGCGCTCGCGGACCGTCGACGCAGCCGCAACGGCCTCCTGCTGCCCGAGGTCGTGACGGTCCGTTCGCTCGTGATCGCCGTCGTCGTGCTCCTCGCGGTCGTACTGCTCCTGCCGACCTTGCGCGCCTACGTGAACCAGACGGGCGAGCTGCGCGCGCTGCGGGCCGAGGTCGCGGCCGCGGAGGCCGAGCGCGACGACCTCCAGGTCCAGCTCGGCCGCTGGGACGACGAGGCGTACGTGATCGCCCAGGCGCGCGACCGGTTGAGCTATGTGATGCCGGGCGAGCGTGCGTGGCGGGTCATCGACCCGGACACGGTGGTCGACGACCTCGATCCCGAGACGGGTCGGAAGATCACGGACGGTCCTGTCGGGGTCGAGGGGAACGACGGCGCGCCCTGGTACACCTCGCTGTGGCGGTCCGTGCAGCTCGCGGGGGAGCAGCCGGCTCCCGGCGACTCGCCGGTCGAGCAGGGGAGCGACGGCCCTCCGGCCACGGACGCCCCGACACCGTAGGCGCCGTGCCGCGCCCGCTCGGCGAGCGTGCCGGCAGCCATGGTCCGCACGACGGGCTCGGCCAGGTCTGCCACGCCCTCAGGTCCTTCGAGCGTCCCGGTGAGGGCCGATTGCCGATCCGGCCGCTCGACCGGGGACAATGGGAGGGCGTCGGCTCCCGGCGCCGGACCAGCACCGCACGCCGCAGATCGGAAACCTCTCGTGAACGACTCGACCTCCTCCGCCCCGGACTCCGTGGACCACGGTGGCGCAGCCGACGCCGCAGCCCGTGACGCGGCACCGGTGACCGACCGCGGTCCCGCGCGCAGCGCCGACGCCCCGGCCGTCCCCGAGGCGGACCGCTCGCGCCCCGAGGTCACGCCCGAGGACCTGGAGGTCCTGCAGGAGCAGCTCGGCCGCCCGGCGCGCGGCGTCGTGGGGATCGCCGCGCGCTGCGTGTGCGGTCGCCCGCTCGTCGTGCACACCGCGCCGCGCCTGCCCGACGGCACCCCGTTCCCCACGACGTACTACCTGACGGGCCCCGGCGCGGTCGCGGGCGCCTCGACGCTCGAGGCGAACGGCGTGATGAAGGAGATGTCGGAGCGCCTGACGCAGGACGAGGAGCTGGCGGCCGCCTACGGCCGCGCGCACGAGCACTACCTCGCGGCGCGCGAGTCGCTCGGGCGCGTCGAGGAGATCGCGGGCATCTCGGCGGGTGGCATGCCGGTGCGCGTCAAGTGCCTGCACGTGCTCGTGGGCCACGCGCTCGCGGCCGGGCCCGGCGTGAACCCGCTGGGCGACGAGGCGCTCGTGATGATCGCCGGCACCTGGCGCGCGGACCGCTGCACCTGCTGAGCGGGCGGCCTGCGGGCGGGCTCGCGGCCGTCGCGGTGTGACGCTCGCGACGCCGACCGTCCACGGGCGGCGTCCGAGACCGCCGCGGGTCCGGCGGGTGGCACCCTTGATGTCATGACTTCTTCTCGCGTCGCCGCGATCGACTGCGGCACCAATTCGATCCGCCTCCTCGTCGCCGACGTCGACCCCGAGACGGGCGTGCTCACCGAGCTCGACCGTCGCATGGAGGTCGTGCGCCTCGGTCAGGGCGTGGACCGGACGGGACGCCTGGCCCCGGAGGCCTTGGCCCGCACGCTCGACCAGGCGGCCGAGTACGCCCGGGTGATCGAGGATCTCGGTGCGACGCGCACCCGGTTCGTGGCGACGTCGGCCACCCGTGACGCGGAGAACCGCGGCGAGTTCGTCGAGGGCGTCCTGGCCCGCCTGGGCGTCGAGCCCGAGGTCGTGTCCGGGACGGAGGAGGCCGAGCTGTCCTTCCGTGGCGCGACGGGCGTGGTCGCGGCGAACCACCCCGGCCCGTTCGTGGTCGTGGACCTCGGGGGAGGGTCGACCGAGCTCGTGCTCGGCACCGACGCACCGGAGGCGGCGTGGTCCATGGACGTGGGCTGCGTGCGCATGACCGAGCGTCACCTGCGCTCGGACCCGCCGACGGCCGACGAGATCGCGGCGGCGCGGGCCGACGTGCGGGGCGCGCTCGACACGGCGTCGCTCACCGTCCCGCTCGGCAAGGCCGCGACGCTCGTGGGGCTCGCGGGCTCCGTCACGACCGTGACCGCGCACGCGCTCGGGCTCGAGCGGTACGACCGCGACCGGATCGACGGCGCGGTGCTGTCGGTCGACCAGACGCTCGCCGCGTGCGAGGACCTGCTGGGCCGCACGCGCGCCGAGCGCGAGGCGCTGGGCTTCATGCACCCGGGCCGCATCGACGTGATCGGTGCGGGCGCGCTCGTGTGGGCCGAGGTCGTGCGCCGGGTGCGTGACGACGTCGCGGCCGCGGGCGGCGAGCTCACGTCGGTCGTGACGAGCGAGCACGACATCCTGGACGGGATCGCGCTGTCGATCGCGTGATCTCCTCCGCCGAGAAGTGAGTTGGCGCCCCTGGATCGCACGCATCAGGGGCGTCAACTCACTTCTCGGCGGGGCCAGGGACTGCGCGAGACCGGAGCAGCGTGGCAACGCGCGCCACGAGGCGCGCCGGGTGGCGGTAGACGTCGTCGGCCGTGGCGACCACGGTCCGCCACCCGAGGTCCTCGAGCCACTGCCTCTTCGCGACGTCCCGGCGCCAGGTCCGGGCGTCGGTGCGGTGCACGTCGCCGTCGTACTCGATCGCGACCCTCTCGGCGACGTAGACCATGTCAGGCAGGGCGACGAAACGGCCGTCCTGGTCGAGGACCGGGACGTTGACCTGCGGGCACGGCAGACCCGCGCGGACGAGCACGAGTCGGGTTCGCGTCTCCATGGGCGAGTCGGTCCCGGTGCGGAGGTCGTCGAGGGCGGTCCGCATCCGTGCGACTCCGCGTGCACCAGCCGGCGTGCCGCGCACGGTCTCCCGCAGCTGCCCGAGCGTCGAGGCCGGGGACTTGCGGCGCAGCAGCGAGTCCCCGAGCACCACGAGCTCGTCGAGAGGCAGGGTCCCGGCGAGCTGTCGCCACGCGTGCTCGGGGGTGACGACCAGCAGCCCGTCCAGGTGCCGCACCGGCAGCAGGTCGGCGTCGTGCGTGTGGGCCACGTATCCGGTGCGACGCGGGACGACGGCTCTGCTGGGGACGCTCAGGTGCACACGGTCGTCGCGTGCGACCTGCCAGGGGAGGTCGACGCCGTGAAGGCGGAGTGCGCTGCCGTGACTGATCGCCGAGCCCACGGGCGCGGAGCGCATCACGGCGGCGGCCCGGACGGAGAGCACGTCGGCATGCTCTGCCGCGACGCGCAGGCCCCGGGTGGGGATCGCGAGGCGTGGGTGGCGCAGCATCTTCGGGGAGAGTCCGGAGGCCCGGCCCTCGGCCACGGTGAACGGTTCGTCGGTGCGCATGCGGGCACTGTGCCGCGCCGCGGTCGGTGAGGGGGGCTGGAGCGGGCGATCTGTGGACACGGGTGTCCGGGGCGCACTCTGTGGACGCGGACCCTGTCCCGCCGAGAAGTGAGTTGAGGCCCCTGGATCGAGCGATCCAGGGGCGTCTACTCACTTCTCGGCGGCCGCGGCCGCGGATGGGCGGGAGCGGCTCGGCGGATGCGGGCCGGTAGGTGTGCGACACGCGGTAGTTCACTCTGTCGGGTAGTGCGGGTTGCGTAGTAGTGTCTGCCGCACAGGAGTCGGGCGAGCAGGGAGTCAGGGTGGACACCACACAGCTGTTGAAAGGCGTCCTCGACGCGGCGGTCCTCGCCGTCGTCGCGGACGAGGACGGGTACGGGTACGACGTCGTGAGGCGCCTGCGGGCCGCAGGTCTCGAGGAGGTGGGGGACGCGTCGGTCTACGGCACGCTGCGCCGCCTGTACGCGGGCGGGATGCTCACGAGCTACGTCGTCCCCTCGGACGAGGGCCCGCACCGCAAGTACTACGGCATCAACGCGCAGGGCCGGGCCATGCTCGACACCCAGCGCAAGGAGTGGCAGGAGTTCTCCGGCACGCTGACCGGCCTCCTCAAGACCTCGGAAGGAGCCGCATGATGTCCACGACCCTGAGCCCCGAGGCCGTGATCCTCGACCAGGTCCGCCGCTACGCCGCAGAAGTCCGCGCGCACCTCGCCGACCTGTCGCCCGAGCAGGTCGACGACCTCACCGACGGCCTCGAGGCGGACCTCGCAGAGGCGCTCGCCGACATGCCGGGCGCGCTGCGTCCGCTCCCGGAGGGAGGCGACCTGCCCGACGGCGGAGCGACCACCCTCCTCGACGTCGCCGCCCGCTTCGGTCCGGTCGCCGGGTACGCGGCCGAGCTCCGGTCCGCCGCGGGCCTGGATCCTGCCGCTCCGGGACCTCGGCCGCGGCGCAGCCTGGGGGACCGCCTGGCCGCGGACGGCAGGCGGTTCATGTCGGAGTGGAGGTCCCTGTGGGCCCCCCTGACCTCCTCCGCGCAGTGGTCCGCGTTTCTCGAGTTCGCCGCGGTGCTGCGGCCCGCGTGGTGGGTCCTGCGGGCGTGGGTCGTGGTGCTCGTCGCCTACTCCGGGTTCCACCGGCCGCAGAGCTTCGAGCTCGTGCCGCAGGCGACCTACTGGCGGATCCTGCTGGTGCTCGCGATCGTCGTGAGCGTGCAGTGGGGCCGTGGTCGGTGGCTGCGCTGGCGCGGCATGCGCCCCTTGCGCAGGGCGGTCGACGTCCTCGCGGTCCTCGTGGCCGTGCCGTTCTTCGTGAGTGCGGCCTTCGGGACCAACGCCGAGCTCAACGGGCTGCCGGCGGGCTCCTCGGCGTCGTACCAGCTGGGCTACGACGACGGCGTCCGGGACAGCTCGTCCGGCATCTTCGGTGCGAGCGGCGTACGCGCCGGGTACGGCGACAGCGGGGTCTTCGTCGACGGCTCGCCCGTGAGCAACCTGTTCGTCTACGACGCGAGCGGGCGCGCCCTCCAGGACGTCCAGATCTTCGACGACCAGGGCCGGGCCGTGCGGACGATCACTGCCGAGGACGCCACCCAGCCGTGGACGCTCCCCGACTTCGAGCAGGGGTGGTACTTCCAGCCGTCGTTCTCGACCGACGGTCGTGAGCGCTGGAACGTCTACCCGTTGCGCGGTCTGCCCGAGGACGCGGTCGAGTGGGACGGCTCCGAGCGTCCGGTCCCGCTCGAGGGTGAGCAGCCCCGGTCCATGCCGTCACCGTTCCTCCAGGCGCAGCCGCTCCTGGTGCCCTCGACGGGCGGCAGCGCGTCGGCCCCCGCTCCCGGCACCGCACCTGATGCCGGAACGGCCCCGGCCGACCCGGGGGCGCCCGCCACCCCGCAGGCTCCGACGGGCGGCGAGGGGCCTGCGGACCAGTCGGTCGACGGGACCACCGCACCCTCTGCCCGCGTACCGGGGACGCCCTCCCCGGCCACCGGAGCGCCGGTGCTCGAAGCCTCGACTGGAGCTGCGCCGTCGGGCGGCTGATTCTCGCGGCGGAACCCGAGGCCGGTCAGGCAACCTTCGCCGCTTGCCTGGCCGACCTCGGGCCAGCACGGTCCGAAACCGCAGCAACACCCCAAAAGGGCGGCCTCCCGGGCGCTTGTGAAGGTTGTCACGCTCACCAATCGGACAGATGTTCACCAAGAAGTTGAAGACAGTAATACTCTGGTTTCATGCCTCAGAATGACCTGACCTCGGTCACCCCTGCCCAGAACGCGGACGTCGCTGCCTCGCCGCGTCCCCGCAAGGTCCCTCGCATCATCGTCCTGGGTGGCGGCTCTGTCGGTCTGTACTCGGCGCGCCGTCTCCGCAAGAAGCTCGGCAAGCGCGAGGCGGCCATCGTGGTCGTCGACCCGCGCCCGTACATGACGTACGCGCCCTTCCTGCCGGAGGCCGCCGCGGGCTCGATCGACGCGCGCGACGTCGTCGCCCCTCACCGCCGCGCCCTCAAGGGCGTCGACGTGCTGCAGGGCAAGGTCGTGGAGATCAACCACGCCGGCCGCAGCATCACGATCCACCCGGAGGAGGGCGACGACTACTCGGTCTCCTACGACCACCTGATCGTCGGCCTCGGCTCCGTCTCGCGCACGCTGCCCATCCCGGGCCTCGCGGAGAACGCGATCGGCTTCAAGAACGTCGAAGAGGCCATCGCGGTCCGCAACCACGTCATCAACCGGATGGACGTCGCGTCGTCCACCTGGGACCAGGAGCTGCGCAAGCGCATGCTCACGTTCGCGTTCATCGGTGGCGGGTTCGCGGGCATGGAGGCGATCGCCGAGATCGAGGACATGGCGCGCTACGCGACCCGCAACTACCCGACGATCGAGCCCGAGGACCTGCGCTTCGTGATGATCGAGGGCTCGGGTCGCATCCTGCCCGAGGTCTCCGAGCCCATGGGTCTGTACGCGCTCGAGGAGCTCAAGAAGCGCGGCATCGAGTTCCACCTCAACACGTTCCTGTCGTCGTGCGTCGACGGCCACGTCGTGACCTCGACGGGCGTCGAGTTCGACACCGACACCATCGTGTGGACCGCGGGCGTCAAGGCGAACCCGGTCCTCAAGGAGAGCTCGGACCTGCCCGTCGACAAGCTCGGCCGCGTGATCGTGCTCCCGACGCTCCAGGTCGCGGACGAGGACGGCAACGTCATCCCCGACGCCTGGGCCGCAGGCGACTGCGCCGCCGTCCCGGACCTGCTGAACCCCGGCAAGTTCTGCCCGCCGAACGCGCAGCACGCGATCCGCGAGGCCACGCGCCTCGCCGACAACCTGGTCGCGATCCTGCACAGCGACGAGCCCGTCGAGTACAAGCACAAGAGCGTCGGTACGGTCGCCTCGCTCGGCCTGTACAAGGGCGTCGCGGAGCTGTTCGGCATCTTCAAGCTCAAGGGCTTCCTGGCCTGGGCCATGCACCGCAGCTACCACGTGATGGCGATGCCCACGGGCAACCGCAAGATCCGCATCGCGATCGGCTGGATGGGCCAGTTCCTCATGGGCCGCGAGCTCGTCTCGCTCGGTTCGCTGCACGACCCGCGCGCGGAGTTCCGCCAGGCGTCCGTGCCGCCCAAGGGTGCGGGCGAGCCCGTGAAGCAGCAGGCCGTGTCGTCGGCCGCCGAGGCCGAGAACGGCGGGGCAGAGGCCGGCGCCAAGGCGGCTCCGGCCGAGGCCGCCGCTGCCGGTGAGGGTCACGGGCCCGCGAAGAAGACGACCAAGAAGGCCGCGACCAAGGCCTGAGCCTGCTCGCAGCTCTGCACACGCCGTGAGGGCGGTCCCTGGTGGGACCGCCCTCACGGCGTTCTGCTGCGCCGTCGGGGCGGCCGGTAGCCGCGAGACGGGTGGTTCGGGCCGAGACGGGTGCTCCGGCCGCTGTCCTGGGCACCCGTCTCGGACCGGACCACCCGTTTCACGTGAATCCGTCGCGGCGCACAATGGTCGGGTGAGCACTCGCGTGGTCGACGACCTGAGGTCCCGTGCAGGCCGAGTCCTGTTCGAACGTGTCGCGGGCCCGGACGGTCCGGCCGAGCGCTCCCGCATCCACGACACCCCTGGCCCGCGCTGGTTCCCGCCCGACTCGGCGATCGCGCGCGTGCACGGCGACGCGTCGATGTTCGTGGGCGGCCTGCGCGCGCTGCTTCTCCAGTCGTTGCACCCGCTCGCGATGGCCGCGGTCGCGGCGCACTCCGGGTACCGGGGCGACCCGTGGGGGCGTCTGGCCCGCACGAGCACGTTCCTCGCGGTCACGACGTTCGGGACGGTCGAGCACGCGCAGCAGGCGATCGACGTCGTCCGCTCGGTGCACGTCCGCGTACGCGGCACGGCCTCCGACGGGCGCCCGTACGCCGCCGACGACCCGTGGCTGCTGCGCTGGGTCCACGTCGCCGAGGCCGACAGCTTCCTCGCCGCGCACCAGCGCTACGGCGAGCGCCCGCTCGATGCCGCGGGCTGCGACGAGTACCTGGCCCAGGCCGCGACGATCGCGGACCGGCTCGGGGCCGTGGACCCGCCGCGCTCGCGTGCCGAGCTGGCGAGGGCCTTCGAGGAGTTCCGCCCGCAGCTCGCGAGGACCTCCGAGTCCGACGACGTCGCTCGCTTCCTGCTGTCCGAGCCCCCTCTGCCATTCCTCGCCCGGGGCCCGTACGCGGCGCTGGGGGCGGCCTCGGTCGCGTCGCTGCCCTCGTGGTCGCGGCGCATGATCCCGGTGCGGTGGCCGGTGCGGGGGGAGTCGGTGCTGGTGCGGGCCGGTGGCCGCACGGTCACGAAGGCGATCCGCTGGGCGCTGGCCGGGTCGCGGTAGCGGTAGCGACCGTTGCCGGGTCACCGTCCCGAGCGTCGAAGGCGGGGACCGGCATCCTGGTCCCGCCTGTCCGCCCGACCTCCGCCGGGATATCCTCACCCCCGGCCCCCATAGCCCAATCGGCAGAGGCATCCGACTTAAAATCGGCGCAGTCTGGGTTCGAGTCCCAGTGGGGGCACCGCGACGCGGGGGTACTACGACAACCCCGTCGGCCCGTCCGGCTCGGGGTCCTCGGCGGCCTCCTGCCCGAGCGACACCTGGTTCCCGTCGGGGTCCAGCACGCGGGCGACGCGTTCGCCCCACGGCTGGTCCGCGGGCGGGGACACCACGACGACCCCGGCCGCGGCCAGGTGGGAGACGGCCTGGTCGCAGTCGTCGACCGTGACCCACAGGTGCGCGTGCCCGACGTCGGTGCTCTCGCGGTCGACCCCGATCCCCAGCGACGCGTCGCCCACGGCGACCGAGACGTACACGGGTGGTCCGTCGTCGGGGAACTGGTAGGTGACCGTGCCGCGAAGCAGGTCGCGGTAGAAGACGAGCGACCGGTCGAGGTCGGTCGTGGTGAGGATGGGGAAGAGCGTGCGGAACATCGGTGGGCCGCCTCTCGCGAAGGTCTCCTCGGAGCCGTTCCCACGTTACGCCAGCAGCAGACGGGCCACTTCTGCGGGCGTCGGCCGCACGGGGCGGCGCTAGGTTGAGGGGACGGCGCACCCGCGCCCCACGACCCGCGACGAGGGAGCACGCGATGGCAGCCGCAGGCCAGGTGGTGCTCTTCGAGCGCCGGACCGCCGAGCCGTTGCTGCGGCACGTCGTCGGTGGGATCCTGCGTGCCGAGCGCACCGAGCAGGCGCGCACGCTCCTCGACGTCGCCCTCGCGGCGCAGGTCTCCACGGCGTACCTGTCGGAGGTCGAGCGCGGTCGCAAGGAGGCGTCGTCCGAGGTCCTGGCCGCGATCTGCCGCGCTCTGGGCCTGCGCGTGGTGGACCTCCTGGCGCGCAGCCAGGACGAGTTCGACGCCGAGGCGAGCCGTCGGGCGGGAGCCGAGCGCCGCAGCCTCTCCTCGCAGCCGCGGGCCGTGCGCGAGCTGCATGCGCTCGCCGCGTCGCCGCGGCGGTCCGCGCCACCGGCCCGTTCGGTGACGAGCGGCACGCCCACGACGACGGTCCTGCTGCTCGCCGCCTGAGGGGTCGGAGCGCCGTCGGTTCCGCCCAGGGTGAATCCCGCCGCGAGCGGCGGCGATCTGTCCGTTTCGCCGCGCGCCGAGCGGCCGTCGGTGGTGTGCTGTCAGGATGTCGCAGACGAACCCGGCGCCCACCCTCCAGGACCTCGTCGACCGCGCCGTGATCCTGTCCGCCGAGCACCAGGCGCACTTCGCCGACCTGGGCGGTGAGTCCGCGTGGGACGCGGACCTGGAGGCCGGCACGCTCACGTTCCACAGCGAGATCCCGCTCGTGTGCGGGGCGCACTTCCTGGGCACGGCGGCACCCGCGACGCAGAGCTGGTTGTGGGGCTGGCACAACGTGAACCACTTCCCTGAGGGCGTCGTCGCGGCGGCCGAGCACGTGCACCAGCGCGGGGTCACGGGCGGCATCTTCGAGCTGAGCACGCCGGAGATCCTCCTGACGGACGCCGTCCCGTACCGGCTCGCGCTCGCGGCCAAGGCCGTGACCGGTCACTTCACGCACTTCGCCGGGCCGACGGGAGGCGGCACGTGCGCGTGGTTCCTCGTGACGCACCCGCGGTTCGAGCTGCCGCCCGCGACGGTCGCGCGGGTCGCGCGCGTGGTCCCGGAGGGGATCGGCAGCACGGCCGTGGCCGACCATCGCCGGGCCGTGCGGGCCTACGCGGTCCTGCGCGGGCTCGACATCCGCTGGCAGGACGAGCAGACGGCGCTCGTGGGCGCGAGCGACGGCGAGGTGACCGTGTCGTTCGACGAGCGCGGTCGCCTGAGCGGCCTGTCCACGTCGGTCGCGGCCGCCCCCGAGCCGGTCCCTGCGCCGCCGCCCGCACCCGCGCAGCCCGAGCGCCGCGGCTGGTTCGGCCGCAAGAAGTAGGGCGCACCCGGGCGCTTGGGTGAGCGCCGCCGTCGGGCAGGAGAAGGCCCGACGGCGCCGCTCACCTACGCGGCCACGGCCAGCTTGCGGGAGGTCACGACCGCGTCGGCGAGCCCGTACTCCACAGCCTGGTGCGCGGTGAAGATGCGGTCGCGGTCGGTGTCGGCGCGCAGCCGCTCGACGGACTGACCCGTGTGCCGCGCGAGGACGAGCTCGGTCTCCTCGCGCAGGCGCAGGATCTCCTGGGCCTGGAGGGACAGGTCGGAGATGGTGCCCTCGGCGCCGCCCGAGGGCTGGTGCAGCAGGACGCGCGAGTGCTCGAGCACGAACCGTTTGCCGGGCGTGCCCGCGGCGAGCAGCACCGCGGCGGCCGACGCGGCCTGCCCCATGCAGATCGTCGAGACGTCGCAGCGGATGAACTGGAGCGTGTCGTAGATGGCCATGAGGGCGGTGATCGAGCCGCCGGGGGAGTTGATGTAGAGCCCGATCTCCTGGTCGGGGGCATCCGACTCGAGGTGCAGGAGCTGGGCCATGACGACGTTCGCGACGCCGTCGTCGATCTCGGTGCCGAGGAAGACGATGCGCTCCGACAGGAGGCGGCTGAAGACGTCGAACGCGCGCTCGCCGAGCGGGGTGCGCTCGACGACCGTGGGGATCGTGTAGCTGGACATCAGAGGCCGACCTTCCGGGAGTGTGCGGTGGGGCGGACGTCGTCGACCGACGTGACGACGTGGTCGACCATGCCGTAGGCGAGGGCCTGGGATGCCGTGAACCAGCGGTCGCGGTCGCTGTCCGCGGTCACGGTCTCGGCGGTCTGGCCCGTGTGCTCGGCCGTGAGCCGGTGCATGAGGCCCTTGGTGTACTCGAGGTTCTCGGCCTGGATCGCGATGTCCACGGCCGTGCCCCCGATCCCGGCGGACGGCTGGTGCATCATGATGCGCGCGTGGGGGAGCGCGTAGCGCTTGCCCGCGGTGCCCGTGCACAGCAGGAACTGACCCATGCTCGCGGCGAAGCCCATGGCGAGCGTGCTGACGTCGTTGGGGACGAGCTGGATGGTGTCGTAGATCGCGAGCCCCGCGCTCACCGAGCCGCCGGGCGAGTTGATGTAGAGGGCGATGTCGGTGCGCGGGTCCTCGGCCGAGAGCAGCAGGAGCTGGGCGCAGACGCGGTTCGCGACGGCGTCGTCGACGGCGGTGCCGAGGACGACGATGCGCTGGTGCAGCAGGCGCGAGGCGAGCTGGTCGTCGAACGGGGTGGGCGGCGGGGCCGCCTCGGACCGCAGGAGCGGTGGCTGGTTCGTCATGCCTCGACCCTGCCTCCGGGGAGGGGGCCGGGGCTCGGGTATCTGCCCGGGGCGGATCTGCCGAGGGCAGACGGCTGCTCGGTCGTCCGGGCTGCGGTCGGGTGCGGCGACGGACGCGGGAGACGGTCAGGCGACCGGGCGGCCCGAGTGCTGGCGGGCGGCGAGGCGGGCGCGGTCCTCGGCGGCGGCGTCGAGGACCGCGTGCCGGGCTGTCCGCTGCGCGTGCGAGGCGGCGCGGTGCTCGCCCCACGTCGTGAGCCGGGCACCGGCGGCGACGAGGAACCGGTCGCTCGGGCGCAGGGCGCGCAGCGACGGTGAAGGAAGGTCTGAACGGGTCGGGGCGTAGGTGCTCATGAGGGGTTCTCCTTGCCGTTGATCAGGGGGAACGCGTTGAAGTGGACCTGGACGGGGCGGGCCCCGGGCGTGTCCTGCTGGCCGGCGAAGCGGTCGAGGACCGTGTCGCTGAAGCGCTGCCACTCGGCCTGCACCTCCGCGAGCTGTTCCTTGGTGAGCCACATGTTGATCGTGGAGAGGGTCGCCCCGGCCTCGAGCCAGGCGCGGTCGAGGGAGCGGGCGCCGTCGAGGAAGTCCATGATCTTGCGCTGGCGCATGGCCTCGAACTCGCGGTTGACGGCGACCGTCGCGGTGAGGGTGCCGTCGCCGGTCCCGGCCTCGTCGTCGGGCAGCTCGATCGTGAAGCCGCCGGGCGTCCGTTCCCACCAGCGTTCGCGCGCGGTGCCGCGCCCGGGGACCTCCTGGACGAACCCGTGGCGCTCGAGCTGACGCAGGTGGTAGCTCGTGGCGCCGCTCGTCTCACCGAGCAGCTCGGCGAGACCGCTCGCGGTCAGGGCGCTGTGGTGGCCGAGCAGATCGAGGATCTGGATCCGCAGCGGGTGCGAGAGCGCCTTGAGCGCGGCAGGTCCGACGGCCCGCTGGGTGCGGGGCTCGGGGGCCTGCTCGGTGTCGTGGTTCGTGGGCATGGCACCACCGTAGCGATGCAAAGGTCTCTTTGCAAGAGTTTCTTTGCAACTGGTTCTTTGGAAGTGGTGCCCGCTCCTGGACGTGCCTCAGTCCACCGATCCGCGCCCCCTGCGCTTGTAGGTGTCCAGGTCGTCGTTGAGCCGTTCGAGCAGCTCGCCCAGCAGGGCGCGGTCGAGCCGGGACCAGTCGGCCAGGACCTCGGCGTAGAGCTCGCTGCGCAGCTCGCGGTGACGGGCCAGCTCCTCGATCCCTCGTGGCGTGGCCTCGACCAGGACGGCGCGCCCGTCGGCGGGGTCGCGCGTGCGGCGTGCGTGCCCGGCCTTCTCCAGGGCCACGACCTGACGGGTCACGGTCGAGGCGTCGAGGCCCAGGTGGTCGGCGAGGATGTTGACGTTCTGGGCCCCGCCGACGAGCAGGTCGTGGAGCAGGAGGTAGGCCGAGCGGTCGAGCGTGCCGCTCGGCGGGCCGCCTGCGCGGACGGCCTTGGCCCGCCCGGCGGCCGTGGTGCGCTCGGCCCGTCGCAGGAGCTGGGCGAGCTCGAGCTCGATGGTCGACAGGGCCTCCTGTGAGGCGAGATCCGGCCCGTCGCCTGGCCTCTCGGTCGGCCCGTCCCCAGAACTGTTACCCCGAGCAACTGTCATAGGTGTATTCTACAGGGAGTTACCTGCATGATGCAGATAAATCGCGACCGGCTTCGCCGCGGGCCCGCAGACCAGCGCGTCCGCGCCGACCGCACCCACCAAGCACCCACCAGACCCTCGGGGGACGTGTGTCCAGAACCACCACCAGGAACGAGCCCAACAAGACCGCGATCTACGCGACCGCCCTCACCGCCTTCTTCGCGATCGCCGGCATCGCGGTGGTCGACCCGATCCTGCCGATCATCGGCCAGGAGATCGGCGCGAGCACGTGGCAGATCGAGCTCCTGTTCACGGCGTACATCGCGGTCATGGCGATCGGCATGATCCCGGCCGTCCTGGCGACGGGCAGGTTCGGCTACAAGAAGATCCTCGGCGCGGGCGTGAGCCTCGTCGCCGTCGCGGCGATCCTCGCGGCGCTCTCGCAGAACATCGGGCAGCTCGCCGCGCTGCGCGGCCTGTGGGGGCTGGGCAACGCGATGTTCTTCGCGACCGCGATGGTCCTGCTCGTCTCGCTCGCCAACGACCGCGAGTGGGTCGTGGGGCTGTTCGAGACGTGCGTGGGCCTGGGCTTCGCGGTCGGCCCGCTCATCGGTGGCCTGCTGGGCCAGTTCTCGTGGCGCATCCCGTTCCTCGCGTGCGGCCTGTTCATGATCGTGGCGCTCGCGCTGTCGATCACGCGCCTCAAGGACCCGGCCGAGAAGCCCGTGCCGCTCCACGTGGGCCAGGTCTTCGCGCTCTTCCGCAAGCCGGGCTTCCGGGCGCTGTGCATCGTGACCGCGGCCTACAACTTCGTCTTCTTCATCATCCTGGGCTACACCCCGGTGTTCCTGGGGCTCGACGTCATCCCGCTCGGACTCGTCTTCACGGCATGGGGCATCGGTCTCGCGTTCGGCATCCTGGTCGTGGGGCACAAGCTCGCGCACACGGTCGGCGCGGTGCAGACCATGGGGATCGCGGTCGTCGGGGTGCTCCTGGCCACGGTCGCGCTCGCGCTCGACCTCGGCACGGCCGGCTCGATCGTCGTCCTGGTCGTCGCGGGCGTGTTCATGGGCATCGCCAACGCGAACCTCACGGACCTCTCGCTCGCGCTCGGCAGCCCGGACCGTCGCGTCACGACCGGTGCGTTCAACCTGGTCCGGTGGGGCTTCGCGGCCCCGGCGCCCGTGATCGCCGGCCTGCTCCACCCGGTCGGCCTGTCGGTCCCGTACTGGGTCGGCGCGGGGGTGCTGCTCGTCGGGGTCGTCGCGTTCCTCGCGACCGCGCACCGGATGGCGGGCGAGCTGGGGGAGTCGGTCCTGTGGTCGCGCTGGAACCGGCGGGCCCGAGCCGTCGAGAGTGCCCCCGAGGAGGCGCTGGGCGAGATCTGAGCGGGAGGCGCGGCGTCGTCGGGCAGGGGTGCGCAGGCCGGCCCGACGGCGCCGCTCGCCTCCCGCCTACGCTTCGCCCGAGGCCGCTGCGGCCGGGCCGCCCCCGGTGCTCGTGCTGCCCTCGACCTCGTCGCCGCTCTCGCGCACGACGCGCAGCAGCCCCGCGAGCCCGAGCCGGAGACCTTCGAGCTCGTCGAGCGTGAGGCGTTCGAGCGTCTCGGGCCCAGCGGGCGCGTCGCTCGCGACGATGCTCCGCACGGCCTCCGCCCCGCGCTCGGTCGCGGCGACGAGCCGGACCCGGCCGTCCTCGGGGTCGGGGCGCCGGGAGGCCATGCCCGCGGCCTCCAGCCGGTCGACGATCCCGGAGATCGTGGCGGGGCTGACGCCCAGGACGTCGCCCAGGTGGGCCGTGCTGCGCTCTCCGTCGATGAGCAGGATCCCCAGGGCGCGCATCTGCTGAGCGGTCAGGCGGGTGCGCATGAGCGGTTCGAGGCGGCGTGCGAGCACGAGCTCCTGGAGGGTGTGCTGCGCGTCGATCAGCTCGCGCTGGAGCCGGGCGCGATCGCCAGGGGGGTCCGAGGTCACGGCGAGACTCTATCGGAGGCGCTCCCGGCGGCGGTCGAGCAGTCGGAGCGGGTCGGACCGGTCCGCGAGACGCGGGAACTCTCCCGTTTTGCTTAGCGTTAGGCTAACGACTCTGCGACGACGACGTCGTGACCATCCACCGCGCCCTGGAGGCCCCGTGTTCCGTCTCGCCCGAACGTCGTTGGCGAACCGCGCCGTCGTCGCGCTCGCCACGATCGCGATAGCCGTGTTCGGCGTCGTCAGCATGGGATCGCTCAAGCAGGAGCTCATCCCGAGCCTGCAGATCCCCACCGCCGCCGTCGTCGCCGTGTACCCCGGGTCCGCCCCCGCGATCGTCGAGCAGCAGGTCACCGCACCGCTCGAGACCGCCGCCCGGGGGGTCGACGGCGTCGAGGACGTCACGTCGAGCTCCTCGACGGGCATGTCCGTGACGACCGTGCAGTTCACGTACGGCACCGACATGGACCTCGCCGCGCAGCAGCTGCAGACCGCGGTCACGCGCGTGAGCAGCCAGCTCCCCGCCGACGTCGACCCGACCGTCGTGACCGGTTCGGTCGACGACCTCCCCGTCGTCCAGCTCGCGGTCTCGGGCGGCGCCGACGAGACCGCGCTGGCGGACACCGTCAACAGCGTCGTCGTACCCGCCCTCGAAGAGGTCACCGACGTGCGCAGCGTCGCGGTCAGCGGCATCGCCGACCAGCAGGTCACGATCGACCTCGACGTCGCGGCCCTCGCTGCGGCCGGGCTCAGCCCGGCCCAGGTCACCACGATCCTCCAGGACAACGGCGTCGTGGTCCCCGCCGGCACGGTCGCCGCGGGCGACCGCACGCTGTCCGTCCAGGTCGGCACGGCCGTCACGAGCACCGACGACCTGATCGACCTCCCGCTCGTCGCGTCGCCGTCGGCGCCGGCCGCAGCAGGCCCGACGGCGCCCGGCGCGCCGAACGCACCGGTGACCCTCGGCGACGTCGCCACGGTCACCGTGGCCCCGCAGCCCGCGACCTCCTACTCGCGCCTGGACGGCGAGCCCGCGCTCGCCGTCGCGATCACCAAGACGCCGGCGGGCAACACGGTCGAGGTCTCGCACGCCGTCCAGAGCGCGATCGAGGACATGAACGGTGCGCTCGAGGCCAAGGACGTGCGCGTCGAGGTCGTGTTCGACCAGGCGCCCTTCATCGAGGAGTCCATCGAGGGACTCGCGACCGAGGGCCTGCTCGGCCTGGTCTTCGCGGTCGTCGTGATCCTGCTGTTCCTCACGTCGCTGCGCTCGACGCTCGTCTCGGCCGTCTCGATCCCGCTCTCGCTGTTCGTGACGTTCATCGTGATGAACGCGACCGGATACACCCTGAACATCCTCACGCTCGGTGCCATGACGGTCGCGATCGGGCGCGTGGTCGACGACTCGATCGTCGTCATCGAGAACATCAAGCGGCACCTGTCCTACGGCGAGCAGAAGACCGCCGCGATCCTCAAGGCGGTCAAGGAGGTCGGCGGCGCGATCACGGCCTCGACCGTCTGCACCGTCGCGGTCTTCCTGCCCATCGCGCTGGTCGGCGGCATGGTCGGCGAGCTGTTCCGCCCGTTCGCCATGACCGTCGCGATCGCCATGGCCGCGTCGCTGTTCGTCGCCCTGACGATCGTGCCGGTGCTGGCCTACTGGTTCATCAAGGCTCCTGTCGTCCCCGCCGACCCCGAGCAGGCCAAGGTCCTCGCGGACCAGGCGCGCGAGGTCGCCGAGGCCAAGGAGCGTCGCGGGCTGTGGCAGCGGGGCTACCTGCCGACGCTGCGCGCCGCGCTGCGCCACCCCGCGATCACCCTGACCATCGCGGTCGCGGTGCTCGCGGGCACGGTCGCGCTCGTGCCGCGCCTCGAGACCAACTTCCTGGGGGACTCGGGCCAGGACACCCTGACGGTCACCGAGACCTTCGCCCCGGGCACGTCGCTCGCGACGCAGGACGCCGCGGCGCGTGAGGTCGAGGACGTGCTCCTGGGCCTCGACGTGGTCGACACGGTCCAGACGACCGTGGGCTCGGCGGGCGGGCCCGAGGCCGCGTTCTTCGGCGGCGGCGGCTCGCCTCAGGCCACGTTCTCGCTCACGCTCGACGCGGACGCCGACGGCGTGACGGCGCAGCAGGAGGTCCGGGACGCGGTCGCGGACCTCGGCGGCGAGGACTCCGAGGGCATCACGGTCGCCGGGGCCGACGCCGCGTTCGGCAGCTCGACGGTCGACCTCGTCGTCCGCGCGCCCGACACCGAGACGCTCGCCGCCGCGGCCGACCAGGTCCAGCAGGTCGCCGAGGACACCGAGGGGGCGTCCGAGGTCACCAACAACCTCGCGAGCGCCCAGTCCACGATCCAGGTGACGGTCGACCGGGACGCGGCAGCCGCCGTCGGGCTGACCGAGACCCAGGTCGCGGGGACCGTCGCGAGCCTCATGTCGCCCTCGCCCGTGGGGACCGTGAACCTCGGGGACGGGCCCGTGCAGGTGCGCGTCGCCGTCGGGCAGGCGCCCGCCACGGTCGACGAGCTCCAGGCGCTCGTCGTGCCCACGGCCGCGGGCGTCGTCCCGCTCACGCAGATCGCGAGCATCGAGGAGGTCGACGTGCCCACCTCGATCTCGCGGGTCAACGGCGAGCGCAGCGCGACCATCGCGGTCACGCCCGCGGGCCAGGACCTCGGCACGCTCACGACGGCGCTCACGGCCGCGATCGACGACCTCGAGCTGCCGGGCGGCGCCACGGTCGAGCTCGGCGGCGTCGCGACCCAGCAGGCCGACGCGTTCGCCGACCTGGGCCTCGCGCTCCTGGTCGCGATCGCGATCGTCTACCTCGTCATGGTCGCGACGTTCCGCAGCCTGCTGCAGCCGTTCATCCTGCTCGTGTCGATCCCGTTCGCCGCGACCGGTGCGCTGCTCCTGCTGCTCGCGACCGGCACGCCGCTCGGGGTGCCCGCCCTGATCGGCATGCTCATGCTGGTGGGGATCGTGGTCTCGAACGCGATCGTCCTGATCGACCTCATCAACCAGTACCGTGCGCAGGGGCGCGGGCTGGACGACGCCGTGATGGAGGGCTCGCGCAAGCGGCTGCGACCCATCGTCATGACGGCCGCGGCGACGATCTTCGCGCTCACGCCCATGGCGATCGGGATCACGGGCGGCGGCTCGTTCATCTCGCAGCCGCTCGCGCTCGTCGTGATCGGCGGGCTCCTGTCCTCGACGCTGCTCACGCTCGTCGTGGTGCCCGTGCTCTACACGCTCGCCGAGCGTGCGGGCGAGAAGCGGGCGGCCCGCCGCGAGGCGAAGCACGAGGCGAAGGCCGCCGAGCTCGTGGGCCGGCACGCCGCGGAGACCTCGGCGGAACCTGCCGCGCGCAGCTGACCCGACCCGCTCCGGGACGAGAGAGGCCCGCCCGTTCGACGAACGGGCGGGCCTCCCGCGTCCGGGGCAGGCTCAGTCGTCGTCCCCGACGAGCCGGGGTGCGAGCGTCTCGTCGAGCCAGTCGAACACGCGCTGCTCGGTCAGGGCTCGCCCGAGGGGCTGGCAGTGGAGGTTCGCGCCCTCGGCGGCGGTGAACCGCACCAGGGTCGACACGCCGGGTGTGAGCCGCACGAGCTCTTCGGACTGGCCGGGCCAGAACTGCTCACCCTCGGGCGACGTGACGAGCAGGGGAGTGGTGATCTGCCCGACGACGTCCCGCGCGTCGTACCTCTGGACCTCGCGGAGCGTCGCGGCGTAGCCGTCGGTCCCGTACGGGCGGGCACGGAAGCGCCACGTGGCCGCGGTGGCCTTCGACAGGCGCAGGCCCAGCTCCATGTCGCGGTCGAACGCGTGGTCCTTGCCCTCCTGCAGCAGCTTGAGCAGGCTCTTGGGCATCGAGCCCGTCCACGACGCCGAGACGTCGACGACCCCCGGGTCGACGACGGCCGCAGCCGGCCGGTGCTCGAACGCGAGCGCGCGGGACACCCAGTACCCGGCCTGGCTCGACCCGTACACCGCGATGCGTCCCTCGTCGACGTCGGGGCGTCCTAGGAGCGCGTCGAGCACGGGGGTCAGGACGGCCTCGAAGTCGGGCCGGAAGGGCACGCCCTGCTCGAACAGCATCGACTGCTGCCCGGGGCCGTCGAACACGAACGCGTGATACCCCCGGCGCAGCGCGCCCGCGACGCACGCGGTCCACATCGACGTCAGCGAGCCGTCCGACCCGTTGACGGCGACGAGCGTCGACCGCGGACGGACCTGTCCCGGGTCCGCCGCGATCGCCGCGGTCGACGCGGCGTCGGACGCGCTGAAGAAGTACCCCGGTAGCGTCGTCCCCTCGTACGGGACCGCGAGGCGCTCGACGACGAGCCCGCTCGCGTCGACCCACCGGTCCCACGCGGCGCGGTGCTTGCGGAACGTCGGCAGGAGGTCGTCGTCGACCTCGAGCGCCGCGACCGCGTTGACCGCGGCCGCGTAGTACGCGGACGCCCGCAGGTACGCGGCGGCGGCGCTCGTCCCGTGCCCGGCCGCGGCGGCGTCGGCGGCGAACTGCGCGACGCGGTCGCCGAGCGAGTGCCACGCGTCGAACCAGCCCTGATGGTCCTTGTCGCGCACGTGCGCGACGGCCGCGAGGACCTCGCCCACGTCCGCCGTGCCGCTGTACGCGCCGCCCAGGACGCTGCGGATCTCGAAGTCTCGCCCGTGGTCGCCGGAGAAGCCGGTCGAGAACGGGTCGTGGTGGTCGGGCATGGTGGCTGCCTCCCGCGTCGTGGACGACGGAGCCGAACGCTCCCCTCCACGACCATGCCCGCAGGCGGCGGCCCGCACCACTCGGGGCCCGACGGCGCCGCTCAGGACGGGCGCGCCACGCCCGTCTCGTAGGCCAGGACCACAGCCTGGACCCGGTCCCGGAGGCCGAGCTTGCCGAGCACGCGCCCGACGTGCGTCTTGACCGTGGCCTCGGAGACCACGAAGCGTGCCGCGATCTCGGCGTTCGACAGTCCCTCGCCGAGCGCCGCGAAGACCTCGAGCTCGCGGGCCGTGAGCTCGCGCAGCCGCGGGTCGTCGACCCCGTGGCCCGGAGCCGCGGCGCCCTGGCTCTGCGAGTTCTCCGGCAGGTAGCCCGCGAACATCTCGAGCATGCGGCGCGTGATGCGCGGGGAGACGGCCGCGTCGCCGCTCGCCACGTTGCGGATCGCGCCGACGAGGTCGGCCGGCCGCGCGTCCTTGAGGAGGAACCCGCTCGCGCCCACGCGCAGCGCCGCGAACGCGTACTCGTCGAGGTCGAACGTCGTGAGGATGATGACCCGGCTCTCGGGCAGCGCGGACACGATCCGCTCGGTCGCGTCGATCCCGTTGACGCCCGGCATGCGCACGTCCATGAGGATCACGTCGGGACGCAGCGCCGTGGCCTGCGCGAACGCGGTCTCGCCGTCGCTCGCCTCGCCCACGACCTCGATGTCGTCCTCGGCCGCCAGGATCATGCGGAAGCCCATGCGCAGCAGCGACTGGTCGTCGACGAGCAGGACCCGGACCGGGTGGGCGGCGTCGTGGGGCGAGCCGTCATGACCGGTCGCGCCGCCCGCCGCGTCGCCCGGGTAGGGGAGGGTCACAGCGCGACCCCGGCTCCGCCGTCGGGCCGGGGCTGCGTGGCGCCGTCGAGGCGCAGCCGCGCGACGACCTCCCACCCCGAGGCCGTGGGCCCGGCCGTGACCGTGCCCCCGTAGACGGCCGCACGTTCGCGCATCCCGATGATCCCTCTTCCTGTGCCGATGGGCTGGTCGCCCGTGATGCCCGGAGGCAGCGGGCGGGCGTCCGCCCCGTCGCGGGCCGTGCCGCCCGGGGCACGCCCCGCCTTGTTCGTGACCGTGATCTCGAGCCAGTCTCCACCGTCGGGCGCGCCCGCGTCACGCCGGGCGATCTCGACCACGACCACGGGGGTCAGCGGCGCGTACCGCAAGACGTTCGTCAACGACTCCTGCACGATCCGGTGCGCCGCCTGGCGCAGCCCCGGGTCCGGGTCGGGCTGGACGCCCACGCGCACCAGGCGCACCGGCAGGCCCGCGTGCCGGAACCGCTCGGCGATGTCCTCCATGCTCGGCACGTCCGCGGTCGGGGTCAGCGGGGCGACCGTGCCGTCGGGGTCGCGCAGGACCCCCAGGACGCGGCGCATGTCGGCGAGGGCCGCGCGCCCGGTCTCGGTGAGCTCGTCGAGGGCCTGCCCCGCGAGCTCGGGGTCCTTCGCGCCGAGCGCCTTGGCCCCGTCCGCGAGCGCGACCATGACGGTCAGGGAGTGCGCGACGACGTCGTGCATCTCGCGCGAGATCCTCGCCCGCTCGGCCGCGGCCGCGAGCTGCGCCTGCTGGTCGCGGTCGCGTGCGATCGCGTTCGCGCGGCCCACGAGGTCGGCGACGTGCAGGCGACGACCTCGCACGCTCGACCCGATCGCGATGCCCAGCAGGGCGAACGTGATCGTGATCGCGATCGTGGCGATGCGCTGCCCCGTGAGCTCGCCGCTGCCGACCTCGGCGCGGACCACGGCGCCCGTCTCGCTCACCGTGAAGTCGTACCAGAGCATCTCCGCGGTGCACACCGTCAGGACCAGGACGCCCAGCACGCTCCACGCCACGGCCGGCCGGTAGGTCGTCGCGACCGCGTAGACGGCGAACGCGGTGGCGAGCTCGAAGCCTGCGGAGTCTCCCGTCAGCGCGAGCGTCAGGATCGCGAGGGCACCGATGGCTGCAGCGGTCCACAGCGGGTAGCGGCGGCGCCACAGCAGTGCCGCGCCGCCCGCGAGCGTCGCGACCGCGACGCCGTAGCGCGGCTCCGGGTACAGCAGGGCGACCAGCAGGCCCGGGACCGCGAACCAGGCCGCGACGAACCAGTCCATGACGACCGGGTGGCGCACGAAGTACCGGCGTACCGGCCCGAGCTTGCGGGCGTCGAGCTCGGTGAACACCGCGGCGCTGCCGGGCCGGGGCCGGAGGGGAGCCCGGGGTGAGAGGGCCGCGGCCGGGGTGCCGCCGGCGGCACCCGGGACGTCGTCCCCCTCAGGACGCACAGCGCCCGACGCCGGACCACGGGTCTCGTGGTCCGGCGCCGGGCTGTGCGCGGTGCGAGGGATGGTCAGGCGTCCCGACGCTTGAGGACGACGGCGGCCGCGACGAGCGAGACCGCAGCCCACGCCGCCATGGCGATCGTCGCCCCGCCCGGGGTGAGGACGTCGACGCCACCGGCGTCGGCCTCCGTGATCGCCATCATGGCGGTGCCGAGGTTCATCGGCAGGAACCTCGCGATGTCCTGGACCCAGTCCTGCGAGAGGAAGGCCGTCACGAGCGGCAGCACGAAGAGCAAGGCGACGAGCGTGAAGATGCTCCCCGCCGAGTGCCGCATGATCGTGCCGACGCCGACCGCGAGGATCGCGACGAGCGTGAGGTACGCGGCGCACGCGAGGACGACGCGCTGCGCCACCGGGTCGCCCAGGTCCGGCACCAGGTCGTTGCCCGACAGGATGGGAGCCGTCACCACGTACGACAGGGCGACACCGACGAGCCCGACGACGAACGTCACGACGCCGATGATCGCGACCTTGGCCCACAGCGCGGGCAGGCGGGTCGGGACGGCGCTCAGGGTCGAACGGATCATGCCCGTCGAGTACTCACCCGTGATGATCAGCGCACCCAGGACCGCGACCGCGAGCTGGGCGAACACGTAGCCCGACACCAGCGCCTGCACGGTCGAGATGTTGCCCATCTGCTCCGCCATGCCCGGCTGGCTC
This sequence comes from Oerskovia sp. PE-21s, assembly GCF_056158145.1. Classification (NCBI taxonomy): domain Bacteria; kingdom Bacillati; phylum Actinomycetota; class Actinomycetes; order Micrococcales; family Cellulomonadaceae; genus Oerskovia; species Oerskovia sp. PE-21s. The sequence goes on from NZ_JBUXJM010000001.1 coordinate 385,481, forward strand.
GCCGCGAAGTTCAGCGACGCGGCCGTCGCCAGGTTGATGAGCACCATGACGACCACGGTCGAGCCCACGGTCCACCAGGTCGAGCGCAACGAACGGAACTTGATCCACTCGGACTTCAGGACCCCGCCCACGCTGAGGCGGGCGGACGTGGTGCGCTTCGCCGTCGGCTGGGCGGCGGAGACGGTGGCGGCGGTCATCGCTTGGCTCCTTCGGAGATCTGGGCGCCGGCCGCGACGTCCACGCCGTGGCCGATGTGCTGGGCGGCGGACTCGGTCTGGTACTCGACCGCGTCGGCCGTGAGGAGCATGTACGCCTCCTCCAGGGTGGAGGTGACGGGCGTGAGCTCGTGCAGGACGATGCCCGAGGCCGCGGCGAGCTCGCCGATCCCGGCGGCCTCGGCCCCCGTGATCTGGAGCAGGCTCGGCTCGTCGGACGTGACGGTCGCTCCGTCGCGGGTCAGCAGCTCGGCGAGCTGCGTGGCCTGCGGGGTCCGGACGCGCACGGTGTGCTGAGCGCCGCCGTCGACGATGTCCTTGACCGGGGCGTCCGCGATGATCCGGCCCTTGCCGATCACGATGATGTGGTCCGCGGTCAGCGCGACCTCGCTCATGAGGTGGCTCGACAGGAAGACCGTGCGGCCCTCCGAGGCGAGGTAGCGCGCCAGGTTGCGGACCCACAGGACGCCCTCGGGGTCGAGGCCGTTGACCGGCTCGTCGAGGATCAGCGTCTTGGGGTCGCCCAGCAGCGCGGACGCGATGCCCAGGCGCTGGCCCATGCCGAGCGAGAAGCCGCCGACGCGCTTCTTCGCGACCGACTGCAGGCCGGTCATCTCGATGACCTCCTGCACGCGGGTCCTGGGGATGTTGTGCGTGGCCGCCATCGCGAGAAGGTGGTTGTAGGCGCTGCGGCCCGTGTGCACGGCCTTCGCGTCCAGGAGCGCCCCGACCTCGGTCAGGGGTGAACGGTGCGCGACGTACGGCTTGCCGTTGACGGTCACGGAACCGGCCGTGGGACGGTCCAGCCCCATGATCATGCGCATCGTGGTCGACTTGCCGGCGCCGTTCGGGCCCAGGAAGCCCGTCACCTGGCCGGGCTGGACGGTGAAGGAGATCCCGTCGACAGCGGTCTTGGGCCCGTACCGCTTGGTCAGGCCTCGTGCTTCGATCATGCTCGCCCCTCGGGTGGGTTGCGGATGGTGGCTGGGTACCTCCCCAGCCTAGAGAGCCAGGCCCTGCCCGCGATGCCCCCTCACGGTCGATCTTCTCGGCGTGGCTCCGTACGCCGCAAGGATGACGCCCGTCGGCCGGTCGAGCGATCTTGGCCCGCGAGGGCCGGAAAAGTCGGATGAAACCCCCGGGAACACCGGCGCGAACCCACTCGTTGCATAGGATGGAAACACGGCCAGCGACACCCGCCTCGCCAGAGGGCACTGGACGCCGCGACCAGGAGGAAGCATGAGCAACCCCGTCTTCAACAACAGCGCCATCTTCGGCGAGCCGAAGCGCGCGCGCACCGGCCAGGGGGCTGCGGGCACCGTCCAGCAGAACCCCGCGTACGGCACCCCGCCCCAGCAGGCGCAGTACGGCAGCTACGGCGCGCAGACCGCCGACGCCGCGACGCTCGACGCCATGTACAACGCGCCGACCGCTACCACCGCGGACACCAAGCGCCTCACGTACGACGACGTCATCATCAAGACCGGTGGGCTGCTCGCCCTGCTCGTCGTCGTCGCGGCCGGCAGCTGGCAGCTCGTCGACACCATGCCGTTCATCTGGATCGGCGGCGCGATCGTCGGCCTCGTCCTGGGTCTGGTCAACGCGTTCAAGCGGAACCCGAGCCCCGCGCTCATCGTGGCGTACACGATCGCGCAAGGTGCGTTCCTCGGCGGCATCAGCAAGTACTACGACTCCATGGTCATCAACGGCGTCCAGCTCAACGGCGTGGTCCTGCAGGCCGTGCTCGCGACCGTCGTGACCTTCGCCGCGGCGCTGTTCCTCTTCAAGTCCGGCAAGGTGCGGGTCACGCCCAAGTTCACGCGCTGGCTGCTCATCGCGATGGTCGGCTACCTGGCCTTCTCGCTCGTCAACATGGTCCTCATCATGACGGGCGTGCTGGACGGCTGGGGCGCCCGTGGGGGTGGCTGGGGCATCGCGATCGGCCTGATCGCCGTCGGTCTCGCGGCTGCGTCGCTCATCGTCGACTTCGACTCGATCAAGCGTGGCGTCGAGGCGGGCGTGCCCGCCAAGTTCGCCTGGTCGGCCGCGTTCGGGCTCATGGTCACGCTCATCTGGCTGTACCTCGAGTTCCTGCGCCTGTTCGCGATCCTGCAGAGCAGCGACTGACCTTGGCCGACTCCCGGAAGAAGTCCCCGGCACCCGCATCGGAACCCGTTCCGACGCGGGTGCCGGTCTTTGCCGCCGGCCTCGCCCTGGCCGCCTTCACGCTGCTCGTCCTCCAGGTCCCCTACGGTCTCCTGGTCGGTGGCAGCGCCCCCAACGCCGTCGCCTGGGTCACGGTCTCGGCCGTCGTCATCCTGCTCGTGACCCTCACGGCCGGGGCGGTGCTCGCCTGGCTCGGGCACCGCATCTCGCGCGAGTGGGACGACCGCAAGGCGACCACGCTCTTCTTCGCCCTCGGGTTCCTGGGGGTCGGGATCTGGAGCTTCATGGTGCTGGGCTCGCTGCTCGGCGCGGCCACCGGCGACCCGACCACCGCGACGAGCGGGATCGCCCTGGCGTCGGTGCTCTACCTGGCCGTCGCGGGCGGGCTGAGCGCCGCCGTCGGGCGGTACTTCGCACGCGACGCCGCGGACCGTCCGTTGCTCGTCGTGATCCTCGGCGTGAGCGTCGCGTTGTGCGCCGTGCTCGGCGGAATGGCCCTCGGCAGCGCATGATCGGTGCATGAAATTCGCACACCACATCTCTGACCTCGTCGGCGGGACACCCCTGGTCCGGCTCGGATCGGTGACCGACGGCCTCTCCGCGACGATCCTCGCCAAGGTCGAGTACCTCAACCCTGGCGGGTCCGTGAAGGACCGCATCGCGCTCAAGATGATCGAGGCGGCCGAAGCCTCCGGGGAGCTCGCGCCCGGCGGCACGATCGTCGAGCCGACCTCGGGGAACACCGGGGTCGGCCTCGCGCTCGTGGCGCAGCGCAAGGGATACGACTGCGTGTTCGTCTGCCCCGACAAGGTGAGCCAGGACAAGCGCGACGTCCTGACCGCCTACGGCGCACGCGTCGTCGTCACCCCTACCGCCGTGGCTCCCGACCACCCCGACTCCTACTACTCGGTCTCGGACCGTCTCGTCGCCGAGATCCCCGGGGCCTGGAAGCCCAACCAGTACGCCAACCCGAACGGCCCTGCGTCCCACTACGAGAGCACCGGCCCCGAGATCTGGACCGACACCGACGGCCGCGTCACGCACCTCGTCGCCGGGGTCGGGACGGGCGGCACCATCACCGGGACCGGCCGGTACCTCAAGGACGTGTCGGCGTCGCGTCCGGCCGGTGGGCGGGTGCACGTCGTGGGCGCCGACCCCGCCGGGTCCGTCTACTCGGGCGGCGACGGCCGTCCGTACCTCGTCGAGGGCGTGGGCGAGGACTTCTGGCCCGCTGCGTACGACCCGACCGTGCCCGACGAGATCATCGCCGTGAGCGACGCCGACTCGTTCGAGATGACCCGCCGGCTCGCCCGCGAGGAGGGCCTGCTCGTCGGCGGCTCGTGCGGCATGGCTGTCGTCGCGGCGCTGCGACTGGCCCGCCGCCTCCAGGACGAGGACCCCGAGGCCGCGGCGCGCGCCGTGATCGTCGTGATCCTGCCCGACGGCGGACGTGGCTACCTGTCCAAGATCTTCAACGACTCCTGGATGCGGTCCTACGGGTTCCTCGACGCCGAGGAGGGCGTGACCGCGGGCGACATGCTGCGCTCCAAGAGCGGGCAGCTCCCCAGCCTCGTCCACACCCACCCGGGCGAGACCGTGCGCGACGCGATCGAGATCCTGCGGGAGTACGGCGTCTCGCAGATGCCCGTCGTCGGGGCTGAGCCGCCCGTCAAGATCGGCGAGGTCGCCGGGGCCGTGAGCGAGCGGACGCTCCTCGACGCCGTGTTCTCCGGGCGGGCATCTCTCGCCGACCGCGTGGACAAGCACATGGAGCCGCGGTTCCCGCTCATCGGGGCGGGAGAGGGCGTCGCTGCCATCCGGGCCGCGCTGCACGACGCCGACGCGCTGCTCGTGATCGACGACGGCGACCCGGTCGGGGTGCTCACGCGCCACGACCTGCTGGGCTTCCTGGCGCACTGACGCTCCCTCGGGTGCGTCGGTCCGTCGGTCCGCCGGTCCGCCGGTCCGCCGGTCCGCCGGTCCGCCGAGGGTGACGTGCCCGACCGCCGAGGGTGACATCAGATGTCACCCTCGGCGTCGGTGTCGGTCGCCCTCGGCGTTCGAGGGCAGGGCCCACGCCACGAGCCAGCATCCCGCGGCCAGCAGCACCCCGTGCGCGATCCGCCCCGCCGGGGGCATGAAGAACTGCGGCAGGTACAGCACCAGGCCCGCGGCGAGCGGGATCCCCACCCATCGTGGGGCGAGTCCGCCACGCCACGCCGCCACGGCGGCGAGCACCCCGCTCGCCCCCACGAGCAGCAGCCCCGCGCCGAACAGGGTCATCGCGACGGGCTGCGTCCGGACCGCGTCGATCGTCGGCAGGAAGTCGAGGGCGCCCGTCGTGACGGCGCCGCGCGCGATCGCCTGGACACCGAAGATCTCCGCTCCGAAGTAGGGCAGGACGAGCCCGGCGCCGAGCCAGCTCGTGACGACCGCGCCCGACGACGGAGCCCGGCCCCGCGTCCCGTCGAACCGTCCGCGCAGCGCGAGGAACGCGGCCGGGAGCAGCCAGAACCCGGCCGCGCCGCACAGGTGCGCCGCGATCCAGCGTCCCGAGGCGAACGCCGCCGCGAGCTCCGGGGTGGCGACGCCCTCGGGGACCCACGGGCGCAGGAGAGGGAACGCGAGGAAGAGGGCTCCCGCGACCGCGAGCAGGACGGCTCCGGTACGGGGACGGACGAGGCCCAGGTCGGGGTGCGTCCGGTCGATCGACGGTGCGGCCATGGCGGCTCTCCTTCGGTGGGTGCGGCCCGCTCGTCGTCAGGACGAGCGAGGCCTGGGGGTCATGCTGGTTCTGACACGTCGGCGAGGTCCTCGATCCCGGCCACGAGCAGACGGACGAGGACCTCGAAGCTGTGGTCGACGTCGTCGGGCAGGCCGAAGCCGCCCTGGAGCTCGAGCGAGACGAACCCGTGGACCGCGGACCGCACGGCGCGGATCGCGTCGATCGTGCGGTCCTCCGGGAGGTCGAAGCCGCGCAGCACGGCGACGATCACGGCGATCGTCTCGGCGCCCGCGAGCGAGAGCGGGTCGTCGTCGGCGGCGCCGAGGTCGGGCGAGAGCTGGATCGCGGCGTAGCGGCCCGGGTGCTCGCGCGCGAAGTCGCGGACGGCCCGCGCGAGCGCGGACAGCGCGTCCGGGCCCGAGCGCCCGATCGTCGCCGCGGCGGTCGCGCGCGTCAGGTCGTTCACCGCGACGAGCGCGACGGACCGGCGCAGGTCGGCGAGCGAGCCGACGTGCTTGTAGAGGCTCGGGGTCGCGACCCCTGCGGCGGCCGCGACCTTCGCGAGGGTGAGGTCGGCGAACCCTTGTGCTCCGCCGTCGTCCACGACGCGCAGCGCGAGGGCCGTGACGCCCTCGCGGCTCAACCCGGCCCTAGCCACGGGCGTTCCAGCCCTGGGCCTCGTCGCGCAGGCCGGCGAGGAACGCGAGCGTCGCGGGCACGACGACGTCGGGCGCCTGGTGCTGCGGGTAGTGCCCGACCCCGGGGACCAGGTGTCCCTGGGCGCCGACGGCCTCCTGGATCCAGGCGAGCTCCGCGCCCTGGTCGGCGAAGTCGGGGTCGAGCGCACCCAGGAAGGCGACGGCCGGGGCGTGGACCTCGGGGAGGCGCGCCTCGACGGGCGCGTGCGTCAGGGCCAGGGCCAGGTCGCGGAAGCTCCGCAGACGGCCCGGCTCGCGCATCGAGGAACGGATCGCGGCGACGTGCTCGGCATGCCAGGGCGCCTTGCGGCCCTTGGTCAGCGTCGAGTAGAAGCCCGCCCACGCGGCGGCCCCCCACGGACGGGCGAGCGCGACGCGGTAGAGCAGCCTGCTCGCGGCGGTCTTCACGGCCCCCGTGGCGGGGTCTCGCAGGAAGGGGCCGAGGAGGACGAGGCCCGCGACGGCGTCGGGCGCCTCGGCGGCCGCCCACGCAGCGGCGCCGGCCCCCATCGAGTTCCCGACCAGCACGGCCGGACCGCCCAGGTGCTCGACGAGGGCCAGGAGGTCCTGGCCGGTCGCGACGTCGCCGTGCGTGCGGAAGGTCGTGTCGCTGTCGCCGTGCCCGCGCAGGTCCATGACGGCCACGCGGTAGCCGGCCTCGACGAGCGGGGGGACGAGGTCGCGGTAGGTCGAGCGCAGGTCGCCCATGCCGGGGACGGCGACGACGAGAGGGCCGGTGCCGGTCACGGTGTAGGCGAGGCGGCCCTCGGGACGGGGGAGGAGCTCCACGGTTTGGCGAGTGTTCATAGCCCAAAGGCTAATGTCCTTAGCCAGGGGGTGCAAGGGGGACGGAGCACGAGTTCTCGTCACCCTCGGCGGGCGGGTCGGTCAGCCTCGGTGGGCGGCCTCGAAGTGACCCGTCCCGTCCCGCCGCTCCTCGGCCCGCACCACGTGCACCACCGCGTTGATGAGCGCCAGGTGCGTGAACGCCTGCGGGAAGTTCCCCAGGTGCCGCCCCGAGTGCGGGTCGATCTCCTCGGCGTACAGGTTGAGCTCGCTCGCGAAGGAGAGAAGCCGCTCGCACAGCGCCCGCGCCCGGTCGAGCTCCCCGACCTCGACGAGCGCGGACACGAGCCAGAACGAGCAGATCGTGAACGTCCCCTCCTCGCCCGAGAGCCCGTCGTCGGTCTCGTCGGTGCGATAGCGCAGCACGAGGCCGTTGACCGTGAGCTCGTGCGCGATCGCGTCGACCGTCGCGGCGACGCGCGGGTCGTCGGCGGGCAGGAACCGCAGGAGCGGCACGAGCAGGAGCGAGGCGTCGAGTGCGTCGGAGCCGTAGCGCTGCACGAAGACGCCCCGGGAGTCGACGCCGTGCTCCAGCACGTCGGCACGGATCTCGTCGGCGATCTTCTGCCACTGGTCGGCGTAGTCCTGCGCGTCGTACATGCGGGCCAGGCGGGCACCGCGGTCGAGCGCGACCCAGCACATGACCTTCGACGACGTGAAGTGCTGGGGTTCCCCGCGGACCTCCCACAGGCCGCGGTCGGGCTCGTGCCAGTGCCTCGCGGCCTCCTCGACCTGCGCCTTGAGGACGGGCCACAGGGACTCGGGGAGCTGTTCGCGGGACCGGGCGTGCAGGTACACCGAGTCGAGGACGGCGCCCCACATGTCGTGCTGCTTCTGGTCGTACGCGGCGTTGCCGATGCGCACGGGTCGGGCGCCCTCGTACCCCGACAGGTGGTCGAGCGTGCTCTCCTCGAGCCGGTCCTCGCCGCCGACGCCGTACATGATCTGCAGCTCGCGGTCGTCACGGCACACGTCGTGCACGAACGCGAAGAAGTCGTTCGCCTCGCGGTCGAGGCCCAGCGTGTACAGGCCCCACAGGGCGAACGTCGAGTCGCGCACCCACGCGTACCGGTAGTCCCAGTTGCGCTCGCCGTGCGGGGTCTCGGGCAGCGAGGTGGTCGCGGCGGCGAGCAGCGCTCCCGTGGGGGCGTAGGTCAGGCCCTTGAGGGTGAGGGCGCTGCGCTGGAGGTACGAGCGCCACGGGTGGTCGGGGAAGACGCCCTGGGTGATCCAGTCGCGCCAGTACTGCTCGGTGCGTCCCATGGCGTCGGCGGCGTCGGGCCACGTGGTGGGCGCGGGGCGGTCGGACCACGACAGCGCGACGAACGCCTTGTCGCCCGCGGCCATGCGCGTGCGCCCCTGCGCGCGGCGGTCCTCGACGCCGAGGCGCAGGCTGCTGCTCAGGCGCAGGTCGGGCGTCGAGGCGTGCGCGACGCGCGTCACGAGGCTCTGGTACGTCTGCCCGTCGTACTCCCACCGCGCGGCCTCGCGCCCGTAGTCGGGCAGCGGCTCGCACACGACCTCGACGTCGACCGTCCCGTTGACGCACAGGATCGTGCGCAGCAGCATGTGCTCGGCGTCGAAGTCCGTGGGGGTGCGGCGGTGCGTCTGGGAGCGCTCGTCGACGTTGTGCCACGGCCCCATGAGCATCGCGTCGCGCACCACGAGCCAGCCCGTGGGTGTCTGCCACGTGGTCTCGAGCACGAGCGTGCCGGGGATGTAGCGCCGCGCCACGGGCACGCGCGCCCCGTACGGCCCGACGCGGAACGAGCCCGCACCACGGTCGAGGACGGCCGCGAAGATGCTGGGCGAGTCGGGCCGCGGGACGCACATCCACTCGATCGCGCCGCTCGGCGCGACGAGCGCGTTGCACTCGCAGTCCGACAGGAACGCGTACTCCGCGATCCCGGGGAACGCCGAGCGCCTGCCCGTGGGGACCTGCGCCCCGCCCGCGTGCGTCACGGGTGCGTCGAGGTCGGTCGTGTCGACGGGGCGGGCGGTGTCGGCCTCGTCGTCGAAGGAGTCCATCCGTCCAGCGTGCGCCCGCGCGCTGCGGTTGTCAGGCGGGGCCGGCCGCACGGCTCGCGCTTAGGCTTGTCCCCGACCCCCGACACTCCACCGAGAGGTAGCACCATGAGCACGCAGCTCCCCACCGCGTCCGGCTCGTTCGGCGACAAGCCGGTCCTGACGTTCCCCGAGGGCGGCGCTCCCGCCGGCCTCCAGGTCCAGGTCCTCGAGGAGGGCAGCGGCCCGGTCGTGATGGCTGGCCGCACGATCGTCGTGCACTACCTGGGCCAGGTCTGGGACGGCGGCATCTTCGACACGTCGTACGACCGCGGCGAGACGATCAGCTTCCCCATCGGGACCGGTGCGGTCATCGGTGGCTGGGACAAGGGCCTCGTGGGCCAGAACGTCGGCTCGCGCATCCTGCTCTCGGTCCCGCCGGAGCACGGCTACGGCATGCGCGGCGTCCCGCAGGCGGGCATCGGCGGCACGGACACGCTGGTCTTCGTGGTGGACGTCGTCGGGGTCGAGTGACCTCGATCCCTCGCGCCTGACGGGCCGGGGCCCTGGGTTCTCAGCGGGCGACGCTGCGCGTCACCGTGAACCTCGGGTCCCGGCCCTCCTGCGTCGTGGGCCCGACCGCGCGCTCGAGCGCGGGCCGGTAGCGCAGGTGCGAGTTGTACACGGTCCACAGCTCGCCGCCGGGCCGCAGCACGCGGCCCGCGGCCGCGAACATGCGGAGCGCCGCGTCGGTGCTCAGGGCGGCGCCCTGGTGGAAGGGCGGGTTGCACAGCACGACGTCGGCGCTGCGGTCCGCGAGCGAGGACCCGACGTCGTCGCGCACCGCCCGGACCCGCTCACCCACACCGGCCGCGATCGCCGTGGCTCGGGCCGAGCGGACCGCCGCCTCGGACTGGTCGGTCGCGACGACCACGGCGTCCGGGCGCGCCCGGGCGAAGGACGCGGCGAGGATGCCCGTGCCGCAGCCCAGGTCCACGGCCTCGCGCGCCCCCGGCGGGACCCGGTCCAGGAACCCCAGCAGGAAGCGCGTCCCGAGGTCGAGGCTCGCACCTGCGAACGCCGCACCGTACGCGACGACGTCGAGGTCCAGCTCGGTCAGGTGCTCCGTGACCGGGTAGGTGAGGTGGACGCCGGGGCGGGGACCGCGGGCCACGAGCACGCGGGACTTCTGCCGCGCCAGGCTCGCCCGCACGTCCGTGAAGGACTCCGCCAGGACGTCGTTCATGGCCGTCGTCATGTGCTTGATCCGGCCCCCCGCGAGCAGGACCACGTCACGGTCCGCGAAGCGCGCGACGTGCTCCGCGACGTCCCGCAGCGCCGCGAGCGAGCGCGGGAGCTGGAGCAGCACGACGCGCGCGCCGCGCAGCAGGTCCTCTCCCAGCGGCAGGTGCGTGAACGTGGCGTCCAGCCCCTGGAAGGCACGGCGTGCGGCCTCCCGGGCGTTCCGGTCGAGCGCGACCTCGCCCGTGACGGCGTCCTGGTGCACACGGACGCCCGTCAGGCCATGTGCCACCGCGGCGCCCAGCGTCAGCGCCCCGAACCGGTCGTCGATCACGACGACCTCGCCCGGCCCGGCGGACGCGAGGGCGCTCGCGCCCTCGTCGAGCAGCAGGCGGTCGGTCGCGTCGACCGCGACGAGCGTCGGGTCGGGGTCACGCGTGGCGCCGTCGGTGCGGTGCTCGGGGCCGGGCTGCGCGTCGGACGAGAAGCGTTCGAGCCCGGCGAGCAGGACGTCCCTGGCGGCGAGCGAAGGGTCGGCCGACGCGTCGGTGTGGGCGGCGTCGTCGGGCAGGGAGGCGTCGCTGGGGAGAGGGGGCACGGGACAAGTCTGCCCTGCGCGCGGGCCCGGGTGGGGGCCCGAGGTCACCGCAGGTGGGTGGCCGCCGCCTCACGGACGGCGGCGGCCACCCGGTCGAGCGTGGGGGAGTGCAGGCGCCACTGCTGCCAGTACTGCGGGACGGTCAGGCTCGCGGCGTCGTCGAACCCGACGAGACGCCCGGCGACCTCGGCGTCGTGGCTCTGGAGGTCGGGCAGCATGCCCCAGCCCATACCGAGCTCGACCGCGCGCAGGAACTCGTGCGAGGCCGGGACGTGGTGTCGGGGGCCTCCCGGGCGGCGACCCAGGTACCGGTCCTGGAGGTCGTCCTTGCGGTCGAAGACGAGCACGGGCGCGACGGCGAGGGCAGCCGTCGTGGGGCCGTCCGGGAACCACCGTTCGACGAACGCGGGGCTCGCCGTCGGGCGGTAGCGCATGCGGCCGAGGGGGGTCGAACGGCAGCCCGGCACGGCGGTCGGGACCGACGTGATCGCCGCGACGGCCGTCCCGTCGCGCAGCAGGTCGATCGAGTGGTCCTGGTCCTCGCGCAGGATCTCCAGCCGCGCCCACGCGGACGCCTCGGCGAGCACGGGCAGCGCCCACGTCGTCAGGGCGTCGCCCGTGATGACCAGCGTGAGCTCGGGGGTGCTGCCCGAGGTCAGGTCGAGCTCGGCCAGGACCTCGGCGTGCTGGAGCGCGAGGTGGCGCGCGTGCCGGACGAGCACCTCACCGGGCGCGGTGAGCGTCGCGGGCCGGCCCCGACGGACGAGCACCTGGCCCACGGCCGTCTCGAGCGTGCGCATGCGCTGGCTGACCGCCGAAGGGGTCACGCCGAGGTGCTGAGCGGCGGCATCGAAGGTGCCCGTGGTCGCGATCGCGTCGAGCGCGCGGAGCTGGTCAGGCTGGAGGTCCACCATGAGCAGATCTTAAGGTTCGACAGAAACATTCGCTGTACTGAACGCCAGGCCGTGCCTACCGTGGAGGGCGTGCTCTCCTTCGCTCCTCTTCTCGCCGGCCTCGGCACCGGACTGTCCCTCATCGTCGCGATCGGCTCGCAGAACGCGTTCGTGCTGCGCCAGGGCCTGCGCCGCGAGCACGTCCTGCCCGTGGTGCTGGTGTGCGCGCTCTCCGACCTCGTGCTCATCGCGGCCGGGGTCGCGGGCCTGGGGGTGCTGGTCTCGCGCGCCCCCGTGCTGCTCGCGGTCGTGCGCTGGGGCGGGGCCCTGTTCCTGCTGGTCCTGGCGGTGCAGGCGGCCCGGCGCGCGGTGCGCCCCGCGACCCTCGAAGCGGCCGAGGGGGGCTTGCGGATGTCGGCGGGCGCCGCCGTCGGGACAGCCCTCGCCCTGACCTGGCTCAACCCGCACGTCTACCTCGACACGGTCCTGCTGCTCGGCTCGGTCGCGGCCGGGTACGGCCACGACGGGCGCTGGGTCTTCGGCGTCGGGGCGGGGATCGCGAGCATCGTGTGGTTCACGGCGCTCGGCTTCGGGGCGCGCGTGCTCGCACCCGTCTTCGCGCGACCCGTCGCGTGGCGCGTGCTCGACGGCGTGATCGCGCTCGTCATGGCCGTCCTCGCGGTGATGCTCGTGGTCGGGTGACGCGAGGTCGGCGCCGCCTCTGGCACGCTGGGCCCGTGGACGAACAGACCGACGTGACCCCGGCCCGCGTGACCGTCACCTACTGCACCCAGTGCAACTGGATGCTGCGTGCCGCCTGGCTCGCGCAGGAGCTCCTGACGACCTTCGGCACGAGGCTGACCGAGGTCGCCCTGGTGCCCGGCACGGGCGGGATCTTCCAGGTCCACGTGGGCGACGAGCTCGTGTGGGACCGCAAGGAGAAGAAGGGCTTCCCCGAGGTGCCGGTCCTCAAGCGGATCGTGCGTGACCACGTGGCCCCCGGACTCTCGCTCGGTCACACCGACCGTGTCGGTGGCGCCTCCTAGCGTCGGCTGCGCGGGCGGCTTCGTCGGACGAGCTCTCGCGGGGTGCCCGGGCGCCACGGTGCGCCAGGGGAGCGCCGAGACGCCAGGTGGCCCGGCGGTTGCGTGGCGCCCCACCGGGCGCCACGCGGCGTCACTCGGCCGACGGCGCCTTCTGCTCGGCCTGCTCGGCCTCGCGGTTCGCACGGGCGACCTTCTTGGCCTTCTTGAGGTCGCGCGCCTTGATGCGCTCTTCCTCGGCGCGGACCTCTGCCTGGATCTCGCGCTCGCGCACGAGCCACGCCGGCGGGTCCTCGCGCAGCTCGTTGATCTGCTCGGTGGTCAGCGCTTCCTCGACGCCGCCGCGGGCGAGGCCCGCGATCGAGACGTTGAGGCGGCCGGCCACGACGGGGCGCGGGTGGGGACCGTTGCGGCGCAGGTCGACGAGCCACTCGGGCGGGTTGGTCTCGAGCTCCTCGAGCCGGCCGCGCGTGATGGTCCCCTCCTGGAACTCCGGGGGAGTGGCGGGAAGGTACACCCCGAGCTTCTTCGCCGCGGTCGCGGGCTTCATGGTCTGGGAGGAGTGCGGGGTGCTCATGGTCCCAGGGTATCGGTCCCGGCCCCGTTTCCTTGTCCTGGGGCGGCTAGGGTTGTGGGGTGGAAGAGACTGCGCGCAGCGCCGAGCACGACGCCGACCGACCGGCCGAGGACGTCACCGACGCGCAGGTCCCCGGGTTCCGCCTCGCGTACGTCCCGGGCGTGACGCCCTCGAAGTGGGTGCGGACGTGGATCGACCGGGTCCCGGGCGTGCGCCTGGAGGCGCTGGCCGTCCCCGCTTCGCAGGTGGAGGCCCTCCTGCACGACGGCGGAGCGGACGTCGCGATACTGCGTCGCCCCGTGCGCAGCGAGGGGCTGAGCCACATCGCGATGTACACCGAGGTGCCGGTCGTCGTGATCCCGCGCGACCACGTGTTCGCGGCCCTCGAGAGTGACGAAGCGCTCACCGTGGCGGACCTCGCGGACGAGGTCGTGCTGCACCCGCTCGACGACGTGCTGGGCTGGGCCGAGGCCGCCTCGGTCGCTGCCGGCTCGTCGAGCGCCCAGGCGTCCGGCGACCCGACGCCTCCCGTCCTGCCCGGCAAGCCGGCACTGGAGCGCCCCGCGACGACGGCCGACGCGATCGAGCTCGTCGCGGCGGGGATCGGGCTGCTCGTGGTGCCGCAGTCCCTCGCCCGCCTGCACCACCGCAAGGACCTGACGTACCGGACCCTCGACGGGGGGCCCGAGGCGCCGGTCGCGCTCGGCTGGGTGACCGAGGAGAAGTCGGACCTCGTCGAGGAGTTCATCGGGATCGTGCGCGGCCGCACGGCCAACAGCTCGCGCGGCGTCGCGGGCTCCACCCCGCCCACGCCCGAGGCGAGCAAGAAGGGGGACGGGCGCTCGTCGTCGGGCGCCAAGAGCGGCGCGGGTGGGGCGGCCGGCAAGGGCTCGAAGGGGGCCAAGACCGCGAGCGCGGCGCGCAGCGGCGCGAAGCAGGCACCCAAGGGCGGCAAGAAGTCCGGCAAGTCGGTCGCGAAGCGGCTCGGCAAGTCGCAGTCGATGAAGGGCCGCAAGAAGGGGCGCTAGTTCCTTCACTCTTGACTTATATAAGCCACAGGTGAAAGATTGACGGATGGAAGCGTTCGACGTCCTCGGCGACCCCGTCCGGCGACGGATCCTCGAGCTGCTGTCCGGCGGCGAGACGTCCGCCGGAGACCTCGCAGCCGTGATCCGGGACGAGTTCGGGATCAGCCAGCCCGCAGTCTCCCAGCACCTGAAGGTCCTGCGCGAGAACGGCTTCGCGACCGTCCAGGCAGCCGGCACCCGCAGGCTCTACGCCCTGGACCCCGGCGCGCTCGACGAGGTCGACGACTGGCTCGACGACCTCCGGCGGTTCTGGGACCAGCGCCTCGACGCGCTGGGCACCGAGCTCGCCCGCGGGCGCCGCACCCGCCGTCGGGCCGTCTCGTCCCCGGACGTTTCCCGCACCGCCCCGGCCGCAGACCCGCGACCGGTCCCCGCGAAGGAGGCCACGAGATGACGTTCGACCTGAGCTCCGAGATCGACAAGGCGCGCCGCGCCGTCGGCGGGCGCGACGACGCCCGCGTCGTGCTGCTGAGCCGCACCTACGACGCCCCGGTCGAGGACGTCTGGGACGCGTGCACCGACGCCGAGCGCATCGCCCGCTGGTTCCTGCCCGTGACCGGCGAGCTGCGCCTGGGCGGGCGCTACCAGCTCCAGGGCAACGCGGGCGGCGAGGTGCGCGAGTGCGAACCGCCGCGCCGGTTCCTCGTGACCTGGGGCATGAGCGAGGACGACCGGAGCACGGTCGAGCTCCGCCTGGCGCCCGCCGACGGCGGGGCCACCGAGCTCACGCTCGAGCACGTCGCGGTCGTGCCGCCCGAGTTCTGGGACCAGTTCGGCCCGGGGGCCGTCGGCGTCGGCTGGGACCTCGCGCTCGTCGGGCTCGCCGCGCACGTCGCGGGCGTCGACCTGGGCGACCCGGCCACGCTCGAGACGAGCCCTGAGATGCGTGCGCTCCAGACCGCCAGCGCCCAGCTCTGGCGCGGCGCGCACGAGGCGTCGGGCGCGGACCCGTCGGCGGCCGAGGCTGCCGCCGCCGCGACCACCGCGTTCTACGTCCCGCCGCTCGACGAGGACGCGACACCCTGACCCGCGCTGGGCGTGACCTCGGGCGGGCGCCTCAGCGCCCGCCCGTGACGAACACGTCGAACAGCTCCGGATGGTGCGCGTGCACCAGCACCGCGAACACGATCGCGTCGAACAGCAGGTGCACGCACACCACGTACGTGAGCGACTTGGTGCGCGCGAAGAT
Organism: Oerskovia sp. PE-21s; assembly: GCF_056158145.1. Taxonomy (NCBI): domain Bacteria; kingdom Bacillati; phylum Actinomycetota; class Actinomycetes; order Micrococcales; family Cellulomonadaceae; genus Oerskovia; species Oerskovia sp. PE-21s. The sequence goes on from NZ_JBUXJM010000001.1 coordinate 400,765, forward strand.
CCAGCCCTGGACCAGCGCGAACGGGATCGTCAGGAGCGGCCCCCAGCTGCGGTAGCCCAGCTCCCACAGGAACGACACGAACACGGCGGCCTGCAGGAGGTTCGCAGGCCACAGCGCGAAGTGGCGGCGCAGCAGCGCGAACACGACGCACACGAAGAACAGCTCGTCCCAGATCCCCACGGCGTTGACGCCCACGAACAGTCGCGCGATCTCCTGCGGCGTCTCGATCGCGGGCCAGTTCTGGTACGAGCCGGACCCGATGAAGTACGCGGGCAGGATCAGGTAGCCCGCGACGAGCACGACCAGCAGGTACACGATCTGGGTGCGGTTCCAGCGCCTGCCCGTGCGGACCGGGAACCGGATCGCGTCGTCGCGATAGACGTAGCGGGACACGGCCCACGGCACCAGGACCGCGAGCGAGAGCACGACGGCGAAGCGCGCGATCCCGGCGTCGCTCAGGTCCGCCGCGAGCGGGATGGTGCTGATGATGCCCATGCCGAGCGCGATCAGCAGCAGGTCGCGCCCGAGCCGCCGGTCGACCAGGAGCCCCAGCAGGACACCGCCAACGAGCGGCACGTACCCGAGCGGTCGGACGTGCACCGCGAACAGCAGGACCGCCGAACCGCACACCAGCGCCGCGGCCAGCAGGCGCAGGGTGGTCGTGCGGGCGGGCGCGCGGGGGGCGTCGGGCGTCGCGGCGGTGCGGGCGTCGGTCACGCGCCCCACCCTGCCACGGGGACGGACGTGAAGGCGGGGTGTGGGCCGCGAGGGGGACGCCGGGAGGTGTCCGGGTCCGACCGCGGTCTGATGTTCATCGGCCGTTCACCTCCGTACCATTCCGGGGTGAAGTCCCCCAGATCGTCCCTGCTCCTGGCCCTGCTCTGGCTGCTCGCGGCCGCCGTCGTCGTGCCGGCCCTGCTGCTCCTGCGCGGGCCCAGCACCGAGCTCTACCTCGCCGTGACGGCCCGGACCGCGGACCTTCCCGGGGTCGAGCTGGTCGCCGAGGCCGGCGTGATCGTGCTCGCGCTGCTGTGGCTGCTCGCGGCCTGGCAGGCGCGCGGGGCGGGGCTCGTCGCGGTCGCGACGGCGCTCGTCGGAGGCGCCGGGACCGTGGTCGCGTACGCGACGTCCGAGGTCGCCAAGACGATCGTCCAGCAGCCCCGCGGGTGCTGGGACCTCATCGAGATCGCGCACTGTCCTGCCGCGGGGGACTGGTCGTTCCCGAGCAACCACACGACCATCGCGTTCGCGCTCGCGACGTCCGTGGTGCTCACGGCGCTCGCCACGGGCCGCCCGCGGGACTCGCTCGGCACGACGACGGCGCTCCGGTTCCGGCGCGCCCGTCGCCTCCCGCCGTACCGCGTCATGGTCGTCGCGCCCGCGATCCTCGCGGTCGTCACGGGGGCGGCGCGCCTCGTGCAGGGGGTCCACTTCCCGCACGACGTCGTCGCCGGTGCGACGGTCGGGGTGTGCGTCGTCGTGGCGCTCGTCCTGGCGCTGCGCGGGCCGGCTGCCGCAGGGCTGGCGGTGCTGTGCCGCAACGAGGCCCTGGGCCGGTTGCTGCTCGCGCCGGAGGTGCGGGCAGGGGCGGACGAGCGGGCCCTGGCCCACCGCTGAGGGGGACGCGCCCCGAAGGGGGCGCAGGCACCTGCCGAGGGCGTCACCCTCGGCGGACTCGCGTCGCCGCGGAGTGCCCGGACGTGCCCGGGCGCTGCGCGAGCAGGCAGTTTGTTCGAGTTGCTGACATTTGTGCGCATCGCTACTTTGTCACCCGCGGCGCCAGCCGTTCACAAGGATTGTTCAACGATGAGCAAAATGGGGGCTCACATGTTTGGCAAGAGAACTGTCTCCGGCATGCGCCGTGGAGCCGCGATGATCGCGGCCGGGCTCGTGGGCGCGGTCGTCGCGACCGCAGCCGCCGTGCCGGCGAGCGCCGTCGCGCTGTCCGCCGCAGCACCGCTCACGGTCGCCACCGCAGCGCCCGCGAACCCGTGCGCCGCGACGTGGAGCGAGACCAGCGCGTACCAGGGCGGGGCCACGGTCTCCCACCACGGCCGCAACTTCACGGCGAAGTGGTGGACGCAGCGCGAGAACCCCGGTGCCACGACCGTCTGGGCGGACAAGGGTGCCTGTCAGGGGGGAACGTCCGACTTCGTGATCAGCGAGGCCGAGTTCGACGCGATCTTCCCGAAGCGCAACGCGTTCTACACCTACCAGGGCCTCGTCGACGCCCTGGCGGCGTACCCGAGGTTCGCCAACACGGGCACCGAGACGACCCGGACCCAGGAGGCGGCGGCGTTCCTGACCCACGCCGACTTCGAGTCGGTCGGCCTGCGGTACGTCAAGGAGATCAACGAGGCGAACTACTGGATCAAGTGCGACTACTCGCAGCCGTTCGGCTGCCCGGCCGGGCAGAAGGCCTACTACGGCCGTGGTCCGATCATGTTCAGCTGGAACTTCAACTACAAGGCGGCCGGTGACGCGCTCGGCATCGACCTGCTCAACAACCCGTGGCTCGTCGAGCAGGACCCGTCGATCGCCTGGCAGACGGCCCTCTGGTACTGGAACACGCAGAACGGTCCGGGCGTCATGACGTCGCACGAGGCGATGATCGGTGGCGCAGGGTTCGGCCAGACGATCAACTCGCTCAACGGGGCGCTCGAGTGCGACGGCGGCAACCCGGCGTCGGTCCAGAGCCGGGTCGACCGCTATCAGAAGATCACGGCGATCCTGGGCGTCGCGCCGGGCTCGGGCCTGACGTGCTGACCCGCTGACCCGCTGACCCGCTGACGGGGGCCTCGCGCCTCGTCTGCGGAGCGCCGACCCGCCGAGAAGTGAGTAGGTGCCCCTGATCCGGCCGGATCAGGGGCACCTACTCACTTCTCGGCGGGGCCGCTCAGCCTGGCGGGGCCGCTCAGGCCAGCGTCACGCCGCGTCGGGGAACGGGATGCCCGTCGTCGCGTGGCAGCGGTACCCGTGGGGGTTCTTGTCGAGGTACTGCTGGTGGTAGTCCTCGGCGTAGTAGAACGTGCGGCCCTCGGCCGGCGCGACCTCGGTGGTGATGGGGTCGAGCCCGCGTGCGGTCAGGACCTTCTGGTACCGCTCCTCGGTCTCGCGGACCGCGGCCTCCTGCTCGGGCGTCGTCCAGTAGACCGCCGAGCGGTACTGGGTGCCGACGTCGTTGCCCTGCCGGTAGCCCTGCGTGGGGTCGTGGCGTTCCCAGAAGATCTTGAGCAGCTCCTCCTCGCTCACGACGGACGGGTCGTACGCGACGAGCGCGGTCTCGGTGTGCCCGGTCCGCGCGGTGCAGACCTCCTCGTACGTGGGGTTGGGGGTGGTGCCGCCCATGTAGCCGACGGCGGTCGAGATCACTCCCGGCACCTGCCAGAAGATCTCCTCGGCCCCCCAGAAACAGCCCATCGCGAGGTACAGCACGCGGGTCCCCTCGGGCCAGGGCCCGGTGATCGACGTCCCGAGCACGGTGTGCGGGCGGGCGGTGGGGAGCACGGGCTGGTCCCGCCCGGCGAGCGCCTTCTCGGGCGCGACCATCTGGGTCTTCATCGAGGACCCGAACAACGACTCGAACATCTTTACCTCCACCTGTAGCCGACACCTGGGCAACACCTCGCCGTCGTCGCCTGTTCCCCGGGCTCCCCAGGAACCGTCCCCTCCCGACGGTCCGCGCGAAATGTCCACATCCGCTCTGCGAGAACCGTCGTGTTCCGCAGGAACGCGCGGCCCGTGGGCACGTAGGCTCACAGGATGAGCAGCGCGAGCACTCCCTCCCACCCTGACTGGTCGAGCACCGGCTTCGCGACCCGCGCCATTCACGCGGGACAGGACCCGGACGCGACGACGGGGGCCGTCGTGCCCCCGATCTACCAGGTCTCCACCTACAAGCAGGACGGCGTCGGCGGTCTGCGCGGGGGGTACGAGTACTCCCGGTCCGCGAACCCCACCCGTACCGCCCTCGAGGAGGCGCTCGGCGCCGTCGAGACGCCCGCGGGCGCCGAGCCGGCGCGCGGGTTCGCGTTCTCCTCGGGCCTCGCGGCGGAGGACACGCTGCTGCGGGCGACGCTGCGCCCGGGCGACCACGTCCTGGTGCCCGACGACGCGTACGGCGGCACGTACCGCCTGGTCGCACGGGTCTTCGGTCCGTGGGGCATCGAGCACACGGCCGTGGACCTGACGGACCTCGACGCAGTGCGGGCCGCGGTCCAGCCCGGCCGCACGAAGGTCCTGTGGGTCGAGACGCCCACCAACCCGCTGCTGGGCGTGAGCGACATCGCCGCCCTCGCGCAGGTCGCGCACGAGCACGGCGCGACGCTCGTGGTCGACAACACGTTCGCGACGCCCTACCTCCAGCAGCCGATCGGCCTGGGCGCCGACGTCGTCGTGCACTCGACGACCAAGTACATCGGCGGGCACAGCGACGTCGTCGGGGGAGCGCTCGTCGTGGCCGACGGCGCCGAGCTCCCGGGGGACCTCGTGTCACCTGCGGGGACGCGGGGCCTGGCCGACGCCGTCGGGTTCCACCAGAACTCCTCGGGCGCGGTCGCCGGGCCGTTCGACGCGTGGCTCACGCTGCGCGGTCTCAAGACGCTCGCGGTGCGCATGGACCGGCACTCTGCCAACGCGGCCGCGGTCGCGGAGTTCCTCGCGTCGCACCCCGCGGTGACGGAGGTCGTCTACCCCGGCCTCGCGTCGCACCCCGGGCACGAGCTCGCCACGCGGCAGATGCGGGGCTTCGGGGGCATGGTGTCCTTCCGCGTGGGGAGCGAGGAGAAGGCGCTCGCGGTCTGCGCCCGGACCCAGGTCTTCACGCTCGCGGAGTCCCTCGGCGGGGTCGAGTCGTTGATCGAGCACCCGGGGCGCATGACGCACGCGTCGGTCGCGGGCTCGGCGCTCGAGGTACCTGACGACCTGGTGCGGCTGTCGGTCGGCATCGAGGACGCGGCGGACCTGATCGCGGACCTCACGCGGGCTCTCGCGTGAGCGCGGCTGCGCGCAAGGGCCGCGCCGCGGGCGTACCTGCCGACGCCCCGCGCCCGACGACGTCGCCCACCTCGGCAGGAGCGGTCGCCACCGCCGGGGCCGGGAAGGCCGCGGTCGGCGCAGGCCTGCGTGATGGCACGCCGCACGGTGCCGCTGCGGTGCCGCCGTCGATCCAGACCGCAGCGGCCTGGTCGTGGCGCCTGCTCCTGATCGGGGCGCTCGTCACGGCGAGCCTGTACGTCACGGGGCTGTTCAAGGTCATCGTCGTTCCGGTCGCGATCGCGCTGCTGCTCACGGTCCTGCTCACGCCGGTGCGTCGGTTCCTGGAGAAGCACCTGCGGTTCTCGCGCGGGCTGTCGTCGATCTCGGCGCTGCTCGGGCTCCTCCTGGTCGTCGGCGGCCTCGTCACCGTCGCGGGCAGCACGATCGTGAGCGGGATCTCGGAGCTCCGGGAGCAGGCGATCGACGGCTTCAACGAGTTCATGGACTGGCTGCAGGCGGGGCCGTTCGGGATCGGCGTGGAGCAGGTCGACGGCTACCTCAAGGAGCTCGAGAAGTTCATCAGCTCGAGCCAGGACAGCATCGTGTCCGGGGCGCTGGGCGCGGCGACGACCGTGGGCCACGTGGCCGCGGGCGCCGTGATCGCGCTGTTCTGCACGTTCTTCTTCCTGCTCGACGGCCGGACGATCTGGTCCTGGTGCGTGGGCCTGTTCCCGGCGCGTTCGCGTGACACGATCCACCAGGCGGGGCGTCGCGGCATCGTCACGCTGTCCGCCTACACGCGCACCCAGATCCTCGTGGCCCTCGTCGACGCGGTCGGTATCGGTGTCGGTGCGGCGTTCTTCGTGCCGTCGCTCGCGCTGCCCCTGGGCATCCTGGTGTTCGTGGGCTCGTTCATCCCGATCGTGGGTGCCGTCGTCACGGGCGCGGTCGCGGTGCTCGTCGTGCTCGTCGCGAACGGGTGGGTCGCGGCGCTCATCATGCTGGGCATCGTGCTCGCGGTCCAGCAGATCGAGAGCCACGCGCTCCAGCCGTTCCTGATGGGACACGCGGTCTCGCTGCACCCCGTCGCGGTGCTGCTCGTGGTCGCGGCCGGCGGGTTCGCCGCCGGGATCGTCGGCGCCCTGTTCGCGGTGCCGCTCGCCGCCCTGATCAACACCGTGGTCCTGTACCTCAACGGGCACGACAAGTTCCCCGACCTCGGCACCGACGACACCCTCGTGATACGCGGCAAGCCCGTGCTGCCGGTCATGGTCCGGCGTGCCGAGGACGACCTCGCCGACGACGAGAAGGTGGACGATCTCGCCGACGACGAGAAGGTGCCCGCCTCGGCGCGCACCACCGGGCGCAGGGCCACGCGCCGTGGGGGAGCGCCGTCGTCGGGCAGCGCGGCGAGCACGGGCGAGGACGCGTGACCCTCCCTCAGCCCGCCGTGACGCTCGACAGCATCCGGGACGCCGCCCGCATGCTCGACGGCGTCGCGTACCGCACCCCTGTCCAGACCAGCCGCGCGATCAGCCAGGTCGCGGGTGTGCCCGTGGTGCTCAAGTGCGAGAACCTCCAGCGCGCAGGGTCGTTCAAGATCCGCGGGGCGTACATCCGCATGGCCCGGCTCTCGGCCGAGGAGAAGGCGCGGGGCGTCGTCGCGGCGAGCGCCGGGAACCACGCGCAGGGCGTCGCGTTCGCGGCGGGGCTGCTCGGTATCCAGGCCGTCGTCTACATGCCGGTCGACGCCGCGCTGCCCAAGGTCGCCGCCACGCGCGAGTACGGGGCCGAGGTGCGCCTGGTGGGTGTCGACGTCGACGAGACCCTCGCGGCCGCGAAGGCCGAGGCCGAGCGCACGGGCGCGGTGTTCATCCACCCGTTCGACCACCCCGACGTGGTCGCGGGCCAGGGCACCATCGCGCTCGAGATCCTCGAGCAGGTGCCCGACGTCCGCACCGTCGTCATGCCGCTCGGCGGTGGCGGGCTGGTCGCGGGGGTCGCGGCGGCCCTGGCCGAGGTCGCGCCGCACGTCAAGGTCGTGGGGGTCCAGGCCGCGCGTGCGGCCGCGTACCCGGGCTCGCTCGCCGCAGGAGTCCCGACGACGTCGCTCGCCCGCTCGACCATGGCCGACGGCATCGCGGTGGGCACCCCGGGCCCCGTACCGTTCTCGATCGTGTCCCAGCTGGGCGCCGAGGTACGGACCGTGACCGAGGACGAGCTGTCCCGTGCGCTGCTGATGATCACCGAGCGGGCCAAGCTCGTCGTCGAGCCTGCGGGGGCAGCGGGCGTCGCGGCGCTGCTCGCGGACCCGAGCGGGCTCGACGGGCCGGTGGTCGCGATCCTGTCCGGGGGGAACATCGACCCCCTGGTCCTGCTGCGCGTGCTGCGCCACGGGCTCGCGGCCGCGGGGCGGTACATGCAGATGCAGGTCCTGCTCGACGACCGCCCCGGGGCGCTGGCCCAGATGCTCGACGTGATCGCCGGCGTCGGCGGCTCGATCATGCACATCGACCACGACCGCACCGACGTGCACCTGGCGATCGGGGAGGCGTGGGTGCGCATGCAGGTCGAGACCAAGGGCCAGGAGCACTGCGAGGCGCTCGTCGCGCAGCTGCGGGGTGCCGGGTACCGGGTCCTGACGGGCTGACGGGCTGCCGCTCGGCGGGCCCGCCGTCCACCGTCTCGACGAGCTGTCGTCGAGGTGAGGCCAACTGGGGTTCGAGCACCGTCTCGACCCCGGTTGGCCTCGTCTCGGCGTGCTCGGACACTGGACAGGAGGCGACGGCTGCCGGAGTGCGCGGTCGTCGGGCAATCAGTGCCGGGCAACGACGATGCGGGGGCGCACCGAGGTGTCAGGTGCGTCCGTGAGACGGCGCGGGTCCACCCCCTGGTCCCCGAACGCGGTGAGCAGCCGCCCACAGGTTGCTTCCCATGCTGTCAGCACGTCCTGGGAGTAGAGCACGATCACCCGCCACCCCAGCCGCTCCATGTTCTCCCGTCGTGCGACGTCGCTGCGCATCTGGTGCTGGGACGAGTAGTGGTGAGCGCCGTCGTACTCGATCGCGATGCGTGCCTCGGGCCAGCACATGTCCGGTCGCGCGACCCACTGGTCCTCCGCGAACAGGTCAGCGCCGACCACCGGGCACGGAAATCCCGACCGGACAAGCAGGAGCCGGACCCGCGTCTCCATGCGAGAGTCGACGAAAGCCCGTGCGGCGGCGAGCGCGGTGCGCAGAGCCCGTGTGCCCCGTCCGCCGACGAACCATGCCAGTGCACGCTCCAGCTCGAGCCGCGAGGTGGCCGGGTGACGCAGGGACAGGACCGCGTCGGTCAGGACGACGAGGTCCTCGGCGGTCAGGACGGCCCTTGCTCCGGTACCCGTCGCGCTCCCCAGGTCCAACCAGGTGCGGGCAGGGATGGTGACCGGGAGCTGGCGGTACTGGAACACGTGCCGAAGAAGCGCCCCGGAGTGCCCGACGAGCAGTGACGCCTCCCGGGCGCGGACCCCGTGGGTGCTGGAGACGTGCAGCCTTTCGAGCGGTCGATGGTCGGCCGGCAGGGGAAGCCCCAGGAGTGCGGCGGCCGTGAGGTGAGAGAACGTGTCGCCGGGGCGGAACGTCAGGGCGACGGCCCGGCAGAGCGCCTCGAGGTCGTGAGCTGATGCGGCCGCCATGCGGACCCCACGTACCGGCGCGTGCAGCACCGGACTACGGAGCTGGTCCGCCGTGCTGCCTGCCGCGAGGGCGTCGGCCACACGAAACGGGGTGGGTGGGAGCGGGACGAGGGCGCTGGGCACGAGGTGAGGGTCGCAGATCCGTGCGTCCCCGTGGGGCCCTGGGGTGGTACCTGTGGACGACGGACGCCCAGGTGTCTCCTGGGTGTCGTTGCGACGCCGGCGAGAGGCGGCCATCTGGGGTCGATCCGCCCGCAGGACCCCAGTTGACCGCATCTCGCCGATTGGCATCAGCAGGCGGATGCCGAGCAGGTGGGTGGGGCCTTGGACCCGCACCGGGGCGCACCCGGACGCACGCAGGCCCGGGAACCCTGAGGTTCCCGGGCCTGCGTGCTCGCGACGCGTGTTCCCCGTGCGTAGCGGCCACCGTCGGTGGTGGCCCGGTGCGTCAGCGGTGGGTCACGCCTCGAACGGCTTGGCCGCGAGGATCTCCACCTGGATCTGGTTCCCGTTGGGGGCGGCGTACGAGACCTTGTCGCCGATCGAGGTGCCGTTGATGGCCTCGCCGAGCGGGGACGTCGGGGAGTAGACGCGGATGTCCGTGCCGCCCGCGATCTCGCGCGAGCCGAGCAGGAACGACATCTCCTCGCCGGCCACGAGCGCGGTGACGACCATGCCGGGCTCGACCTTGCCGTCGTCCGGCGGCGTGCCGATCTGCACGTTGCGGAGCTTCGCGGTCAGCTCGCGGATGCGCGCCTCGTTCTTGGCCTGCTCCTCGCGGGCGGCGTGGTAGCCGCCGTTCTCCTTGAGGTCACCCTCGTCGCGGGCGGCAGCGATGCGCTCGGCGATGTCGGTGCGGCCGGCACCGGACAGGTGAGCCAACTCGGCCTGAAGCCTGTCGTGTGCCTCCTGGGTCAGCCAGGTGACGCTGGTCTCGGTCACGGTTCGCTCCTTCCTTTCCTTGCGTTCCTGCGGTCGACGTCGGTGGACGTGACCGCACAGGGTGAGGCAGTGGGTGCGGGTGAGAGCGACTCCGCTGCCTGCCCGGGGTGGTGACGTCGGCCGGTCGCCGACGCCGCGTGGCGGGTTTCGCTGGACCTGATGCTTCTGGGGCAGCGTGAATCCCTCAGGATACCAAATGTCCGCTGCATCACACCGCTCCTCACCCCTGGGTCTACCCCGGACGAGCCCGGGGGAGCCGCAGCGGGCGTCGCCCCGTCAGGGTAGTGCGCGGCAGCTCTCGACGATGCCGGTCGTGGCGAGCTCGGACGTCGCGACGCTCACGGTGTAGCGCCCCTCGAGCTGGTCGCTCGGGCCGACGACGACGTCGACCGTCCCGACCTGCGCGTAGCTCTCGGCGAGGGCGTCGATCGTGCACTCGGCCTGGGTGCCGGGCTTCATCGAGACCTGGAACGTCACGTCGATCTGCTCGGAGCTGACGACCTTGAACCCGAAGTCGTCGTAGCGCACGGGCGTCGAGGCCTGCCCGAGCCCGATCCAGACCGTGATCGCGACGCCGACGACCGCGGCGGCGACGATGCCCGCGATCGTGAGGCGGCGGCGGGCGGGCGTCGGCGCGGGTCCGTAGCGGCCCGCGGGCGGCTGCGGTGCGGGGGGCTGCGGCGCGAGCCCGATCGGGTTCTCGTGCTCGTCGAGCGCGTCGGGGCCGACCTGCGGGGTTGTTCCCGACGGGGGAGTGCTGTTCGTCATGGTGAATCGAGGTCCAGGGGTTGGGTGGACTACCTGCTCATGAGACATCATTGTCTCTGAACTTCTTCGCCCCGGAGTACCCCCTGGAGGACCTGTGACCGAATCGACGGCGCGCCCGCGTACTGCATCGGCGGCCGGGACGGTCGACGGCGCACCGCTGCGCCTCATGGCCGTCCACGCGCACCCTGACGACGAGTCGAGCAAGGGCGCCGCGACGTCGGCCCGCTACGCCGCGGAGGGCGTCGAGGTGCTCGTGGTGAGCTGCACGGGCGGTGAGCGCGGCGACGTGCTCAACCCGAGCTTCGGCGAGGTCCCCTCGACCCCCGAGGGCATGGCCGAGCTGCGCCGCGCGGAGATGGCGGCGGCGGCCAGGGCGCTCGGTGTGAGCCACCGCTGGCTGGGGTTCGTCGACTCGGGGCTGCCGGAGGGCGACCCGCTGCCTCCGCTGCCGGAGGGCTGCTTCGCGCTCGTCCCGCTCGAGGAGGCGGCGGCGCCGCTCGTCGAGCTGGTGCGTGAGTTCCGCCCGCACGTCATCACGACGTACGACCCGAGCGGCGGCTATCCGCACCCGGACCACATCATGTGCCACAAGGTCGCGTTCGAGGCGTTCCACGCCGCGGGCGACCCGGAGCGCTACCAGGTCGAGGGCGGCGCGCCCGTGTGGGAGCCGCTCAAGCTGTACTACAACCACGACTTCTCGATGAACCGCATCCGCACGATCCACGAGGCCGTCGTGGACGCCGGTCTCGAGTCGCCGTTCAGCGACTGGGTCGAGTCGCGGGCGGCGCGCGAGATCCCCGAGCGCGAGGTCACGACGCGCGTCGAGGTCGCCCCGTACTTCCCGCAGCGCGACGCGGCGCTCATCGCGCACGCGACGCAGATCGACCCGGACGGCTTCTTCTTCGCCATCCCGCGGGACCTCGAGGTCGCGGTGTGGCCGATCGAGGAGTTCGAGCTCGCCGAGTCACGCGTCCCGACCACGCTTCCGGAGGACGACCTGTTCGCCGGTATCCGCACCGAGGAAGGCCACGCATGAGCCCGACGCCGCAGCTCGCGGTCGACCTGTCGTCCCACCTCGCGGGAGGGCCCGGTTGGGCCGCCGGCGTGACGGCCGAGACGACACCGTCCCCTGCTCCGACGGGTGGTGAGCTGCGCCCGGGCCTCGAGCCGACCGACGTCTCTCCCGGCCTGCCGGGGTTTCTCACGATCTTCGCGGTCGCGCTCGCGTGCGTCGCGCTGTTCCTGTCGATGAACAAGCAGCTCCGCAAGGTCCGTCACGACGAACGGTCGGCCCACCCCGGCGGCGGCGGAGCGGGGGGCTCGTCGGACGGCGGCCCCTCGGACCGCGGCTCGCGCTCGAACGACGGCCCGAGCGACAGCTCGAGCGACGGCTCGAGCGACTCCGGCAGCTCGGGCGGCGACTCCGGCGGCGGCGGCGACTGACGTGACGCGTTCGCCGCGTGGTCCGGTGCGGGTCACGATCGCCCAGATCGAGGTCTCGAACGACCACGCGGCGAACCTGCTCGTGGTGCGCTCGGCCTTCACCGAGGCGCAGCGCCTCCAGGCCGACCTGCTGGTGCTTCCCGAGTACGCCTCGGGCTTCGACCCCCGGGGCGTGGGGATCGAGCACGCCGAGCCGCTCGACGGCCCGTTCGTCACGACCCTCCAGCGCTGGGCCGCGGAGACGGGGGTCGCGGTGATCGCGGGCACGACGCTCCCCGGCACCGGCACCGGCACCGGCACCGGTGCCACCCGTGCCGTCAACGCGGTCGTCGCGATCGACGCGGGTGGTCACCTGGTCGGGGTGTACCGCAAGGTGCACCTCTACGACGCGTTCGGCCATCGCGAGTCGGACCGGCTCGAGCCGGGCCCGGTCGACGGGCCTCCCACCACGATGTCCGTGGGCGGCCTGACGTTCGGCGTCATGACCTGCTACGACCTGCGGTTCCCCGAGTCGGCACGCCGGCTGGTCGACGCCGGTGCGGACGTCCTCGTGGTGCCAGCTGCCTGGGCCGCCGGCGACCTCAAGGCCGACCACTGGCGCACCCTGGCCCGCGCCCGGGCGATCGAGAACACGTCGGTGGTGCTCGCCGTCGGGCAGGCGGGGAAGGGCGTGACCGGGAGGTCGCTGCTCGTGGGACCGGACGGGCAGGTCGGGCTCGAGCTCGACGAGCGGGCGGGGCTGCGGACCGCCGACGTCGACCCCGACGCCCTGGGTGCGGTGCGCGAGGCGAACCCGTCCCTCGCGAACCGTCGCTACGTCGTCGTGCCTCGGGAGCAGCCAGAACGTTGAGTGCGGAGCAGCCGTCGCAGGTCGAGCCGATCCGCGACAGCTGCTCCGCACTCAGCGGACGACAGCCAGGCTCAGGCGTTGAGCGCCGCGATCATGATCGCGGCGTAGTGGCACCCGAACCCCACGACGGTCAGCACGTGGAAGATCTCGTGGAAGCCGAACCAGCGCGGGCTCGGGTTGGGGCGCTTGAGGCCGTAGACCACCGCCCCCAGCGTGTAGGCGAGGCCGCCGATCGCGACGAGCCACACGATCGCCGGGCCGGACGGCGTGGTCCAGAACTGCGGCATGTACCCGACCGCGACCCACCCGAGCGCGACGTAGATCGGTACGTAGACCCACCGCGGGGCGCCCAGCCAGATGATGCGCGCGGCGAGCCCCAGCAGGGCGCCGACCCACACGACGAGCAGCAGGATCGTCGCGGTCCGCTGCGGCAGGAGCAGCACCGCGAGCGGGGTGTAGGTGCCCGCGATGATGAGGAAGATGTTCGAGTGGTCGGCCCGGCGCAGGATCCCCGCGACCTTCGGCGACCAGGTGCCGCGGTGGTAGACCGCGCTCGTGCCGAACAGCAGGCACGCGCTCAGGCCGAAGACGGCGCACGCGACCTTGCCAGCGACCGGGGGGGCCAGGATCACCAGGACGATGCTCGCGACGAGCGCGACGGGGAACGTGCCGGCGTGGATCCAGCCGCGCAGCCGAGGCTTGATCGCCTCCGCGACCTTCTCGGCGGCGCTCGACACGGCGCCTGCGGCAGAGTCCAGCGAGTTCTCGACGGTGTCGCCGGAGGTCGGGCGGTCGGAGGGTCGTGCCACGGAGAGACTCCTGCTCGTGTCGGCGGTTCGGGCGTGCGGACGGGATGTCCCTGACCCGGGGGGTGCGCGTGAGTCGACGTGCGTGGCTCAGGAACAACTTACGCCATCGTAAGTTACGTCACCGTAGGTTGTTGCGCGGGACTGTGAAGATCCTGCGTAAAGCCATCTTCAGGACCGGACCTCGGGGTATCTCGACTGTTGCCTCCGGTACCGTTTGGCGAGCGACGACGATCGTCACCGACGACCGTCCTGCGACCTCCGCGTCGCTCGCGCGACGCTCCCGGGCCCCGTCCGGCCCCGTCGCCGCTCATCCATTACACACCGCGAAGGACCCCACGTGCGCATGCCCCACCTGCTCTACGGGCTGTACGAACGACGCCTCGCGGCCTCGCTGCCGCGCGAGGCCATGCCGCGCCACGTCGGCGTCATCCTCGACGGGAACCGTCGCTGGGCCAAGTCCTTCGGCGAGACCGCCGCGACCGGCCACCGTCGCGGCGCCGACAAGATCGCCGAGTTCCTCACCTGGAGCGAGGACCTCGGGATCGAGGTCGTCACGCTCTGGATGCTCTCGACCGACAACCTCTCGCGCTCGCGCGAGGAGCTCAGCGCGCTGCTCGACATCATCGAGGACGCCGTGTGCGACCTCGCCGAGACCGGCCGCTGGCGCCTGCGCGTCATGGGCCGCCTCGACCTCCTGCCCGAGCGCCTCGCCAAGGCGCTGCGTGACGCGGAGGAGCGGACGGCCGGGGTCGACGGGCTGCAGGTCAACGTCGCGATCGGGTACGGCGGTCGGCACGAGATCGCGGACGCCGTGCGGTCCTACCTGAGCGAGCAGGCCGCGAGCGGTGCCTCGCTCCAGGACCTCGCCGAGAACCTCGACGTCGAGCACATCGAGGAGCACCTCTACACCAAGGGTCAGCCGGACCCCGAGCTCGTGATCCGTACGTCGGGGGAGCAGCGCCTGGGCGGGTTCCTGCTGTGGCAGAGCGCGCACGCCGAGTTCTACTTCTGCGAGGCGTACTGGCCGAGCTTCCGCCGGGTCGACTACCTGCGCGCCCTGCGCTCGTACTCGCAGCGCGAGCGTCGGCTCGGCAGGTAGGTCGCGCTCCGAGGTTCCGGGGCGCCCGGAATACACCTCTCGCCCCGTCGGTTGTACCGCTCGAGTTCATACGAACGCATCTACCCGGGTGACGTCTGCCGACGAGGCGAGCGGCGCCGTCGGGCCGGTGCACCCGGCAGGATCGAGAGACACATGACCAGCCCCACCACAGCGCCGCCCGCCGTCCACGACCGAGCCACCACGCGCGAGGCCGCCGAGACCTGGGAGTCGCTCTTCCGCACCCAGGTCGCGCTCATGCGCCGGTTCCAGGCCGACGACATCTGGGAAGAGCTGACGATGCGCGAGTACGACGTGCTCTTCACGCTCGCAGGCTGCCCCGAGGGCGGCACCCGCCTGCGCGACCTCAACGAGTACGTCCTCATCAGCCAGCCCTCGCTCAGCCGCATGGCCGAGCGCCTCGAGCAGCGCGGCCTCGTGGTACGCGTCCCCGCGCCCGACGACGCACGCGGCACGATCGTGCGCCTCACCCCCGAGGGCGCACGGCTCCAGAAGGAGATCGGGCGCAAGCACGTCCGCACCATCGGCGCCTACGTGGGCGCGGCCCTCGACGCCGACGAGCTCGCGACCCTCAAGGGCCTGCTCGACAAGCTCCGTGACGCCCAGGGCGACATCCCCGCGCGCGACGGGAGCACGGCGTGAGCGTCGGCCCCCAGGCCGTGGGAACGGCCGCCACCCCCCGCTCGCTGAGCGTCGTCGCCGTGACCGGCGGGGTCAGCTTCCCCTCGACCACGCGCGCCCTGACCGACCTGCTGCTCGACAAGACCGTGGCCCGGCTGACCGCCGCAGGCGTCCAGGTCGATGCCCGCACGATCGAGGTCCGCGACCACGCGCAGGACGTCGCGACCGCGACCGTGATCGGGATGCGCAGCGAGGAGCTCGAGCTCGCGCTCAAGACCGCCGAGCAGGCCGACCTGCTGATCGTCGCGACCCCCGTGTTCCGTGGCTCCTACTCGGGGATCTTCAAGTCCTTCTTCGACCTCGTCGACTCGCTCTCGATGGTCGACAAGCCCGTGCTGCTCGCCGCGACCGGCGGCACCGCCCGCCACACCCTCGTGATCGACCAGGCGCTGCGGCCCCTGTTCGCGTTCATGGGCGACCTGATCGTGCCCACGGGCGTGTTCGCGTCCAAGGAGGACTGGACGATCGAGCTCTTCCCCATGCCGTGGCTCGACGAGCGCGCCGAGCGGGCCGTGGGCCAGCTCGTGCGGTTCGCGGACCTGCCCGCGCCGGGCTGAGGCAGCGCGCCTGCCGCGACGCGCACTGCCCCGGCGCGCCTGCCCGCGACCCGCCGGGCTGAGACGGACATTTACCCCATCCGTCCCCCCGTGGCCCTGCGCCGTTCACCCCCTCGCCACCTCTGACCGCTTGGCTCTGACGTGCCGGCCGGAACTCGACTCCGGACCGGACCAGACCTCGACAGGGAAGAGACCATGACTTCACGTGTACCGATGAAGTGGCTGCGGATCGCCGGGACCGGCGTCCTCGCGGCGGGTATCGCGATCTCCTCGACCACGCCGGCGCTCGCCGCCCCGTCCGCCGACCCCGGGGCGCCGGGACCGAAGAACATCATCCACCTCATCGGTGACGGGATGGGGTTCAACCAGGTCGACCTCGGCAGCCAGTTCGAGCACGGCCGCACGGCCTACCAGACCACCGTGAAGCCCGGCGGCGTCTCGACCCCGGTCCCCGGCCAGGCAGGCACGCAGGTGTACCAGGAGTTCCCGGTCGCCCTCGCGATGTCCACCTACCAGTTCGGCAACACGTACGACCCGGCCCAGAACTGGAGCAGCTTCTCCGCGCCGCTCAAGAGCTCGACCGACTCGGCCGCGGCCGCCACGACGCTCGCGACGGGCGTCAAGACGCTCAACAACGTGATCGGCCAGGACGAGAACCACGAGGACCTCAAGACCGTCGCCGAGCGCGCGCTCGAGCTGGGCAAGGCCACGGGAGTCGTCACCTCGGTGCCGTGGACCCACGCGACGCCCGCGTCCTACCTGGCGCACAACGAGCACCGCAACAACTACCACGACATCGCCGCCGACATGATGGACTCGGGCGCCAACGTGATCTTCGGTGCGGGCAACCCCTGGTACGACGACAACGGCGACAAGCGCGCGACCCCGAAGTACGACTACGTCGGCGAGACCGAGTGGACCAAGCTGGTCGACGGCCAGTCGGCGTTCGACCTGGTCGAGTCGAAGGACGACTTCCTCGCGCTCGCCGAGGGCGACACGCCCACGCACGTCCTGGGCACCGCGCAGGTCGCGGGCACGCTCCAGGCCGACCGCACGGCCCTGAAGCCGGGCGACGTGCCCTTCACCGCCCCCCAGAACGACAACGTCCCCTCGCTCCCGCAGATGACGGACGCCGCGCTCAACGTGCTGTCCAACGCCTCGGACGAGGGCTTCTTCGTCATGATCGAGGGCGGCGCGATCGACTGGGCCTCGCACGACAACAACACCGCGGGCGCGGTCGAGGAGCAGGTCGACTTCAACCGGACCATCGAGACGGTCGTGGACTGGGTCGAGGAGAACTCGAGCTGGGACGAGACCCTCGTCGTCATCACGGCCGACCACGAGTGCGGCTACCTCTCCGGCCCCGCCGCGAACCCGGCCTGGACCCCGGTCCAGGGCGTGCAGGGCGGCGCCCCGCAGGTCAGCTGGAACAGCGGCGGCCACACCAACCACCTCGTGCCCGTGTACGCCAAGGGCCCGGGCTCCGAGCTGCTCGCGGCCGCTGCGACGGGCACCGACCCGGTGCGGGGCGCGTACCTCGACAACGCCGACGTGGGCCGCGTCTCGAACGAGCTGTGGGCCGCGAACGCCGCGGACGGCATCCCGTTGCTCGCGACCGTGCCCGAGGCCGGCGAGGTGGGCGGCAAGCTCACGCTGTCGGTCGCGGACGCCGGTGCGGGCGTCGCGCTCACGGGTGGTGAGAACGTGGGCGACCGACTGCGCTTCGCGGGACGGCTCCCCGAGGTCTCGGTGACCGACTCGCGTGCGGCCGCCACGGTCGGCGCAGGCGGCTGGACCGTCTCGGGCCAGTCGAGCGACCTGACGTCGGGGCCGCGCACGCTGCGCGCCCAGAACCTCGGCTGGACCCCGGGCCTGGTCTCGGCCAAGGACGGCGTGAGCGCAGGCTCGCCCGTCGCGTCGCTCCTGGGCGGCGGCACGGGCCTCGCGGCACCGGCCACGCTCGCGACCGCGACGGCGGGAGGGCGTCTGGGCACCACGACGGTCTCGGCCGACCTGGCGCTCGAGGTCCCCGTCGACACCCGCGCGGGCGACTACGCGGGCGCCCTGACGGTCTCGCTCTTCCCGGTCGACTGACCGTCGACTCATGAACCGTCGGGCCCCGGTGCGCTCTCGTGGCGCACCGGGGTCCGACGGGCCGTCTCCCGGCGGCGCACCCGTCCGCCCTCCCGTCCGCCCGCCCGCCCGCCCGACGGCGTCGCGCGCCACGTGCGCGCAGGTCGCCGACCGGAGCGGGTCGTGCACCCTCCCCCGCTCGGAGCCCATCGATGAACGTCCTCTCTCGCGCCGTCCGGCCCGCAGCCGTCCTCGCGCTCGCTCTTGCGTCACTGTCCGGACTGCCCGGCCCGTCCGCGACCGCGGCGTCCGACCCGGGCCCCGCGAAGACCACGTGGGCCGTCGAGCCCGCGACGGCCGACGGGCCCGACGGGCGCGTGTCGTTCCGCCTGACGGTCGACCCCGGCGGGCAGGCGGGCGACCACGTGACCGTGACCAACTTCAGCGACCATCCCGCGACGTTCGACGTGTACGCGAGCGACGGCGTCGTGACCGCGGACGGGCAGTTCGACCTGCTCCCCGCGGGCACGACCCCGGTCGACGGCGGCGCGTGGATCACGCTCGGCGAGGGACAGGCCGCCGGGTCGACCCAGCGCGTCGAGGTCGCCGCCGAGTCGTCGGTGACCGTACCGTTCACGGTCGCTGTCCCCGCCGACGCGACGCCCGGGGACCACCCTGCCGGGGTCGTCGCGGCCCTGGCCCGCCCCGAGGGTGACGGACGGGCCGTCACGTTCGACACGCGCGTGGGGGCGCGCCTGCACCTGCGGGTGGCGGGCGACCTGGTCCCCGTGCTCGCGCTCACGGACGTCCGCGCGACGTACGAGCCGAGCTGGAACCCGTTCGCGCCCGGTGCGGTGCGCGTGGACTACACGGTCGCGAACGAGGGCAACGTGCGCCTCGGTGCGGACACCCAGGTCGCGGGAGCCGGCCTCTTCGGCTGGAACGCTCGCGACGTCGTCGCGCCCGCTCAGCGCGAGGTGCTGCCCGGTCAGGAGACGAGGGGGAGCGTCGTGCTCGACGGCGTCTGGCCGCTGGGCAAGGCCTCGGGCGACCTGACCACGACCCCGCTCGTCGTGGGCGACGACGTGGTCGAGGTCGCGCTGGCCCAGGCGACCGGGAGCTATGCGGCGTGGACGCTGCCGTGGGTCCAGCTCGGGACGCTCCTCGTCCTGGTCGGGGTGGCGCTCGCGGTGCTGCGCGCGCGCCGGCGCCGCGAGGCACGCACGCAGGCGCGGATCGACGCTGCGGTCGCGGCGCGGACAGGCACCGCGGGTGCCGCGGATCCCACGAGCGCGGCGGCGGCGTCCTGACCAGGCTCTCCACCCGGCGCGGGCCGGACCCGCTGGCTACGATCGGGGCGTGCCTCCGACGATGAACGCTCCCACGACCGGGGACCCCTCGCGCACCGGTCCACGGCCGCTGCGCGTCGTGGTCGCGCCCGACTCGTTCAAGGGCTCCGCGACCGCCGCGGAGGTGGCCCGCCACCTCGCGGACGGGGTCCTGGTGGCGGCGCCGGACGCCGAGGTCAGGCTCCTGCCCATGGCCGACGGAGGCGAAGGCACTCTCGACGCGCTCCTGTCCGTGTGGGGGGTCGAGGCGCGCGAGGTCGGGACGGTCGACGCGATCGGGCGCCCTCGCCCGGCACGCTACGGGGTGTCCGCCGACGGCCGCATCGGCGTGGTCGAGCTCGCCGCGGCGAGCGGCCTGCCCGCCGTCAGCGACGTCGTCCTCCAGCCGCTCCACGCGCACACGCGCGGCACGGGAGCGGCGTGCGCGGCGGTCCTGGACGCCGGGGTCGAGGAGGTCGTCCTGTGCCTCGGCGGGTCCGCCTCGACGGACGGCGGCGCGGGCGTCCTCACGGGGCTCGGTGCCCGGCTCCTCGCGCACTCGCCGGCGACGGTCCCCTCGTCGACGGACGGGGAGCTCGCCGGGACGCTCGTGCCCGACGGCGGCGAGGGGCTCGCGCGCGTCGTCGGCCTCGACCTCGGGGGACTGCACCCGCGGGCCCGCGCGGTGCGATGGCGGCTGGCCGTCGACGTGACGAACCCGCTCGTGGGTGAGCGCGGGGCGGCGGCCGTGTTCGGGCCGCAGAAGGGAGCGAGCGACGCGGACGTCGCGTTCCTCGACGCCGCGCTCGAGCGCTGGGCGGACCTCCTCGAGCGCGAGACCGGGGTCCGCACGCACGACCTGTCGGGGGCGGGAGCCGCCGGTGGGGTACCCGCGGCCCTCGTCGCGGTGCTCGGCGCCGAGCTCGAGCTCGGCGC
The DNA here is from genome assembly GCF_056158145.1 of Oerskovia sp. PE-21s. Taxonomy (NCBI): domain Bacteria; kingdom Bacillati; phylum Actinomycetota; class Actinomycetes; order Micrococcales; family Cellulomonadaceae; genus Oerskovia; species Oerskovia sp. PE-21s. The sequence goes on from NZ_JBUXJM010000001.1 coordinate 420,922, forward strand.
GACCCTGGTCGCGCAGGCCGTGGGGCTGCCCGCGGCCGTCGCGGACGCGGACCTGGTGCTCACGGGCGAGGGCTCGTTCGACTCGCAGTCCGTCAACGGCAAGGTCGCCGACCGGATCGGGGCGCTCGCCGCCGCCGCGCCGGGCCACCCGCCCGTCGTGGTGATCGCCGGGCAGGTCCTGCTGCCCGCGCGTCAGGCGCGCGCCGCAGGGATCACGGCCGCGTTCTCGATCGCGCCCGGACCGATCGACCTCGAGGAGCTCGTGGGGCGCACCGCGAGCCGGCTGACCGAGGTCGCGGCGTCGGTCACCAGCCTGTACCTGGGGTCCGTGCGCCGCTGAGCCCGGATCATGCACTCAGCGCTTCGGCCAGTGCCACTGCGGCTGGTCGAGCGGTCCCTCACGGCCCGCGACGGTCGTCTCGCCGAGCTCCTTGACGAGCTCGACGTGCTCGAGCGCCGGGGAGGCGGCACGCGAACGGCCCGCCGCATCCTCCATGGCCCGGACCAGCGCGTGCGAGTGCGTCACGACCACGACCTGCGTGCGTCGCGCGGCTCCGGCGACCAGGGCCCCGAGCGCGGGCAGCAGCTCGGGGTGCAGGCTCGTCTCGGGCTCGTTGAGCACGAGCAGCTCGGGCGGGCGGGGCGTGAGCAGCGCCGCGACCCAGAGCAGGTACCGCAGCGTGCCGTCGGACAGCTCCGCGCTGCCGAGCGGACGCAGCAGACCGTGCTGGCGCAGCTCGAGCGAGAACCGGCCGTCGTCCGTCACGCGCACGCGCACGCTCGACCCGGGGAACGCGTCCTCGACCGCGTCGTCCAGGTCGTCGGCAAGGCCCAGCTCGCGGATCGTCTCGAGGGCCGCGGCCAGGTCGGCGCCGTCGTGCGCGAGGACGGGGGTTCGGGTGCCGACGTGCGACGCACGGGCCGGGGCAAGGGCGTCGGTGCGGAACTGGTCGTAGAAGCGCCAGGACCGCAGGCGCTCGCGCACCAGCACGAGCTCGGGGGCGCCCACGGGGTCCACGACCTCCGAGAGCATGCTGTCGAACGACCTCAGCCGGCGCCCCGACACCTGCCACGAGCCGTCGTCGTCGCGCAGCCGGACCGAGGGTCCGTGCCGGTCGGCGACGAGCGTCGCGGGACGCAGCACCGGGCCCGACCAGACGACCTCGGTCTTGATCTCCGGATCCAGGCCGAACGACGCGCCGCCGTCCTGCGGCAGCCCGAGGTCGATCGCGTAGCCGAGGGCACCGGACGCACCCGCTGACGCGGTGCCGTCGGGCAGGGGGGCCGGGCCGCTCGCGAAGCCCAGCCGCAGCGCGACCGGGCCACCGCGCACCGTGCCCTGGACGGGGTGCACGCCCTCGCGCACCGAGCGCCCGATGACCTCCGGACCGGCCCACAGCGTCGAGGGCAGGCCGCCCTCGCGGGCCAGGGCCCCGACCGCGCCGCCCAGCGCGCACTCGGCGAGCAGGCGCAGCGAGCGGTACAGGCTCGACTTGCCCACGCCGTTGGCGCCCGTCACGACCGTGAGACGGCCGAGCGGCAGGACGAGGTGCCGCAGCGAGCGGTAGCCCTCGATGGCGAGCGTCTCGATCATCCCGCCAGGCTAGGCGCGGCCACCCACGGCGTGCGCCTGCTGAGTGCGGGGTAGATGTCGTCCCAGGACGTCCCGGACGACAACTGCTCCGCACTCAGCGGCGGCGGACCGTCAGTCCGTGATCGCGAGCCCGTCGATCTCGACCAGCATCTCCTCGCGAGGCAGGCCCGTGAAGACCGTCGTGCGGGCCGGCAGCACGCCGCCCGGGCAGTTCGCCTCGACGAACGCGCCGTACGCGTCGTTCATGATCGGGAAGTCCTCGCGCTTGGTGAGGTAGACGCGCAGCATCACGACGTCGTCGAACGTGGCGCCCGCGCCCTCGACGATGGCCTTGACGTTCTCCAGGGTGCGCGTGGTCTGCGCCGCGACGTCCCCGGGGTACAGGTACTCGCTCGTCGCGGGGTCGACCGGGCCCTGACCCGAGACCTGGACGAACGGGCCCTTGCGCACACCCTGGTGGAAGGTGTGGGCCGGCGCCGGTGCGTGCGGGGTGCTGATCGGGGTCTTGGGGGTGCTCATCGTGTCTCTTTCTCTCGGGAGGGTGCAGGTGGTCCGGGGACCGGTGTCAGAACTCGGTGCCGACGACGTCGACGACCTGGTCGTCGTCGCCCACGACGGCCGCCACGCGCCACTTGTCGAACAGCGTGCACGGGTGCGAGATCCCGAACCCGACGACGTCGCCGGGCCGGATCTGCGTCGTGACGGGGGAGCTGCCCGCGGGCGTGGGGTCGATGGCGAGGTACAGGTGCTGGTCGTTGAGGCCGGTGACGCGGGCCCCCGCGAGGTCGTGCGCGGGGCGCAGGTCCCCGTTCTCGTCGAGCGTGCGCAGCCACAGGGCCGTGGGCAGGTCGATGTCGTAGGACACGTCGCGCCGCCCGACGCCGCACAGCACGAGGCCGGGCTCGGGGACCGAGAGCACCTGCCCCCACACGACGGCTGCCGCGTGCATGGGCTCGCCGCCCGGGATGCGGTCCCAGGGGTCCATGCGTGCGCAGAAGCCGTGGTCGTGCGTGACGTACGCGCCCGAGCGCACGACGACCCGCACGTCGCGCGTGGCCGAGGAGCCGTCCGGTCCGTCGGTCCCGGCGCTGCCCGGGATCGTGAGCGGGCCGGGGAGCTCGGCCAGCACGACGTCGAGGAACGAGCTGCCGCCCGCGGTCACGACCACGGGTTCGCCGTCGGGCACGAGGCCCTCGCGGACGAACGCGGCCGCGACGTCGCGCAGGCCCTGGCAGTAGGCCGTGACCTTGGCGAGGTCCTCGGGCGTGGTGCCGCCAGCGGCCGACCCCTCGTACCCGGCGACGCCCGGCACGCGCAGGCCCGCGGCGCGCACCGCGCGGGCCAGGCCCAGCGCGTCGGCCATGCTGCGCACGCCCGTGCGACCGCCCGGGACGCCGACCTCGACGAGCACGCCGAGCCCCGCGACGACGTCGGCGGGCGCCCCCGCGAAGCCGCGCGTGAGGAGCCCGACGCCCTCGATCGAGTCGACGTAGACCCACGCCTCGAACGGCGTGCCGCCCGGTGCGACGGAGGCCTCGAGCTCGCGGCGCAGCCACGCGATGTCGCGCGGGTCCATGAGCTCGTTCGCGAGGAACACCCGCTCGACCCCCCACGAGCGCACGACGCGGAGCTGGGCGGGGTTCGCGACGGTCGCGCCCCACGCCCCGGCGCGCGCCTGGCGCGCGTAGAGCGAGCGGGACATCGCGGTCTTGACGTGCGGCGCGTGCTCGACGCCGTGCTCGGCGCACAGGCGCGCCATGAGCGCGACGTTGTGGTCGAGCGCCGCGTCGTCGAGCGTCAGGAGCGGCCAGGAGAAGGCGTCGTCGGTGATGCGCGGGGAGTCCGCGAGGACGTCGGCGACGGTCCGTTCGGCGTCGAGCCGCAGGCCCTTGGTCGCGGGTCCGACGACGAGGCTCGGGTCCCCCGGCACGCTCGCGCGGCCGGACGGCTGGGTGGGGTGGGTCATGCGTTCCTCCCGGTGGGTTCGTAGCCGCAGCGCACGGAGCCCATCCCGGCGGAGACCGCGCGGGCGGCCTGCACGACGAGGGGGCCCAGCTCGCGCACCCGTGCGGGCGGCATGTGCGAGGCGAGGGCGGAGACGGAGAGCGCGCCGATCGCGGTCTCCGTGTGGTCGACGACGGCGGCCGCGACGCAGCGCACCTCGGCCTCGTTCTCGCGGTCGTCGATCGCGTAGCCGCGCTGGGCGACCGTGCGGATCTCGGCCCGCAGGTGGTCGGGGTCGGTGACGGTACGGGCCGTGACGGCGGGCATGGGGTGCTCGAGGACGGCGTCGAGGAGGTCGGCGTCGCTCGCCGCGAGGATCGCCTTGCCGACGCCCGTGCAGTACAGCGGCATGCGGCGCCCGATGCGCGAGGCCATCCGCACGACCGCGGTGTTCTCCTTCTTGTCGATGTAGACGACGTCGAGGCCGTCGTGCACGACGAGGTGGCACGTGGCCCCCGAGGCGCGCATGAGCGCCGCGAGGTGCGGTTCGGCGACCGTGCGCAGGTCGAGCCCTTCGAGGTATGCCTGGCCGAGCCGGAGCGTCCCGGCGCCGAGCACGAAGCGCCCGGTCGGGGTGCGCCGGACGAGATGGACCTCGACGAGCGGGGCGAGCAGGCGCGAGACCGTGCTCTTGTGCGTCCCGAGGACGTCCGCGAGCTCGACGAGGCTCAGGCCGCGCGCCGCGTCGTGACGCAGCGCGTCGAGGATCCCGAGCGCTCGCCGCAGCGACTGGGACGAGTTCCTGCTCGCGGTGTCGGCGATCGCGGCGGCGGTGGTCGCGGTGGCCCGCGGGCCGGCCATCACGCGCGGTCCGCCGTGACGGCCGGTCGCAGCGCGCGCCCGGGGGTGGCCCCGGTGGGCAGGCCGCCCGCGAGCACGGGGACGCCGGCGACGAGCACGTCGTCGATCCCGGTCGCGGGACGGCGCGGGTCCTCGTAGGTCGCGACGTCCTGCACGGTCTCGGGGTCTAGCAGCACGACGTCGGCGCGCGCGCCGGGCACCAGGCGGCCCCGGTCGGTGAACCCGAAGCGCTCGGCGGCGGCCGTCGACAGGTGCCGCTCGGCGTCGTGCCACGTCCAGTCGCCCAGCGTGCGCACGTGCTCGGCGAGGAAGCGCGCGAACGCGCCCCAGCCGCGCGGGTGGGGCCGTCCGCCCTGGTAGATGGCGTCGGACCCGCCCATCTGGGCGGGGTGGCGCAGCAGGGTGCGGACGGACTCGGGGGAGTTGGTCGGCGGCTGGGCGAACACGCAGCCCGCGCGCAGGTGCGTCGAGACGAGGATGCGCAGCGTCGTGTCGACGGGGTCGAGGCCGAGCCGGTCGGCGACGTCGAGCAGGGCCATGCCCTCGCTCCACCGCAGCTCGCCGGGGACGGCGGCCATGGTCACGCGCTCCCAGAGGTCGGCGAGCCCGGGGAAGTGCTCGGCCTGGAGGCGAGCGACGACGTCGGGGTCCTGGAGCATCGCGACCGTGGCGTCCGGGTCCGCGATGGGCAGCCACGTGGGCAGCGAGACCATCGACAGGATCGAGGCGCCGCGCAGGTACGGGTAGGAGTCGAACGTGACGTCGAGACCGGCCGCGTGCGCGTCCTCGACGTAGCCCACGAGCTCGGCCGCGGGGCCGTGGTAGTGCGAGACGTGGGTCGCGACGCCCGACGCCCGGGCGACCCTGACGAGCTCGGCCATCGCGGTCCCGGCCTTGTCCTCGTAGCCGCGCATGTGGCTCACGTGCGGCAGGTCGCGCTCGGCGAGGACGCGGGCCAGGGCGACGAGCTCGTCGTCGGTCGCGTTCGAGGCCGGGGCGTACTCGAGGCCCGTGGACATGCCGCACGCACCGTCGTCGAGCGCCTCGCGCAGGAGCGCGACCATGCGATCGGTCTCCTCGGGCGTCGCGGGGCGGGCCGCGCCACCCAGCACGCCGTAGCGCAGCGTGCCGTGCGGCACGAGGTAGGCGACGTTGAGCGGCGTGGTGCCGTCGTAGGTCGCGAGCAGGTCCGCGACCGAGCCGCCACGGAACGTGGGGTGCTCGCCGTTGATCGCGCTGAAGTAGCCCGTGGCCCAGGTGTGCGCGTCGGGGGTTCCGTCACCGACGGGCAGCGGCGCGGAGGGGGCGTAGGAGACGCCGTCCTGCCCGACGACGATGCTCGTGACGCCCTGGCGCAGCATCGCGAGCTGCACGTCAGGGTCCAGGACCGCGGCCTCGCCGTGCACGTGGGAGTCGACGAAGCCGGGGAACGCGATGCGCCCCGCCGCCTCGACCACGTGCGCCCCCGCGGGGACGGGCACGGTGCTCGCGGGGACGACGTCGTCGATCGTGTCGCCCGCGACCAGCAGGTCGACGGGCTCCGACAACCCCTCCGGGGTCGTGAGCCGTGCGCCGCGGACGACGAGCGTCACCGGCTGCTCCGTGGTGCTCATGCCTGTCCCTCCGAGTGCTCGTCGCGTCCCTCGACCCAGCCGCCCACGCCCGCCCAGCCGCCCGCCGCCATCTCCTGGTCGAGGTGACGCAGGAAGCCGTGCACGCCCGGACGCTGCTGCCAGGGCCTCGGCCCGTCGAGCGGGCGGTACTCGACCCCTGCCGCGTCGAGGCGCGGCAGGTGGTCGCGCTCGAGCCGCGCGAGGAACTCGGCCGAGGACGACCCGCCCGGGGTGCGCTCCGCCGTCGGGCTCCAGACGACCTCCGCGAACGCCGCGAGGCGCGGGAACGCCGCGTAGTCGACGCGGCGCGGGGAGTCGAGGTGCTCGGACCAGACCTCGGCCTGCGCGCCCAGCAGGCGGCCGGGCGCGGAGTCGAGGCCCGGGTACTGCGCGAGGACCTCGGGCGGGAACGGGTCGAACGCGTAGACGTCCTCGACCGTGCGCAGGAAGCCGACGGGCACGGGCTCGTCCTCGCCGTCGCCCGCACGGTGGTCCAGGTAGACGACCTGCTCGGGGGCCATGACGACGTCGTTGCCCGCCTCGAGGGCGTCTGCGCCGACCGTGAAGCCGCGCCACGCGGTCACGACGACGTCGCGCGGGAGCTGCGCGCCGAAGCCCTCGTCCCACACGACCGCACGACGGCCCCGGGCCGTGACGTGCTCGCTCAGGCGGGCCAGGAACCAGCCCGCGAGGTCGGCGACGTCCGCGAGGCCGCGCTCCTCGGCGAGGGCCACGATCGCGGGGCTCTCGCGCCACAGCGTCGTGGGGACCTCGTCGCCGCCGATCGCGACCCAGGGGGAGTCGAAGACGTCGAGGACCTCGTCCAGCACGTGCTTGAAGAACTCGAGCGCCTCGTCCGAGGGATCGAGGACCTCGGTGCTCACGCCCCACGTGGTGCGCACCGTGTGCGGCGCCTTGCGGGTCCCGAGGAACGGGTAGGCCGCGACGGCCGCCTCGACGTGCCCGGGCGCGTCGATCTCCGGCACGACGACGACTCCCCGCTCGCGCGCGTAGGCGACGATCTCGCGCAGGTCGTCCTGGGAGTAGAAGCCGCCGTGCGGGCGACCGTCGAAGACGCCCGTACGCCACGTCCCGACGTTCGACTCGGTGCGCCAGCCGCCCACCTCGGTGAGGAGCGGGTAGCGGTGGACCTGCATGCGCCAGCCCTGGTCGTCCGTGAGGTGGAGCTGGACGACGTTGAGCTTGTGCGCCGCCGCGAGGTCGACGAACCGCAGCACCTCGCGCTTGGGCAGGAAGTGCCGGGCGACGTCGAGCAGCACGCCTCGCCAGCCGAAGCGCGGGTGGTCCTCGATCGTGAGGGCGGGCAGCCGGACGGCGTCTGCGGGGACACCGGGGACCGGCGCGGCGACCGGCGCCGTGCGGTACGCCTGCGGTCCCGCGAGCTGGCGCAGCGTCTGCACGCCCGCGTGGGCGCCGGCCGCGTCGGCGGCCGTGAGCAGCACGGCCTGCGGGGTGATCTCGAGGCGGTAGCCGCCCGCGAGCCGCGACGCGTCGAGGGCGAGGGTCACGCCCGTGGGAGCGACGCCGTCGGGCTGGTCCTCGGCCGTGACGGGACCGAACGGCAGCTCGAGGCCGAACGCGTCCTCGGTGACCCGGCGCCACCAGCGCGCGGCGGCGGCCAGGGCGGGGTCCGTGCGGACCGGCGTGCCGTCCGTCAGCGGGAACGAGCCGGCGGCAGGCTGCAGGCTCACGGGTGCGGGCAGGAGCCCGGGTGTGGGGGTGGGGGCGCTCACGCGTCGAGCCTAACCACGGCTCGGCGCTCGAGGTGTGCCGCGCACAGGGGTTGTTGTGCACTGCACGACACTTCTCGGGGGCGATCCAGGTGTCGGTGGCGCGGCCTAGGCTCGCGGGCATGTCCGCGCAGAAGCTCCGCCTCCTCGACTCGTTCTTCACGCTCGCGCACGAGCCCCACTCGTCCTTCCCCGACGACGACGAGTGGGTCGCGCTCGTCCGCGCACCCGAGGGACTGACCGTCCTGCGCGAGGCCTCGCCCTTCGGCGGGGGCGGCGACCGGTGGGCCGGGTTCTACGGCGACCCCCACGGACTCGGCAAGCCCGGCATGCTCGCGGCGATCGTGGGCCCGCTCGCCGAGGCGGGGATCGCGGTCTTCGTCGCGTCGACGTTCCACGCGGACCTGGTGCTGGTCCCCGAGGACTCGGTCGAGTCCGCCGCGGACGTGCTCACCGACGCGGGGCACACCGTCACGCGGGGACGCTGACGGGCCGCTCAAGGTTGCGCAAGCGAACGCAAGCCGCTTGCGCTCTGCGTATAGTCAGCAGCATGTCCAGACGACTTGCCGAGGTGGCCAAGAAGGTCGGTGTCAGCGAGGCCACGGTCAGCCGCGTGCTCAACGGCAAGCCCGGGGTCTCCCAGGCGACGCGCGACTCCGTCCTCACGGCCCTCGACGTGCTCGGGTACGAGCGCCCCACCAAGCTGCGCGGTGAGCGCGGACGGCTCGTCGGCCTCGTGCTCCCCGAGCTCGCCAACCCCATCTTCCCGGCGTTCGCCGAGGTCATCGGCGGAGCGCTCGCGCAGCAGGGGTTCACGCCCGTGCTCTGCACACGCACCGCGGGCGGCATCACCGAGTCCGAGTACATCGACCTGCTCCTCGGCCAGCAGGTCTCGGGCGTGCTCTTCGCGGGCGGGTTCTACGCCCAGCGCGAGGCGGACCACGAGCCGTACCGGCGCCTGGCCGAGCGCAACCTGCCCGTGGTCCTCATGAACGCCTCGATCGAGTCGCTCGACTTCCCGCGGGTCTCGTGCGACGACGTCGTCGCCATGAACCAGGCGCTCGGGCACCTGCTGTCGCTGGGGCACCGCCGGATCGGGCTGCTGCTCGGTCCCACCGACCACATCCCGTCCGAGCGCAAGCTCGCCGCGGCCCACGCGCTCGCGGCCCGCCACGGCGTGACCATCGACCCCGCGCTCGTCCAGCACAGCCAGTACTCGCTCGAGAGCGGCCAGGCCGCCTCGGTGCGGCTCCTCGACGCCGGAGCCACGGCGATCGTGTGCGCGAGCGACCCGCTCGCGCTCGGCGCGATCCGGGCCGTGCGCCGGGCCGGCAAGCAGGTGCCGACCGACGTCTCGGTCGTGGGCTACGACGACTCGGCGCTCATGAACTCGACCGATCCCGCGCTCACGACCGTCCGCCAGCCCATCGAGCCCATGGGGCGTGCGGCCGTCGACCTGCTCGCGAGCATGATCGCGGGAGCCGACGTGTCGCGCGACGAGCTGCTGTTCGAACCCGAGCTCGTGGTGCGCGGCTCGACCGCGCCCCTGCGGAGCGCCGCGACCGACTAGCCACGCGCCGCCGACGAGGGCGCCGTCCCGGGGGATCCCGGGGCGGCGCCCTCCGTGCTGCCCGCGTCTGCCCCGGCCCCCGCCAGTCGTCGAGTGCGGAGTAGTTGCACCGCCCACGCCTTCACGGGAGCAACTGCTCCGCACACAGCGAGGCGCCTCCCGGCGAAGGTCGCGTTTTCATAACGCTCCTGTCGAGTTCTTGCGTGATTGCTGTCGAGTGATTACGTTGATCCCCAGACGCCGGATCCCACGGATCGGGAGTCCAGCGGCACACCCACCCGGGTCGCCGCGCTCGACGAGGAGCACCCGTTCACGGCTGAACGGGACGGACGGAAGACGAGGACACGGTGCGCGAGGACGACTCGACCCGAGGGACCGACCCCACCTGGTGGCGGGACGCGGTCATCTACCAGGTGTACGTGCGCAGCTTCGCGGACGGCGACGGCGACGGCACGGGCGACCTGGCCGGCGTGCGGCAGCACCTGCCGTACCTGCGGGACCTGGGCGTCGACGCCATCTGGTTCACCCCCTGGTACCTGTCCCCGCTCGCCGACGGCGGCTACGACGTCGCGGACTACCGCGAGATCGACCCCCAGTTCGGCACGCTCACCGAGGCCGAGCAGCTCATCGCCGCGGCGCGCGAGCTGGGCATCCGCACCATCGTCGACGTCGTGCCCAACCACGTCTCGGCCGCGCACCGCTGGTTCCAGGCCGCGCTCGCGGCCGGCCCCGGCTCGCCCGAGCGCGAGCGCTTCTGGTTCCACCCCGGCAAGGGCCCGGGCGGCGACGAGATGCCCACGCACTGGGTCTCCGACTTCCAGGGCACCACCTGGACCCGCACCACGAACCCCGACGGCACGCCCGGCGAGTGGTACCTGCACCTGTTCACGCCCGAGCAGCCCGACCTCAACTGGAACCACCCCGACGTCCGGCGCGAGCACGAGGACATCCTGCGGTTCTGGTTCGACCGCGGCGCCGCGGGCATCCGGATCGACTCAGCGGCCCTGCTCGTCAAGGACGCCACGCTGCCCGAGGTTCCGGCCCACCCCGGCCCCGGCGAGCACCCGCACGTCGACCGCGACGAGATCCACGACGTCTACCGCGGCTGGCGCGCCGTCGCCGAGTCCTACGACGAGCCGCGCGTCCTCGTCGGGGAGGTCTGGCTCGCCGACCGTGCCCGGTTCGCGCAGTACCTGCGCCCCGACGAGATGCACACCGCGTTCAACTTCGACTTCATGGCCCGCCCCTGGGACGCCAAGGCCCTGCGCGAGTCCGTCCAGACCACGCTCGACGCGCACGCCCCCGTCGGCGCCCCCGCCACGTGGGTCCTGTCCAACCACGACGTGACCCGCCCCGTGACGCGCTACGGCCGCGAGGACAGCGCGTTCGCGTTCGGGGCCAAGCGCTTCGGGACGCCGACCGACCTGGCCGCGGGCCGCCGTCGGGCACGGGCGGCCGCCCTGCTGTCCGCCGCGCTCCCCGGATCGCTGTACGTCTACCAGGGCGACGAGCTCGGCCTGCCCGAGGTCGAGGACCTCCCGCTCGACGTCATCAACGACCCCATGCACTTCCGGTCCGGGGGAGTGGACCCCGGCCGCGACGGCTGCCGCGTCCCCCTGCCGTGGACGCGTGGCGGCACCAGCCACGGGTTCGGGCCCGACGGCGGAGCCCACCCCTGGCTGCCCCAGCCCGCGGGGTGGGGCGACCTGTCGGTCGAGGCGCAGGTTGGCGACGACGCGTCGATGCTCAGCCTCTACCGCCAGGTCCTCGCGCTGCGCCGCACCGAGCCCGCGTTCCGCGGCGACTTCGCGTGGGCCGACGACGTCCTCGTGGGCAACGGCACGGCCGACGCGACCGGCGACCTCCTCGCGTTCACGCGCGACGACGTGCTGTGCGTCGTCAACCTCGGACCCGCCGTCCCGCTGCCCGCCGGGTACGACGTGCTCCTGACGAGCGCCGACCTCACGCAGAGCGCCGCAGGCGCCCTGCTCCCCACCGACACGGCCGCATGGCTCCGGCGCACCCCGCCCGGCCACGCGACCGGCACCACCCCCGCCTGACACCCGCCCGACCCGCACACCCGCCCGACAAGGAGCAGAGACAATGAAGTCCACACGCCGCGCGATCGCCCTCACCCTCGTGGGGGCCCTCACCGCCACCGCCCTCGCCGCCTGCTCGAGCTCCGGCTCGGGCGACGACGAGTCCGCCGACGGGAAGACCACCCTCAAGGTCGTCTCCCTCCTGCCCGGCTCCGAGCCCGAAGCCATCGACGCCTTCAACGAGCAGGTCGAGCAGTTCGAGGACGCCAACCCCGACATCGACGTCGTGCCCGAGGAGTACGAGTGGAAGGCGACCACGTTCGCCGCCCAGCTCGCCGGCGGCACCCTGCCCGACGTGTTCGAGATACCGTTCACCGACGCCAAGACCCTCGTCGAGAACAAGCAGATCGCGGACCTCGACACCCAGTTCCGCACCCTGCCCTACGCCGACAAGTTCAACCCCGCCATCATCGACGCCGGCACCGGACCCGACGGCCACGTCTACGCCATCCCCGCCAAGAACGTCTACGGCGTCGGCCTCCACTACAACCGGGCCCTGTTCGAGTCCGCAGGCCTCGACCCCGACTCGCCGCCCACCACCTGGGACCAGGTCCGCGAGTACGCCAAGAAGATCGCCGACGCCAACCCCGGCGTCGCGGGCTACGCCCAGATGACGCAGAACAACACCGGCGGCTGGCAGCTCACCGTCAACACCTACTCGCGCGGCGGCCGCGTCCAGGACGTCGCCGACGACGGCACGGCCACCGAGTCGCTCGACAACGACGGCACCAAGGAAGCCCTCGAGTTCCTCAAGGCGCTGCGCTGGGAGGACAACTCCATGGGCAGCAACTTCCTCCTCGACTGGGGCACCATGAACGAGGCCTTCGCCGCCGGACAGGTCGGCATGTACACGTCGGGCTCCGACGTCTACACCTCCATGGTCCAGTCCAACGGGCTCGACCCCGCGACCTACGGGCTCACCGCGCTGCCCCTCGACGGCGGCGACGCCGGCGTCCTGACGGGCGGCACCCTCGCCGCGATGCCCGCCAAGGCCACCGACGAGAAGAAGGCAGCCGCCGTCAAGTGGATCGACTTCTTCTACCTCAACAAGCTCGTCGACCAGGACGCCGCCGTCAAGGACGCCCAGACGCTCGTCGCGAGCGACCAGCCCGTCGGCACGCCCGTGCTCCCCATGTTCAGCAAGGAGCAGTACCTCGAGAACCAGGAGTGGATCAAGGACTACATCAACGTCCCGCTCAACCAGATGACCGGGTACACCGACACCATGTTCGACCTGCCCCTCGTCGGTGAGCCGTCGCAGAAGACGCAGGAGATCTACGCGCTCATGGACCCCGTCGTGCAGGCCGTGCTGACGGACCAGAACGCCGACATCGACAAGCTGCTGGCGGACGCGAACAAGCAGGCCCAGGCGCTGCTCGACCAGGGGTGACGTGCTGGGTGAGGTGACGCGGGGGACGGGGCCGGGCCTTCCATCCGGCCTCGTTCCTCGGCCTCCCGCCAGACCCGCCACGGCCCGGCCCCGTCCCCCGCATCCCCTCCCGGCCGGCAACCCTGTCTCGCCCGGGGCTCACCCGGTGCTCGTGAGAGCGGGCGGGCAGCCCGGCTCCTCGTTCTCCCGGTCGGTCGCGAGCCCCCTCTGGCGACCGACCGGGGACACTCCTCCTCTCCTCGACCCCGAAGGACCTTCCGTGACCGCCACCAGTGCACCGGCGCGCAGACGCCACGAAGCGCCGGCCGACAAGCCCGCCCGACGACGGTCGCCCGCGACCTGGGTGCGCGGCGGCGGGCCCAGCAACCTGGTCTTCATGCTGCCCGTGATCGTGATCTTCGGGGTCTTCTCCTGGTTCCCGATCGTGCGCGCGCTCCTCATGAGCGTGCAGGAGACGAACCTCGTCGACACCCAGTTCGTGGGGCTCGACAACTTCCGGTACGTGCTCGCCGACCCGCTGCTGTGGACCGCGGTCAAGAACACGGCGTACTTCGCGCTCCTCGCGCTGCTCTTCGGGTACCCGATCCCGCTCGTGGCTGCCGTGCTCATGAGCGAGGTGCGGCGGTACAAGGGCCTGTACTCGGCCCTCGCGTACCTGCCGGTCGTCGTGCCGCCCGTCGTGGCCGTGCTGCTGTGGAAGTTCTTCTACGACGCCGGCCCCCACGGCGTGTTCAACACGATCCTCGGCTGGGTGGGACTCGGCCCCTACCCCTGGCTGCAGGACGCGACCACGGCCATGCCGTCGCTCGTCCTCGCGGCCACGTGGGCCGGGGCCGGCGGCACGATCATCATCTACCTCGCGGCCCTGACGAGCGTCCCGCCCGAGCTCTACGACGCCGCCGAGGTCGACGGCGCGGGCGTGTGGCGCAAGGTGTGGCACGTGACCATGCCCCAGCTCCGCGGGGTCCTGTTCATCACGCTGATCCTGCAGATCATCGGGACCGCGCAGGTGTTCCTCGAGCCGTACCTGTTCACGGGCGGCGGCCCGGCGAACTCGACCATCACGATCCTGCTGCTCATCTACAACTACGCGTTCGCGAACAGCCTGGGCGGCAACTACGGCGCGGCGACCGCGCTCTCGCTCATGCTCGCGCTCGCCCTCGCGGCCTTCTCCGCCCTGTACTTCCGCCTGACCCGGTCCTGGAGCACCTCATGACGACCCCGCGCACCGACCGTCCCGCAGCCGTCCCGCCCGGAGCGTCCGGCAGCACGCCCGACGTCACCGAGCCCGACGGCGCAGCCCGCCCCGGCGAGCACCCCTCGCCCGTGGAGATCTCGGCCCAGGGCGGCGGCTCCATGGCAGGGCTCGCCGAGAGGGCCTACCTGACCCGCCGCGAGGGCGACGCGGCGCGCGAGCGCAAGCGGCGCCGTCGGGCCATGGACGGCGTGGCCGACCGCGGCGCCGTGTCCGACGCGGACTGGCGCCGCCCCTCGGTGCGGTTCGGGATGGGCGGGACGCACGTCCTGCTGCTCGTCCTGCTCGTGGTCGCGGGGCTCGGGCCCATGCTGCTGCTCGCGAAGTTCGCGGTCACGCCCACGCAGGACATCCTGCGCACGCCCATGGCGGTCTTCCCGAACGGCATCGCGTGGGACAACCTCGACAAGGCGTGGAACGAGGTGCAGATCAGCAAGTACTTCTTCAACACGATCTGGCTCGCGCTGGGGTCGTGGGCCGTGCAGATGGTCGTCGCGACGACGGCCGGGTACGCGCTGTCGGTGCTGCGCCCGCGCTACGGCAAGGTGGTCCAGGCCGCGGTGCTGTCGACCATGTTCATCCCGGCCGTGGTGCTGCTCGTCCCGCTCTACCTGACGATCCTGGACCCGCCCTTGCTGGGCACCTCGCTCATCAACAGCTTCTGGGCCGTGTGGCTGCCCGCGGGCGCGAGCGCGTTCAACGTGCTGCTCGTGCAGCGGTTCTTCGACAACCTGCCGCGCGAGGTCTTCGAGGCCGCGCGCGTCGACGGGGCAGGGCCCTACCGGCTGTTCTGGTCGATCGTGCTGCCCATGTCCAAGCCCATCCTGGGCGTGGTGTCGGTGTTCGCGATCATCGCGAGCTGGAAGGACTTCCTGTGGCCGCTCCTGGTCCTCAAGGACCCCCTGATCCAGCCGCTGTCGGTGCGCCTGCCCGCGATCGCGGCCACGACCGACAAGGGGGTGTTCCTCGCGGCGCTCGCGATCTCGACGATCATCCCGGTGCTGCTGTTCCTCGTGTTCCAGCGCACGTTCCTGCAGGGCGCGGGCCTCGGGGGAGCGGTCAAGGGGTAGGCGCGGGGCAGCGGCCCCACGCCCCGGGCGAGGTCGAGAGACGTTCTGACGAACTGTCCCGTCAATGTCACGTCGGCGTCGCACTCCTCGGGCGGAGAACCCCCAGGTACGCCTGAGAGGATGCGGACATGCCCTCGTACTCGCCCCAGACGACGGCCGCCGGACCCGGTGCACGGACCAGCACCGCTCCTGCCGCTGCCGCAGAAGTCCGCCCCTACGACGCCCTCCTCCTCTACTCGTTCGGAGGACCCAACAAGCCCGAGGACGTCGTGCCGTTCCTGCGCAACGTCACGGTCGGCAAGGGGATCCCCGACGAACGTCTCGAGGAGGTCGGCGAGCACTACTACGGGTTCGGCGGCAAGAGCCCCATCAACGAGCAGAACCTCGCCCTCAAGGCCGCGCTCGAGGAAGAGCTCGCGGACCGCGGGATCGACCTGCCCGTCGTGTGGGGCAACCGCAACTGGGAGCCCTACACGCGCGACGCCGTCGAGCAGCTCGCCGAGGTCGGCGCGAAGCGCGCCGTTGCCCTCGTGACCTCGGCCTTCTCGTCCTACTCGGGCTGCCGCCAGTACCGCGAGGACCTCGCGCTCACGCTCGACGCCCGCGGCGAGCTCGGCCCCGACGGCTCGACCGGCATCCAGTTCGACAAGGTGCGCTCGTACTTCAACCACCCCGGCTTCGCGCAGGCGAACGTCGACGCCGTGCTCGAGGCGTACGAGGCGCTCGCGGCCAAGGGCGGCGACGTGCGCGAGGCCCGGCTCGTGTTCGTTACGCACTCGATCCCGCTGACCATGGAGGCCGCGTCGCGCATCTCGCACGCCACCTACTCGCGCCAGCACCTCGACCTGGCCCGCGTCGTCGCCGAGGAGGTCTCGGCCCGCCTCGGTCACGAGGTCGAGTGGAACCTCACGTTCTGCTCGCGCTCCGGCCCGCCCGCTCAGCCGTGGCTCGAGCCGGACGTCAACGACCACCTGGAGTCGCTGGCCGCCGACGACGTCACGAACGTCGTGCTCTCGCCGATCGGCTTCGTGTCGGACCACATGGAGGTCGCGTACGACCTCGACACCGAGGCCATGGAGACCGCGACGCGCCTCGGGATCACCGCGGTGCGCGCCGGGACCGTCGGCACCCGGGCGCCCTTCGTCAAGGGCCTCGTGGACCTGGTCCTCGAGCGGGCGGCCATCGCGCGCGACGAGAAGTTCACGGAGGCCGTGGTCGGCGAGCTCGGCCCGTTCCGCTCGGTCTGCGCACCGGACTGCTGCCTGCGCCGCGACGGCGAGCCCAGCGGCATCCCCGCGCTGTGCAGCACCGACCTGCACCGCTGACCAGACGACCCGCACGACTCCCAGGACGGCGACGTACCGGGAGCACGCACTCCAGAGAGGCACGACGATGAACGACGCGCACCGCGTCCCCGTGGACCACGAGCAGATCAACGACTCGATCCGCTACACGATGTGGTCGGTCTTCGCGCTGGCCGAGTCCCTGCCGGCCGACGCCGCCGAGCGCACCGAGATGGTCGAGGCCGCTCTCGCCGCGGTCGGTGGCGGCGACGACCCGGCGGCCGTCGAGGGCGACCTCGTGGTCCGCGGCTGGTACGACCTGGGGGGCCTGCGCTCCGACGCCGACCTCATGGTCTGGTGGCACGGTCCGACCGTCGAGTCGGTCCAGGGCGCCTACCAGCGCCTGCGGGCGAGCGAGCTCGGCCGTCACCTCGAGCCGGTCTGGTCGAACGCGGCCCTGCACCGCCCGGCCGAGTTCAACCGTGGCCACGTCCCTGCGTTCCTCATGCACGAGGAGCCGGGCGCGTACCTGTGCGTGTACCCGTTCGTGCGGTCGTACGACTGGTACCTCCTGCCCGACGCCGAGCGCCGCACCATGCTGCGCGACCACGGCCTCGCGGCCCGCGACTACGCGGACGTGCGGGCCAACACGGTCGCTTCCTTCGCCCTCGGCGACTACGAGTGGCTGCTGGCCTTCGAGGCCCAGGAGCTGCACCGCATCGTCGACCTCATGCGCGACCTGCGGGCCACCGAGGCGCGCCGCCACGTGCGCGAGGAGACGCCGTTCTTCACGGGTCCCCGGACCACGCTGATCGAGTGGGCGGGGCGTCAGCCGCTGTCCTGAGCTCGTGTCCTGCCGCTGAGTGCGGAGTAGTTGTCGCCCATCTGCCCGATCCGCGACAACTGCTCCGCACTCAGAGGTTCTCGCGAGTCCAGGATGCGGCCGAACGCTCCGTACAGGTCGACCGAGAGCGGGACGTGTCCGTGCTCCCACGCCGGGGCGACGTACTGCTGCTCGGAAAAGGTGCGGGCTGTCGTCGCCGTGAGCCCTGCAGACGACGCAGATGCCGCAGGGGTACCGGACGTCGCGGCCCCCGGGGCCAACGCGCGGACGAGGGCGCCGAGCGTGGCTCGCAGCAAGCTGTTCATGTGGTTCTCCGACGGCGGGCCGCGTCGCGGCGATCTGCTGGCGCCGGAGCGTAACCGGTCGAGGGCGCTCGACGCCAGCGGGGTGCGCACAAGATGCTCAGCATGCTGAGTGTTGGCATGCTGGGAGCATGAGCGCGACCCGAGAAACCACGTCAGCCCAGCCCGCCGCGGCCCCCACGACCGCCGACCGGGTCCGCCAGGTCACCGTCCTCGTCGGAGCCGTGATCGCGATCGTCGGCGCGGCCTTCGGCTCCGGAGCGTTCGGCGGACAAGCCGTCCAGAACGCGTCGGGGGGAGCCCTCGCCGCCGACGCGACCCCCGTCGCGCCGGACGGTCCGGCTTTCTCGATCTGGTCGGTGATCTACCTGGGGCTCGCGGTCTTCGCGGTCTACCAGGCGATCCCGCGCCAGGCCACCGATTCCCGCCTGCGGTCCGTGTCGTGGTGGGTCCTGGTCTCGATGCTCCTCAACGCCGCCTGGATCGGCGTGGTCCAGACGGGTGTCCTGCCGCTCAGCGTCGTCGTGATCGGCCTGCTCGTCGCGGTGCTCGCCGTGATCCTCGTGCGGCTCGTGCGCACCCCGCCCGCGAGCACGGTCCAGGCCGTCGTCCTGGACGGCACGGTCGGCCTCTACCTGGGCTGGGCCAGCGTCGCGACGCTCGCCAACGTCGCCGCCGCGCTCACCGACGCGGGCGTGGGCGAGATGGGTCTCGGCGCGACCGCCTGGGGCGTGCTCGTCGTCGCGGCCGGCGCGGTCCTGGCCGTCGCCTACGCCCTCTTCGCGGCGCGCAGGCCGGTGGTCGCGATCGCGATCGGCCTGGCCATGGCCTGGGGGCTCGGCTGGATCGCCTACGGTCGCGCCAACGGTCCCCTCGTCGACGGCACCGTCGCGGTGGCGGCGGGCGTCGCCGCAGCCGTCGCGCTCCTGGCCCCCGTCGTGACCACGCTGCGCGCACGACGCGGCTGACGCGGCGTCGTCGGGCAGGGAGGTCCTGCCGGGGACGTGCGGGGCCGCCCGGCCAGGACGTGCGACAGGGCGGCCCTCGCCTCGCGAGGACCGCCCTGCCCGGGGCGACGGACGATCGCTACGGGTAGAGCCCGCGGATCTGGTGCGCCTCGGCCGTGCGCTGGATGCCGATGACGAGCGCGGCGTCGCGCAGGCTCATCTCCTCGCGACGAGCCAGCGACGACACGCCCTGGTAGGCCACGTGCATGCGGTGCTCGAGCTTCTCGCCGATCTCCTGCTCGGTCCACCAGTACGCCTGGTTCGCCTGGACCCACTCGAAGTAGGACACGACGACGCCACCCGCGTTCGCGAGGATGTCGGGCACCACGGTCACGCCGTTCTTGGCGAGGATGCGGTCGCCCGCGGCGGTCGTCGGACCGTTCGCTCCCTCGACGACCCAGCGCGCCTTGACGGTGTGCGCGGTCTCGTCGTCGAGCACGCCCTCCACGGCCGCCGGGATGAGGACGTCCACGGGCAGCGCGAGCAGCGCGTGGTTGTCGATCGGCTCGGCGTCCTCGAAGCCGACCACGGTCCCGGTCTCGGCGACGTGCCGGAACAGCGCCGCGACGTCGAGCCCGTCCTCGTCGTGGATGCCGCCGTACTGGTCGCTCACCGCGACCACCCGGGCGCCCTGGCCCGCGAGGATCGCGGCGGCGTGCGAGCCGACCTTGCCGAACCCCTGCACCGCGATCGACGCGTCCGAGAGCTCGAGCCCCGCCTCGGCGAGCGCTGCCTTGGTCGTGTGGACCACGCCCTGCGACGTCGCCGTGGTGCGTCCGAGCGAGCCGCCCACGGGGATCGGCTTGCCCGTCACGACGCCCGGGATCGTGTATCCCTGGTTGACCGAGTAGGTGTCCATGACCCACGCCATGGTCTGCTCGTTGGTCCCCATGTCGGGGGCCATGATGTCCCGCTCGGGGCCGATCACCGGCATGATCTCGCTCGTGTACCGGCGGGTCACGCGCTCGAGCTCGGCCTGCGAGTACTGGCGCGGGTCGATCGACACGCCGCCCTTGGCCCCGCCGTACGGCAGGTCCACGACGGCGCACTTCCAGGTCATCCACATGGCGAGCGCACGCACCTCGTCGATGTCGACGCTCGGGTGGTAGCGCAGCCCGCCCTTGCCGGGGCCGCGCGACACGTTGTGCTGGACGCGGTAGCCGCGGAACAGCACGATCTCTCCGCTGTCGCGACGCAGCGGGACCGAGACGTTGACCTCGCGGCGTGGGGTCGCGAGCATCTCGTGCAGGCCCGGGTCGTAGCCGAGGATCTCCACCGCGCTCGCGAGCTGGCTGTGGGCCGTCGCGAGCGCCGAGGCCTTCTGGTGGGGCGACTCGGTGGTGGATCCGGCCTGGGTGGCACCGCTGGTGGGCGGCGTTGACGTCGTCGTCACTCTTCCTCCGGGTGATGAGGGTTTTCCGGTCCCGAGGTGAGGGACCGTGCCCGTCCAACGTACCGCCAGGTCGTGGCCCGTTTCACGTCACCGGCCGGATCGTCACCCCAGCGTGTCGATGCTCGCGAGCTCGTCGGGGCTCAGCGAGAAGCCCGTGACGTCGAAGTTCGCCTCGATCCGGGCCGGGGTCACCGACTTGGGGATCACGACGAAACCGTGGTCCAGGTGCCAGCGCACGACGACCTGCGCGGTGCTGACCCCGTGCGCGTTCGCGACTGCCTGGAGTGCGGGCGAGTCGAGGTTGGTGCGCTTGAACGGGCTGTACCCCTCGAGCACCACGCCGCGCTGGGCGTGCTGCTCGACGACGCGTGCGTCGTAGTCGTCGGGGCCCCACGGGATCTGGTTGACCGCAGGGGTCTCGCCGGTCTGCTCGGACAGGACGTCGAGCTGGTCCACCGAGTAGTTCGACACCCCGACCGACCGCACGAGGCCCACGTTGCGCGCCGCGAGCAGCTCGGCCCACACCCAGGGCGAGGCGTCGCCGGACGGTGGCCAGTGGATCAGCCACAGGTCCAGGTAGTCGGTGCCGAGCAGGCGCAGCGACCGTGCCAGGGTCTCGTGCTCGCGGCCCACGTCGGCGGGGCGCAGCTTGGTCGTGAGGAACACGTCCTCGCGCGGCACACCGGAGGCGGCGAGCGCGCGACCCACCTGCTCCTCGTTGCCGTACATGGTCGCGGTGTCGATGTGGCGGTACCCGACGTCGAGCGCGTGGCGCACCGCGCGGTAGCAGTCGTCGCCCTCGGACTGCCACGTGCCGAGGCCGAGCAGGGGGATGTCTCCGCCGGGCAGGGCGGCGGTGGGGATCGAGGTCATGGTTCCCAGTCTTGGCACGGGACGCGCGGGTGCGCGAGCCGGGAGGGCGACCTACCGCCGCGCCCGCCGCCGGAAGGACGACGGAGTCTCGCCCGTCAGGCGCGCGAACGTCCGGGTGAACGCGGGCTGGTCGTAGAAGCCCGTGACGACCGCGATCTCGGCGATGGGTGAGTCCGTCGCCGCGAGCAGCTCGGCCGCCCGGTCGACCCGGGAGCGGAGCACGAGCTGGCGCGGGCTGAGCGAGAACACGCGCCGCACGCGGCGGTCGAGCACCGCGGGCGTGCACCCTGCGAGGGCCGCGAGGTCCGCGACCGTGAGCGCCTGCCCCAGACGCTCCTCGATGCCCGCGACGAGCCGCGCCATCGAGTCCATCGAGGCGTCGTCGGCGTCGTCCTCGCGCAGGTCCTGCGAGACCGAGACGAGCCCGACGAGGTGACCGGCGCCGTCGTGCACCGGGAGCTTGGACGTGAGGAACCAGCCGGGCGTGCCGCCCAGGCGGCGGATGAGCTCGAGCTCGTTGCGCAGCGGGCGGCCCGTGCGCAGGACCTCGGCGTCCTGCTGGTCGTAGCGCTCGGCGAGCTGGGGGACGAACAGGTCGGTGGCGCGCTTGCCGAGGACCGCGCGGCGCGAGCGCTCGTGCGTGCGAGCGACGAAGACACGGTTGACCAGCACGTACCGACCCGTGACGTCCTTGGCGCAGAACATGGTCGACGAGAGCTCGTCCATGAGGTCGACCATCGCGGGGCTGAGGGCAGCCAGCAGCGCCTCGCCGCCTGGCCAGGTGCGTGGTGGGGTGGACTTGTCCGGAAGCGATGCCATGACAGCCCGGATCGTACAAGACGAAGCGTCAGCAACGGAGGCACGCTAGGAGGATGAGCAGCCACGACTCGAGCGCCCCCGCCGGTGCTCCACGCGCGGACGACCGGTCACGAGCCGGCGACTCCGCGCCCCTGACCAGCGTCGACGTCCAGACCGACACCCCGGTCGAGACCTTGACCGACGACGCCGCGCGCCTCGCCCGCAGCTGGATCGCCGCCGCGGCCGCGGCCTCCGAGGGCGCGCGCGAGCGCAGGACCGCCGAGCGCCTGGGCGCCCTCGTGTCCGACCCCGCGGGCCTCGAGCTCGCGGTGCGGTTCGTCGACAACGTCGCCCGCCCCCAGGACGTCCAGGTCGCCGCGCACGAGCTCGGCCTCCTGGGCGACCTCGCGGGTGGTGCGAAGGGCTTCCTCGGCCCCGTCGACACCGCGTTGCTGCGCCTCGGCGCCCGCATGGCCCCCGTGCTGCCGAGGATCGTCGTGCCCGCCGCACGGATCCGCCTGCGCCAGCTCGTCGGTCACCTCGTGGCCGACGCCGGCCCGGGGCTCGGCAAGCACCTCGCACGCACGCGCGCCGAGGGGTACGCGCTCAACGTCAACCTCCTCGGCGAGGCCGTGCTCGGCGAGGACGAGGCCCAGGCCAGGCTCGCGCGGACCATCGCGCTCGTCGAGCGTCCCGACGTCGACTACGTCTCGGTCAAGGTGTCCTCGGTGGCCTCCCAGCTCGTCACGTGGGACCTCGATGGCTCGCGCGACCGCGTCGTCGAGCGCCTCCTGCCGCTGTACCGCGCCGCGCGCGACCACGGGGTGTTCCTCAACCTCGACATGGAGGAGTACCGCGACCTGGCCCTGACGACCGAGGTCTTCCAGGCGATCCTGGGGCGTGAGGAGTTCCGCGGCCTCGAGGCCGGGATCGTGCTCCAGGCGTACCTGCCCGACGCGCTCGGCGCGCTCGACGGCATCACCGCGTTCGCGACCGAGCGCGTCGCGGCGGGCGGCGCCCCCGTCAAGGTGCGTCTCGTCAAGGGCGCGAACCTCGCGATGGAGAAGGTCGAGGCCGAGCTCCACGGCTGGGCCCAGGCCCCCTACCCGACCAAGCCCGACGTCGACGCGAACTACGTGCGTCTCGTCGACCACGCGCTGCGCGCCCCCCGCACCGACGCCGTGCGCATCGGCGTCGCGAGCCACAACCTGTTCCACGTCGCGCTCGCGATCCTCACCGCACGAGCGCGCGGGGTCGCCCACGCGCTCGACGTCGAGATGCTGCAGGGCATGGCGCCGGGCGAGGCGCGGGCGGTGCGGGACGAGGTCGCTCGGGACGCGGGCCGCGTCGTCCTGTACACCCCGGTCGTGGCCCGCGAGGACTTCGACGTCGCGATCTCCTACCTCGTGCGCCGCCTCGAGGAGAACGCGGCCGAGCAGAACTTCCTGCACGCCATGTTCGCTCCCTCGGACCACCCGTCGGACCACCCCTCGGACACCGCGATGGACCGCCAGGAGGCCGCCTACCGCGCCTCGGTCGAGCTCGGTACCCGCTACTCCGACGCGGACGTGACGCCGCGTCGCCAGGCGCGCGCCGCCGTCGGGCACGCGGCCGCCGGGGAGCGGTTCACCAACGCCTCCGACACCGACCCGGCCGTCGCGGCGAACCGCGCCTGGGCCGCGCGGATCGTCGGACCGGACTCCGGGTTCGTCCCCGCGCAGTCGCCCGAGGTGACCAGCACGGACCAGGTGGACGACGTCGTCGCGCGCGCCGGGCGGGCCACCGCGGCATGGGCGCAGGTCGCCCCCGCGGACCGCGCCCGCGCCCTGCGCGCCGTGGCCGCCCGGCTCGAGGAGGCCCGCACCGACCTCGTCACCGCCATGGTGCACGAGCCCGGCAAGACCGTCGCCGAGGCCGACCCCGAGGTCAGCGAGGCCGTCGACTTCGCGAGCTACTACGCGCAGTCCGCCGAGGCGCTCGACCAGGTCCCCGGCGCGAGGTTCACGCCCCACGGCGTGACGCTCGTGACCCCGCCGTGGAACTTCCCCGTCGCGATCCCCGTGGGCGGGATCGTCGCGGCGCTCGCGGCCGGCTCGGCCGTGATCGCGAAGCCGGCCCCGGCCACGCCGCGCTGCCTCGAGGTCGCGGTCGACGCGATCCACGCGGGGCTCGCGGACGCCGTGGCGGACGCGCCCGCCGGGAGCTCCCTGACGGCGGACGCCGTGCGCGACGTCGTGCAGCTCGCGCGCGTGCCCGACGGTGACCTCGGCCGCCACCTCGTGACGCACGAGGGCGTGGCCCGCGTGATCCTCACGGGGGCGATCGAGACGGCGCAGACGTTCGCGTCGTGGCGCCCCGACCTGGACGTGCTCGCCGAGACGTCGGGCAAGAACGCGATCGTCGTGACCCCGTCGGCCGACCTGGACCTCGCGGCGGCCGACGTCGTGCGCTCGGCGTTCGGTCACGCGGGGCAGAAGTGCTCGGCGGCCTCGCTCGTGATCCTCGTGGGCTCGGTCGGCGACCAACGCACCGAGACCGGTCGCCGGTTCTCGGTGCAGCTCGTGGACGCGGTCCGCTCGCTCGCGGTCGGCCCGGCCACCGACGTCTCGACGACCATGGGGCCGCTCACCGAGGTCGCCGAGGGCAAGCTGCTGCGTGCCCTGACGACGCTCGAACCGGGCGAGCAGTGGCTCGTCGCGCCGCGCCGGCTCGACGAGGACGGGCGTCTGTGGACCCCGGGCCTGCGCTCGGGCGTCGCACCCGGATCGTTCTTCCACCTCACCGAGGTGTTCGGCCCTGTGCTGGGCATCATGACGGCCGCGACGCTCGACGAGGCCATCGAGCTGCAGAACGCGGTCTCGTTCGGCCTCACGGGCGGCATCCACAGCCTCGACGACACCGAGGTCGACACCTGGCTCGACCGCGTCCAGGTCGGCAACGCCTACGTCAACCGCGTCATCACGGGCGCGATCGTCCAGCGCCAGTCGTTCGGCGGCTGGAAGCGCTCGGCCGTGGGCCCGGGCGCGAAGGCGGGCGGCCCCAACTACGTGGCCGAGCTGGGCACATGGAGCGACGCCGTCACCGCGGGCTCGTCGAGCGCGGTGCCCGACGCCGGAGCCGTCCCCGCGCGGGAGACCTCGCCCGAGGCGTGGCTCGCGTGGGCCCGGGCCGACGACGCCCGCTGGTGGGCGCACGAGTTCGCGGTCGAGCACGACCCGTCGGCGCTGCACGTCGAGTCGAACGTGTTGCGGTACCGGCCGATCGACGTCCTGACGGTCCGCGTCGGGGACGGCGCCGCGCCGGTCGAGGTCGAGCGCGTGCTGTCCGCGGCGCGCACGGCCGGGGTGCCGGTCGTCGTGAGCCGCGCCGACGGGCCGTCGGCCGTGAGGCACGAGGCGTTCGCCGCGTCGGTCGGGCGCGGCGAGGTCACGGGGCGGGTGCGCGTCGTGGGCTCGGCGCCCGGGCTGCGCGAGGCCGCGGCGGGCCACGTGGGCGACGTGACGGTGCTGGACCACGCGGTGCTCGCGAGCGGTCGGCGCGAGCTGCTGACGGTCCTGCGCGAGCAGGCGATCAGCCGGACGATGCACCGGTTCGGGCACGTGACGCGCTGACCCGACGTGTCAGGACCAGCGTGGCCCAGGGGCACGCTGGTCCTGGCACGAGGTCGCCCCGAGGCTCGGTCAGGTGCGCCGCCGGGTCAGGGGCAGGTCGTCGTCGCGCAGCACGTCGGACAGTCGTCGACCGGCGAGCGCGGCCGCGTACGCGGGGTCGGTCCCGAGGTCGCGTGCCTCCTGGAGCACGTGGCCCCGGACCCCCATCGCGGAGAGCTGCCCGCAGAGCTCGAGGACGTCGTGGCGCGAGTGCACGGTCGGGTCGACCGTGGTCCGCACCTCGTGCGGGACGCCCGAGCGTTGCAGGGTCGCGAGCGACCGGTACGCGGCCTCTCCCGAGGGCCCGGCCCCCGTGATCCGTGCGTACTGGTCGGGCAGGTCCTTGATGTCGAGGCCGACCCAGTCGACGAGAGGCAGGACGTGCTCGAGGCGTACGGGCCACGCGCCCCCGGTGTGCAGCCCGACGCCGAAGCCCAGGTCGCGCACGTCGGCGATCGCCGCCGGGAGCGCGGCCTGGAGGGTCGGTTCACCGCCCGAGAAGACGACGCCGTCGAGCAGCCCCTGCCGCTGCGCGAGGAACGCCAGGACGGCGGTCCAGGGGATCGCGCGCTGCGCGTTGCGGGGTGCGGCGGTGACGAGGTCCGGGTTGTGGCAGTAGGTGCAGCGCCACGGGCAGCCCTGGAGGAAGACCGTGGCGACGAGCCGGCCCGGCCAGTCGACGGTCGAGAGCGTGGTCAGGCCCGCGACCACGAGGGGCGGGAGCGCACGGGCCTCGGACGTGCCTGCGGTGGCGGTCAATGTCGTGTCCTTCCGGCCGGTCGTCAGGGGTCGTGAAGCGGTCCCCGGGCAGGCTCGGGTCAGCGTCGGCACGACGTGCCTCGACGGTACGGCGAGGGGGCGCGCGACTCACCGACACCCTTTGTGAGAACTTTCACAAGGGGTTGTCAGCATGATCCGGAGCGCGGCGGGGCCGGTCGCACCCGTGGTTCGTGCGCTGGGGCCTAGGCTCGTGCCGTGCTCCCGCGGCCGGGGCGTCGCCCGCCGACCGCGGCACACGTCCGACCTCGTCGAGGAGGCCCCGTGCTCGCTGTCTGGATCATCGTCGTCGTGGCGCTCCTCGTCGCGTGGCTCGCCTGGCTCGGAGCGACCGACCGGATGACGCGCAACGGTCTGATCGGCATCCGGACCCCCGCGACCCAGCGCAGCGACGCGGGGTGGATCGCCGGGCACCGCGCGGCGCTCAAGGTGGTGCTGCCGGGGGCGGCGCTCGTCGTGGCGCTCGCGGTCGTCGGGAGCGTCATGGGGCCCGACGGCGCCACGGACGTCGTGTTCTTCGTCGTCGCCGGAGCGCTCCTCACCGAGGGGATCGCGGCGGCGGTGGTCGCCGAGGTCGCGGCGCGCGGCGCGGACGCAGGACAGGGCGCCGAGCGCGCCGAGCAGTGGGACGTCGACTAGCGCGCCACGGTCAGTCCGACGCCCCGCGGATGAGCTCGGGGGAGAAGACGCGCGGGGACCGCGAGACGGGGTGGCCCGCGATGAGGTCGAGCAGCATCCCGGTCGCGGCCTTGACCATCTCCACGACGGGGTTCTGCACGGTCGTCAGGGCCGGGCTGGTCGCCCCGGCGACGCCGAGGTTGTCGAATCCGACGACGGCCACGTCACCAGGCACGGACTTGCCCCGTGCACGGAGCACGCGCAGCGCGCCCTCGGCCATGAGGTCCGAGGCGGCGAAGACCGCGTCGATGTCGGGGTGGCGGTCCAGGAGCTCCTCCATGGCCGCCGCCCCGCCGGCCGCGGCGAAGTCCCCCGAGGCGATCGCGTCGTCGGGCAGGCCCGCCGCGCGCAGCGCCTCGCGCCAGCCGGCGAGGCGGTCCACGCCCGCCGTCATGTCCTGGGGGCCGGTGATCGTCGCGATGCGGCGGTAGCCACCGTCGATCAGGCGCTGGGTCGCGATGCGTCCGCCCTCGACGTTGTCCACGTCGACGTAGACCAGGTCGTCCATGGCCGTGAAGGGTCGCCCGACGAACACCGCGGGGAGCGGGGAGGCGAGCACGGCGCCCTCGAGGTCGTCCTCGCGGTGGTGCGACGTGATGATCGCGCCGTCCACGTGACCGCTGCGCAGGTAGCGCACGATGCGGCCCGCGTGCTCGTCGGGCCGAGCGATGAGCAGCACGAGCTGCAGGTCCGTGGGGGCGAGCGCCGCGCTGACCCCGCGCAGGGTCCCCGACAGGAACGGGTCCGTGAGGATGCGCTCGTCGGGCTCGGGGACCACGAGCGCGATCGAGTCGGTGCGCCGTGTCACGAGGGACCGTGCCGCCCTGTTCGGGGTGTACCCGAGCTGGGCGACGGCCGCGTCCACGGCGGCCTGCGCCTCGGGGGAGACGCGCAGGCCGCCGTTGATGGCACGGGACGCGGTCGAGCGGGACACGCCGGCCGTCTGTGCGACCTCGTCCAGGGTCGGCGCGGAACTCAGGGTGCTCATGGTCTCAGTATCCTGCCAGGCCTGGATGAGAGAACTGCCACGTTCGGAGGCTCGCCCTCAGGGGCGGGCGGGAACCGCGTTCTGGGACGCGACCTGGGCGAACCAGTGCCCGCTCGCCTTGACGGTGCGCTCCTGGGTCTCGTAGTCGACCCGGACGATCCCGAAGCGCTTGGAGTAGCCCCAGGACCACTCGAAGTTGTCCAGGAGCGACCACGCGAAGTAGCCACGGACGTCGGCGCCGTCGTCGATCGCGTCCTTGACGGCCCGCAGGTGGGCGTCGAAGAACTCGAGGCGGTTCTGGTCGTCGACCGACCCGTCGGCCTCCACGACGTCGTCGTAGGCGCAGCCGTTCTCGGTGATGTAGAGCGGCACCCCCGCGGGGCCCGTGTAGTCCGCCTGGAGGCGGTTGAGCAGGCGGGTGAGCCCCTCCGGCTGGACCTCCCAGCTCTGGTCCGTGACGGGCAGCCCGCGCGGGTGGTTGAACACGCCGTCGGCCGCGGGGTACGGGCTCGACGTCGGGCGCTCGACCGGCGCGGAGCCGTCCAGCGTGGTCGACGCGGGCCGTGAGGAGACCAGCTCACCGTGGTAGTAGTTCACGCCGAGCGCGTCGATGGGCGACGAGATGATCTCGAGGTCGCCGTCCTGGACGTGCGCCGCGAAACCGTACTCCTCGACGTCCGCCAGGACGTCGGCCGGGTACTCGCCCTTGATGACCGGGTCGAGGAAGATCCGGTTGAACTGACCGTCGATGCGGCGGGCCGCGTCGACGTCGCCCGGGTCGGTCGGGTCGAGGGGGTCGGCGACCGTGAAGTTGAGCGTGATCCCGAGGTTCGCCTCGGGGGCGCGTTCACGCAGCGCCTGGACCGCCAGGCCATGGCCGAGCAGCAGGTGGTGCGCCGCGGCGAGCCCGTCGGGGCGGCTCTGGCGCCCGGGGGCGTGGACGCCGCCCGTGTACCCGAGGAAGGCCGAGCACCATGGCTCGTTGAGCGTCGTCCAGACCCCGACACGGTCGCCGAGCGCCTCGTGCATCGTCACGGCGTAGTCCGCGAAGCGGTAGGCCGTGTCGCGGTTCGTCCATCCGCCCTGGTCCTCGATCGCCTGCGGCAGGTCCCAGTGGTACAGCGTGATCCAGGGCAGCAGGTCCTTGGCGAGGAGCTCGTCGACGAGGCGGGAGTAGAAGTCCAGCCCCTTCTGGTTGACCGCGCCGCCGCCCGGCTGGACGCGGGCCCACGACGACGAGAACCGGTAGGTGCCCAGGTTCAGGTCGGACAGGAGCGCGACGTCCTCGCGGTAGCGGTGGTAGTGGTCGCACGCGACCTCGCCGTCGTCGCCGCCCAGGACGGCCCCCGGGACGCGGCAGAACGTGTCCCAGACGGAGTCCTCGCGGCCGTCGGTGTGCGCGGCCCCCTCGATCTGGAACGCGGCGGTCGCGGCGCCCCAGAGGAATCCCTGGGGGAACTCGACGCGGTCGGTGGCGCCCAGGTGGCGGGGGGTGATGATCTCGGTCATCCCTTGACAGCTCCTTGCATGATGCCGGCGACCAGCTGGCGACCGGTGAAGATGAACAGCACGATCAGCGGCAGCGTCACGAGGAACACGCCAGCCATGACGAGCGAGTAGTCCACGAAGTAGTTCGCCTGCAGCGACCGCACCACGAGCGGCAGCGTCGGGTTCTCCTGGTTCAACACGATGGACGGCCAGAAGAAGTTCGTCCACTGCTGGACGAACGTGAAGAGGCCGAGCATCGCGGCTGCGGGCCGTGCTGCGGGCAGGGCGATCGACCAGAAGGTCCGGAACATCGAGGCACCGTCGACGCGTGCGGCCTCGATGAGCTCGTACGGCAGGGACTCCGACAGGTACTGCGTCATCCAGAACACGCCGAACGCGGTGACGAGCGCGGGCACGATCACGGCCTGCAGCTTCCCGATCCACCCGAGGTCGGACATGAGGATGAACATGGGGATCACGCCGAGCTGGGTCGGCACGGCCATGGTGGCGATGACGAAGACGAGGAGAGGGCCGCGGCCACGGAACCGGAGCTTGGCGAACGAGTAGCCCGCGAGCGTGGAGAACAGGACCACGGACAGCGACGTGATGACCGCGATGATCACCGAGTTCGCGAACGCCTTCCAGAAGTTGATCGCGCTCGACCCGATGACCTCGGCGAACTGCGTGAACAGGCTCGCGTCTGGCAGGAGCTGCGGCAGCGCCGCCTTGGAGATCTCGGCCGGGGTCGACGAGCCCAGGATCAGCGTGAAGTACAGCGGGAAGATCGAGATCAGCAGCACGAGGCCGAGGAAGGTGTAGGTGACCCAGCCCGGACGGCGGGTGTGACCGCCCGTGCCCTTGCGGACGGGGCGGCGGTTCGGGCGGCGCGCGGCCGCCCGGGCGGCGCCCGCTCCGGCGGTCTGCGCGACGACGGGGATCGAGCTCATCGCTTCTTCCGTTCGTTCGGTGCGCTCGTGGGCGCGCTGGGTCGGCGGGGGGAGGATCCTTGGCGCGGGCCGGACGCGTTCTGGGCGCGGACCGCGGCGGCGGCAGCCTTGCGTCGAGCGCGCTGGACCGCTCGCGGCGCCTTCTTGCTGGGGCCTGACGTCGAGATGCTGCGCGTGATCGCGAAGTTCACGAGCCCGATGAGCAGGATGACGATGAACAGGATCCAGGCGATCGCGGCGGCGCGGCCGAAGTTCTTCTGGTTGCCCCACGCGACGTCGTACAGGTAGAGGACCGTCGTCATCCACTGGCGGTCGGCGCCGCCGAGGCCCTGCGCGTCGTACGTGCGCGGCTCGTCGAAGATCTGCAGCCCGCCGATGGTCGAGGTGATGATGACGAAGATGATCGTGGCGCGGATCTGGGGCACGGTCACGGAGAAGAACTGCCGCACACGGCCCGCGCCGTCGATGATCGCGGCTTCGTAGAGCTCGCGCGGGACGGCCTGCATCGCGGCGAGGAAGATGAGCGCGTTGTAGCCGGTCCAGCGGAAGTTGACCATCGAGGCGATCGCGACGTGGCTCGCGAGGGCGTCGGCGTGCCAGCGGATCGGTTCGATCCCGATCACCCCGAGGAGCCCGTTGATGAGGCCGTACTGGTCGGCGAAGAGGCGACCGAAGATGAGGCCGACCGCGACGGGGGCCACGACGTAGGGGAGCAGGACGCCCATGCGCCAGAACGTCGCGGCGCGCAGGTTCTGGTCGAGCAGCGCCGCGATGATGATCGCGCACATGACCTGCGGCACGGAGGAGAGCAGGAAGATCGAGAAGGTGTTGCGCAGCGACTTCCAGAAGGTGGGCTGCGCGAGCACGTCGGAGAAGTTCTGGAGACCGACGAAGTCCCCCTGCCCGCCCAGCAGGTTCCACTCGTGCACCGACACGAAGGCCGTGTAGACGAGGGGGAAGAGCCCGGTGATCGCGAAGAGGATGAAGAACGGGGAGATGTAGAGGTAGGGGGAGAGCTTGACGTCCCAGCGGCCGAGGCGCTGGGAGAAGCCGACGCGCCGCTGGGGGCGTGGTGCCGGTCCGTCGAGGCCCTGGTTGGGCTGGGTGGGAGTGAGGACGCTCATCCGACTTTCCTGTGCTGGGTCGAGCGGGGACGCGATGCCCGACGGCGGGCTGGGACGGGGGAGCGCGGGGTGACCTCCCGAGGGGGTCACCCCGCGCGCCGGATCAGCTCAGGCCCAGGTCCTTGAAGGACTGGACGGCCTTGTCCCACGACGCCTTGGCGTCGTCGGTCTTCTCGACGTCGGTGCGCTTGATGGCGTCCTGGACGGTCTGGTGGATCGCGAAGTAGTTCGCACCCTTGAACGGCGCGCCCTCGATCGCGTTGGCGCGGGCGACGAAGATCGCGCCGACCGGCGCGGCGTTGAAGAACTCGTTCGTGAAGGCCTGGACGGCCTCGGAGTCCTGCGCCTCGACCTGCGAGGGGAAGGTTCCGGCGGACTCGAACGCGGCGGTCTGCTGCGCGGGGTCGGTCAGCCAGGCGGCGAGCTCCTTGGCGGCGTCGGCGTTCTTGCCGGACGCGGGCACCGTGAGGAACGATCCGCCCCAGTTGCCACCGCCACCGGGGAAGACGTCGGCGACGTCCCAGCCGGTGACGCCGCCCGAGCGCTCCTCGATCGGGCCGGTCATCCAGGCGGGGCACAGCATGGTCGCGAAGCCGTCGTTCTGGAACGCGGCGTCCCAGTCGCCCGACCACTGCTCGAGGTGTGCCGAGAGGTTGTCGGTCACGGACGCGGTCAGCACGGACTCGTACAGGCCCTGGATGTCCGAGTTGGTCGCGAGGTCCTTGGGCGTGCCGTCCGAGTTCTCGTAGGCGTTGTCGAGCTGGTTGACCATGCCCTGGTAGGTGGCCATACCGCTGTCGAACCAGGCCTTGCCCGTCGCGGTGTTGTACTGCTTGCCCACGGCGAAGTAGTCGTCCCAGGTGGCGTCGGCGCCGCCGAGGAGCTCGGCGACCGCGGCGCGGTCGGTCGGCAGCCCGGCTGCGGCGAACAGGTCGGAGCGGTAGCAGATGGCCTCGGGGCCGATGTCGGTGCCGTACCCGATGAGCTTGCCGTCGGGGGTCGTGGCCTGCTGCGACTTCCACTCGACCCAGCGGTCCGCGAGCTCGGGGTCCGTGAGGTCGGTGAAGAGGTCCGGGTACTGCATGAGCTCGGGGAGCCAGTCGACCTCGATGGCCTCGATGTCGGCCAGGCCGTCGCCGCCGGCGGCGAGCTTGGTGGTCAGGTTGGTGCGTGCGTCCTCGGACTTCGCCGCCTTGACCTGCTTGACCTCGACGTTCGGGTGAGCGTCGGTGTAGGACGTCAGCATCTCGTCGGTGTAGCCGAAGTCGTTGAACGTCGCGACGGTGAGGGTGATCTTCTCGCCGTCGGACGAACCGCTGCCCTCGTCCGACGAGCCGGAGCCCGAGGAGCAGGCGGTCAGGGTGAGGGTGAGGGCCGCAACCCCCGCGACGGCGGCTGCTGCTGTGCGGGTGCGGGTCGAACGGGTGCTGCTCAGCACGGTGACTCCCTTGTCGATGATCGGCGTGGCAGCGCTCCCATCCTCCTTTGAGTGGTAGCGCTCCCACGAAGTGCCACGATGGTGGCTGCTGACTTCTCGGGATGTCAACCTCGGGAGGTGACAGAACGTGGTGGAAACGCTCCCACGGCGGCATCTGTGCAGGTCAGGACGTTTTCCTGCGAAATCCCGTACCCGAATCGTTATCGGTTACCGACCGCGTGTATGGGATTCGCCGCGTGCGCTGGGCACTCGCGCAGACCCGTCGTCCGGCGCTCGACACAACCCAGTCCGGAGCCCGCCGCCGTCACCGTCAAGGGGCCGTGAGCCACTCCACGCCGGCCTGCTCCTCGGACGCCAGCGTGGCCCGGACGGCGCCTGCCGCGGCGTCCTCGACGGTCGCCGCGAACAAGGGGACCGTCGCCTTGAGCTCGCCCTCGTACGACTGGCGGGTCCCGCCGTCGGGCAGGGCCTCGAGCGAGACCGTGCCGGTCATGCGCACGGGCGCGCCCGTGATCTCGAGCGAGACGGTTCCCCGCCGCACCCCGTCCACCGCTGGCTCCCAGACCTCGGCCTGGCGGATCTCGAGCGCGTTCCCCACGAAGGCGCGCAGGTGGCCGGGGATCTGGTCCGTGGGCAGCGTGCGCCGCACGACCACCGAGAAACCCTCCGCGAGCGACCCCGTCACGTCCGCGAGGTCCACGAGGCTCTGCGGGCCACCCGTGCGCTGCGCGCGCCACCGGACGAACGCCTCGCTCGCGAGCATCGCGGTGACGTCGTCCAGACCGGCGGGGTAGTGCAGATCGACGCTCAGGTGCACAGGATCTCCTCGGGACGTGCTGACCGGCGCGCAAGGTGCGCCGGGGAGACCGACTCTACCCAAGGAAGGGCCCCGATCCCGTGAAGACGGCAGGGCATGCGTACGCTGGAGCCCGTGTCTGCCATGAGTGACTTGATCTCCCGCCACGCCGAGCTGTCGCCTGCCGACAACGAGTGGCTGCACCTTCTCGTCGGGGACTGGCAGGTCATCTCCGACCTGGCGTTCGCCGACCTCGTCCTGTGGCTGCCCACGGGCGACGGGAACTTCGTCGCCGTGTCCCAGTGCCGACCGAGCACCGGGGCCACCGTCCACTACGACGACATCGTCGGCTCGATGGCTCCCGACGGCCAGCGTCCTCAGCTCGAGCGCGCTCTCTCGGAGGCCCGCTCGCAGCGATCGCGCGAGCCCCGCTGGTTCGGTGCGTACGCGGTGCGCGAGGAGGCCATCCCCGTCGTGCACGAGGGGCACGCGATCGCGGTCGTCGCGCGGCAGACGAACCTCGGCAGCGGGCGCACGCCCAGCCGGCTCGAGCTCAACTACGTCGAGGCCGCCGACGACCTCATCGCGATGATCTCCCGCGGCGAGTTCCCCGCGCCCAACGCGGCGACCGGCCCGCGGCGTGGCGCCCCCCGTGTCGGGGACGGGCTGATCAGGCTCAACTCCGAGGGTGAGGTCCTCTACGCGAGCCCCAACGCCCTGAGCTGCTTCCACCGCCTCGGTGTGATCGGACCCCTCGTCGGACGTTCGCTCATCGAGGTCACGACCGACCTGATCGAGCACCAGAGCCCGGTCGACGAGTCCCTGCCGCTCGTGGTCATGGGACGTGCGCCGTGGCGCACGGACATCGAGGCCCGTGGGGTCGCCCTGTCCCTGCGCGCCCTGCCGCTCACCGAGTCGGGGCAGCGGATCGGCGCGGTGCTGCTGTGCCGCGACGTCTCCGAGCTGCGTCGTCGCGAGCGCGAGCTCATCACCAAGGACGCGACGATCCGCGAGATCCATCACCGCGTCAAGAACAACCTGCAGACGGTCGCCGCGCTGCTGCGGCTCCAGGCGCGACGCATGGACGTGCCCGAGGCGCGAGCCGCGCTCGAGGAGGCCATGCGCCGCGTCGCCACGATCGCCCTGGTGCACGAGAGCCTGTCCCAGACTCTCGACGAGGAGGTCGAGTTCGACGACATGGGCGGAAGGGCCCTGCGCCTGGCCGCCGACGTCGCCTCGGCCGACACCAAGGTCCGCACGGTGCAGACCGGGAGCTTCGGCCTGGTCCCGGCCGAGGACGCGACCCCCCTCGCGCTCGTGCTGACCGAGCTGGTGACGAACGCGGTCGAGCACGGCTTCTCGGGCCGCAAGGACGGGACCGTCGAGATCGACGCCCGGCGCAACGGCTCCGCCCTGCGGATCGTGGTCGCGGACGACGGCGTGGGCATGCCGGCACCGGGTACCGATCCTGCGGTCAAGCCCAAGAAGAGCGGCCTCGGGTCGCAGATCGTCGCGACGCTCGTCACGAACGAGCTGGGCGGGACGATCGAGTGGTCGGCCCGTCCGGAGGGTGGGACGCAGGTCGTCCTCCAGCTCGTCCTGCGCGACGGCGGGGGCTCGCGGCAGGGCTGAGCAGAGGGTTCACGGACAGGATCGGATCGGTCGAGAATTCTCTTCCGTGGGCAACATAAAGGGCCGCCACCAGGTGGTGACGGCCCTTTATGAGAAAAGTATGTGAAGCTCAGCCTGCGCGACGGGCGCGAGCGGTGCGGCGCTTGAGAGCGCGGCGCTCGTCCTCGGACAGCCCGCCCCAGACGCCTGCGTCCTGACCGGACTCGAGCGCCCACTTGAGGCACGTGTCGACGACGTCGCAGCGACGGCACACGGCCTTCGCCTCTTCGATCTGCAGGAGGGCAGGGCCGGTGTTCCCGATCGGGAAGAACAGCTCAGGGTCTTCTTCCAGGCAGGCTGCGCGGTGGCGCCAGTCCATGTGAGGTCTCCTTGGCATGGCGAGCAAGGCCGCTTCGTGAATGTGTCGGACGCACGTCCACAATGGGCTTCAGGCTCAGGTGGGGGGTAATTGATGCTTGAACTAGGTTCACACCTCGTGAAGCCCAGCACAAGGGGTTACCGGAAAGTTTCTGCGGGGTGAACCGTGAGGTCTTGGTCACACTTCGGTGAAGGTGCAGGTCACGCGTACTCTGGGTTGTCGTGGCACCAGTGAGCACCCCGAATCAATCCACCCCCGAGCCTCCCGAGGAGGGCAAGGCCCCCTCGTCGAGCCTCCCGGCAGGGGCGCGACCGCCCGCACTGTGGGTCGTGATCGCCGGGATCGTCCTCGAGGCGCTGGCCCTCGCGGCGGCCGCGGTGCTCGTCCTGTTCGAGCTCCTCACGGGAGGCTCCTTCTCGGCCGGGGTCTCGATCTTCCTCGCACTGTTCTGCGCCGGCGTCGCGGTCGTCCTCGGTGCCAGCGCGCGCGGCCTGCTGCGCGGGCAGCGGTGGGCGCGCTCGCCCGCGGCCACGTGGCAGCTGCTCCAGATCGTGGTCGCCTTCAGCTGGCTGCAGTACGAGGTCACGTCCGGGGGGATCATCACCATGGCGCTCGCCCTGGTCGTGCTCGTCGGACTCATGCTGCGCCCCGTCGTCGTCGCGACGACCCGGGACGTTGCCCGCACCGAGGGCTGACGTCACGACCGGTCCGTGACGCCGAGCGCCGCGGTCCGGGCGACCACCGATGGCACCCGGCTCGTCCCGGGAGCCGTGACCTGGACAGGGACGAGGTCGTTCCCGCAGACGGCGACGGCCCGACCGACCGGTCCGCCCTCAGGGTCGACCGAACCGCCCAGCGGTCTCCCGAACACCTCGCCCGAGCCACGCTCCTCGGGGGCCAGGACGAGGCCGCTGCGTGCGCCCCGCAGCTCGGCGACCGGCCCCCGGTGGGCCATCGCCGCCGCCGCGGTCGTGCAGGACGCAAGGACCACGACGCCTGTGCGCACCAGGTCCGTGAGGACGTCCGCCTCGAGCGGGAACGTCTGGACGAGCAGGTCCAGGTCGTCGACGACCACCACGTCGCCCGCGCCGAGCCCGACGCTCGGCAGGGTGCCGAGCAGGGCCCGCACCCGCGCCGACGCGCGAGGACCGGTGGCCGCGAACGGCTCGGTCGCACCGGGCCCGTCCGCGGACGCGCCGAGCGGTTCGAGCTCCGTGAAGCGCTCGTCGGGCGAGACGATCGCCCGGAGCCTGCCCGTGGCGTGGGCCTGACGCGCCAGGACCAGCAGAGCGCTGCTGCGCCCGCTGCCGGGGGGCCCCACGACGAGCGCCCCGCGCGAGACGTCGAGGAGGACACGGTCCGCGTGGTCGCCGCCCCGTCCGACCACGAGACGTCCCGCTGCAGCGCCGGCGTCAGCACCGACTCCGTCCGCCGCGTCGCCCGTGACGTCCGGCTCGGTCACGATCCGGGGCAGCGGGAGCAACCGCACCGGCCGATCACGCCTCGTGCCGCGCAGACCAGCAGGGCCGTCCGTCGGGTCGCCGGGTTCGGAGCCGACGACCACCTGGCACTCGACGGCGTCGCCCGCCCCGAGCCACACGGCACGGCCCGGACGACCGCCGCGCCCGGCGAGCCGTGAGGGGACGCCGAGCGCGACGTCGTCGGGCACGGTGCCCGAGGCCAGCACGAGGCGCGGCCCCACGCGCGAGGACAGGCCTGCCAGCCCCGGGGAGCCACCCGCGAGCGCGACGTGCACGCCTCTCGCGGGACCCTCGGAGAGCAGCCGGGCGAGCTGGTCCGCCCCGGCGCCCGACGCGAGCCGGGCGAGGGAGGCGCGCAGGTCCTCGACCTCGTCGAGCAGGACGAGGGTCGGGCGGTCCTGCGGGCGGCCCAGCAGGAGGTCGACGAGGCGTGCGACCCGCCGCGCGTCGTGGCGAGGCGCGACGGTCCCGCACGACGGGTGACCCGGCAGCCCGTGCGTGAGCGTCGGCGCGTCGCCGACGAGGTGGACGTCCCAGCCGCGGTCGAGAGCGGCGACCGCGAGGGCGCGCAGCGTCGTCGAGCGCCCGGACCGTGGCCGCCCGACGACCGCCAGGTGCCCGCGGTCGGGCTGCCAGGAGACGAGCCCGCGCCGCTGCTGGTCCGGCAGGTCGGACAGGGCGAGGGGCAGGCCGTCGGAGACGTCGCCAGGAAGCGCGACGTCCCGCAGGTCCGACGGCGTCACGCGCGCAGGGAGCGCGGGGAGCCACGGCGGGGCGAGGGCCGGGAGACGGGCGGCGCGCGCCGCGAGGACGGCGGCCGCGACCAGCCGGGCGACCAGGTCGGGCGTGAGGTCGACGGCGGTGGTCGTGCCACGAGCCGCTCCCCAGCGTCGGGCGGCCAGCACCTGGGCCCCAGGACGCGGCGCGGCCGTCCCCGCGTGCGCGCACTGGACCACGAGCGGCGGTTCGGTGCCTCGTCGCAGCACGGCTCGGCCGGGCCGACCGGCAGGGATGAGCGCGGCATGGGGCGCGTCGATCACGTCTCGCGAGTCGCCCGGGTCGATCTGCCGCAGGGCCAGGCGCAGCGAGATGTTCGCTCGCATGTCAGCGGTCACGGCACCTGCGGGGCGCTGGGTGGCCAGGACGAGATGCACCCCGAGGGACCGGCCCTGCGAGGCGAGCCGCAGGAGGCCGGGGAGGAAGTCCGGCAGGTCGTCGGCGAGCGCCCGGAACTCGTCGATGACCACGAGGAGCCGGGGGAGCGTCCCGACGGGCAGGCCGTCGATGTCGGTCGCCCCTGCCTCTGCCACGGCCTGCTCACGCCGGCGCAGCTCGGCGCGCAGGCCGGCCAGGGCTCGGCCGGCGAGCCCTGGCTCGAGGTCCGTGACGCGTCCGACGACGTGCGGGAGGTCCACGCAGTCGCCGAAGCCCGCCCCGCCCTTGAAGTCGACGAGCGCGATCGCGAGGTCGCGCGGGCTGTGGGTGAGGGCGAGCCCGAGCACGAGCGACTGCAGCAGCTCGGACTTGCCGGCTCCCGTGGTCCCGGCGACGAGGGCGTGCGGCCCGTCGCGGACCAGGTCGACGTGGACGGTGCTGCCCTGCGCGTCGGTGCCGAGCGGGACGACCAGGCCCGGGCGAGACCCGTCCGCGGGCACCGACCACCGGGCGGCGACCCACGACGTCAGCGAGGCAGGCTCGTGGGGGACGGGGGCCAGCAGCAGCCCCGCCAGCGAGACGCTCGCCGCGAGGTCGGGGTGGACGGGGTCCGTGCGGTCGACCGGCCCCCCGGGCGCGGTGCCCGCGGGCCAGCGGCCGAGGCGTGCCGCGGCGGCGACGTGCCGTGCGTACCGCTCGGCCCACGGGGCGCACACCCCGAGCTCCGGGGCGGGTTCGGCCGCACCGTCGGCGAGGTGCCACGTGCCCCGGCTCGTGTCCAGGACCGTGCGGCACCAGGCCGGCACGGACCTGCGGTCGGGGGCGAGGAGGATCAGCCGCTCCGTCCCGGTACGCCGCGCCCACCACGACTCGAGGGGCTCGACCGTCCCGGTGCCTGTGGTGGAGCGGTCGACGTCCACGAGCACGACGCGGTCGGTCGGCGGGCTCGTCCCGCCCTCCCGCCGCGCACCTGGCACGAGGTCGCTCCGGCGCGAGCCGGGCAGCCAGCGCAACCAGGACCAGTCCGGTGCGAGGTCGTCCGGGTGCACGGCATCGACCTCGGCGCCCGAGGCGACCTGGGCGAGGAGCAGCGCACGACCGGCCGCCAGGCGGGCTTCGCGCGGTCCGACCACCGCCACGCACCCGTCGGGCAGGTGCGTGCCCTGAGCGCTCGGCGTCTCCGGGCGGGGTGCCGGCTCACCCAGCGTGCGTGCACCGCTGGTCGGGTGGTCGGCGGTCGGCGCAAGGTCGGCCGCATGGTGGGCGGCGAACGCCGCGGTCATGAGGTCCGCAGGGTGCGGCGCGGGGTACCCGGTCCGGTCGAGCAGGCCGCCCGGGACAGGGGACCGGTCGTCGCGCAGCGACCCCCGCGGGGCCGAGGAGGCGTGATCGCGGGTACCGGGGCGGCTCGCGGGCCGCGCCCGGTCGCCGCCCGCTCCGGGGGACGCGCCGGGCCGCCCGACGTGCCCCTCGCCCGTGCCCGAGCGTGCGAGCGAGGACGAGCGGCGCCGTCGGGCGAGGAGGGGGACCAGGAGCGTGAGCGGACCGATCAGCGCAAGGAGCGCGAACACGGGCTGGCGCGTGCTCGCAGCGAGCGCGAGCGACCCGACGGCCGGGGTCACGGCCATCAGGAGCGCGGCCGGACCGAGAGCCTCGCGCGGCGCGGCCGTGACCGGACGGGCGAGCCCGCTCGTGACGTCCCACTCCTCGAGGCGGGGCCGTGGGCGTAGGTCGTAGGTCGTGGGCCCGACCCGCAGGACGTGACCGGGGCGCCAGCGTCGCCACGCTCCGCGCCGCACGCGCCGCGACCTGCCCTCGGGGGGCTCCCGGCGGACCGGCACGGCCCGCTCCCCGCGCCGGGCACCCCGCACCCGCACCCGCACCCGCACCTCGAACCCGACGTCCGTCCCGTCCGCTCCTGCCGCGGCCCCCGCGTGGTCTGCGGCGCGGCCCCCCGCCACCGGGAACCACCCCCGACGGCCCGCCGCGCGCAGCGTGACGACGACGCACGGACCGCTCCCGTGCTCCAGGCGGAGCGCAGAGCCCGGCCGCACCGGCAGCAGGCCCCCGCATCCCGGCCCGCTCAGGACCGCGACGTGCCAGGGGGCACGGAGCGCGGCGACGTCCTGGTCCCGCTCGGCGCTCGCGGACCGGGACCCGTCCGCGCGTCCCGCAGGGGTGCGTCTCGCGTTCCCCGTCACGCGGAGGATGGCCCCGGGAAGCAGGGGACGCGTCCCGACCCGGTGGTCCTCGCCGAGGACGACCCCGTCGACCTCGAGCGGGGCGCCGGCGAGCTCGGGGCGGCACGCGACGCGCGCCAGGTCCGCGCGGAGGTCTCCCAGGCGCGAGCCGGGGGTCACGTCGAGGTCGACGCCGGGATGGAGGGTGATGAGCACGCGCCGATCCTGCCGTCCCCCGAAGGGCTCCGCAGACGCCGACGGCGCGCCTGTGGACGAGGAGATCGTCCACAGGCGCGCCGTCGGGCACGGTGCCGCTGGATGGCGGGTCAGTCGACCGCGAGCGCCTCCACGGGGGAGGTACGGGCCGCCGAGCGGCCCGGGATCACCGAGGCGAGCAGACCGGCGACGAGCGCCACGACCAGCACCAGGGCGACGTCGCGCCACGGGACGGCCAGGGTCACGTCACCCATCACGGCGAGTGCCGCGGAGGCCCCGGCCCAGCCGTACAGGACGCCCAGCACGATGCCGAGCACCGCGCCGACCCCCGCGATGAGCATGCCCTCGATGGCCAGCATCCAGCGCAGCTGGGACCGGCTCAGGCCGATGGCCCGCAGGGTCGCGGACTCGCGGCGGCGCTCGATGACCGAGAGCGACAGGGTGTTCGCGACGCCGATCAGGGCGATGACGACCGCGACCGCGAGGAGCCCGACGACGATGCCGAGGACCGTGTCGACGACCTTCTGGTAGAGGGCGCGCTCGACGGCGGCACCGGTCACGTCGATCGGGATGCTGCTCTCGGCGAGCGCGTCCTGGAGCGCGGGGACCACGGACCCCGCGTCGGTCACGTCGGTCAGCCCCACCCAGGCGGTCGTGACCGGCGCGCCGGGGGCGATGCCGTCGAGCGTGTCGGGGGTGACCAGGAGGGCGCGTCCGCCCATCGGGGTGACCAGCGCCTCGAGGGTGGCGGGGGATCTCGTGCCCTCCGGGGCCGTCGCGGCCAGCGACAGCTCGTCGCCCGTGGCGATCTTCCAGTCCTTGGCGACCATCTCGGGGACGACGACCGTGCCGGGCACCAGCCCCTCGACGGCCTTCGCGTTGCGCACGAGCCCCACGGCGTCGGCGGGGTCGACGCCGCGCGCGAGGAACGTGATGGACTGTCCGTCCAGGTCGACCGAGACGGTCGCCGCGGTGAGCGGGACGACGCTCGCGATGCCCTCGGTGCTCTCGGCGGTGCTCATCGTCGTCTGCGGCAGCTCGATGGGGTCGTTGCCCCCGTTGTCGTCGTAGCCGTCCGTCGCGAGCGAGACGTCCACGGGGTAGCGGCTGTCGAGCTCGTTGTTCATGCTCATCCGTGCGCTGACCGCGCCGGTCGACATCATGGCCACGAGCGTCACACCGATGAGGAGCGCCGTGCTGGTGGCAGCGGTGCGGCGCGGGTTGCGCAGGGTGTTGGCCGCCGCGAGCTTGGCCGTGCTGCCGGAGCCCGTCAGGGCCTTGCCGACGACGCTGACCACCCGGGGGAGCCAGAAGATCGCGCCGATCAGCACCCCGACGAACGAGGCGGCGCCACCGGCCGTCGCCGCGAGCAGCCCCATCTCGGCGCTGCCCTGCTGCCCCAGGACGATGCCCAGGGCGAGGAGGCTCGCGCCACCGACGACCAGGAGGATCGAGGCGACCAGACGGACCCGCCCGGCTCCGGTCGAGACGGTCGGCGCGTCCGACGGGCGCAGCGCGGCGAGCGGCGCGACCCGGGTCGCTGCGCGGGCCGGGGAGAAGGACGCGACGAGCGTGACGACGGTGCCGACCAGCAGAGGTACCAGGACGACCGGGACGGTGATCTGGACCAGCTCCGGGAGCGGGACGCCGAGGTCCATGCCGCCGGCCACGGTGAGCGCGAGCTGGACGAGCCCCGTGCCGACCAGGATCCCGGCGACCGAGGCGATGATCCCGAGCATCGTGGCCTCCAGCAGCACCGATCGTGCGAGCTGCTTGCGGTCGGCGCCGACGCAGCGCAGGAGCGCGAGGGTCCGGGTGCGCTGGGCGACGAGCACCTGGAAGGTGTTCGCGATGACCAGGGCCGCGACGAGCAGGGCGATCGCGGCGAACGTGAGGATCATGTAGGTGAAGACGTCCTCGCCGCCGGTCATCTCGGCAGCGACCTTCTTCGCGTACTCGTCGGTCGTCATGACCGTGGTGCCGTCCTCCTGCGAGTCGGCGATCTGGGTGCGGACGGTCTCGACGTCGGCGCCCGGGGCGAGAGCCACGAGGACGTCGTTCGTGACGTCGGCCGAGGCGCCGGGCTCTGCGGCCGAGTCGTCCCAGGTCGTCAGCTCCGTCGCGTCCACCAGGCCCGCGCCGCCGTACTGCGAGTGGGCGCCCATCGGGTCGTCGAGGAGGCCGACGAGAGTCAGCTTCTCGTCGACGTCGGTGTACTCACCGAGCGGGGCCTCGTCGGGCGACGTCGCGCTGCTGTCCGTGCCGTCCGTGCCGTCCGGCGCGGTCGCGCCCTCGGCAGCAGGCTGCCAGACGGAGCGCACGAGCGTCACGGTGTCGCCGAGCTCGAGGCCCAGGCGGTCCGCAGTCTCCTCGGGGAGGGCGATCTCGCCCGCGGCCGACGGCTGGGCGCCCGCGGTGACCTCCTGCGGCTCGAACCGCGGGTCGGTCATGACCGGGCTGACGATCTGGAAGGTGCGCTTGCCGCCCGAGACCAGCTGGAAGGCTCGGAGCTTGCGCGCGTCGGCGGCCTCGACCCCGGGGGTCGTGCCGACCGCGGCGATCTCCGCAGCGTCGAGGCCCTGGTCGTTCGCGACGACCAGGTCGGAGTCGGCGTAGCGCGCGGCGATCGAGCCGTTGGTGACCTGGGTCATGACGTTCCCGGCGAGGAGCGTCGCGGTCAGGAAGGCGGTCCCGATGAGGATCGCGATGCCGGCGGCGCTGAGCCGCCCGATGCTTCGGCGCATCTGCGCCAGGGTGAGCCGGACCATCAGGCGCGCACCGCCGTCGAACCGGTCGAGCCGCCCGCGAGGGCGTCGGCGGGGTCGCCCTCGAGCGTGCGCAGCGCGTCGAGGCCGGCGAGGACGGACTCGGGCGTCGGGTCGTCGATGTCGCCCGCGATGCGGCCGTCCGCGATGAGGATGACGCGGTCGGCGTACGCGGCGGCCGTCGGGTCGTGCGTGACCATGATGATGGTGCGCCCGAGCTCGCGGACCGAGCGGCGCAGGAAGCTCAGGACCTCGGCGCCGGAGCGCGAGTCCAGGTTTCCGGTGGGCTCGTCGGCGAACACGACCTCGGGCTTGGCGATGAGGGCGCGGGCGATCGCGACGCGCTGCTGCTGCCCGCCCGAGAGCTCGCTGGGGCGGTGGGTGAGGCGAGCGCCCAGGCCGAGGGTCTGGACGAGCGTCGCGAGCCACTCCTTGTCGACCGTCCCCGAGGCGAGCTCGATCGGGAGCGTGATGTTCTGCTCGGCCGTGAACATGGGCAGCAGGTTGAACGACTGGAAGACGAAGCCGACGCGGTCGCGGCGCAGCCGGGTCAGCTGGTTGTCGCCGAGCGCGGTGATCTCGGTGTCGCCGATGAAGCCCTGGCCGCTCGAGGCGGTGTCGAGCCCTGCGAGCAGGTGCATGAGCGTGGACTTCCCCGAGCCCGAGGGGCCCATGATCGCGGTGAACGCGCCCTTCTCGAAGTCCACGTCGACGCCGTCGAGCGCGCGCACGGTCGCCTCGCCCTTGCCGTACAGCTTGGTCAGGGACCGGGCGCGCACCGCGGGGGTGCCCGGTGAGGCGGCGGTGCCGGGGATGGGCTGGTACACGGTGGTGTCCACGTCTGCTCCAGGGAGTTCGTCGTCGGTAGGTCCGGTCCCGGGGCGGGGCGCGTGGTGCGCCCGGCGCCGGGGCCGAGGGGGTGCGGGGGAGAGCCGAGGCCCTCGTTCCCACCTGATGACGACACTAGGAGCCGGGTGGTGGCGGCCGCGTCCGGCGACGGGCTGGTCCTGGCCGCAGGGGGAGTCATCCCGTGGTCGTACGCGCCCGGTCGGGCGGTACGCCGCACGTCGAGCGGTCCCGCGGTCAGAGTCCGCCCGGCCC
This sequence comes from Oerskovia sp. PE-21s, assembly GCF_056158145.1. Classification (NCBI taxonomy): domain Bacteria; kingdom Bacillati; phylum Actinomycetota; class Actinomycetes; order Micrococcales; family Cellulomonadaceae; genus Oerskovia; species Oerskovia sp. PE-21s. Next base: position 465,343 of record NZ_JBUXJM010000001.1, read on the forward strand.
CGGCGAAGCCCCTGCCCGACGGCGTCACGCGCCCGGGCGCACCAGCCCGGTCTCGTAGGCCGTCACCACGGCCTGCACGCGGTCGCGCGCCTCGAGCTTGGCGAGGATGCGCCCGACGTGGGTCTTGACCGTGGCCTCGGCGACGAACAGGTCGCCCGCGATCTCGGTGTTCGACCGGCCCTTCGCCATGAGAACGAGCACCTCGCGCTCGCGCTCGGTGAGCGAGGAGACCTGCTGCTGGGCGCCCGTGTCGACGAGCTGCTCGGCGGGCAGGGCCACGACCAGGTGCTCGAGGAGCCGGCGGGTCGAGGACGGGGCGATCACCGCGTCCCCCGAGTGCACGGTGCGGATCGCCGCGAGCATCTCCTCGGGGGGAGCGTCCTTGAGGAGGAAGCCGCTGGCCCCGGAGCGGATCGCCTCGAGGACGTACTCGTCGAGGTCGAACGTCGTGAGCACGATGACGCGCGGCACGTGCTGCCCCTCGGCGGCCGCGGCCGTGAGCTGCGCCGTCGCGGCGAGCCCGTCGAGGTGGGGCATGCGCACGTCCATGAGCACGACGTCGACGGGGTGGTCCGCGAGCAGCCGGAGCGCCTGGAGCCCGTCACCGGCCTCGACCGTGACCTGGAGGTCGGGCTGCGAGTCGATCACCATCCGGAAGCCGGCCCGCACGAGCTGCTGGTCGTCGACGAGCGCGACCCGGATCGGGGCGCGCTCGGGCGGGTCGGGGGCGAAGAAGGTGGAGGTCATGGGTCCTGACGATCGTCGGGTGCGGGTGCGGGTGCGGGTGCGGGTGCGGGTGCGGGTGCGGGCCGGGTGCCGCGAGGGTCCATCCTGCCCGACAGGTGGTCCGGCGGGGGTGGCACGGGGGCAGGACCCGCCGACCGACCCGCCGCCGGACCGGCTGCCGGACCCGCCGTCGGGCCGTGCGGTGGCGACTGCGGACCGGGAGGCGACGGGAGGAGGGGAGCGACGCCGTCGAGCCGGGGGATGGGCATGGTGAACCGGACGCGGAAGCCGCCCCCGGGGCGGGGGCCCGTCGTCACGGAGCCGCCGAAGATCACGGCGCGCTCGCGCATGCCGAGCAGACCGTAGCCGGGCGAGTGCGAGCCGTCCGCGGAGGCGCCCCTCCCGTCGTCGTCGACCGCGAGCTGGAGCGTGTCGACGCCCCAGGTCACGACCACCGTGACGGTCGGGTCCGGGCCTGCGTGCTTGAGGATGTTGGTCAGCGCCTCCTGGCAGACCCGGTACACGGTCAGCCCCGCCCCCGGAGGCAGGGCGCGCGGCGTGCCCATGCGGACGAGCGAGACCCGCATGCCGCTCTCGCGCACCTGGGCGACGAGGGTCTCCAGGTCGGCCGAGTCGGGCTGCGGGTTGAGCTCGATGCGGCGGGTCGCGCCCGTGACGGGGGCGGGGTCCGTGCGGGGGGAGCCGGTGGGGGCGACGGCGCTCGCGGGACCTCCTGGGGGGAGGGGTCGGGGACGGTTGTTGAGGCCGGGGGCGTGCGTGAGCTGGGCAGGCCCGGCGACGGCGTCGCGGTCGTCCGTGCGCAGGACCCCGAGGAGCCGGCGCATGTCGGCCAGCGCGGCACGACCCGTCTCCGAGACCGTCGTCAGTGCGCGCGTGGCCGCGGCCGGGTCCGTGGCACCGGCGTAGCGCCCACCGTCGGCCTGGGCGATGATGACGGACAGCGAGTGGGCGACGATGTCGTGCATCTCGCGGGCGATGCGCGAACGTTCGGCGGCCGTCGCGATCTGCGCCTGCTGGTCGCGCTCGACCTCGAGGCGCTCGGCGCGGTCGACCAACGCGTTGATGGTCTCGCGCCGCGAACGGCGGACCAGGCCGAACGCCCAGACCGCGAGGAACATCATGGTCGTGAACATCGTGGTGAACACGAGGACCCCGGCCGCCTCGCCCGGGCCGCTCGCCTGCATGGCGAGCGAGAGCCCGAGGACCAGGGAACCGGCGGCCGAGGAGATCATCGCGGTGCGGTGCGCCCACCGGGGGCCGTAGACCGTGACGGAGAAGAGGGAGATGAGCAGGAGGAAGTCGGCCGGGAGGAAGACGATCCCGAACAGCAGGTGGAGCAGCGCGACCGAGTAGACCGTGATCGCCGACGCCACGGGCCGGACCCGGCGCCACGGCAGCGGGGCGATCATGCCGATCGTGAAGAGGGTCGAGAGCGTCGAACCGCCCGTGGCGGACGTCCCGAGCGCCCAGGCCGCGGGCACGAAGGCGAGCGCGACGACGAGCGTCGTGGTCATGTCGACACCGAACCGGTGCCGCTCCCACCACTTGCCCATGTTCTCGTACCAGCCCATGCCTGCCAGCCTAGGTGGGGCCCGCCGTCGGAGGCGTCCACCCGTGGTCGGACCGGGGGCGTGCCCCGCCCCGACCAGGGCATGATCCGGGGTCGCGGGAGCGGCCGGTCGGGTCGCGGCCCGTGGGGGCGCAGACGCCGGACACGGGTCGTGCGAACGCCTTCCCGTGACGTCCCGACGGCGTCCGCATGGCCGGGCCTACCGGGTGCAACCGGGCAGACCCGGGCAGAGCAGAACACCTGGGCCATCGGTGTCCATCAGGTGTGCCATGGGTGTCCCACAACGCCTGCCGGATAACGCCAAAGTTCTACGAATGCCCTAGCATGATCGAATGACCCACGTACTGCTAGCGGAGGACGACCCGGCGATTGCCGAACCTTTGGCGCGTGCGCTGACGCGTGAGGGTTACAACGTGGTCGTGCAAGGAACTGGTCAAGGAGCGATCGACGCCGCGAACGGCGTCGACATCGTCGTCCTCGACCTGGGCCTCCCGGACATGGACGGCCTGGACGTCGCACGTGAGATCCGCAACAAGGGTCTGACGACGCCGGTCCTGGTGCTGACGGCACGTGCCGACGAGGTCGACCTCGTGGTCGGCCTCGACGCCGGCGCCGACGACTACGTGACCAAGCCCTTCCGCCTGGCCGAGCTCCTCGCCCGCGTGCGGGCGCTCCTGCGACGCACCCACGGCGACACCACGGACGAGGAGGAGCTGGTCGCGCAGGACGTCCGCATCGACGTCTCCGCCCACCGCGCCTTCCAGGGCGAGCGCGAGCTGCACCTGACCACCAAGGAGTTCGAGCTCCTGCGCGTGCTCATCGCGAGCGCGGGATCCGTCGTCGTGCGTGACACCCTCATGCGCGACGTGTGGGGCTCGGAGCCCGTGGGCTCCACCAAGACGCTGGACATGCACGTGTCCTGGCTGCGCCGCAAGCTCGGCGACGACGCCAACTCGCCGCGCTACGTCTCGACGGTCCGGGGCCTCGGCTTCCGGTTCGAGACCGGCGAGGGCTGATCAGCCCACAGGGCTGAGCGAAGGAGTAGGGGCGTGCGTCGACGCGTGCTGCAGGCGACGGTCGCGGCCGTCGCCGTCGCCGTCCTGCTCCTGGGGTTTCCCCTCGCCTTCCTCGGCGCGCAGTTCGTGCTCGCCAACGAGAAGGCCCAGCTCCAGGGACGGGTGGACACGCTCGCCCGGAACATCGACGCCCGGCTCTCGCAGAACGAGCCGATCCCGCAGTCGGTCCTCGACAACGCGTCCGAGGGGCGCCCGGGCGAGCTGCCCGCGTACGTCTTCGTCAACCTGCCCGACGGCGAGCACATGACTGCGGGCGAGGTCATCTCCGGACGGGTCAACGAGGCCGCGGACCGGACGGACCAGAACGCGACCGTGGCCCTGACCACGTCGTTCGCCGACAGCTACTGGAACGCCGCGAAGATCGTCCTGCTCGTCGTCGCGGCCTCGGTCGTCGCCTTCGCGGCAGGCATCGCGATGGCCGTGTGGCAGGCCAACCGGCTGTCGGCGCCGCTGGTGTACCTCGCCGCCTCGGCCGAGCAGCTCGGGTCCGGCCAGGTCCGACCCCGGCTCGAGCTCTCCGGGGTCGAGGAGATCGATCTCGTGGCCGCCGAGCTCGCGCGCAGCTCCGACCGCCTCGCCGGACGGTTGGCCGCCGAGCGCCAGTTCGCCTCCGACGCCTCGCACCAGCTCCGGACGCCCTTGACCGCGCTGAGCATGCGGCTCGAGGAGATCTCGATGGCCTCCGACGACCCGGAGATCCAGGAGGAGGCGCGCATCTCGCTCGAGCAGGTCGAGCGCCTCGTCACGGTCGTCGACGACCTGCTCACGCAGTCGCGTCGCGCACAGGGCGGCACGACCGAGGCCGTCCGCCTGATCGACGTGGTGCACCAGCAGGAGGAGGAGTGGGTCCCCACGTTCGCCAAGGCCGGTCGCCGGCTCGTGGTCGACGTGCCCGACGGCTACCAGGTCCTCGCGACCCCCGGCGCTCTCGCGCAGGTGCTGGCTACCCTCATCGAGAACTCGCTCAAGCACGGTGCGGGCACCACGACCGTGCGTGCCCGCCCGAGCGGGACCAGCGGCGCCGTCGCGATCGAGGTCGGTGACGAGGGCGAGGGGGTCTCCGACGAGATGGCCTCGCGCGTCTTCGAGCGCGGCGCGACCTCGGGAGCGGGGACGGGGCTCGGGCTGGCTCTCGCCCGTGACCTCGCCGCGGCCGACGGGGGTCGGCTCGAGCTGGCCCAGCGTCGCCCGCCGATCTTCGCGCTCTTCCTCGCGGGCGTGCCCCGCACGCTCGACCCGCGGATCGTGCTGCCCACCGGGACCACGATCTCGGCGTCCGGGGCGCGCAAGCGGCGACGCAGGCGCGGGCGGGACGCCGAGAGCTAGGCCTTGTCGGAAGGGTTGCCCGTCGCGACCGGGTCAGGGAAAGGGGTGGCGGCGAGCGTCGCGGCCCCGTCGAGCGTACGGGGGCCGACCCCCGCGCCCGTGAACACGACACGTCGGTAGGCGACGTAGCGGAACACGTTCGCCAGTGCGAGACCAACCCCGTTCGCCGCGACGTTCTCCGCGAGGGGGGACGTCAGCCCGAGGACGTCGGTCGTGAACGCGAGCACGCCGAGCGAGATGGCCATGCCCGCGGCGTTGACCAGCAGGAAGGTCAGCAGCTCGCGGCCGTGGCGGCTCGTGCGGCGGTCGGAGAAGGTCCAGTAGCGGCTGCCGAGCCACGACACGACCGTCGCGACGCTCACGGCGATCGCCTTGGCCTCGAGGGGGCTCGCGCTCAACGATTCCCAGGGGCCGAAGCGCAGCAGGTTGAACAGCCCGAGATCCACGAAGAAGGCGACGGTTCCCACGAAGCTGAACCGACCCAGCTCTGCCAGGCGCGCGACGACGCGCGTCCGACGTCGGGCGGCGTCGGACGCGAGGCGGGCGGCGGCCCCGACGGGGACGGGCGCCCGGACGGGGCTGAGCGAGAGCTCGTCGACCTGGCTGGACATGGTCGGCAGGGTACGCCGTGGACCTGGGAAAGATTGCCAGGAGCAACCGCCGGGTGGGACGGGTCGTCCGACGGTCGGTCGAGCGACTACCCTCGGTACACGTGTCAGCACCAGTGATCGCCGTTGTCGGAGGCGGGCAGCTCGCCCGCATGATGGCCCCTGCGGCCGGTGAGCTCGGGGTGCACCTACGGGTGCTCGTCGAGGCTCCCGGGACGTCGGCGGCCCAGGTGGTCACCGACGCCCCGGTGGGATCGGCCACCGACGAGGTCGCGATCCGAGACCTCATCGCACCGACGGACGGCAGGGCTCCGGCCGACGTCCTCACGTTCGAGCACGAGCACGTGCCCAACGACCTGCTGACCGACCTCATCGAGCACGGCACCCCCGTGCGGCCCGCGCCGCACGCCCTGGTCCAGGCGCAGGACAAGATCGTGATGCGCCGCCGGCTCAACGAGCTCGGCGCGCCGTGCCCACGCTGGGCCCCGCTGCCCGTCGACCCCGAGCAGGGGCACGCGACGCTCGCCGGCTTCCTCGCCGAGGTCGGCGGCGAGGCTGTGGTCAAGACGTCGCGCGGCGGCTACGACGGCAAGGGCGTGCGCGTCGTGACCTCGGCCGACGAGGCCGCCGACTGGCTCGCCGCCGCGGCAGCGGGCGGCCCACAGCTCCTCGTCGAGGAGAAGGTCCCGTTCACGCGTGAGCTCGCGGTCCTGGTCGCGCGGCGCCCGAGCGGCGAGGTCCGCACGTGGCCCGTCGTCGAGTCGATCCAGCGCGACGGCGTCTGCGCCGAGGTGATCGCCCCCGCCCCCGACCTGACGGACGCCGAGGCCCGCGAGGCGCGCCAGGTGGCCGTCGCGATCGCCGAGGGGCTCGACGTCACCGGCGTCCTCGCGGTCGAGATGTTCGAGGTCGCTGATGGCGCTGTCGGCGCAGACGGCCCCGTCGACGCCCTGGGCGTCGCCGGGTCGGCGGACGGTCGCCCCGCCCGCCGCGTCCTGGTCAACGAGCTCGCGATGCGCCCGCACAACTCCGGTCACTGGACCATCGACGGCGCGGTCACGAGCCAGTTCGAGCAGCACCTGCGCGCCGTCCTCGACCTGCCGCTCGGCGACACGTCGCCCACGGCCCCGTGGACGGTCATGGCCAACGTGCTCGGGTCGAGCCTGCCCGCCCTCACCGACGCGCTGCCCGGGGTCCTGGGCGCGTTCCCCGACGCGCGCGTCAACCTGTACGGCAAGGACGTCCGCCCGGGCCGCAAGCTCGCCCACGTGAACGTGAGCGGTCATGACCTGGGCGAGGTCCGCCGTCGGGCGCTGGGCGCGGCCGCGCTGCTGCGCGGCGAACCCCTCCCCGAGAACCGGACCACCGACGAGACGAAGGCCTGAGACATGACCGAGAGCACGCCCACGGTGGGCATCGTGATGGGATCCGACTCCGACTGGCCCGTGATGCAGGAGGCTGCGGCCGCGCTGCGCGAGTTCGGCGTGGCGATCGAGGTCGACGTCGTCTCGGCCCACCGCATGCCCACCGAGATGATCGACTACGGGCGCAGCGCCGCCGAGCGCGGGCTGCGCGTGATCGTCGCGGGCGCCGGGGGCGCCGCGCACCTGCCGGGCATGCTCGCGGCCGTCACACCCCTGCCGGTCATCGGCGTGCCCGTGCCGCTGCGCCACCTCGACGGCATGGACTCGCTCCTGTCGATCGTGCAGATGCCCGCGGGCGTGCCCGTCGCGACCGTCTCGATCGGGGGCGCTCGCAACGCAGGCCTGCTCGCCGTGCGCATCCTCGCCTCGGGCACGGACGACGCCGCAGCGCGCCTGCGCGAGAAGATGGTCGCCTTCCAGGAGGTCTTGAGTGAGCAGGCGCACGCCAAGGGGGCTGCGCTGCGCGCCACGGTCGCCGGAGAGCGCCGCACGGGCTTCGGGGCGTAGGGCACGATTCTCGTGCCGCTCGGCGCGGCACGTAGGATGCCTGGACCGCGACGAGGCACGGCCCGTGAGGCCGCGTCGCGTCCGTGCACGGCTGCACGGACGGTGGGGGAGCGTCACGGTCGACGTCGAACGAAGGAACAGACCGTGACCCTCCCGACGCCGGTCCCCACCGTGCGCCCCGAGCCATCGACCCCGTTGGCGGTGCCGGACCCCGTCGCGTCCGGTCGACGGGACGACCTCGACGGCCTCCGTGCTGTCGCCATCCTCCTCGTCGCGATCTTTCACCTGTGGGTGCACCGGGTCTCGGGCGGGGTGGACGTCTTCCTCTTCCTGTCGGGCTTCTTCGTCGGTGGCGGTCTGCTCAGGAGCTTCGCCCGAGGGCGTCCGGTGAGGCTGGGGACGTATCTCCCCCGGCTCGCCCGCAGGCTTCTCCCCGCCCTGGCGGTGACACTGCTCGGCGTCGTGGCCGCGACCTTGGTGCTCCTTCCGCGGTCCAGGTGGTCGGACGTCTCAGCACAGTCTCTCGCGTCGCTCGCCTACGTCGAGAACTGGTATCTCGCCCTGTCCGGACAGGACTACGGCGCCGCCGACATCGGGCAGAGCCCGCTGCAGCACGTCTGGTCGCTCTCGGTCCAAGGACAGCTCTTCGTCCTGGTTCCGCTTTTCCTGCTGGGGCTATGGTGGCTCGGCCGCCGTCAGGGCCACCAGGCTCGCCTGCAGGTCCTGCGGACAGGTCTCGCCGTCGCTGCGGTGGCCTCCTTCGCCTACGCGGTCCTCCTGACCCGCATCGATCAGCCTGGCGCGTACTACGACACGTTCGCGCGAGCCTGGGAGTACCTGGCCGGAGCGATCCTTGCGCTCGTCGTGTCGCGCGCGTCCTGGACGCGGACGACCCGCCTCCTCGCCGGTTGGTGCGGCCTGGCTCTCGTCCTGGCGACCGGCGTGATGCTCGACGGCGGGATGCTCTTTCCCGGGCCGTGGACCCTCGTGCCTCTCGCCGGTGCCGCGCTCGTGGTCCTCGCCGGGGCGGGTGGCCACGCCGTCGGGGTCTCACGCGTGCTCGCATGGCGGCCCCTGGCTGTCGCGGGAGCCTACGCCTACGCGTTCTACCTGTGGCACTGGCCGGTCCTCGTCTTCGTGATCGCGGTGCGGGACCGTCCCGTCGGGTGGCTGGCGGGTTCCGCGGTGCTCGTGGTGTCCGCAGGGCTGGCCTGGGCGACGAAGCGCTGGGTCGAGGATCCCATCAGGCGCTGGGGGGCTTCGGAGCCGGTGCCGGTCTCCACCGCGTCGGCGCGGGCCAAGCATGTCCGCACGGTGCGCAGGCTGCGGGTCACGACGCCGTTGGTCGCCCTCGTGGCGGTGGTCCTGGTGCTACCGACGGCATGGCTCGGGTACGTCGACGTGGTCAAGGTGCAGAACCGCTCGTCCATATCTCTCGCCGACCTCGAGAAGTACCCAGGCGCGTTCGCCGTGCTCGACCCCGGGGTGTTCACGGTGGACACGGCGCTCATGCCCATCCCGCCCACGCTCGTGGCCCTGGACGACAAGCCGCGAGCGGTTTTCGACGGCTGCGGGACGGGAGGCGACGACGCGAAGGTGAGGGTCTGCAGCTACGGCGAGCTGACCGCCGACCGGTCGATCGCTGTCGTCGGGGGGTCTCACGCCGAGCACTGGATCGACGCGCTGGCGGAGGTGGGGGAGCGCGAGGGGTTCCGGGTCGACACCATGATCAAGTGGGGCTGCTCGCTGGTCGACGGCGGCCTGGGCGGCGTCGAGTTCTTCGCCGAGGACCCGAGCTGTGCGCAATGGTCGCAGAACGCTATCGACCGGATCCTCGAGCTCCGGCCTGGCGCCGTCTTCACGACGGCGACGCGGCCGGCGCCGCTGGACGTGCCCGGTCGCGAGGTCGTGCCCTCGGCCTACGTCGCGGCGTGGGAGCGGCTGGCCGACCGCGGGATCGAGATCGTTGCCATCCGCGACACCCCCTGGCTCAGCTTCTCACCGGTGACCTGCCTCGAGGCCTACGGCCCGTACGCGGCGGAGTGCAGCGTCAGCAGGACCGACGTGCTGGACGAGATCGACCCGCTCGTCGAGGTCAACGACGCGACCTCCGAGCGCGTCCACTTCATCGACCTCAACGACGTGGTCTGTCCTGGCGACACGTGCACGTTCGTCCAGGGGAACAGGATCGTGTACCGCGACGAGCACCACCTCACGGCCACCTACGTCCAGACGCTCGCGACGGTGCTCGGAGAACGGGTGCTCGCGGCTCTGGGGTGGTGACCGCGCCGGTGGCGGTACCTACCCGGGCAGCCCGCCCACGATCCCGGCTGTCAGCCGGCCGTCTCGCACGTCGGTCCAGAACGTGGGGCTCAGATCAGGGTCGAGCCGTACTGTCGAACCGATGCCTCCGGGGCGGTAGTCCGGGTCGGAGATCGGCGGGGTGCCGGTGACGCCGTCCGGTCCGTTGGCCGCGCGGAACGCGAGAGCCATCCTGCCCAGGTCGACGATCCCCGTCCGCTCGTCGACGACGAGCGACCCCAGACCGGCGTCCAGGAGAGACACCTGGGCGGCGGGCTTGAACAGGAGGCTCTTGTCCGCCGCCTCCTTCGTGACGGCGCTGATGACCTGTCGTTGGCGTTCTGCCCTACCGATGTCGCCCTTGACGTCCGAGTAGCGCATCCGGGAGAAGGCCAGCGCCGTGTGCCCGTCGGCAGGGTGGCACCCGGCAGTCCAGACGAGCTCGCTCCGGGGGTCGTCCACGTCCTGGTCCAGGCACAGCTCGACCCCCCCCAACGCGTCCACGATGCCCTCGACCCCCCCGAACCCGATCTCCACGTAGTGGTCGACCGTGAGCCCAGTGAGCCCTTCGACGGTCTGGACGAGGAGCGGAGCCCCTCCCCAGGAGTAGGCGGCGTTGAGCTTGGCCGGGCCCTTGCCCGGGACCTCGACGAAGGTGTCGCGCGGCAGGCTGATGAGCGAGACCGGTCCGCTGCGCGGCTTGTGGAGGAGCATGATCGTGTCGGTCCGTGCGCCTTCGGTACCGTCCTCGCTGATCCCCTCGCCACGGGCGTCCGAGCCGGCGAGCAAATAGGTCTCGCCCGAGGTGCCTGCGGCGCCGGAGAGAGCGTCGACGTGCTGGATCTTCCCGTTGGCCCACACGAGCAGCCCGATAGGCCATGCGAGCAGGAGGACGAGCGCGAAGACACCGACCAGCGCGACCAGCCGTCCTCGCCGTGCACGCCCGCGGCGGGGGGGCACGGCACGAGGGCCACCGGACACGACGCGAGCGCCGGGCGAGGAGGGCGCAGGACGTCCACCCCGTCCGGTACCCGACGCCGTCCGGCCGCGGGTCGTCGACGAGGCCGCAGTCGCCCGTTGACCGGACCGGGCCGGACCGGTGGCGGGGCGTTCAGCGGGACCAGGTCGAACGCGCTCTGCCCCCGCCACGACGCCCTGCCGGGCAGGGGAGGCCGACGGACGCGACGGCCTCCCTGCAGCGGGAGGAAGCGACGGCGGGGCGTCCGCGTTCGTCGCAGAGCTCCGGTGGGCGGAGTCGTTGTCGCTCGCGCCGTACTCGGTGCTTTGGGAGCCGACCGACCGTGCCGGGATCGCCGGTGGAGGAGTCCCGGGACGAGACGTGGGGGCGGAAGCGGTCCTCGAGGACTGTCGCTTGATCCGTGGTTCGGCGGAGAGCGGGACGTCCGGCGGGATCGGCTTCTCGGAGCGCCGGTCTGTTGGTCGAGACCCGTCAGACCCCACCGTGATGGCGTCTCCGGCGCTCGGCGGGCGGGCTGCCCGTCCCGACTGCGGCGTGAAGCTCGGCGGGCGGACCGGTCCGGACGGGGACTCGTCGTGGGACATCGTGACCTCAGCCGCCGACCGGCGCGACGTCGTCGGGCAGGCGAGGACCGCCCCCTGTCCTTGCGGCCAGAGACCGAGCGGCTGCGCACGTCATGGAGGCGATCCTTCCACCCGAGGGACCCGGCGTGCCACAGGCACAGCCAGACACTGGCGGGAAATGCGAGCAGGTCGTCACGGGAGTAGAGCCTATTGGTCGTGCGCGGCCACGCCGAGCGGGCCGGGAGCGCTTCGGGTGGAGGACTTGTGCAGACTCGCCTCGGGTACGCTTCCAGCGTGTCAGCAGCAGATACCCCCACCTCCGCCCCCGAGCGCGAGGTCTCGGTCGTCGCCGTCGTCGTCGCGTACAACCGCCGCGACCTGCTCAAGGTAGCGCTCGACGCCCTGGCCGCGCAGACCCACCGGCTGGCAGGCGTCGTCGTCGTGGACAATAGGTCCGACGACGACTCCGAGGTCGTCGCAGCGGAGCACCCCATCGGGGCCGAGGTCCTGTCGCTGAGCCGGAACACCGGCGGTGCGGGCGGCTTCGCCGCAGGCATCGCGCACGCGCTGAGCGTGTTCGGCCCCGAGTGCGTCTGGCTCATGGACGACGACACGATCCCGACGCCGACGGCTCTCGAGGAGCTGGTCAGGGCTCGTGCTGAGTATCCGGAACCGGTCGCCCTGCTCGGCAGCAGGGTGGTCTGGCGCGACGGGCGGGACCACCCGATGAACACCCCGCGCCGCCGCCCGGGGGCGACGAGCGACGAGATCAAGGACTCCCAGGCCGTCGGGGCGGTGCCAGTGCGCTCCTCCTCGTTCGTGTCGATGCTCGTCGACAGCCGAGCGATCCGCTTTCACGGACTGCCGGTCGCCGACTACTTCATCTGGAACGACGACTTCGAGTTCTCGTGCCGGCTGCTGCGTCGCGGCATCGGGCTGTACGTGCCAGGGAGCGTCGTCGAGCACCGGACGAAGGTCTTCGGTGCGACCGACGTGGATCCGGGAGACCGCTTCTACTACGAGGTCCGGAACAAGCTCTGGATGCTCACGCGCTCGCCGTCCCTCTCGCCCGAGGAGAGGCTCCTGTACACCGGGTCCTCGCTGCGCCGATGGGTACGCACCTTCGCCAGGTCGTCGCGGCGTGACGTGCTTCGTCGAGCGGCCCTCAAGGGTGCGCGCGACGGGATACTGCGCTCACCACGACCGACCGTCAGGGTGCTCGACGGGGCCGGGGTCCCGGCCAAGGAGATCCTTGAGGTCGAGGCCGGCGCCGGACGTGCCTGACCCTCGGACCCCGGTGCCCGCGGCCACCGAGTTCAGCGTGCTGCTGCCCGTCTACCACCGCGACCAACCGCCCTTCCTGCGCCGGGCTTTCGACTCGGTGACGGTCGAGCAGACGCTCCGGCCCACCGAGGTGGTCATCGTCCGGGACGGTCCTGTGGGCCCCGAGCTCCGGGCACTGCTCGTCGAGCTCACGGCGACCAGCCCGGTGCCCGTCGTCGTCGTCGAGCTCGCGGAGAACGTCGGCCTCGCGCGCGCCCTCGAGCACGGACTTCGACGGTGCTCCACCGAGATCGTCGCCCGCATGGACGCGGACGACATCAGTCGGCCCGACCGCTTCCGGGTGCAGGTCCCTCTCGTCGCCGCGGGGCTCGACCTCGTCGGCTCCGCCATCCAGGAGTTCGCCCACGAGGCCCGGCTCCAGGACGAGGGTGCGGTGGTCCGCACGCCACCGCTGTCCGCCGAGGACATCGCCTCCGGTGCGCGTTTCCACTCTCCGTTCAACCACCCGAGCGTGGTCTACCGACGGTCGGCCGTCGCAGCGGCCGGGGGATACGAGGACCTCCCGCTCATGGAGGACTACTGGCTCTTCGTCCGGATGCTCCACGCCGGGGCGGCGGCCGTCAACGTTCCCGACCCGCTCGTCCTGTACCGCGTAGGTGCCGGGGCGTACGCCCGTCGTGGCGGCTGGCGGCTGCTTGGTTCCGAGGTGCGGCTGCAGTGGAGGATGTGGCGGCTGGGCTTCTCGACCGCGCCACAGCTCGTGCGCAACGTCCTCGTGCGAGGTGGCTACCGGCTGGTGCCCGAGGCCCTCCGGCGGCTGATGTACCGCACGTTCCTCGTCGACCGGTCGGGCAACGGGCCGCGCAGCGGCTCCTAGCGAGGTCGCAGCGGCATCACCCCAGCGGGTACCTCGGCCGACAGGCGCGCACCTCCCCGGCCAAGGGGACGCTGCGCCCTCGGTGCGCCTCCCGATGCCGTCGAGCGGGCTCGTCGGGCGCACGCGTGTCGTGGTCAGTGAAGGTCTTGTGTGAAAGGCGCCAGCAAAGGTCCTCTGATCCGGTCGTGTCGGAACGCACGCTAGGCTTGTGCGGCTGTTACGCCAACCTGGGAGTGTATGTGGACGCGGATCTTGTCGTTGTCGGTTCGGGCTTCTTCGGCCTGACTGTTGCAGAGCGGATTGCCGAGGAGCACGGACGGAAGGTCTTGGTCATCGACCGCCGGAACCACATCGGTGGCAACGCGTATAGCGAGGCCGAGAAGTCCACCGGGATCGAGGTGCACCGCTATGGCGCCCACCTCTTCCACACCTCGAACGAGCGCGTGTGGGAGTACGTGAACCGCTTCACCGCCTTCACGAACTACGTCCACCGGGTCTACACGACGCACAAGGGCGAGGTGTACCCGATGCCGATCAACCTCGGCACCGTGAACCAGTTCTTCCGCTCTGCCCTGGGCCCTCAGGCCGCGCGCGACCTGCTCCACGAGCAGGCTGCCGAGCTCGGCGACAAGAAGCCCGACAACCTCGACGAGCAGGGCATCTCGCTCATCGGTCGCCCGCTGTACGAGGCGTTCATCCGGGACTACACGGCGAAGCAGTGGCAGACCGACCCCAGGGACCTGCCCGCCAGCATCATCTCGCGCCTGCCCGTGCGCTACACCTACGACAACCGCTACTTCTCGGACACCTACGAGGGGCTGCCGGTCGACGGATACACCCGGTGGATCGAGCGGATGGCTGATCACAAGAACATCGAGGTCCGCCTGGGCGTCGACTTCTTCGACGAGTCGCAGCCCGTGAACAAGTCCAACGTGGTCGGCAACGTCCCCGTCGTCTACACGGGGCCGGTCGACCGCTACTTCGGGTTCGCGGAGGGCGACCTCTCCTGGCGCACCCTCGACTTCGAGGAGGAGGTGCTCCCCGTCGGGGACTTCCAGGGAACCTCCGTGATGAACTACGCGGACGCCGACGTCCCCTACACGCGGATCCACGAGTTCCGGCACTTCCACCCGGAGCGGGACTATCCGTCGGACAAGACGGTCATCATGCGCGAGTTCTCTCGGTTTGCCGAGAAGGCCGACGAGCCGTACTACCCGATCAACACGGCCGCTGACCGTGAGCGGCTGCTCGCGTACCGCGACCTCGCGGCAGGCGAGAAGGACGTCCTGTTCGGAGGACGTCTCGGCACGTACAAGTACCTCGACATGCACATGGCGATCGGTTCCGCGCTCTCCATGGTCGACAACAAGCTCGCGCCGTACTTCGGTAGCGGTGCCGGCCTCGAGAGCGGCGGGGTCGACGCATGAGCACCGAGAACACGCGCATCCTCCAGCGCGTCGTCCTGCCCCTCGAGCCGGACCAGGACATCATCTCCCTGTACGCGGAGGGCGAGCTGGGCCAGCCTGTCGTGAGCATCGGTTCCGACGGGGTCGAGCGCACGTCCCACAACGCACCGGCCGGGCGTCAGGACATCGGCCAGGTCCGGTCGAGGCGCAGCTTCGACGTCGCTCCTGCCGCACGTACCTCGTTCGGTACCTACTTCAACGCCTTCCCCGCCAGCTACTGGCGTCGGTGGACCACCGTCTCGTCGGTGCGTCTTCGCGTGGTGCTCGAGGGGACCGGCTCGATCCTCGTCTACCGCTCCAACGCCAAGGGCAACATCTACCGGGTCGACTCCCACCAGGTCGAGAAGGACCGTCCGGGGGGCACGGAGGTCACGTTCGACCTTCCGCTCACCAACTTCATCGACGGCGGCTGGTACTGGTTCGACGTCCTGGGCGGCGACCACGGCGCGGTCCTCAAGTCTGCTCAGTGGGAGACCGACTCCGACCGCCCCGCCGGGACCGTGACCATCGGCATCACGACGCTGAACCGTGCCGACGACGTCGTAGCCCTCCTGGCGCAGCTCGGTGCTGACGAGGACCTCCTCGACGTGCTGGACCGTGTGCTCGTGATCGACCAGGGGACGCAGCACGCTGAGGATCGCCCCGGGTTCGAGCAGGCCGCCGCGTCGCTCGGCGACCGGTTGAGGATCATCCGTCAGGCCAACCTCGGTGGCTCGGGCGGGTTCTCCCGGGCGATGAGCGAGACGCTCGACGCCAACGAGAGCGACTACATCCTCATCTCCGACGACGACGTCCGCACGGAGCCCGAGGGCATCCTGCGTGCCGTGCGCTTCGCGGACCTCGCCCGGACGCCGACCATCGTGGGCGGCCACATGTTCTCCATGTACGACCGGGCCTACCTGCACTCCATGGGTGAGCGGATCCAGCCGTGGCGCTTCTGGTGGGGTCCGGCTCTCGCGGGCACCTCGGGGCACCACCTCAACGAGTCGGCGCTGCGGAGCAGCCCCGCGCTGCACCGGCGCATCGACGTCGACTACAACGGGTGGTGGATGACGCTCATCCCCACGTCCGTGATGCGTGACCTCGGGCTCTCGCTCCCGCTTTTCATCAAGTGGGACGACGCCGAGTACGGCATCCGCGCCCGGGCGGCCGGGGTACCGACCGTGACGCTGCCGGGAGCCGCCGTCTGGCACGTCCCGTGGACGGACAAGGACGACAGCCTGGACTGGCAGGCGTACTACCACCAGCGCAACAGATTCGTCGCGGCGCTCCTGCACTCGCGGTACGAGCGGGGTGGGCGACTTGTCCGCGAGAGCTTCATCCACCAGGTGCGGCACATCCTGGCCGCGCAGTACTCGGTGGCAGAGCTCCGTCTGCAGGCACTCGAGGACCTGCTGTCGGGCCCGGAGCACCTGCACCGCGACCTGGACAGCAAGCTTCCGGAAATCCGCGCCACCCGCTCGGGCTTTGCCGACGCCCGGGTCGAGAAGTCGCCCGACGCGTTCCCCGTGCCTCGCCGCGAGCGACTGCCCCGTCGTGGCAAGGAGACGTCCGTCTCGGAGGGCAAGGTGTCACAGGCCATCGCGGCCGCAGTGGGCATGGCCAAGGCGGTGCGCCCCGCGAAGCCGTTGAGCCGACAGCACCCTGAGGCGGAGATTCCCGCGATGGACGCCCGGTGGTGGCTCCTGGCGCAGTTCGACTCCGCGGTCGTCTCGACCTCCGACGGTTCGGGCGCGTCCTGGTACCAGCGCGACCCCCAGACCTTCCGCGACCTCATGCGCCGCAGCGTCGCGCTCCACGAGCGCGTCCTGCGCGACTGGGTGGGGCTCTCGGCGGAGTACCGCGAGTCCATGTCCGACCTCGTCGGCCAGGAGGAGTGGAAGAAGACGTTTGAACGCACCAACCGGGAAGAGTCGTGAGCGGAGCGACCTCACTCATCTCTCCCGGCCAGGGACGTGGCCTGATCGACGTCTTCCGTCGCCGCTACCTTCTTCAGCTGATCGTCCGCAAGGAGTTGCGGGTCCGGTACCGCGGCTCGGTGCTGGGCATGGCGTGGTCGTACGTCAAGCCCGCGGTGCAGTTCCTGGTGTACTTCGTCGCGCTCGGAATCTTCATGAATCTCCGGGATCAGATCGACGACTACCCGATCTACCTCTTCTCGGGCATCGTCGTCATCAACTTCTTCAGCGAGGGCTTCGGCAACGCGACTCGTTCCATCGTGTGGAACGGGGCGCTGGTCCGGAAGATCTATCTGCCGCGCGAGCTCTTCCCCGTGGCGTCGCTCTACGTATCGGCGGTCCACTTCTTCCCCCAGCTCGTCGTCCTGCTCGTCGGGACCGTGATCGCGGGCTGGCGTCCAGGTCCGGTCGAGCTGCTCGCCGGGGTCCTGGGGTTCGTGATCGTCGCGATGCTCTCGCTGGGACTCGGGTTGCTCTTCGGCGCGATCAATGTCTTCTACCGTGACGCAGAGAACTTCGTCGACCTCATCGTCATGGTCGCGACGTGGGCCTCACCCGTCCTCTACCAGTGGGAGATGGTCCAGGCTGTGCTCCCGTCCTGGTTGTTCACCCTCTACCAGCTGAATCCGCTCACGGCTGCCGTCGAGCTCTTCCACTACTGCTTCTGGTTCCCGGCCACCGCTGGTGCGGACGCCGTCCCGCCGATCGAGATGCCACCGAACCTCTGGCTCTTCGGCGGGCTCGGCCTCCTCATCGCGATGGGTACCGTGCTGCTCGGACAGTCCGTCTTCAGGCGCCTCGAGGGGCGCTTCGCACAGGAGCTCTGATGACGACATCGATCGAGGTCGCGAACCTTGAGAAGAGATTCACCCTCAGACACAACCGCTCTTTGAAGGAGCTGATGGTCGCCGCGGTGCGCGGCAAGGACCTGAGCGACACCTTCCTCGCCCTGGACGACGTCTCGTTCACGGTCGAGGAAGGGGAGACAGTTGCCCTGCTGGGATTCAACGGTTCTGGCAAGTCGACGCTCCTCAAGCTGATCTCCGGCGTCCTCAAGCCGGACGCAGGCACGGTCGGGACCAGGGGCAGGGTCGCCGGCCTCATCGAGGTCGGGGCGGGTTTCCACCCGGACCTGACCGGTCGGGAGAACGTCTACCTGAACGGTGCGATCCTCGGCATGAGCCAGTCGCAGATCGAGCAGCGGTTCGACGCGATCGTCGACTTCAGCGAGATCGAGAAGTTCATCGACACCGAGGTGAAGTTCTACTCCTCGGGGATGTTCCTGCGGCTCGCCTTCGCGGTGTCGGTCCACTCCGACCCCGAAGTCTTCCTGATCGACGAGATCCTCGCCGTGGGAGACGAACCCTTCCAGCGCAAGTGCCTCGACCGTGTGCGGACCCTCCGGGACGAGGGCCGGACGTTGGTGATCGTGAGCCATGACCTCGATATGGTCAGCTCGCTCTGCGAGAGGGGGGTCCTCCTCGAGCACGGAAGTCTCGTGGACGACGGTCCGAGCGCGAGCATCGTCGCAAGAATGAGGTCTCATGCCTGATCAGTCTTCTGCCGTCACGACTCCCGTGAAGCCCGTGACCGCGGTCTCCGGCCCAGCTGTCGCCCCGGCGCGAACAGGTCGACGTTGGCTGCCGCCGGTCGCGATGCTCGTGGCCCTGGCCGTCGGGGCGCTCCTCCCGCTCCGGACGTCACGGATCTTCTACTACTGGGACGACACGGCGGGTGCCGCCGTGGGCGTCTGGCAGCGGATAGCCGAGGACGTCCTCTCGGGCCAGCTGCCGATGCTCCAGATCGACATGTGGCGTGGGGGCAACTTCGCCGCAGAGGCCGCGACCGGGTTCTGGAACCCGGTGATGCTCTGCCTCATGCTCGTGACCCACCCCTTGGACAACGTCGCGCTGGCGATCACGCTGAGCAAGTTCGTCCTGCTGGGGATCCTTGCGCTCGGTGTGTACTTCCTCGCGCGCGAGTACGGTGCGAAGGCCTGGCCAGCCGCCGCGATCGGCGTCGCGCTGGGGCTCAGCGGCTACACGCTGTACATGGACGCGACCTCCTGGATCAACGGTCTGGCCATCAGCGCGTTCACACCGTGGATGTGGTGGGCCGTCCGACGCAACGCGTACGGCAGAGGGTCCGTCCTGCTCGCCCTCCTCGCGGGCTACCTCCTGGTCTCGACGGGGAACCCCTACGGCATGCTCGCTCTGGGCGCCGTCCTCGCAGCGGTCGGCGTGGAGATGATCTTCGTCGGGCGTGCCCGTCGCATCTGGTGGCTCGCGTGCCAGCTCGCGATCGCGCTGTTCGCCGCGGTGATCGTCTACCTGCCGTTCCTCCTGACCTCGAGCGTGGGCAGCCGCGCGGGCAGTGAGACGGGAAACGACGAGTTCCTCGCGCCCGGCCTGTCCGACCTGCTCGGGATGAGCACGCCCGGTTTCCAGCCGTACATCGGCACCTGGGGACTGCCGTTCATGACATTCCCGGGGCTGTATCTCGCATGGTTCGTCCTACCGCTCCTGCCCTGGCTCAAGTGGTCGAACCCGTCCAGCTGGTGGAAGCGCGTCACGGGTGTGCTCGCTTTCGGCATCTTCTACCTGCTCCTGGTCCTCGGCCCGTCGCAGATCTGGATGTTCCGTTGGCCTGCGAGGCTCCTGCCCTTCCTCTGGCTCGCCGTCATGGTCCTCTTCGCGGTCCTGCTGAGCAAGGGGATCGCCCGGGACCGGCTCCGTCTCAGATGGATCCTGACGGGCACCATCATTCTTCTCGGAGGTTGGCAGGCTTACGCCGACCGTCCCGACAACTGGAAGTGGGTCGGCTTCAGCGTCGTCCTCGTCGCTGTCCTGATGGTCGTCCTCCTGCGGACGGCTCCGGAGAAGGGCCGGGGCTTCGGGGTGCTCTCCGTGGGCCTCCTGGTCGTGCTCTTCTTCCAGACCATGTGGATGCCGGTCAACGCCAACGTGGCGAACTACCAGTTCCCCCAGTCTCGTTCGGAGATGGAGAGCAACTTCGAGGGTCGGTACGAGGGGCTCACGGTGCAGATCGGATCGATCTACTCTCTCCCGCCCGGGACCGCCAACCCCGAGGGGGCGTGGAAGGACATGCTCTACGGGGAGACGTACTCGCTGTCGGGCGTGGAGTCGACGACCGCGTACACCGGTATCGGCATCAACGCGCACGATGCGGCTCTGTGCTTCAACTACTTCGGTGCGACCTGCCCCGCTGCGTGGGACTCGCTGTGGGAGGCCCCGGAGGGAGAGACCGAGACGCTCGCAGACCTTCTGCGGGTCGAGACCGTCGTGGTCCAGAACGGCTTCGTGGAAGAGCTCGAGGCACCCGAAGGGTGGCACGAGTCGGATGAGACCGAGTTCGTCACGGTCTTCCGCCGCGACGAGGCAGCGGTTTTCCCCGAGGGGCGCGTGTCGGTCGCGGGCGAGGGGGTCACGGTCGAGAGCGACGTCTCCTCGGGCGACGTCCACGAGGAGCTCGTCGTCAGCACTGGAGCGCAGAACGAGGACCGTCAGCTGACGTTCTCGCGGTTGGCCTGGCCCGGCTACACGGTCACCGTCGACGGCATCGAGGCCGAGCCGGAGCTCGGGCCTGCCGGGCTGCTGCGCGTCGAGCTCCCCGCGAATCTCGACGGTGCCGACGTCGTCGTTTCGTTCGAACCGCCAGGATGGCGTGTCGGGCTCACCGCCCTCGCCGTCGGGCTCCTGGGTGCAGCTGCGATGGCTGTGATCGAAATCGCCTCCCGCCGGAGGCGACCTATGGCTGCAAACATGAAGGATGAGGTCCATGAGTGAAGTGACGCAGACGGAGGCGACGGAACCTTCGGCGTCCGCCGACGAGAGCGGTCGACGTACCCGGTTGAGCCTCGTCGTCCCTGCCTACAACGAGCAGGAGAGCGTCGACGAGATCCTCGGCTTCTACCGTGACGTCCGTCGGATCCACGACGAGTTCGAGATCGAGCTCGTCGTCGTCGACGACGGCTCGGACGACGGGACGAGCGAGGCCCTCCTGTCCGCGCTCCAGGACGACGACCGAGCCCAGGTTGTCACCCTCTCGCGGAACTTCGGCTCGCACGCGGCCGTCACCGCAGGCCTCGTCCACTGCACGGGCGACATCGCCCTCACCCTGAGTGCCGACCAGCAGGAACCGCTGTCGGCGATCGCCCAGTTCATCGACGCCTGGCGCGAGGGTGGAGAGATCGTCTGGGGCCTGCGGTCCGTCCGGGCTACGCGCAAGGGAATCGCCGAGTACTTCGCGACCTCCTTCTCGCGAGTGTTCAACAAGCACTCCGAGGTCCCGACGTACCCCCAGGAGGGGCCCTCGCAGATCCTGGTGACCCGCCAGGTGATCGACGTCCTCGCGAGCATGCCCGAGATCAACCGCAACGTCCTCGCGATGGTGGCGTGGCTCGGGTTCGACCAGCGCAAGGTGTTCTTCGAGCAGCAGCCGCGACCGCACGGCGTCAGCAAGTGGACGCGCAAGAAGAAGGTCAAGCTCGTCCTCGACTCTTTCATCGAGTTCTCCTCGGCGCCGATCCGTCTCCTGGCGTACGCGGGAATTGTCTTCGGGAGCATCGGCGCGCTCGCGCTCGTGACCGCTCTGGTCCTGGTGTTCTTCGACGGCGCGCCCGCGGGAACTGCACTGGTCAGCGGGCTGGTCCTCGCGGTGGGGGGAGTGAACCTGGTCGCGCTCGGGCTCGTGGGCGAGTACATGTGGCGGGCAGGGGACGACGCTCGTCGTCGCCCCGTGTTCATCGTCTCGAAGCACACGACTCACGGGACGTCGACGGAGCGCTAGCCCACCGACCACTAGCGTCGTCGTGCGACGACAAGACCTCCGGGGCGTGGCGCCCGTCAAGGCGCCACGCCCCGGAGGTCTTGTCGTCACCCATGCTCGCTGGGCGCGGACCTCAGAAGATCGGTGCGTGCATGTTCCAGCCCGTCCCGATCTCGACGCCCGGACGCACGACGCCCGGCGTCGAGATCGGGTACGACCTGAGCGAGCCGGAACCTACGCCCGCGACGCGCCCCAGGAGGAAGGGCCCTCCTGGACCCTTGCCCCCGACGACCTGGTCGAACATTCCCCAGCCGCCGTCGATCTGACGTGCCGAGACGGGAGCACCGTCGCGAGCCACGGTGTGCAGGTAGAGGTTGCCGCTGGAGCGGTCGCGAGCCAGCAGGTCGGGGACGCCGTCACCTGTGACGTCGCCTGCGGACGTGATGGCATCCATGCTGTGCCAGCCGACGTTCACCACCCTGACGGACGAGAGGCCGCCTCCGGGGGCGCCGCGGTAGAACGAGAGGTTCCCCGTGGTCCGGTCACGTCCGTACAGGTCGGGCCAACCGTCGCCGTCGACGTCGCCCGGGGAGACGATGGTGTCGACCGTGTCCCAGCCGGACCCCACGACGCGTCGGGACGACGGGACGCCCGAGCGGTCGAGTGTGTAGAGCCAGAGGAGTCCGGTCGCACGCTCGCGCGCGTAGATGTCCGGCAACCCGTCTCCGGTCGTGTCAGGGACGACGGCCAGCCAGTCGTGCATGCCCCAGCCGCTCCCGCCGTCTCGCGGCGAACCGTACGTGCCGTCAGCGCGGCCTGGGTAGACGAACAGGCTTCCTGTGGCGAGGTTTCGGGCGTAGAGGTCCGGTAGCCCGTCGCCAGTCGTGTCGACGACCAGACCGCCAGCGAGCTGCTTGCCGCTCGTCGTCGTCCACCAGGTGGAACGCAGGCCGAGTGCCGAGCGAAGAGCGTCTCCGTTGACCTGGACGCTCCCGGCAGTGCCTTCGATCCGGACCTGCGTGACTCGCCCTCCCCACTCACCGTTGCCGTTGCGCCCCAGGACCACGATCCGCTGGGGTTCGCCCACGCTCGGGTACGCCCTCTTGACGGTGGCCGTGCTGATGTCGGTGCTCCAGGTGTTCGCGACGTTCTTGACATAGCCGTCGTAGGGGTCGGGCCGGGCGACGAGATACGGTTGGGTACCCGAGACGGACCAGCCGCCGTTCGAGGACGAGAACTGCGTGAAGGCGTAGGTGAACGGACCGCCCGTCACGAGGACACCGTTGGACGTCGCGGCGATCGCGGCGTCCGACGTGGCGCGTTCGTACGTGCTCACGAGCCGCCCGGAGAGTCCTGCCTCGTAGAGCGACTTCCCGGAGTAGACCTGGCAGGCCGTCGTGTCGCACGTCTGAGTCGTGCCGGTCGCGCTGTGCCGCTCGAAGGAGGCATAGGTCCGGGCGGCTACCGCCTGTGACTCGAGGGCCGCCCGCGGCCACGAGGACGGCATCTCCGCCGGGACGACCGAGCGCAGGTAGTCCTCCATCGGCACCGTGTTGACCGTGAGAACGGCGTTCCCGCCCGTGTTACGGGCGCCGAGGAGCCCGCGGTACTCGCGACGGCGGAAGTCGGGCTGGTTGAGGAACACGCTCCCGTTGCTCGACGAGAAGCTGGCCTCGGCGCCGGGGACGAAGCTGTACTGCCGCCATACCGCGGCCGTGGAGTCGACATAGTCGAGGATGAGGTCGCCCCCGGCAGGCCGCAACCGCCAGTTGAGGATCGAGGCGGCCGACGAGCTCTTGGTGGGCAGTGCGAGGACTCCGTCACGCCAGACCAGGCTCATCCCGGCCCCGGCGTCCACGGAGACCTCGGACGAACGACCGGTCGACAGACGCACGCGGATCGCCGTGTTCGGTTGCCCCGTGTACGACGTCCCGGGGTAGTAGAACGCGAGGATGCTCTGCGAGCTCAGGCCCTGCTCGGCCGCGCCGTAGGCGCCCCACTGCGACATCCCGCGCCCGTGACCGTATCCGTGGCCGGAGAGGGAGAACACTCCGTTCGCCGGCGTGTGGCTCTCGGTGGCCTGCGCCGGTACGGCCGTCCCGGCGACCAGGAGGGCGGCGGTGACGAGGATACCGAGGGTCTTGCGCATGATGCTCCGATCAGATGGGGGGCTCCAGGGTACGTGCGCCTTGATAGACTTCTGCGGACCTAGGAGGAACATGTCAAGGAATGTCGCACTCGGCCAGCCCACCGTCGGAGAGGAAGAGCTTGCCGCAGTCGCGGCCGTCTTCTCTTCAGGCTGGTTGTCCGGCGCTGGGCCCGCGTGCCTGGCCTTCGAGAAGGACTTCGCCGGCGTCGCCGGCGTCGACAACGTCCTGGCCACCTCGAACTGCGGGACCGCGCTGCATCTTGCGCTGCTCACGCTGGGCGCTGGTCCGGGCGACGAGGTGATCGTCGGTGACTACACCTTCCCGGCCACGGGTCACTCGGTCATGTGGACCGGGGCCAAGCCGGTGTTTGCCGACATCCGTCCGGACATCTGGTCCGTCGACCCGGCTGCCGTCGAGGCGGCGATCACCCCGCGGACCGTGGGTATCCTCGCGGTCGACGTCTTCGGCCAGCCCGCCGACTACGACGAGCTCCGAGCGATCGCTGACAAGCACGGCCTCTGGCTCATCGAGGACGCCGCGTGCAGTTCCGGTGCGACCTACAAGGGACGGCCCGCAGGCAGCCTGGCCGACGCGGCCGCATTCAGCTTCCACGGCCGCAAGGGGATCACCGCAGGCGAGGGTGGTGCTCTCGTCAGCTCCCGCAAGGACCTGGTAGACCACGCTCGCAAGCTCCACACCTACGGGATCGCCCCGGCGATCGTCCGTGACGCTTCGGCAGAGCTGCCGGTCCCGACGTTCGACGAGCTCGGGTACAACTACCGGATGTCCGACGTCGCTGCGGCGATCATGCGCGTCCAGGTCGACCGTCTCCCGCAGCTCCTCAAGGCGCGCGCGACCGCGGCGGGCTGGTACCAGGAGCTTCTCGGTGGCGTCGAGGAGCTGATCCTCCCGGTCGAGCTGGAGGACCGCACGCACCCGTGGCAGTCGTACGTGATCACCCTTGCTCCCGAGCTCGACCGCGGTGCGGTCGCGCTCGCCCTGCGGGAGCGCGGCGTCGGCTGCAACTTCGGCACCTACGCGAGCCACGTCCAGCCTCTGTACGGCCAGACCGAACCCTGTCCCGTCTCCGCCGACCTCTTCCAGCGACACATCGCGATCCCGATGCACGCGAACCTCGACCAGGACGACGTGGAGTACGTCGCCCAGGTCGTGCAGGACGTCATCGCCCTGCCGACGTCGCGCCGCTGAGCACCCCCGCCGCCACACCAGCGCTCGACGTCCTTTGTCATGCCCTCGACGCCGAGACCGACCCACCCACAAGGAGTCTTCGTCCATGACTGAATCACGTACCGCCTTCATCACCGGTGGGGCCGGCTTCATCGGCCTCCACGTCGTCTCGCAGCTGCTGGAGAAGGACTACAAGGTCCGCATCTTCGACAACATGTTTCGCGGCGACCGGTCCGAGGTGGCGAAGCTCGCCGAGCGGGGCGACGTCGAGCTGATCGACCAGGACATCCGCTACGGCGGCGCGGTCCACGCAGCGATGAAGGGGGCCAGCCACGTCGTGCACCTTGCCGCGGTCTCGATCAACAAGAGCCAGGCCGACCCTTACGAGTCGATGGAGATCAACACCATCGGCGAGCACAACGTCTTCGCCGCGGCAGCGGACCACGGCGTGAAGCGCCTCGTCTTCGCCTCGAGCGCCTCGGTCTACGGCGACCCCGAGAAGCTCCCCATGCACGAGGACGACCGGCTCTCGCCGCTGACCCCGTACTGCATCTCGAAGCGCACTGGTGAGGACCTCCTCGGGTACTACCAGCGTCGCGCGAACCTCTCGTGGATCGCCCTGCGCTTCTTCAACGTCTACGGCCCCGGACAGAAGACCACGGCGTACTACACGTCCGTGATCAATCACTTCGTGAACCGCATCAAGAATGGCGAGCCTCCCGTCATCGACGGCAAGGGCGAGCAGTCGATGGACTTCATCCACGTGCACGACATCGCCCGTTCTGTCGTGCTCGCGATGGAGTCCGAGAAGGACAACGTGCCCGTCAACGTGGGTACGGGGATCGACACGACGATCGCCGACCTGGCGCGCATCCTCATCGACGCCGTGGGTGCAGACGTCGAGCCGATCTTCAACCCGCGCGACGTCCTGGTCAGCCGTCGCGCTGCCGACACGACGCGCGCCAAGGAGGTCCTCGGGTTCGAGCCGACCATCGCCGTCGAGGACGGGATGGCCGAGCTGATCCGGATCGGCGGCTGATGCCCCCCCGGACCCCGGGACGGCTCCCGGAGAATCCGTACCACGAGCTGGCATGGATCGTCGGGGAGCCGTCTATCGGAGACGGGACCTGGATCGGTGCCTTCACGGTCATCGACGGGTCCGGTGGTCTCACGATCGGCGAGGGGTGCGACATCTCCGCCGGGGTCCAGATCTACACGCACTCCTCGGCGAAGCGTTGCGTCTCTGGACGCGCGTTTCCCGAGGTGGAGCGTGGGGCGGTAACGATCGGGGACCGTGTCTTCATCGGCGCGAACGCCGTCGTCAACATGGGGGTCAGCATCGGCGACGAGTGTGTCGTCGGCGCAGGTGCCGTCGTCACCGCAGACGTCCCGGCGCGGTCAGTCGTCGCGGGAGTGCCGGCGCGCGTCATTGCGACCGTCGACCTGGTGGACGCTGCCCTGCCGGTCTTCCGCTCCCTGCGCGAGCCCGGCAGCTGACGGTCCTACGCACAGAAGGGGCCGAGGTCGATGTTCTCGACCTCGGCCCCTTCTGCGTACCACCTGTCGTCGTGCGCGGCCCTCGTCAGGCAGCGACGCGTGACGCTGCGAGGGCAGCGTCCACGATGCGGTGTGCGGGCAGGATCGACGCACGCTCGACGTCGGCATCCACCTTGCCCTCGATCAGGTCGACGAAGCGGTCGAGCTGAGTGACGAGCGGCTCGGCCCCGGCAATCTCGGGGACCTCCATCTCGGTCGCCTGACGGTAGCCCGCGCCGCCAGCCTGCGCCTCGATCGTGGTGTGCCGGTAGGCCGTCACCCCACGGCGGAGGAGGTCCACCTCGATCATCCGGTCCAGCTCCTGGATCACCAGCGTTCGAACCTTGCGCTGTCCGACGCGGCTCGCCGACACCGTGGCGATCCCGCCGCTCGCGAAACGCATCGAGGTCTCGATGACGTCCTCTGCGGCCTCGGCGGAGAGGGGGTTGAAGTACCCGACCTCGACCCCGAGGGAGGTCGGGTCCTGTCCTCCGAAGAAGCGCGAGACGAGGTCGACATCATGGACCAGCAGGTCCCAGGCCACGCCGGTGCGGATGCGCGGCGCATACGGGGAGTGGCGCTCGGCACGGATGAGGACCGGAGACTCCACCATCTGCAGGGCAGTCATGACGGCCGCGTTGTACCGCTCGAGGAGCCCGCACATGACGGGGATCCCGCCGCGTGACGAGATGTCGAGGATCTCGACGGTCTGCTCGAGGGAGGGGCACACGGGCTTCTCGATCAGTACGGGCAGGCCTGCGGAGAGGACGTCGATCGCGATGCCGTAGTGGTACTCGGTCGACGCCGCGACGACCGCAGCGTCGACGCCCTGGAGCCCCGACGTGTCGGGAGACCATGCTGCGCCGAGGCGCTCGGCGGTCGCGCGACCGACGGTCTCGTTAGGGTCGATGACGACCGCAAGGTCGGCGCGCTGGGAGTTGGCGATGACACGCGCATGGTTCTGACCCATCGAGCCTGCGCCGATGAGCGCGACGCGTACTGCGCCCGCCATCAGGAGAGCACCTTGCGCAGCGCGCCGGCGACCGTCTCGACCTCGTCCGGGGTGAGGTAGGCGTGCACCGGGATGGAGAGGCAACGACGTGCGACGTCCTCGGCGACCGGCGCCTCGGTGATGATGACGTCCTCGCGGTCACGGTAGCAGTCGTAGTCGTACACGGGCTTCGGGTAGTAGATCCCGCTGCCCACGCCGTGCTCGTCCCGCAGTGTGTCGATGATGTTCTCGCGGTCCTCGGCCCGCTCCTCCGGGAGCAGAACGGTGAACTGGTGCCAGACGTGCTCACGTCCCTGCAGCTCCTGGGGAAGCACGAGCCCTTCGACGTCGCCTAGCAGCTCGATGAGGCGGGCGGCATTCGTCCGTCGCTTGGCGAGCTGGCCCGGGTAGGCGTCGATCTGCGGCAGGGCGATCACGGCCTGGAGGTCGGTCATACGGTAATTGTGGCCCGCGACCTCGTACTGGTAGCGCTGACGCATGCCCTGGTTGCGCAGGACCCGGAGCTTGTCCGCGAGCTCGGCGTCGTTCGTGGTGATGACCCCGCCCTCACCCGTCGTGAGGTTCTTGGTCGCGTAGAACGAAAAGCTGCCGGTCCCGAAGGAACCGGCGCCCCGTCCCTCGAACGTCGCACCATGGGCCTGGGCGGCATCCTCCACGATGTGCAGGTCGTGCTGCGTCGCGAGCGCGCCGATGGCACCCATGTCCGCAGTCTGACCGTAGAGGTGCACCGGCATGATGACCTTGGTGCGATCCGTGAGGCGCGACTCGACCGACGCCGCGGTCAGGTTGAAGTCGTCGTAGGAGATGTCGCCAAAACGCGCGGTCGCACCGGCTTCAAGGATCGCGTTCAGGGTCGCGACGAACGTGAAGGGGCTGGTAACCACCTCGTCGCCGGGCTTCAGGTCGAGGACCTGAAGCGACGCCACGAGGGAAGTCGTGCCGTTGTTGACGGCGACCGCATGCTCCGCGCCGACCAGGTCCGCGAACTTCCGCTCGAACTCAGCCACCTTGGGCCCCTGTGCGATGATGCCTGACCGGATGACGTCGATCACT
The DNA here is from genome assembly GCF_056158145.1 of Oerskovia sp. PE-21s. Classification (NCBI taxonomy): domain Bacteria; kingdom Bacillati; phylum Actinomycetota; class Actinomycetes; order Micrococcales; family Cellulomonadaceae; genus Oerskovia; species Oerskovia sp. PE-21s. Next base: position 493,756 of record NZ_JBUXJM010000001.1, read on the forward strand.
AGACCTTCGGTCTCGGGGCTGAGTCGAACGACGGAGATGGGGATCATGTTCCTGGCCTACTTTCGACAGTGCCTCGGCCCCGTATCGGTGAGAGGGACCAGGCGGCGTGAGGTGGCCGCGCAAGGGTTCGATAGACTCTCGCCGGTCAGATGTCGTCGCCCATCATATCCACTTCGATGGTGACTCGATTCACTCGGGTTGCCGCTCTGGAGCGGGGGCAGCGGCATCACCACTACTCGCCCGTCGCGCGCCTCGTGTGTGTCAACAGAAGGAGAGACGTGGCTTCTGAAGCCGTGCCGATGATCCATCCATCCGCCTACATCGGCCCGGGGGTCGAGCTCGGGGAAGGTGTCTCGATCGGACCTTTCGCGACGATCTTCGGCCCGACCGTGATTGCTGACGGGGTCTGGATCGGCGCAGGTGCCTCGATCGGGGCTCCCCCCGAGATCTCGAGCCTCCGCCAGAACACTGCCTGGACCGGCGACCTGGACCATCAGGGCGTCGTCGTCGGTGCCCGCTCCGTCATCCGCGAGCGCGTCGTCGTGCACCAGGGGAGCGAGCGTCGCACCGTGGTGGGCGCGGACTGCTGGCTCCTGAACGGCGCCTACCTGGCCCACGACGTGCAGCTCGGCGACGCCGTCACGGTCTCGGCCGGGGTGAGCATCGGTGGGCACTGCACGGTGGGAGACCGGGTGACGATCGGCATGAACGCCACCATCCACCAGCGTAGGTTCATCTCCGCGGGTGCGATGATCGGCATGGGCACCACGCTCACTGGCGATGTCCCTCCCTTCGGCAAGGTCTACGGGGTCCCTCCGCGGCTCCACGGTCCGAACGTCGTCGCGATGCGCCGTCGTGGGATCGACGATCAGGTGATCGCAGAGCTCGTGCGGCTCTACGGCGACGGCGACGTCGACCTGACCTCGTCTGCGGTGGCGGAGTCGTTGCAGGAGATCGCCGCCGAGCTCGACGAATGGCGGAGCCAGCCGTCGCCGCGTCCAGTGCGCGCCGCCCACGGTTCGAGGGCTGAGTGATGGCCGCGGTCCACGAGTCGCCGCACGACGACGGCCAGGAGCTCGCGCACGACGAGTCCATCGTGAAGGAGAGCGTCGCCGCGGTCGTCAAGCCTGCCCCGACCAAGCGCGACAAGATCATCAACGCCGCCCGCTACGCGCTCCTGGGCGTGGTCGTGGTCGCCGCCGGCTACTACCTCTGGAGCAACTGGGACGAGGTGGGCCCTCGCCTCTCCGAGATCTCCGGGACGACCCTGGTGATCGCCCTCGTGCTCGTGGTCGCAGGTATCGCCTGCGGCACCATGAGCTGGCAGGTCTTCGTCGACGATCTCGGCAAGCCGATCGGCGCAGGCCGAGGTGCGCAGATCTTCCTCGTCGGCCAGCTCGGCAAGTATCTGCCCGGTTCTGTGTGGGCCTACGTCCTCCAGCTCGAGCTGGGACGCAAGGCGGGCCTCGCGCGCGCTCGGGTCTTCGCGGCGACCGTCTTCTCGATCGCGGTCGGGATGGTCGGCGCACTCGTCGCGGGTGCGCTCGCGCTGCCGGAGATCGTGGCGGAGAACCCCGACCTTTCCTGGCTCTACTGGCTGTACATCTTGCTGCCTTTCGCGCTCTTCGCCCTGCATCCTCGGGTCCTCACCGCCGCGGCCCGCTTCGGGTTCAAGATCCTGAAGCGCCCGCGTCCGGACCACCCGGTGTCGTACCGGACCGTTGTCTCGTCCCTGGGCTGGTCGCTCGGTTCGTACTTCTGCTACGGAGTGCACCTCTGGGTCCTGGCCCGTTCCGGCGCCGACCTGAGCGTCGGTGTTCTGTTCCTGTGCGTCGGAGCGATGGGGATTGCGATGCTCGCCGGTGTGTTCGCCTTCATCCTGCCCTCTGGGGCGGGGGTGCGTGAGCTGATCATCGTGACCGCACTCGCGCCGCTCGTCGGACTTGGTGCGGCCACCGCCTATGCGGCCGTGTCGCGCCTGATCTTCACGGTCGCGGACCTTGCCACCGCGGGCGGTTCGGCCGGTCTCGCGGTCCTCGCCAAGCGGCGACTCGGCCACTATCACGGAGATCCCGGGATCGACTGACCTGCCGACCTAGACTGCCAGGGGACGTGCGCACAAGAGCGCCCGCTCCTTGACGAGAGGGGTACGGCATCGTGGCGAGCAGCACTGGAACCATCGTATGGGCGGGGGTGGGCATCGCCGCACTCGTGGCGTCAGGGCTGGTAGCAGCTCCCGCACAGGCGGCCCCACGGGAGATCGTCCGGACGGCTGGCGTCGCGGTGCGGGTGGGCGACGACGGGCTGGCGCATCCTGACGTCGCAGACCCCGCGCCGACGCGCTCGGCCCTGGTCGAGACACCTCTCGACTCTGCACCTGTCGCGGACGGCCAGACTCCGGAGGTGGGGCTACGCGCACGGTCGGCGACGGAAGCCGCCCCGACTGAGGGGCCGGTCGCACGGTCGGTGGACGTGGACGGCGCATCCCTGATCGGCGTGACGTGGTCGGGGGAGGCTCCCGATGGGATCGAGTTCCGCGCGCACTCCGAGGACGGGACCTGGACCGATTGGACCACGCTCGACCTCGACGACGCCGAGCCCGGGGGCGGGACCGACCCGTGGTGGACGGGGGGCAGCGAGAGCGTCGAGGTCCGCGCGTGGCGTGACGGCGTCGACGCCGTCAGCGGGCTGAAGCTCGTGGCCATCGACACCGAGGTCACGGCCACGGACGAGAAGCTGGTCGAGGCTCAGGGGATCACCTCCGGCTCGCTGAGGGTCGCGCAGTCATCACTGTCGGCGACCGGGACGGCCACCAGGACCGCAGCCACAAGCGATGCGTCCGTGATGACACTCGCGGCGGCACCGACGATGCCGACGGTGATCTCGCGTTCGCAGTGGGGCGCGGACCCGAGCCTCCTCACGTGGACCCCCGGCTATGCGTCGACAACTCTTGCCGCCGTCGTTCACCACACCGCTGGTGTCAACACCTATACGGCGGCGCAGTCGGCGGGCATCGTCCGGGGCATCTACTCCTACCACGCGACCTCGCGGGGATGGGGCGACATCGGGTACAACGTGCTCGTCGACCAGTATGGCCAGATCTTCGAGGGACGTGCCGGGGGCCTGACCCTGCCAACGGTCGGGGCGCATGCGGGCGGCTACAACTCGGGGACGTTCGGAGTGTCGATGATGGGTGATTACTCGTCCGTCACCCCGTCGGCAGCGCTCCGCGAATCGGTCGCCCGGATCATCGCCTGGAAGATCGGCGGAAGCTACCGCTTCGATGCCCTGGGTTCGGAGACGTTGGTCGCGGGAGCGAGCAGCACGAGCAGGTACCCGGCGGGGACCGTGGTCCCGGTCTACCACGTCATCGGGCACCGAGACGTCAGCAACACCGCGTGCCCTGGTGCCGCCGGCTACGCCGCTCTCCCGGGAATCCGCCAACGTGTCGACCAGCTCACTGGTCAGGCCCGCACCCCGGTGTACGACCTCTGGGTGTACAACGGTGGACGGACGGGTCCGCTGGGCGACGTGCACCAGATCGAGAGCGCGACGCTCGGTGGCTCCGCGGCCTACTTCACCGGCGGCTACTCGATCACTCAGCGCAACGACGCCGGGACGCACCTCGTCTCGCCGCGCATGAGGCAGGGGTGGCTCCGCAACGGGGGCCTGGACGGTGTCGGTTTCGCCGCCTCGACCGAGGACCCCGTGGGCGACGGTCGCGGCACCGTACAGAACTTCTCGAGCGGGATGTCGCTGCTCCAGTCGCCGACGACGGGCGCGTTCGCCGTCGGCCCGCAGATGCGCCAGTCCTGGTGGGCCCGCGGTGGTGCGCGAGGTCTCGGCTACCCCGTGGGCGACCAGCAGTCGACCGGCTCGGGCGGCCTCGTCCTGTCCCTGGACTCCGGGGCGAGGCTCGTGCGGCTCCCGTCCGGCGCGACCCGCACAGTGTGGGGCGGGATCGGCAACTACTGGCTCAGCAACGGGGGCCCCGCCCGATTCGGCTTCCCGGCCGGGGAGCCGGTCAACTTCCCTGCCGGGCGGGGAGGCTACTCGCCGTTCGAGTACGACATGTGGATCGTCGACGGCCCGGGAGTCGGCACCTACCCGCTGTGGGGTGCGATCAAGGACCAGTGGGCCCAGAACGGTGCATGGGCGATGTACGGCCACCCGTCCGGGGAGCCGCAGAACTTCCCCGGAGGCGGCGGCTACAGCCCGTTCACGAGTGGCGCCTGGATCGCCTGGAGCCAGTCCACGGGAGCGCACTCGATCTGGGGGTCGATCCGTGATCGCTGGATGGCCGACGGCGGTCCGTCGCGGATGGGGTTCCCGACCACGGAACCCGTCAACTCGACGGCACCCTCGGGCGGCTACTCGCCGCTGTCGTCGGGGGCCATCGTGACCTGGAGCGCTCGGACCGGGACGCACGTGCTCTGGGGTGACATCGCGAGCTCGTGGCGCACCAAGGGCGGGCCGGAGCGGTTCGGCTACCCGGTCGCCGAGCCGGTGAACTACACGAACCGAGCGGGTGGCTACAGCGCCCTCGAGTCGGCACGGCTGGTGTGGACCCCTGCGCGCGGGACCATCGCGGTCCGGGAGCCGCTGCTGAGCCAGTGGATGGCGCGAGGCGGCGAGGACGGCTCGCTCGGCATGCCGATCGCGGAGCAGGTGGTCAGCGGGGGCGTCGTCCAGCAGAGATTCGAGAGGGGTAACCTATCGACCCAGAGCGGGAACTGAGAACCTCCCGTCCTGCGGGTCGGGACCCGGTCGGGCCGGTTCGCTGGCTACTCATTCAAGGAACGTGTGACCCATGTCGCGAGTGATCGTCGTCGGAGCTGGAATCGTCGGACTGGCAGTGGCTGAGAGACTGGCCACCCGTGGTGACGAGGTCATCGTCCTGGAGAAGGAGGCGGCGCTGGCGCAGCATCAGACAGGCCGCAACTCCGGCGTCATCCATTCGGGTCTCTACTACGCACCTGGGAGCAAGAAGGCGATCATGTGCGCTGACGGCGTACGGTCGATGATGGCTTTCGCCGAGGAGCACGGAGTCCGTTATGAACAGTGCGGCAAGCTCGTGGTGGCGACGTCGGAGTCTCAACGTCCCGAGCTGCACAAGCTGGCCGCGCGCGCCCAGCAGAACGGGGTCCCGGCTCGCCTGATCTCCGCCGAGGAGGCCAAGGAGTACGAACCGCACGTCCGCGCCGTCGAGGCACTCCGCGTCGAGACCACCGGCATCATCGACTACACGGGTGTCTGCCAGGTGCTTGCGGACCGGGTCGTCGCGGCGGGTGGAGCGGTGCGCTTCGGTAGCGCCTTCGTCAGTGCAGAGACGAAGAACGCTGGTGTCGTCGTCCACACATCGACCGGAACGTTCGAGGCGGACTACATGGTGGCCTGTGCGGGGCTCTACAGCGACCGTGTCGCCGCCGCGTCGGGACTCACGCCCGAGGCGAGGATCATCCCGTTCCGTGGTGAGTACTTCGAGCTGAAGGAAGGACGCGAGGACCTCGTCCGGGGGCTCATCTACCCGGTGCCGGACCCGAAGTTCCCCTTCCTCGGTGTCCACCTCACGAAGATGATCGACGGCGGGGTCCACGCCGGCCCGAACGCCGTCTTCGCCCTGGCGCGAGAAGGCTACCGCTGGCGCGACATCAACGTGCGGGAGCTCATGCTCTCGCTCTCGTGGAGCGGTCTGTGGCGGCTGGCCAACGGCAACGTCTCGGCAGGGATGAAGGAGGGGCTCCGGTCGGCCTCGCGTTCGCTGTTCGCCAAGAGCCTCGCGGAGCTCGTACCTGAGGTCACCCGTGCCGACCTCGTCCCCACGAAGGCGGGCGTGCGCGCCCAGGCGCTGCGCAAGGACGGGTCGATGGTGGACGACTTCCTGATCCAGACCACCGACCGTCAGGTGCACGTGCTGAACGCTCCGTCGCCGGCCGCCACGGCCGCGCTGGAGATCGCGAAGGACATCGTCGCCTCGCTCGACGCCCAGCACGCGAACGCCTAGCCTCTCGCTGCGCGGACGCGAGGGGCCCGCCGCACTGATGGTGCGACGGGCCCCTTTGCATGCCTAAGGTCAGCGGGTGAGGACGGTCCGTGCCGCGACCCGCGACAGGGACAGCACAGGAGAGGCCTGCGCGAGGGTGAGCCCCTTGTCGGCGAGCTCCTCGAACGGGTGGAAAGTCTCGCCCGAGTCGCGCACGCGGTCGACGATCGCCTCGACGACGTCACGGACCCCCCAAGGCGCCGAGGGAATGTCCGCGGCGTCTTCGGCATAGAGACGTGGGCGCAGGTCGTCGTAGTACTCGAAGGTCGGCGTGTTCAGTGCCATGTGGATCGGGTGGAGGTTGAGGATCTTGAGCCCTGGGGTGTCGAACGACGGCCAGAGCATCGCGGGGTCCGCGTCCTCGGGCAGGTTCTTGAGCCACACGTCGTCCTCGAACCAGACGGGGAAACGGACGATCCCCGAGGCGTGGACGAACGGGACGAGGTAGCCAGCCATGTCCGACGGCCCTTGCGAATCCACGGTGATGCCGGCCCCTTCGAGCGCGGACCATGCGAGCGAGCTCTCGGAGAACGCGTGGCTGCGTACCGAACGGACGTCGGGTGCGAAGCCCGCCATGTGTGCGACGACCTCTGCCTCGGTCGTCCCGTGGGTCGACTGTCGAAGGAAGTTCGGGTGCCAGCCGAGGCCCACCCGGCCGACGCGGTAGGCGCCGAGGATGGTCTCCGACGGATTCGTCGTGAAGAAGTGCAACGGGATCTCGCGCTCTTCTGCCCACTCGAGCAGGAATCGAGTCGCCCACTCCGGCGCCCAGTCCTGGTCGGCGGTGACGGAGAAGTGCCGCTGCTCCGCGAGGTCTGCCCAAGGGGACGTGTACGTCATGCGAAGTCCTTCGGTGTGTTCGGAAAGGTGGGGGTCAGTGCTTGATCGAGCAGTGCTGTGCTCACCACGACCCCCCTGGAGGCGTCGACGTGGACGAAGGCGAGCGGTGCGGTGGTAGCGGACCGAGCCGCCTTAGCAGCCTCTCGGTCCGACACGCTGTCACCGAAGAACACCGTCGGTCGCTCGCCGGAGCCCGCAACGGCACAGATCGCTCGGAGGACAGGCTCGGGGTCGGGCTTGAGGCGTTCGACGTCGTCGCGGGCAACGACGACGTCGAACACGTCAGGGAGCAGTCCGCGGCGCATCAGCACGTCGACGCAGCCGCGACCGTTGTTGGTGACGAGCGCGGTGCTCCCGCGGAGCGCGGTCAGCGTCGCGACTGTGCCCGCGTCGATCAGCGAGACGGCGCTCTCCTCGGCCCACCGGACCTCGTGGCGGTCGATCGTCCGGTGAGCCACGTCGCGGTGCCCGAGGTCGGACAGCTCGGCGTACATCCGGAAGATGCTCCGGTGCGCGGGGACTAGGTCGTGCGCCTGGTAGACGCTGAGGAGGTCGTAGCGGAGCGCTTCGAGTCCCGGGGCGCCCGGACGGAGCCCGACCAGCGTCTCGTCGAGGTCGAAGAGGAGTGCGGAGCCCAGGGGCGCCGTCATGCGTCGATGGTCAGGGTCTGCCAGGTACGCACCAGCTCGGTGCCGATCCGCGGCTGGGGAGCGTCGAACTCCTCGCCGAGCGCGAGCTTGATGGCGAGGTAGGGCATGTTGACCCCGGCCTCGACCGAGAGACCGATGGTCCCCGGGATGCGGGGGTTGACCTCCATGAGGCGGGCAGTGCCGGCCGCGTCGCGGCGGAACTGGACGTTCACGACGTAGCTCAGGCTCATGAGCTTGACCACGCGGACCGCAGCCTCGTGGATCTCCGGGTCGTCGATGACGACGGAGTGCGTCGCGAGACCGTAGAGGGTCGCGAGGCGGTCGCGCACGACGACGCTCAGGGACACGCCGTCGTGGCACAGGACGTCGACGCTGTACTCCTCGCCGACGAGGAACTCGGCAAGGTGGCTCGGCGGGAACAGGTCCGCAGCGGAGAGCCCTTCGAGAAGGTCGCGCAGGGGGATGCGCATGTTGTCGCGGTCGAGAAGGCGCTCGAAGGCCGGGCGGTTCGGTTCGACGATCTTGACTCCCTGAGCGCCCGTGCCGAGGTTCGTCTTGAAGACGAACGGCCGCTCCGGCCACCCGAGACGGGGGAGCGCGGCCTCGACCTCTTCGACCGAGTCGACGGCGACGTAGTCCGGGCAGGGGATGCCGGCGGTCGAGCTCGCCTCGAGCAGCGCGAGCTTGTTGTTCGACGTTTCGATCGAGTCGAGGGTGCCGACGATGACCGGGACGCCGACGGCGGCGAACACGTCGCGGTGCGTCGCGAAGAACGACTGGTCCTGGGTCGAGAGCGGGAGGAGGACGTCGACGTCGTGCTGCTCGATCAGTGCGAGCAGCTCGCGGAGGACTGCCTGTCCGTCCTCGACGTCGCGCGTGGAGACGAGTGCGCTCGCGTCCGACAGGTACAGGCCGGCGGCCGAGCGCCTCACGTCGACACCGACGATCTTGACGTCACGCTCACCGTTCTCCTTGAGCGCCTTGAACACGGACGGGAATCCGTCGTTTCCGACGCTTGTGGCAAGGACGGTGAGGGGCTTCAGGTTCGACACGTTGCGGCGGTCCTTCTGTACATGGTGACTGCGGACCCACAGCAGTCGACCGGTGGCGTAGATGGCCTGTCCAGACCTTGTCCGGCGCAGGTTCGGGAAGATCGTCGATCGTCCCCGGACATGGTATCCAAGCGATCAGCGCTTCGGTGCTGCCCCGGGGGCGTCGATCCGTTCGCTGCGCAGGAGTCGTTCGAGGTGGTCCGGGTCAGCTCCCCATGCTGCGGCGGTCGCACCGGAGACCACGACCACCGAGCCGTCCACAGACAGGACCGAGAGGACCTGCTGCAGGAGCTGCAGCACGTCGTCGCTCCGGACGAGCGCGCGGGTCCCGGCCGCGGGGGTATCGGGCATGGCCCGCGCGAAGAGGTCGGTGTGGGGGACGGTGGTGGTCTCGCTCTCGATCGCGGGGGCACCGGGATCGATCTCCTCGACCCAGCCGATCTGGTCGCCGTAGGTCATCACGGCCGAGCCGGCGTCGATCGTCCCGGCGGGCAGGTCGCCGTCGAACCGGCGTGCGAGCGCGGGCAGCGGCACGGCGACGAGCTGCCCGTCCGTGCCCTGCCACGAGGCCGGGCGGGAGGTCACGACGACGTCGACGCCCGGGCTTGTGGCCGCCAGGCTCTGACCGGTCGCGTCGGCCTGTCCGACGCCGTCGCTCCCGTCGGTCTGCGGTGCCAGCACGAGCGTGGCACCTGTTCGCCACGTGGCGAGCGCCCAGACGATCGAACGCCAGTGCGGTGGAAGGTCGAGCAGCACACGGGTTCCGGGGGCGGCGTCGAATTCCTCGACGAGCAGGTTGACGGTTTTGTTGACCCAGTTGTGCAGGACCGCGCCCGACAGCTCGACGCGCTCGCCGTCCTCCCCGTACCAGGTGAGACGTGGTCGACCGGGGTCTCGGGTGATGAGACGCTGCAGGTCAGCGATGTGCATAGGAGGGGTCGAGGATGCGGCCATGCGGCCCAGCCTAGGACGCGCCGAGACGTCCGACGTCGTGATTTCACCCACCGAATCGCCCGGATAGCACATTTCGGCTTGACGGACGTGGATGACACGCGTGTAATTTCTCTAATGCAGTTTTCATATAACGGCATGAAGGGGCGCATCATGTGGAACGTGCTGGGCGATGATCTGGGGGCCTTTCCCTCGGACGCAGGTCAGCCGGTAGAGACGGTGGCTCCTGTGCTGCCTCTCTTCGGCGAGGTCGTGGACGACGGGCTCATGGGTTGGCAGGAGCGCGCGCTGTGCGCTCAGACCGATCCCGAGGCGTTCTTCCCCGAGAAGGGGGGATCGACGCGCGAGGCCAAGAAGGTCTGCACGGGCTGCGAGGTCCGGGCCGAGTGCCTCGAGTACGCGCTCGAGCACGACGAGCGCTTCGGCATCTGGGGCGGGCTCTCCGAGCGCGAGCGTCGCAAGCTCAAGCGCCGGGTGGTCTGAGCCCTCTCCGGCCATCAGGTCGGAGCGGGCGAACTGTCGCTCGGGTCGACGACCTGCCGTGTCGAGGTCCCACGATCTGCGCAGAGCGCGGGTCATGATGTGGCCAGGATGACTTCTTCAGACACGACCACGGTGACCGGTCCCTTCCAGCAGCCAGGTGCGGCGCAGCAGCGCGCACGTGGTGCGTCGCCCCACGCCGCTGCGGCGGTGACCGGCTCGGTGCCCGCCGTCGTCTCCGTGACCGCGGTGGTCGTCACCCAGGGCCACACGCGCTACCTGCCGCACACGCTCGACGCCGTCCGGTCGCAGTCGGTCGCCCCGGACGCCGTGATCGTGGTGGACGTCGCCGCGTCCCAGGCGATGAGCGAGTACCAGGAGCTCCAGCTCGGTGGCGCGCGGTTCCTCGCGGCCCCTCACGCACGCACCTTCGGGCAGGCCGTGGACATCGCACTCGCGTCTCGCGGCGCGCAGGACCCGCCGACCTGGCTCTGGCTCCTGCACGACGACTCGACCCCCGAGCCCGGCGCCCTGGCGGAGCAGCTCCGGGCGGTCGAGCACTCGAACGCCGTGGCGGTCGCGGGCGCGAAGCAGCGCCGCTGGGACCTGGACGGCGACTCCGACGGGGTGCTCCTCGAGGTCGGCTTCACGGTCTCCCCGCTCGGTCGCCGGATGACCGGGATCGACGAGCACGAGATCGACCAGGGGCAGCACGACGCCCGCGAGGACGTCTTCGCGGTGGGCCTCGCCGGGGCGCTGGTGCGCACGTCGGTCTGGCAGGCGCTGGAGGGTACCGACCCCGAGTACGGGGTGTTCGGTGACGGGCTCGACTTCTGCCGCCGCGCGCGCCTCGCGGGGCACCGTGTCGTGGTCGTGCCGCGTGCCGTGGTCCGGCACGCGCAGGCGTCGCTCCTCGACCTGCGCGACGAGGGGCGCCACGAGGACGAGGACGAGTCCCGGGTGCCGGACGTCGAGGCGTCGTACGGACCTCGGCGGCGCAGCCACCTGCACTACCGGCTCGTGAGCGTCGCGTGGCCGATGCTCGTGCCGGCCGTGCTCGCCATGATCCTGTGGGCGCCGTTCCAGGCGATGTACCGTCTCACGATCAAGCGACCGGCCCAGGCGCGGGACGAGCTCCTGGCGCCGCTCTGGGCCGTCGTGCGGCTCCCCGCGCTCGCCAGGTCTCGCCGGGCGGTCCGCCGCACGAGCGTCCTTCCCCGACGCGCGCTGACACCTCTCCAGGGCTCCTGGCGCGACGTCCTCGGGGAGCGCCGGGACCACCGGCTGGCGAACGCCGAGGAGCACCGGGTCTCGACGGCTCCCACGGATCTCGAGCGGGCCGAGCTCCGCGCGATCGGTCGTCGGCGTCGGGCCATGCTCGGGCAGCTGACGCTCGGCCTCCTCGCACTGACCGCGATCGTCTTCGGGTCCGTGCTGGGGGCTCTTGCCGCGGGTGGACGCTTCGTCGGTGGCGAGCTCCTCCCGGCGGACGGGAGCCTCGCGGCCATCTGGCAGGCGGCGACCGGCGGCTGGGTCGCGGACGGGCTGGGAGCGCCCGCACCTGCGGACCCCTTCACGACGTTCCTCCTCCCGTTGGCGCTGCTCGGCGGCGGGTCGCTGCAGCCGGCGGTCGGCGTCATGGTGGTGCTGTCGTTCGTGGTGGCGGGGCTGGGCGCCTGGTTCGCCGCGGGCGGCGTGACCCGCTCGGTCTCGCTGCGCGCCTGGGCGGCGATCGTGTGGGTGGCGGCCCCCTCCTTCGTCCTCGCGCTCGGCGACGGGCGGCTCGGCGCCCTCGTCGCGCACGCCGCTCTTCCCTGGGCCGCGCTGGGGATCCTGCGTGCCCTCGGGGTGCAGGCGTACGACGAGCTCAGCCCCGCCCTGGGGGCACCCGGCCGTGTCCACCCGTCGGGGCGCCGTGCGTTTCGACGTCGGCGGCCAGGATCGGTCGGCGCGGCGGCAGCCGCCGGGCTCGCCCTGCTCGTCGCGGTGTGCGGAGCCCCGATCCTCCTCCCGGTGTTCGTCCTGGCGTTGGGCGTGGTCGCGGTGGCGGCCCGTCAGCACCGCCGGTACCTGCTCCTGGTGCTGCTTCCCTCGCTCGTGCTCCTCGCTCCCTTCTGGTACCGCATCGGCACCACCTGGACGGACGGCGGGTGGCGCCTCCTGGCGACCGGGCCCGGAGTGCCCGTCGGTTCCGACGCGGCACCGGCCTGGCAGCAGCTGCTCGGCCTCCCGGTGACGGGTGCCCCGTGGTTCGGTCTGGACGGCGGTGTGCTCGGTGAGGTCGCGCGTCTCGCGCCGATGGCGACGGGAGCCCTGGTGGCCGTGCTGGCCGTGCTCGCCCTCTTCCGCGCACGGGTGGCGGGTGTGGCCTGTGCATGGTTCATCGCCGCGCTGGGCCTCGCGGCCGCCGTGGTCACCGGGGCGATCGAGGTTGCCGGCTCGGCCGAGGGGCCCGTCCACGGCTGGCCGGGGGCCGGGGTCTCGGTCGTCCTGCTGGGGCTGCTGGGCGCTGCTCTGCTCGGCGCTCCCGGGCTGCGGACCGCTCGGCGGCCTGCCCCGGAGGACGACCCGGTCGCGATCCCGGAGGCGGAGGTCGCGCAGTCGTCCGGAGAGTCGTCCGCAGGCACGGTCAGCCGGCAGTCTCCCCCCGAGGAGGGCCCGCGTGGCCAGCGACGGGAGCGCGCGCTCGCCGGGTGGCGTGCAGGCAGCGTCGCTCTGCTCGCGCTGGTCGCGGTCGTGGTCCCTGTCGCATCGGTGGCGTCGTGGACCATGGCGGCCACCGATCGCGACGGGGCCGTCGGAGACCTGGTCGTCGCCACCGAGCCGGTGGTCCCCAAGGTCGGCCAGCAGATGCAGGACTCCGAACGCGAGGTGCGCGTCCTGTCGCTCGAGCTCGCCCCCGGCGGCGTCATCGAGTACGCGCTCCTGCGAGGGGACGGCCCGCAGATGATCGACGCGTCGAGCGTCGTGCAGGCGCGGGCGATGACCGACCCGGCGTACGCGCAGGGAGACCTGCCCGCGGTCGTGGCAGGCATGGCGACGGGGAGTGCTGCCGGTGCGGCGCGCGAGCTCGGCGACCTGGGCGTCGGGGCCGTCGTGCTGCCGACCTCGACGACCGAGGACGCCGTCGCCGAGCGCGAGCGCGCCGAGCTCGTGGCCCGTCTCGACATGGTGCCGGGGCTCGAGCGCGTGACGGAGGGCCAGACGTCGGTCCTGTGGCGCGTCGCTCCCGGTCCGCTGGAGACGGACGCGCCGGCGTGGGCGCGGGTGGTCGCTGCCGTGCCGACCTCCGACCAGGAGGACGAGGCCGGGCCCGTCGTGGTCGAGCGGCTCCTCCCCGCCGACGACAAGTCGGTCGAGACGCGTGTCGAGGCGGGCGGTGCCGAGCGCGCGATCGTGCTCGCCGAGACCGCGGACCCCGGGTGGGTCGCGACGCTCGACGGGCGCGTCCTCGAGCGCGCCGAGGTCGACGGACGCCAGGCCTTCCTCCTCGGCTCCGAGGCGGGTTCCCTGTCGATCGACTTCGTCCCCGCGCACCGACCGCCCTGGCTCGCCGTGGCGGGGCTGACCCTGCTGATCTTCGTGCTCCTCGCCGTACCGGTGGGACGTCGTCGGACCGGAACGAGGTAGTGCCCGTGACCACCAGATCTTCCAGACCTCGTCCCGTGCTCCGCCGGGTCGCGACGATCGGCACCGGCCTGCTGGCCGTCGCCCTCACGGGGGCCGTGGCCGCCGTCGGGCTGCCGGGGGACTTCGGGTCCGTCGCCGGGGCCGTGCCTGACGTCGAGCGGATCGAGGCGTCGACGCCCGAGCGGACGCTCGTGTGCCCCGCCCCCGTCCGCCTGGCGGACTCGACCCAGGTGGGTGACGCCCAGTTCGGCGCCGCGCCCGTCGAGACGACGACCGTGCTCCGCGCCGGGGTCGTCGGTGCGGGGGCGACGGGGGGACCTGGCGAGACGCCCGTGACGCTCACGGGGCTCGAGGCGCTCGACTCGGCACCGCTCGAGCAGGACGACTCCGGGGCCACGGTGGTCTCGCTGGCCGACGTGTCCGAGGGGCAGGCTCTGCGGGTGGGTGCCGGGATGCCGGTGGACACCCGGGTCGCCGCCGCCGTGGCGTCGACGACGACCGCGGGCGACCTGCGCGGGCTCGCGGCCGCGAGCTGCGCGACCCCGGACATCGACCACTGGCTGGTCGGGGGGAGCACCGAGGTCGGCAGCAGTGCTCAGCTCGTGCTCCAGAACCCCGGCCGCACCCCCGCGACCGTGCGGATCGAGGTGTGGGGTCCTGGCGGTCCGGTCGTCCTGAGCGGTGGAGGCCAGTACCTGGTCCCGCCCGGCGGCGAGGTCATGACGCTGGTCGAGGCGGCCGCGCCGGAGCAGCGGCGGCTCGCGGTCCGCGTCGAGTCGACCGGCGGGACGGTCGCGGCCTACCTGCAGCACAGCACGCTGGCCGGCCTCGTGCCGCTGGGCGTCGACTACGTCGTCCCCGGGGCCGCGCCGTCGCTCGGCACGGCCGTCTCCTTCACGAGCTCGGGCGAGGCTGTCGACGACGTGCTGGCGCCCCAGGTCAGGCTTCTCGCGCCGGGTGCCGAGGCGGGGACGGCGACGCTGACGGTCTACGGCGCCGACGGTCGGGTGCGGGTACGTGGTGGCGAGCAGGTCGAGCTCGCGCCGGGGGTCGTGACGGACCAGTCCCTGGGCGGTCTGCCCGCCGGGTCGTACACCGTCGTCGTGGACTCGACGGTGCCCGTCGTGGCGGGCGCGGTCGAGGCCCGGGCGGGCGACGCCGCCGAGGACTCGCCCTCGGGCGCGGCGCAGGTCGACCGTGCGTGGATCGCGTCGATCGCGGTCGCCGCAGCCGCCTCCGAGGAGGACGCCACGCCCGCCCGCCCCCACCGGACGCGCGACCGTGGCACCGTCACGCTCGTGCCCGGAACGTCGAGCGTGGTCCGCGTGGGTGCGGTCCCTCGGGAGCGGTCCGAGGACTCCGAGCCGACCGGTGCCTTCCGGGGCACGTTGCGCGCCTACGGGCCGGACGGCGTCCTGCTCGGGGAGAGGGCGCTCGACGTGCCCGCGGGGTCGACCGTCACGTTCGGCGCCGTCGAGCTGGGTGGAGGTGTCGACCCCGCCGTCCTGACGCTCGATGCGCGCGGGGACGAGGCGGGTACCGACCAGGGTGGGTCGGAGCCGGTCTGGTCGGTCCTGGCGACGGCTGGAGCCCCGCTCACCGGGGCGCCGGAGGGCGCGCCGGGCACCCTGGTGTCCGTGCTCCTGCCGGTCCCTCCGGCCGAGAGCCAGGGGAGCGTGGACGTCCGTGCCACGCGTACCGCGGGGCTGCCCGACTGACTCAGCGACCGCGCTGGTAGCGGGGGTCTATCTCCTCCGGCGTGCGCGCGAGCATGTGCGCGACCTGTTCGACGACGACGTCGCGCACCAGGTCGGCCAGGTCGTCGTCGTCGAACGCCCGGGACTCGACGGGGCGGCGGTAGACGACGATGCGGGCCGGCTGTCCCGCGTCGGCGGGAAAGTAGCGCCCGAGGGGGACCCCTGCGTCCTCCCAGGGGGCCGGGTCCGAGGGCGGCACGTCCTCGACCGCGAACTCGGTGCCGTGGAGCTGCCGCGACCATCCTCGCTCGATCAGGCCGATGGTCGCGATCACCTGCTCGTCGAACCTCTCTCCGCGGGTGCGGTTCGCCGGAGCCGAGGGCGGCAGAAGCGGTCCGCGGATTCCTCGACCTCGGCGGTCCCGGCGGCGTGGGTGCGGCCCGACGTCGTTGAGGTCCGGGCCGCGGGCGGGGATGCGCAGCGAGGCGACGAGCGGCGCCGGGGCGTCGGTCGACGTCTTCTCGGGGCGACGGCGCGAGCCGTGCGGGGCGGGGGAGGGCGAATGACCGGGCACGCCTCCGAGCCTAGACGAACCGCGGTCCCGGCGCCCTGAGCGCGACGTGCGAACCTGCCGCACGGCGTGTATAGCACCGCGACCACCGCTCAGGGCGTAGTGTCAGCGCGTGAGATCCGTCAGACAGTGTTCGCGCACCGCATGCACCCGTGCTTCGGTGGCGACCCTCACCTACGTCTACGCGGACTCGACCGCCGTGCTCGGGCCCCTGGCCCACCTGGCCGAGCCCCACAGCTACGACCTGTGCGCCGAGCACGCCGAGCGCCTGACCGCGCCCCGCGGCTGGGAGGTCGTGCGCCTCGCGCAGCACTTCGTCGAGACCGGCCCGAGCGCCGACGACCTCTCGGCGCTCGCCGAGGCCGTCCGGGAGGCCGGCCGTCCGCGCCCCGGCCCCGAGCCCGACGACGTCACCGAGGTCGGGCGGCGCGGTCACCTGCGGGTGCTGCGGGCCGAGGGCGACTGAGCCCCGTTCCTACGACGTGGCGCGCGCCCGGAGCGCCGCCACGTAGGCCTGGGTCGTCTCCCACCTGGGGAGCTCACCGCGGCGCAGAGCCGCGGACAGCCCTGGTGCCTGCTCGTCCTTGGGCGACAGGACAGGGGTCAGCGGTCGCCCGAGACGGTCGACGGTGGGCCACCGGATGTCGAGCAGACGGTCCATCGGGTCGATACCGTGCTCCCGCTCGGGGGCGTAGCCCGTGGAGCACAGATACACCACCGTCGATCCCTCCTCGAGGGACATGAAGGCGTGCCCCAGTCCTTCGGAGAGGTAGACGGCACGATGGTCGACGTCGTCGAGCAGCACCGTGTCGTGCTGACCGAAGGTCGGTGAACCCGTCCGCAGGTCCACGACCACGTCGAGGACCGCGCCGCGCGGGCACGTCACGTACTTGGCCTGACCCGGGGGGACGTCGGCGAAGTGCACCCCGCGCACGACCCCGGCGCCGGAGACGGACAGGTTGGCCTGGGTCAGGCCCAGGGGATGACCGACCGCCCCCTGGAACGAGTCCGTGGTGAACCACTCCAGGAACACGCCGCGGTCGTCGCGGTGGCGGGTCGGTGTCATGCTCCAGGCACCGGGCACGGTCAGTTCTCGGACGAGCACGGGTAGCCTCTCTCTGGGTGGGAGGCGGCGCGCCCGTCGGCGGTGCCGGACAGCTCTGTCGTCGAGGGTGCGCCGTCGGTGCGCCCGGTCGGAGGTCGGGAGGAGCGCGTGTGCGCTGGGTGGTGACAGGGGCCCGAGGGATGCTCGGTGCCGAGGTCGTGGAGCTGCTCGCCGGACGGGAGCAGGACGACGTTGTCGCGCTCTCGCGCGATCAGCTCGACGTCACGAACCGTGACGCATCGCTGCTCGCTCTGCGTGGAGCGGACGTCGTCGTGAACTGCGCGGCCTTCACGGCCGTGGACGACGCGGAGTCGGACGAGGCGCGTGCGGCAGAGGTCAACTCGCTCGCACCCGGACTGCTCGCGGCGGCAGCCCGCGAGGTCGGGGCCCGCCTCGTGCACGTGTCGACAGACTACGTCTTCGGTGCGTCGGACCCGGCCGACGGCCCGATCCTGGCGACCGCGCCCACGGACCCGCGCAGCGTGTACGGGCGGACCAAGGACCTGGGCGAGCGCGCCGTCCGGGCCGAGCACGAGGACTACCTGATCGTGCGTACCGCCTGGTTGTACGGTCGGAACGGACGGTGCTTCCCGCGGACCATCGCGGCGCTGGGCGCGCAGCGTGAGCGTCTCGACGTCGTCGACGACCAGGTCGGGCAGCCCACCTGGACGAAGGATCTCGCGCTGCTCCTCGTGCGGCTCGTGGACGCTGGCGTCCCGTCGGGGACCTATCACGGCACCGCGAGCGGCGCGACCACCTGGTACGGGCTCGCCCGCGAGGTCCTGCGGTCCGCCCACCTGCCTGTCGAGCGTGTCCATCCGTGCGCGAGCGGTGCCTTCCCGCGGCCCGCGCCTCGGCCCGTCTGGTCGGTCCTCGCTCACGACGATCTGGAGAGGGTCGGGGTGGCACCGATCGGGGACTGGCGCGAGAGATGGCGCGTGGCCGCCGACGAGGTCCTGGCCGGGCCCTGAGCGGCGGACGTCATCGTGCATCGAGCAGATCGAGGAGATAGCGTCCGTAGCCCGACTTCTCGAGCAGCAGGCCCCGGGTCTCCAGCTCCGCGTCCGAGATGAGGGACCGTCGCCAGGCGATCTCTTCCGGGGCCCCAACCTTGAGCCCTTGGCGCTGCTCGATCGCCCGGACGTAGTCCCCGGCGTCCATGAGTGCGTCGAACGTCCCCGTGTCGAGCCAGGCGGTGCCACGGGGGAGGACCTCGACGTGAAGGCGCCCCCGCTCCAGGTAGTGCCGGTTGACGTCCGTGATCTCATACTCGCCGCGGGCGGACGGCGCGAGCCCCGCGGCGATCGAGACGGCGTCGGAGTCGTAGAAGTACAGTCCGGGGACCGCGTAGCGGCTGCTGGGGTCGGCCGGTTTCTCGGCGAGGGAGACGGCCCGTCCCTGGGCGTCGAACTCGACCACGCCGTACGCGGAGGGATCGGCCACGCGGTACGCGAAGATGGCGCCGCCGTCGACCTGGGCGAACCGCTGGAGCTGCTCGCCCAGTCCCGGTCCGTAGAAGATGTTGTCTCCCAGTATGAGGGCGACCCGATCCCCGCCGAGGAAGTCGGCGCCGATCAGGAGCGCCTGCGCCAGCCCGTCGGGTGTCGGCTGGACCGCGTAGTCGAGCGAGATCCCGAACTGCGAGCCGTCTCCGAGCAGCCGCCGGAACGGTTCGGCCTCGTGCGGGGTCGTGATGACGAGGATCTCCGTGATCCCCGTGAGCATGAGTGTCGAGAGCGGGTAGTAGATCATCGGCTTGTCGTAGACGGGCAGGAGCTGCTTGCTCGTACCGAGCGTGATCGGATGCAGGCGAGTGCCCGAGCCGCCGGCGAGAATGATCCCCTTCATCTCGGAAGAATCCCATGCCCTCCCGCCACGGCGCAGCCGCTAGCGGGTGAAATGGCCCCCGGCACCCGGGGCGCGAGGCCTTGTCGTCGCTAGACTTGCACGCGTCGGGGCCGCCGCCCCCTGCCCCGCGCCTGGTGGCCCGTACTCCCTGGAGGTCGTCGTGCGTGTCCTGGTGACGGGTGGTGCGGGCTTCATCGGGTCCGGATTCGTACGGTCGACGGTCGCGCAGCGCCCCGACGTCCGGGTCATCGTCCTGGACGCGCTCACCTACGCGGGCGACGTGTCGTCGTTGGCGTCGGTGTCGGACGCCGTGACGTTCGTCCACGGAGACGTCGCCGACGCGGACCTCGTCGACGACCTGGTATCCCGTGCTGACGTCGTGGTGCACTTCGCCGCGGAATCGCACAACGACAACTCGCTCGCGGACCCGTCTCCCTTCGTGCGGACCAACGTCGTCGGCACGTTCACCCTTCTCGAGGCCGTACGCCGGCACAAGAGGCGGCTGCACCACGTCTCGACCGACGAGGTCTACGGAGACCTCGCCCTGGACGACCCGGTCCGTTTCACGGAGTCGACGGCGTACGAGCCTTCCTCGCCGTACTCGGCGACCAAGGCGTCGAGCGACCTCCTCGTGAGGGCGTGGGTGCGGTCGTTCGGGGTCCACGCCACGATCTCGAACTGCTCGAACAACTACGGACCTTTCCAGCACGTCGAGAAGTTCATCCCTCGTCAGATCACCGAGCTCATCGACGGCCGGTCCCCGCGTGTGTACGGGGCCGGGCTCAACGTCCGGGACTGGATCCACGTCGACGACCACAACGACGCCGTCTGGAGGATCATCGACAGGGGCGTCCCGGGCGAGACCTACCTGATCGGCGCCGACGGCGAACGGTCCAACCTCGAGATCGTCCGTGAGCTCCTCGCGTTGTTCGACCGGGACGAGGAAGAGATCGAGTTCGTCGCCGACCGGGCGGGGCACGACCTGCGCTACGCGATCGACTCCTCACGTCTTCGGCGCGAGCTCGGGTGGCGGCCTCGATTCACCGACCTGAGGCAGGGGCTAGCGTCGACCGTCGACTGGTACCGCACGAACGAGGCCTGGTGGCGTCCCGCCAAGGAGACGACCGAGGCGCGCTACGCGCGCTCGGGACAGTGACTCGCCTCCCCTCCCGAGGACCGACGCCGGCAGACACGGCTAGGCTGAACCGGTGCCCATCGACCTGACCCAGCTGATCAAGGCCTACGACGTCCGCGGCACCGTCCCGGACCAGTTCAACCCGCAGGTTGCCCGAGCGATCGGCGCAGCCTTCGCGCGCGTCGTCGTGCTCCCCGAGGTGAGCGGGGCCGAGGGATCGCCCGCCCGCCCGCGCGTCGCCGTCGGGCGGGACATGCGCGACAGCGGGCCCGAGCTCGTCGACGCGTTCGCCCAGGGGCTCGCGGAGGCCGGGGTGGACGTCCTCCTGATCGGTCTGTGCTCGACCGACGGTCTCTACTACGCCTCGGGCGCGCTGGACGTCCCCGGGGCGATGTTCACGGCCTCGCACAACCCCGCCGTCTACAACGGCATCAAGCTGTGCCGTGCCGGTGCGCGCCCGGTGGGGCAGGACTCGGGCCTGGTCGCGGTGCGCGAGCTGGCCCAGGAGTACCTCGACGGCGAGCTGCCCGCCCCCGTCGAGGACCGCGGCGAGATCACCGACCGGGACATGCTCGCGGACTACGCGGCATTCCTGCGCTCGCTCGTGGACCTGCGGGGCATCCGCCCGCTCAAGGTCGTGATCGACGCGGGCAACGGGATGGGGGGCCTCACCGCGCCCGCAGTCCTGGGGGCCGCGGCAGGCCTGGAGGCGCTGCCGCTCGACGTCGTGCCCTTGTACTTCGAGCTCGACGGGACGTTCCCGAACCACGAGGCCAACCCGCTCGACCCCAAGAACCTGCTGGACCTGCAGGCCGCGGTCGTCGAGCACGACGCCGACCTGGGCCTGGCGTTCGACGGCGACGCCGACCGCTGCTTCGTGATCGACGAGCACGGCGACCCGGTGTCCCCGTCCGCGATCACGGCCCTCGTGGGCCTGCGCGAGGTCGAGCGCGAGAAGGCCGCCGGACGGGTCCCGACGATCATCCACAACCTCATCACGTCGCGCGCCGTCCCGGACTTCATGACCGCGGCAGGAGCGAAGACCGTGCGCACGCGTGTCGGCCACTCGTTCATCAAGGCGCAGATGGCCGACAACGACGCGGTGTTCGGCGGCGAGCACAGCGCCCACTACTACTTCCGTGACTTCTTCTTCGCGGACACCGGTATGCTCGCGGCCATGCACGTGCTCGCGGCCCTGGGCGGGCAGGAGCACCCGCTGTCCGCGCTCGGCGAGGTCTACGAGCCGTACACCGCGAGCGGCGAGATCAACTCCCAGGTCGGCGACGTCCCCGCCGCACGGGCCCGCGTGGTCCAGGCGTACGTGACCGAGGAGGGGGCAGGGCCGGTCGCGGTCGACGAGCTCGACGGGCTCACGGTCTCCCACTGGGACTCCCACCCCCAGTGGTGGTTCAACCTGCGCGCGTCCAACACCGAGCCGCTGCTGCGGCTCAACGTCGAGGCCGCCGACGAGGACATCATGGAGAAGGTGCGAGACGACGTCCTGTCGCTCGTGCGTGCCACCGAGCATCCCACCACCGACAACGAGAGCTGAGACCGAGCACATGAGCGACGACACGACGCCGGGCACCCCCGGGACGGTCACCCTCGACCCGTGGGTCCGCGAGGCGCTGAGGTGCCCCGTGACCGGAGCCACCCTTGTGGACGGCACGGCCCCGGACGGCAGCCCCGAGCTCCGCTCGACGGACCCGGAGCGGCCGCTCGCCTACCCGGTGCGCGACGGCATCCCCGTCCTGCTCGAGGGCGACGCGCGGGCCCTCTAGTCCCCACAGCTCGTCCGCGGACGACGACCGCGAGCCCGGTGCCCCTGACGGGTACCGGGCTCGCGGCGTGTCCCACGCTCCGCGTCCCTCCCCGGAGCGTGCGGTGCGATGCTGGACCGAGCACGCGTCACGGGCCGGACCAGGGCCGGCCGAGTCGAAGGAGAGCCACGCCATGTCAGCTCACGGAGGCAACCGGGCGGTGATCGCGGCCCTGCTCGCGAACATGGGCATCGCGGTCACCAAGTTCGTCGCCTGGGGACTCACGGGAGCGTCGTCGATGCTCGCCGAGGGCGTCCACTCGCTCGCCGACTCGGGGAACCAGGCGCTGCTGCTGCTCGGTGGCAAGAAGTCTCGGCGGGCCGCCGACGAGGAGCACCCGTTCGGCTACGGCCGCGAGCGCTACGTCTACGCGTTCATCGTCTCGATCGTGCTGTTCACGGTCGGTGGCCTGTTCGCGCTGTACGAGGCCTGGCACAAGTGGGAGGACCCGCACCCCATCACCGAGTGGCAGTGGGTGCCCATCGCGGTGCTGCTGGTCGCGATCGGCATGGAGGGGTTCTCGTTCCGCACCGCGATCCGCGAGTCGAACACCGTGCGCGGCGAGCAGTCCTGGCCCTCGTTCGTCCGCAACGCCAAGGCTCCCGAGCTCCCCGTGGTGCTGCTCGAGGACTTCGGTGCGTTGATCGGCCTGGTCCTGGCGCTCGGAGGGGTGGGGCTGACCCTGGTCACGGACGACGGCCGGTACGACGCAGCGGGGACCGCGTGCATCGGCATCCTGCTGGTCCTCATCGCGATCGTGCTGGCCGTGGAGACCAAGTCGCTCCTGCTCGGCGAGGCCGCGAGCCGTGACGACGTCGCCGCGATCCGCAGCGCGCTGGTGGGCGAGGGCGTCGCGTCGGTCATCCACCTCAAGACGCTGCACCTCGGACCCGAGGAGCTGCTCGTCGCGGCCAAGATCGAGGTCACCGCGACCGCTGACGGGGCGTCGATCGCCCACGCGATCGACGCCGCCGAGGAACGCGTCCGTGCGGCCGTCCCCATCGCGCGCGCCATCTACCTCGAGCCGGACCTGCGCCGGGCGGAGCCCGCCGCCTCGGGTGGAGCGACCCCGGACTGAGGTGCGGACGCCGGGCGCCCGACGACGGAGGTGGGCGCCGTGCGCGGGCCCACCTCCGCCGTCGGGCCTGGGACGCACCACAGGCCGGCACCCCGCACGGGATGCCGGCCTGTCGTGCTCGTCCCGACGAGGCTCAGGCCTGCGCAGCGGCCTTGAGGTCGTCGACGAACGTCGGGTTGGCCTCGAGCCACTCGCGCACCGAGGCGTCGTTGTCGGTACCGTCGTTCTCGTTGAACATGATGTTCTCGAGCGAGAAGAGCTGCTCGTCGCTCAGCGTGAGCGCGGAGATCCAGGACGCGACGTCAGGGTGGTCCTCGGTGAAGCCGGTGCGGGCGACCGAGTGGATCTTCTCGGCCTCGCCCATGGCGCCGTCGGGGTCCTCGAGGTCCTTGACGGGGAACGCGTCGTAGGCCCAGTGGGGGCGCCACAGCGTGACGGCGACGTTCTCGCCCGCGTCGGTCTTGCTCTTGAGCTCGGCGAGCATGGCCGGGGTCGAGGAGATGACGAAGTCCATGTCGTCCAGGCCGTAGGTCGGGATGGCCTCGTCCTGCGTGATGCGGGTCAGGCCCGCACCGGACTCGATGCCGACGATGCGGTTGCCGAACAGGTCGGCGTTCGCCGCGAGCTCGGCGAGGCTGTCGACGGGGGCGTCCTCGTTGACCGCCACGGTCAGCTTGGCGTCGTCGTACCAGTAGCCGAGGTCCTCGAGGTCGTCGCCGTACTGCTCCTTGTAGTCGGCGTGCGTGAGGGGCAGCCACATGTCGAAGTTGACGTCGAAGTCGCCCCCGGCCATGCCCGTGTAGACGACACCGGGGTCGGCCGTCTCGGTGCGGACCGTGTACCCCTCGTCCTCGAGGATGGCCTTGAACAGGTGCGACACCGCGATGCCCTCGTCCCAGCCCGAGTGGATCGCGATCGTGAGGTCCTTGTCGGCCCCTCCGGAGCCGGCGTCGGTGCCCGAGGCGCAGGCCGAGAGCCCGAGCCCGAGCGCGAGCGAGGAGGCGACGATCGCGGTGCGACGACGCGCCTGGTGGTGACGTGCGGGAGACATGGTGTCCTTCCTTCGGCGGACCGGCCGCGGGCGCGGCGGGTCGAGCCTGGGTTGGTGGTGGTGCGCAGGAGTGCGAGCGTGCTGGACGGCGTGGGCCGGGCGGCAGGTGCCGCCCGGCCCGCAGCGCCTCAGACCGCGGTGGCCGCGAGGGCCTTGGCGACGGGAGAACGGGTGCTGAGCGCCGAGGTCACGCGGTCGAGGAAGACCGCGAGGATGACCACGGACAGGCCGGCCTCGAAGCCGAGCGAGATGTTGATGCGCTGGAGGGCCGCGACGACGTCGCCTCCGAGCCCGCCTGCTCCGACCAGGCCGGCGAGCACGACCATCGACAGCGAGAGCATGATGACCTGGTTGACGCCGGCCATGATGGTCGGCATGGCGAGCGGCAGCTGGATCTGGCGCAGGATGCGCCCGGGCGTGGAGCCGAACGCGTGGCCGGCCTCGACGACCTCCGAGTCCACCTGGCGGATGCCCAGCTCGGTGAAGCGGACGCCAGGGGCGAGGGCGAACACCACGGTCGCGACGATGCCGGGGACCGCGCCCGTGAGGAAGATCATGACCATGGGGATGAGGTAGACGAAGCCTGGCATGGTCTGCATGAAGTCGAGCACGGGGCGCACGACGCGTGAGACCTTGTCGTTCCGGGCGGCCCAGATGCCCAGCGGGATGCCGATGGCGAGGGCGATCACGCTGGCGACGAGCACCAGGGCGAGGGTCGCCATCGCGTTGTCCCACTGGTCGACGCTCGCGATGACGACGAAGCCGACGAGGGTCGTGACGGCGAGCTTCCAGCCCTTGGCGAAGAACGCCAGGGCGGCCAGGACGAGCGCGACGACGACGAAGGGCGGGCCCTGGAGGACCAGCGCGAGCGCGTCGTAGCAGGACAGCAGGACGTCCTTGACGACCGCGAAGAACGGCTTGAACGAGGCGATGAGCCAGGCGACGAAGAGGTCGACCCAGTCACCGAGGGGCAGGCGGGGGACGAACGTGTCGGTGGTGCTCATGCGTCCGCTCCTTCCGTCGTGGCTGCGTCGTGCGGGGCGGTCGCGCCTTCGGCTGCGCCGGTGGGCGGGGCGTCCGTGTCCTCGTCGGGCCCGACGGCGTCGGGGTCGTCGAGCGTAGGCGGCACCATGGCCTCGAGGAGGGTCACGCGCGGGATGACGCCGACCAGGCGGTTCTTGTCGTCCGTCACGGCGACGGGCAGGGGGGACTCGGCCGCGGGCGCGAAGAGCTCGGCGAGGGGGGTGTCGACGCTCACGGGAGCGACGC
The DNA here is from genome assembly GCF_056158145.1 of Oerskovia sp. PE-21s. NCBI lineage: Bacteria > Bacillati > Actinomycetota > Actinomycetes > Micrococcales > Cellulomonadaceae > Oerskovia > Oerskovia sp. PE-21s. The sequence goes on from NZ_JBUXJM010000001.1 coordinate 518,976, forward strand.
CGTCGTGCACGATCGACTCGATGCTCGTCGTGTGGTCACCGCTCGACTTGAGCAGGGCGACCGCGTCGTCGTCACGGACGACGCCGCGCAGGACGCGCTGCCGGTCGACGACGTAGGCCGCCGACACCTGCGCCTCGCGCATGGTGCGGCTCGCGACACGGGGGCCGCCGCCGAGCGGCACGACGGCCGTGGGGCGGACCATGACCGAGGCGGCCGTCAGGACGCGCGTGCGGTCGACGTCGGCGACGAACTGCGCGACGTAGTCGTTCGCGGGGTCCGACAGGATCTCCTCGGCCGTGCCGATCTGGACCGTGCGGCCGTCGCGCATGACGGCGATGCGGTCGCCCAGGTGCATGGCCTCGTTGAGGTCGTGCGTGATGAAGATGATGGTCTTGCCCAGGGTCTGCTGGAGATCGAGGAGCTGCTCCTGCATCTCGCGGCGGATGAGCGGGTCGAGTGCGGAGAACGCCTCGTCCATGAGCAGCACGTCGGTGTCGGCGGCGAGTGCCCGGGCGAGTCCCACGCGCTGGCGCATGCCGCCGGAGAGCTGCGACGGCAGCGAGTCCTGCCAGCCGCCCAGGCCGACGAGGTCGAGGGCCTGCTGAGCCTTCTCGCGGCGCTCGGCCTTGCTCATGCCCTGGATCTCGAGCGGGTACGCCGCGTTGTCCAGGACCGTGCGGTGGGGCAGGAGCGCGAAGTGCTGGAAGACCATGCTCACGCGGCTGCGGCGCAGGGCGCGCAGCTCCTTGGCGTTCACGGTCGCGAGGTCGTCGTCGCCCAGCAGGACATGGCCCGCCGTGGGCTTCCACAGGCCGTTGAGCATGCGGATGAGCGTCGACTTGCCCGAGCCGGACAGGCCCATGACGACGAAGATCTCGCCCTGCTTGACGTCGAAGCTCGCGTCGATGACAGCGGCCGTGCCCAGGGGCTTGACGTCGGCGCGGCTCGCGCCGTCCTTGAGGCGGCGGACCGCCTCCTGCGGGCGGCGTCCGAAGACCTTGTAGACGCCCCGGACGCTCACGGCCACGGGCCGGTCGTCGGGCAGGGGGGCGGCGCCGTGGGCGCCGGGGAAGGGCTCGGTCTCGACCGGGATGAGGACGGGGGTGGTGCTCGTGGGTGGCTCGGTGCTCGTGCTGGTGCTGCTGGCGGTCATGCTGGCGGGTCTCGCCACCTTCCAGGTGTCGTGGCGGGTCCGGAACGCTCCGCGGAGGGCGCCAGGGTGACCTGGCAGCGACCTCCCGGTGCGCTCAGCGCCGCGAGGCGCGTCACGGTCCACCGGATCGAGGCCCGCCGCCGGGGGCCACCCGGGAGGGTGGCCGCCGCAAGTCGCGACGGGCGCTGACCTGTCGTGGGCCGGCGTGGTGCCGAGCCCGGCCAGGTCGATCTGTCTCCAGCACCCTGCCCGATCCCAGGACGAATTGCTACCGAGTGGCCGGTGTGCATGGCGGTTTCGAGGGAGATGCTTGACCGTGCAATCGTTGAAAGCGCGCGGTTTTGACCATTCACGGGATCGTTATCGCTTCGTGATCTTGAAGTGGTCAGGGAGTTTTGCTATCGCGCGCGGGCGCGAACTGCCGGCGGGGACGAGGGCCCACGGCGACGCCGTCGGGCCCACCCTCGGCCTCCACGATGGGCACCCTCGGCGCTGCGAGAGTCACCCCCGGTAGTCTGGAACGACATCGTCAGAACCGTCGTTCGGAGCAGCATGTCTTCTGCCACGCCCACCGCCCAGGCCTCCTTCGACGAGGTCCCCGGCCGTTACAAGGTCCGTGACCTGTCCCTCGCGGAAGCGGGACGCCACCAGATCCGTCTCGCCGAGCACGAGATGCCCGGACTCATGGCGCTGCGTGCCGAGTTCGGCGCGTCGCAGCCGCTCGCGGGCGCGCGCATCGCCGGCTCGCTCCACATGACCGTCCAGACGGCCGTCCTCATCGAGACGCTCGTCGCGCTCGGTGCGCAGGTGCGCTGGGCGAGCTGCAACATCTTCTCGACGCAGGACGAGGCCGCCGCGGCGATCGTCGTCGGCCCCCACGGCACGCCCGAGGACCCGCAGGGCGTCCCGGTGTTCGCCTGGAAGGGCGAGAGCCTCGAGGAGTACTGGGACTGCACCGAGCAGATCCTGCTGTGGCCGGGGAGCAACGGCGCCGAGGGCGCGAACCTCATCCTCGACGACGGCGGCGACGCGACGATGCTCGTCCACCTGGGGCTGCAGTACGAGCGCCTCGGCACGGTCCCCCCGGACACGCTCCCGGGCGAGCCCGACCACACGCACGAGATGAACGTCGTGCGCTCGGTCCTGCGTCGGGCGCTCGCGGCCGACCCGCTGCGCTGGACGGGCGTCGCGGAGCAGCTGCTCGGCGTGACCGAGGAGACGACCACGGGCGTGCACCGCCTGTACCAGCTCGCCGAGTCGGGCGAGCTGCTCTTCCCGGCCATCAACGTCAACGACTCGGTCACCAAGTCGAAGTTCGACAACAAGTACGGCATCCGCCACTCGCTGCCCGACGGCATCAACCGTGCGACGGACGTCCTCATGGGCGGCAAGGTCGCGTTCGTCGCCGGCTACGGCGACGTGGGCAAGGGGGCGGCCGAGGCGTTCCGCGGACAGGGCGCACGCGTCATCGTCTCGGAGGTGGACCCGATCTGCGCGCTGCAGGCCGCGATGGACGGCTACCAGGTCGCGCGCATCGAGGACGTCCTGGGCGAGGCCGACTTCTTCATCACGACCACGGGCAACAAGGACGTGGTCACGGCCGAGCACATGGCCGCGATGAAGAACAAGGCGATCGTGGGCAACATCGGCCACTTCGACAACGAGATCGACATGGCGGGGCTCGCGCAGATCCCGGGCGTCACGCGCACCGAGATCAAGCCGCAGGTCCACGAGTGGACGTTCCCCGCGGGCGCCGGCGAGGAGGTGCGCTCGATCATCGTCCTGTCCGAGGGGCGCCTGCTGAACCTGGGCAACGCGACGGGCCACCCGTCGTTCGTCATGAGCAACTCGTTCTCGAACCAGGTCATCGGCCAGATCGAGCTCTTCGAGGATGCCCAGCGCCCGGAGGACGAGCGCACGTACGAGCGTCAGGTCTACCGCCTGCCCAAGGTCCTCGACGAGAAGGTCGCGCGCCTGCACCTCGACGCGCTGGGCGTTCGCCTGACCGAGCTCTCGAAGAACCAGGCGGACTACCTCGGCATCCCGGTCGAGGGGCCGTACAAGCCGGAGCACTACCGCTACTGAGCGGACGCGTGAGCCCCTGAGCAAGGGGTCCGACGGCGCAGGGCCGGGTTCCGGGAGGAGCCCGGCCTCTCGCGTGCGGTCACCCGGGGTGCGTCGGCCCGTCGTGCGCGGCGGGCGGGTGCGTCACCGTCGTCGGTCCGGCCCGTCCCCCCTGAGCGCTTCCGGCACTCCTGCGCAAGGATGGTCCCAGCAGCGCGCTGACAGGAGAAGACGATGGCGACGATCCCGAGCGAGCCCACGATCAGCGAGTCCGAACGAGCGGAGCTCGAGGCGCTGCGTGCGGAGGTCCAGCGCCTGCGCGCCGAGCGTGCCGCACCGCCCGCCGGGGCGGTCGTCGCCGCACCGGCACACCGCGGTGGGTGGCTCCGCTGGACGGCCGTCGCGGTGCTCCTGGTCCTCGCGGGTGTCCTGATGCTCGGCTCGGTCCTCGCGCGGTACGTGCGGGCCGAGATCCTCGACACCGACAAGTACGTCGCGACCGTCACGCCGCTGGGGTCCGACCCGGCGATCCAGGCGGAGATCAGCACCCAGGTCTCCGACGCGATCCTCGAACGGATCGACCTCGAGACCGTCACCGCGCAGGCCCTCGCGACGCTCACGCAGAACGTCGACCAGGTCCCTGCCCAGGTGCAGGCCCTCGCCCCGCTCCTCGCGAGCCAGGGCGAGTCGTTCGTGCGCTCGACCGTCGACCGCATGGTCACGTCGCCGACGTTCGAGGAGCTGTGGATCGTCGCGAACCGCCAGGCGCACAAGAACCTGGTCGCCGTCCTCACGGGGGAGGGGGACACCGCGATCACCGCCGACGCGAACGGGCAGGTCACGCTCTCGCTCGGTCCCATGATCGACGAGGTCAGCAAGCGGCTCTCCGCGCGAGGATTCACGTTCGTCGAGAGCCTGCCCTCGATCGACCCGCAGTTCGTGCTGTTCACGTCGCAGGACGTGGTCAAGGCCCAGCGGGCCGTGGCGTTCCTCAACACGTCTGCGAACGTCCTGCCGTGGCTCTCGCTGCTGGTCGCGGCCGGTGCGGTGTGGGCGGCCCCGCGCGGGCGGCGCCGCCGGGCCGTGGTCCTCGCGGGCGTCGCGTACGTCGTCGCGATGGCGATCCTCGCGGTCGGGATCACGGTCGGCCGCTCGTTGTACCTGAGCGCGGTGCCGTCGGACGTCCTGTCACCTTCGGCCGCGACGGCCCTGATCGACGCGGTCCTGGTCCCGTTGCGCACGTCGTTGCGGGCCGTGTTCGCGTTCGGCGTGGTCGTCGTGCTCGCCGCCTACCTCACGGGCCCCAGCCGGTCTGCGGCCGCGGTGCGGGGCGGGTTCAACTGGCTGGTCCGCGCCGCCAGCCGTGGCCACGCGGGCGACAGCGGGCGCGCTCCGCACCCGTTCGAGATCTGGGTCGCGAGGTTGCGCTGGCCGCTGATCGCGCTCGTCCTGGCGGGGGCGCTGGCCGTCCTGGTGTTCTCGCGCTACCCGAGCGGGACCACGATCCTGGTCATCGCGCTGGTCGCGGCCGTCCTGGTGATCGCGATCCAGGTGGTCTCCGCGCCCGCGCGTGGCGCGGCGACGGTGAGCGGGCCGGGGGAGCCGGGCGGCGCCGTCGGGCAGCAGGGGGCCGCCGAGGAGGAGGCCGGGACTCCGGTCGCGCGCTGAGCACGCCACGAGACGGGGGACATCCCCCCTGCACGACGGCGGAGCGCACCCTGGGCGTGCGGGCGCCGGTCGGGAAGACTGGTGGTACCGCTCGAACCAGACCCAGGAGTCCTGCCACCATGTCTGCTGTGACATCCCCCCAGCCGCCGCTCGGCGACGCCGCGCCCGACGGCGTGCCCTCGCCCGGGTACGCGCCGTCCGCCGAGCCGGTCCTGTCCGTCGAGACCCCGTCGGCCGTGCCCACCGGCGACCTGTCCCACCTCGGGCACGTCCCCGGCGGGCTCGACCCCCGCTACGTGGACCTGCGCGAGCCGGTCGGCTTCCTGGCGGCGCCGTTCTCGCGCCAGACCTGGCGCGAGTTCGGCTACCTGTGGCTGTCGCTGCTCGTCGCGCCCTTCGCGTTCACGTACGTGATGTTCACCGTGAGCTTCACCGCGGGGATCCTCGTGACGGTCGTGGGCCTCGTGGTCTCGGGCGCCCTGGTCCTCGGGGCGCGCGGCTGGGGCGGCATGTACCGCTCGATGGCGCGGTCGATGCTGTCGGTGGACGTGCTGGCCCCCGCACCGCACACGCAGCGCCGCGGGTTCTGGCGCATGCTCTGGTCGAACCTCTCGGACGGCCCCGGGTGGCGGGCCATGACGTTCATGCTCGTGAGCTTCTTCCTGGCGCTCGTCGCCTTCGTCACGTCGGTGACCTTCTTCTTCGTCTCGCTGGGTGCCGCGACGCACTGGTTCTGGTCGCAGTTCCTGCCCGCGCAGATGGCTGCCGACGGCTCGTGGCACCGCGGCGCGCAGATGGGGCCCGACTGGTACGTCGACACCCCGCTGCGCCAGTCGGCGCTCGCGGCCGTGGGCGTCGCGCTGTGGTGGCTGTGGCCGCAGATCGTGCGCGGGTTCGCCCAGCTCTTCCGTCTCCTGACGGTCAACCTGCTGGGCCCCACCCGGGCGAGCCTGCGCGTGGCCGACCTCGAGAAGTCCCGTGGCAAGACCGTCGAGGACGCGGACGCCAAGCTGCGCCGCATCGAGCGGGACCTGCACGACGGCACCCAGGCTCGGCTCGTCGCGGTCGCGATGCAGCTCGGTGAGGCCAAGGAGCAGCTCGCCGCGGGCGGTGACGCGTCCGAGGCGCTCGAGCTCGTCGACAACGCGCACGCGTCGACCAAGGAGGCGCTCGTCGAGCTGCGCGAGCTGGCCCGGGGCATCCACCCGCCCGCGCTCGACAACGGCCTCGCGGTCGCTCTCGAGACGCTCGCGGCCCGGTCCCCGCTGCCCGTGACGGTCGACGTGGACCCGGGCATCGCGCCGTCGCCGGCCGTCGAGACCATCGCGTACTTCTGCGTCGCCGAGCTCGTGACGAACGCCGCCAAGCACGCGCGCGCCACGGGCGTCTACGTGCTCGTCGAGGAGCAGGGGTCGCGGCTGCGCCTGCGCGTGCGCGACGACGGGCAGGGCGGCGCGCGCATCTCGACGCCCGACGCGCGCGGCCACCGGTCGGGGCTCGCGGGCCTCGAGGAGCGGGTTCGTTCGGTCGACGGCACGTTGGACCTCGTGAGCCCGGTCGGTGGGCCTACCGTGGTCACGGTCGTCCTGCCGAGCAGGGTGTAGCCGGCCCCACCCGCGGAGCGGCCCGGGCGTCTCGACCGAGGCGCCCGGGCCGACCCATCGACACAGAAGAGGTACCACCGTGCGGCTCGTGATCGCCGAGGACTCCGTCATCCTGCGCGACGGGCTCGTCGCCCTGCTCACCCGTCGAGGCCACGAGGTCGTCGCGGCCGTGGGCGACGGCGACGCGCTCGTCGCGGAGGTGGCCCGCCTCGCCGCCCTCGGCGACCTGCCCGACGTCGTCATCATCGACATCCGCATGCCCCCGTCGTTCACGGACGAGGGCCTGCGTGCTGCGCTCGCGCTGCGCGCGGCGTCGCCGGGACTGGGGGTCCTGCTGTTCTCGCAGTACGTCGAGACGCGCTTCGTGAGCGAGCTGCTCACGGGCGGCGCCGAGGGCGTGGGCTACCTCCTCAAGGACCGGGTCGCGGACGTGAGCGAGTTCCTCGACGCCTTGACGCGCATCGCCGCGGGGCAGACGGTGCTCGACCCCGAGGTCGTGAGCCAGCTCATGGGCGCCTCACGCTCGGACGACGGCCTGGCGCGCCTCACGCCGCGCGAGCGCGAGGTGCTCGAGCTCATGGCGCAGGGCCGCTCGAACACCGCGATCGCGGAGAACCTGTTCCTGTCCTACGGGGCCGTGGAGAAGAACGTCACGGCGATCTTCGGCAAGCTCGGCCTGCCGCAGGACGCGGGGGACCACCGCCGGGTGCTCGCGGTGCTCAGGTACCTGCGGGACTGAGCGAGTCGCGGTGGTGCCTGCGGGGGACATCCCCCGCGCGGGTGACCGGACCGCCGCCGGGGCCTCGGGGGAGGCTCCCATTCCGGGACGTACCGGGATTTTCGAGACTGGTGGGGAACCACTTCCCTTCGTCCCGAGGAGCATCCCGTGGCCGTCGTCGACGTCCCTCGTCTTCCCGCTCGCCCCACCCGGGCGCCCCGTCCGTCGCGGCCCGCGGGCCCGCCCTCCGTCGTCGCGGCCTCCGCGGCCCGGCGCCGGGAGCCCGCGCCGCGCCGTCGGGAAGGCGCCGGCGCTCCCGCGCGTCGAGACGTGTTCGTCGACGCCGTGCGCGCGCTCGCGACCCTCGCGGTCCTGAGCGTCCACTGGCTCATGCCCGAGGTCACGTGGGACGGCGCACGCCTGGGGATCGGCAACGCCCTGTCGCACGGCGGCGCGTGGACCCTCACGTGGGTCCTGCAGGTCCTGCCCCTGCTGTTCTTCGCGGCCGGGGCGTCGGCCGCGTACCAGCTCTGGCGCCCGGGCCCCGCCGCACCGGGCCTCGCCGCACCGGGCCTCGTGGCGGCGGGGTGGGACGTCGTGCGGCGCCGGATGCCGCGCATCTGGAAGCCGGTCGCGGCGTTCGTCGGTGCGTGGGCCGTGGCGGCCGTCGTGCTCGTCGTCGCAGGGGTGCCGGAGACGGCCGTGCTGCAGGTCGCCCGGATCGCGCCGCAGCTCCTGTGGTTCCTCGGGGTGTACCTGCTGCTGCTCGCGGTCACCCCGGCCCTGCTGCGGGCCTACCGGGCGTGGGGCTGGCGCACGGTCGCCGTCGTCGTCGCCGCACCCTTCGTCGTCGACGTGCTGCGCTTCGCGGTGGGCGTCGAGGAGGTGGCCGTCGCGAACGTGCTGCTCGGCTGGGCCGTGCCCTACGTCCTGGGGATCGTCTACGTCGACCTCGTGCGGCGCGACGCGCTGCCCTCCCGCCGCACGCTCGCCGTCGTGGCCGCGGGCGCCCTCGCGGCCATGGCGGGCCTCGTCGTCGCCGGTCCCTACCCGCTGAGCCTCATCGGGATGCCGGGGGACGCGATCTCCAACCTCGGGCCGCCGACCGCGCTCGCCGTGACCCACGCGGTCCTCCAGGTGAGCGTGGCGCTCGCGGTGCGCGACGTCGTCGTGCGCTGGGCGCAGGGGCGCGGCGCGGTCCTCGTGGCGTGGGTCGCGGGGCGGTCCATGACGCTGTACCTGTGGCACCTGACCGCGATGTTCGTCGTGCTCGGCGTGGTCCTGCTGGGGCTCGGCACGCCCCTGCCCGCGTCGTGGAGCGCCGACTGGTGGGCGAGCCGGCCCCTGTGGTTCGGCGCGGCCGCGCTCGTGCTCGGCGCGCTCGTGCTGGCCTTCGGGCGGTTCGAGGCGGGGACTCCTGGCAGGGCGGGCGGGTCGCCGCGCAGGGCGGGAGCGCGGAACGCGCCCGTCAGGTCCGGGGGTCGGGCACCGAGTACGGCAGGCGGTGGAGCATCTCGCCCTGCTCCTGAGCGAGCACCCGTCCCCGCTGGGCGCTGACCCAGTCCCGGCTGCGCCGCTCGGCGAGGACAGCGCACAGGAAGTCCTCGGCGGGGGTCCCGGGCGGCGGCCCGGGGGCCACGTACTGCTCGATCCGCCCCGCGAGCTCCTGGCCGATCCGCACGCGCGAGGCGGGGTTGAGCTGGGTGGCGCGGCCCAGGAACTGGCGGACCGCGAGGGCCAGCCCGTCCGGGAGCCGGCGCATGTCGGCGTGCGCGGCCCAGCCGGCGAGGTAGGGCGGCATCGCGATGGCGGCGTACGTCGGCTTCCCGCCGCGCACGCGGATCGCGTAGGTACCGGCCAGCATGTCGCCGACCCGCTTGCCCTTGTCGTTCGACAGCGACGCGACGATGGCGACCGAGCCGAACGTCATCCACAGCTCGCCCACGCCCACGAGCGCACGGATGAAGGCGTGCCGGAAACGGACCGGGCCGCCGTCGTCGCGCACGACGCGGATGCCCGTCGCGAGCTTGCCCAGCGACCGGCCGCGCGAGAGGGTCTCGACCGTCGTGGGGATGCCGACCATGATCAGGACCACGAGGACGATCCACACGGCCGGGGCGAAGTCGATGCTGACCGCGTTGAGCGCGGCCCCCGCCACGGCGAACAGGACGACCAGGATCACGATCCCGAGCGCGACCAGGTCGATCACGGCTCCCAGGGCGCGCGTCACGAACGACGCGGGCCGCGCGTCGAGGACCACTCCCTCGCCGGTCAGGATGCCGTCTCGCACGCGTGCTCCTCCAGGGTCGTCGACACAGGTCGCGGGGTCGTCGCCGCGCCCGGAGGGGGGACCAGGACGCGACGAGGGGTCCGGCCCACTGTAGGGCAAGGTGTGGCAGGGTAGCCGCGTGGACCTCGATGCCTTCAACGCCGTGCACAGCGACGAGTGGTCGCGGCTCGCCGAGCTGACCAAGAAGCGCTCGCTCGACGGCGCCGAGGCGGACGAGCTCGTCCGCCTCTACCAGTCGGTCGCGACGCACCTGTCGACGATCCGCTCGTCGGCCCCCGACCCGGTCCTCGTCACGCGGCTCTCCGACCTCCTGGCACGCGCGAGGGGCCGTATCGCGGGCGCGCACGAGCCCGCGTGGCGCGACGTGACGCGCCTGGCCACCGTCTCGGTGCCTGCCGCGCTCTACCGGATCCGGTGGTGGACCGTGACGGTCATGACCCTGTTCCTGCTCGTCGCCGTGGTCTCGGGCTGGTGGGTCGCCACCAACCCCGACGCGCTCGCCTCGATGGGCACGCCCAGCCAGCGCGAGGCCTACGTCGACGAGGCGTTCGCGAGCTACTACGACCCCGGGGTGGACTTCGCCGCCGTGGTCTGGACCAACAACGCGTGGCTCGCCGCGCTGTGCGTCGCGTTCGGGATCACGGGGGTCTTCACGGCGTACCTGCTGTTCTCGAACGCCGTGGCGGTCGGCTCGACGGGCGGCATGATGGCGTCCTACGGCGAGCTCGACACCTTCCTCACGCTCATCGCCCCGCACGGCCTGCTCGAGCTCACCGCGATCTTCGTGGCCGGGGCAGCAGGGCTGCGTCTGTTCTGGACCATGGTCGACCCGGGGCCCCGCCCTCGCCTGCGCGCCCTCGCGGAAGAGGGGCGCTCGCTCTTCACGGTCGTGATCGGGCTCGTAGTGGTGCTGGCGGTCTCGGGGCTGATCGAGGGGTTCGTCACTGGGTCGGGCATGGCGTGGTGGCTCAAGATCGTCATCGGGGCGATCGCGCTCGCGGCGTTCTGGGCGTACACGATCGTGCTCGGGCGCCGGGCCGTGCTGGCGGGGGAGACGGGCGACCTCTCGGCCGACCTCGCGGGGGACGTCGCACCGGTCGCGGCCTGAGCCGTCCGGGTCCGCCGAGGCCGCGCTACGTGCCCGCGACGGTGACGACGTGCTCGGCCGCCTCGGGTGCGACGAACCGCAGCAGCTCACCGCCCCGTGCGTCGAGCGCGGCCCGCTGCGCGCGCGTGAACGTGTGCCCGAGCGGGACGACGTCGAGGTGCGCGACGGCGTCGGGCGTCGTGGCCGAGCGCGTCCCGGTCCGGCGCACCTTCCACGTCGCGGCCACGTAGCCGTCCACGAGGACCGTCCCGGGCACCTGACCGTTGACGGTCGTGATGGCCTTGCGGCGGACGTCGTCGACGACGCGCGTGCGGTCCGCGTGACCCAGCACCAGGTTGTCGAACTCGGCCACGAGCACCAGGGGAGCGGGGGCCTGCGCACCGGGGCGCGGGGCGTCGGGCAGGTCGAGGTACTCCTTCCCGTCGGGCCCGGTGAAGGTCACGAGCTCGGGCCGCAGCCGCCCGACGGCGTCGCGCAGGCCCGTCAGCCCGGCCCACCGCTGGGCGTCCATGACGGTCGCGGGGCCGAACGCCGCGAGGTAGCGGCGGACGAGGCGCACGAGCGCAGCGGCGCGTTCGTCGGGGTCGAGGAGCGTGCGACTCGGCCGTCCGAACCAGGCGTCGGCCGTGGTCCAGGTCGTCGTCGTGCCAGAGCCGTTCGCGCCCCACAGCCCGCGGGGCGTGACCTGGACGAGGGGGAGGAAGCAGCGGGCCGTGTAGGCCAGGTGCTGAGGGTGGACGTCGGGCCAGCGCTCGCCGAGCAGTCGCCCCAGGTCGCCCGAGGTCAGGGGGGACCCGGTCAGGAGGTCCCGCGCGGCCGCGGCGACGTCGTCGAGGTTCGTGCCCACGAGCGCCTTGGCGTGCGCGCTGCCCGTGCGCACCCCGGCCTCGAGCAGAGGGCGCAGCGCACCGGGGAGCTCGAGGGCGTCGTCAGCGGTGACGAGGTGGACCGTGCCGCGCATGACCGCGATGCGGGTCACCGACCGGTCCAGGAACCTGTCCGCGAGGTCGTCGGTCCGGAAGCCGTCGAGGCGTGACCACAACCCCGGGTAGGGGCTCGTCGGAGCCTGCGACTGAAGTCCCACGAGGTGGTCCACCTCGGCGACGGGGGCCCACGGCGCGGGGGCGAGCAGGTGCTGACGGGCCAGGAGCGCCCGGTTGAGGTCGTCGAGGCTGAGGGTGGGCCCGTGGCGGCCGTCGGCGGTCATGGGACCATCCTGCCGCGCGACGCCCCTTCAGCGCGGCGTCGCGGGCCGGTCGGGTCAGAAGATCAGGAAGCCGAGCGCCGGGATGACGAAGGTCGCGGACAGCGCGAAGATCACGATGATCGCGACCCGTCGGTTGCGGGCTTCACGGTCGCGCGGGGTGGCCGGTCGGGTCACGGTGGTGCTCCTCGGGAGATGGGGGTTTCCACCTCCAGCCTAGGCGGTGGGGTGGGAGCATCTCGACGGGCCGTGTGACGGTGCGGTGAGAGCGCCCGGCGTCAGAGGCGTCCGGCTGCCTTGAGCGCGAGGTAGGTGTCCGCGAGCCGGGGCGCGAGCTCCTCGGGCAGCCCTTCGACGACCTCGACGCCCTTGCGGGACAGCACGGTGCGGACCGCGGTGCGCTCGAGCTCGACGCGCGCCGCGGCGGCGGCGTCGTAGACCTCGGCGCTCGAGTCCCGTGCCGCACGCAGGGCCGCGACCTCGGGGTCCGCGACCGAGGCGACGACCACCTGGTGCGTGGACGTCAGCTGCCCGACCACGGGGAGCAGGCCGGTCTCGACCGCGGCCGGGTCGAGGGTCGTGAGCAGCACGACGAGCGCGCGCTGCGAGAGCCGCTGGTGGACCGACCCCACGAGCCCTGGCCAGTCGGTCTCGAGCAGCGCGGGCTGGACCGGCGCGAGCGCGTCCGCGAGCGCGGGCATGAGCCGGGGGCCGGCCGCCCCCGCGACCCTGGCGCGCACGCCGCGGTCGTACGCGAAGAGCTCGACGCGGTCGCCCGCGCGTCCCGCGAGGGCCGAGAGCAGCAGGGCCGCCTCGATGCTCGCGTCGAGCCGCGGCTCGTCACCGATGCGCGCGGCGGACGTCCGGGACGTGTCGAGCACGATCAGGACGCGGCGGTCGCGCTCGGGGCGCCAGGTCCGCACGACCATGTCCGCGCGGCGGGCCGAGGCCCGCCAGTCGATCGAGCGGACGTCGTCGCCGATCACGTACTCGCGCAGCGAGTCGAACTCCGTCCCCTCGCCCCGCACCTGGACGGCCGAGCGGCCGTCCATCTCGCGCAGGCGTGCGAGCCTGCTCGGCAGGTGGCGGCGCGAGGCGAACTCGGGGAGCACTCGCAGCCGTCCGGGGACGTCGAGCGAGACCTGGCGGGCCGCGAGCCCGAGCGGACCCGCCGAACGGATCGTGACCGCGCCCGCGGCGCGGTCACCGCGCCGCGTCGGGACGAGCGTGGTCACCAGGCGTGCCGACTCCCCGGCGGGCAGGTCCACGGCGTGACGGTTGCGCTGGGCGCCCGCGGAAGGAGCCCACGCGTCGCGCACCACGGCCCGCAGGCGCCGTCCGCTCAGGTTCGTCACGACGAGCTGCGACGTCGTGCGCCCCGTGAGGCGCACCGATCCGGGCACGCGCCGTTCGACCGCTACCTGGCGCGGCGAGGCCGCGAGCATCACGTCGAGCGCGCACAGCGCCACCACGACGAGCGCCCAGAGCAGCACGGTGCCGTACGAGGGCACCGCGAGGACGGCGACCACGCCCAGGGCCGCAAGCGCGACCGCGCGCCACGTCAGAGCCATGTCATCCCTTCAGGCTGCCGGCGCTCAGCGCGGGACCGGCACGGAGGCCAGCACCGTGTCGAGCACGCTCTCGGCGGTCACGCCCTCGAGCTCGGCCTCGGGCCGGAGCTGGACGCGGTGGCGCAGCGTCGGGTGGGCCAGGGCCTTGACGTCGTCGGGCGTGACGTAGCCACGACCCGACAGCCACGCCCACGCGCGCGAGGTCGCGAGGAGCGCCGTGGCACCACGGGGCGAGACACCGAGCGACAGCGAGGGCGAGTGGCGGGTGGCGCGGCACAGGTCCACGGCGTAGCCGAGGACCTCGCGCGAGACCTGGACCTGGGCGACCTCGGCGCGCGCGCGGTCAAGGACCTCGCGGCCCGCGACGGGGCGCACGCCCGCGGCGGCGAGGTCGCGCGGGTTGAAGCCCGCGGCGTGGCGTGCGAGGACCTCGATCTCCTGGTCGCGCTCGGGCAGCGGCAGGACGAGCTTGAGCAGGAAGCGGTCGAGCTGGGCCTCGGGCAGCGGGTAGGTGCCCTCGTACTCGACGGGGTTCTGCGTCGCGATGACGAGGAACGGGTCCGGCAGCATCCGCGGCGTCCCGTCGACCGAGACCTGGCGCTCCTCCATGGCCTCGAGCAGCGAGGCCTGGGTCTTGGGGGGAGTGCGGTTGATCTCGTCGGCCAGGAGCAGGTTCGTGAAGACGGGGCCCTCGCGGAACGAGAACTCGGCCGTACGTGCGTCGTACACGAGCGAGCCCGTGACGTCGCCCGGCATGAGGTCCGGCGTGAACTGGACGCGCTTGGTGTCCAGGTCGAGCGAGGCCGCGAGCGTGCGCACGAGCAGCGTCTTGGCGACACCGGGCACGCCCTCGAGCAGCACGTGGCCCTTGCAGAGCATCGCGATGAGCAGGCTCGTCACGGCGGCGTCCTGGCCCACGACGGCCTTGCCGACCTCCGTCCGCACGGCCGCGAGGGCCGCGCGAAGCTCGTGCGAGGGACCCGACGGCGCAGCCTGGGCGGGTGCGTCGGCGACGGGGTGCGCGACGGGGGCGGCGGGCGCCTGCGGGACCGGGGCGCCGTAGGCGGGTGGCTGCGCCGGGGGCTCGGCCTGGCCGTGGGGGTGGGCGGAGGACGGCGCCGTCTGCACGGGCTGCTCCGGCTGTGCAGGCTGCGGCGGCGCGTAGCGGTCCGCGGGCTGCTGATAGGGGTTCGACCCCTCGGGGTGGTGCGTCACGGGTGGAAGACCTCGCTCTCCAACTGGTCAAGGTGACGCGCGAGCTCGAGCAGCGCTGCGTCGTCGGCGGGTGGTGGGCCGTACAAGAGGTGCGCGACCTGCTCGGCCGGGCGGTGCGTGGCGCGGACGATCGCGTCGATCAGGACGGGCGCGGCTGCCGACCGCGGCAGGCCCAGCCGCGAGGCCATACGGTCGGCTCCGTGGGCGCGCAGGCCGGCCGCGGCGTGCCCGCGGGAGCGGGACCGGCGGTACAGGCGGCCGCGGCCACGCGTCGTCTCGGACGCGCGGACGACGACCGGGAGGTCCTCGGTCACGAGCGGTCCGAGGCGGCGGCCGCGCCAGAGGGCCGCGAACAGGGCGACGACCAGGAGCTGGACGAGCACGATCGTGACCCAGGGAGGCAGGGCAGCCGCCCCGACCGAGGAGTCGCCGGTCGACGAGGTGTCCAGCAGGTCGGGCACGAACCACGTCAGGGTCTCGTGGCGACCGAGCGCACGCAGGGCGAGGGCGGCGTTGCCGTCCTGGTCGACGCGGGCGTTCGTGAGCAGCGTCGCGTCGTCGAACGCGACGACGCGACGCTGACCCTCGTGGACCAGGTACGCGCCCGTGTCCGGCGGGCTGTCGTCACCGGGGAAGCAGACGACCGAGCCTGGTCCGGACGCGGTCAGGCCGAAGCCCGTGCTGCGGATCTCCTCGGCGGCGACCGCGTCGGGGTCCGTGCACTGCGGGCTGCGCAGGGAGTCGGGCGACGACCAGTCGTCGCCCAGGGACGCGGTCCCGTCGGTCGCGCCCTCGAGCAGGTCGTAGCCGGGCTCCAGGAGCACCAGGTCGGCCTCGGTCGCGAGGAGTGCGTCGACCTGCTCGGGCAGCAGGTTGAGGTCGGACGTCACGAGGAGCGTCGTCCCGGCGTCGGCGCGCGAGGCGGCGTCCGCCGTCGTGGTCACGTACGCGACCTCGACGCCCTGGTCACCGAGCACCTGGGCGAGGGCCCGGGCTCCGTTCGGACCGGCGTTGTCCGGGGCGAGCGGGGTGCTCGAGACGGCGGGCCGCGACAGCGCGGCGAGTCCCGCCACGATCGCCACCAGGAGGAGCACGGCGAGCGGCCAGCGGGCCGCACGCCACCGGCGCGCCGCCCGGGACCTGGCCGTGGTGCCGTCGCCCGTCACCCGCACCGGGACGTAGGCGGTCGTGACGGCCGGGGCGGACGTGTCGGGGGCGGAGACCGGGGGCGGCGGTGCGTCGAGTCCAGCGGTCACCGGGAGCCTCCGGAGGGGGTGGGCACCTGGGCGGGGGAGCCGGGCTCCGGGGCGCCGAACAGGTGGGCGGGCGGGGTCGGCGTCGTGGCGAGCGTCGCCGCGTCGAGCTCGCGCAGCGCCTGGTCGGCCGCAGGCCCGACCGACACCTTCCCGTAGCGGACGTCGTCGAACAGGCGTGCACCGGCCGCGAGCCGCTCCGCGAGCGCAGGGAGGCGCACGGCGGCGTCGTCCGCGGCCTCGTGGGCCGTGCGACCGGGGCGCGGGTCCAGGATCACGCGCTCCTCGAGCGAACGCACGACGGCGCGGTAGCGCTCGACGACGGCGGTCGGCCAGTCGCCCGTCGAGGCGGCGGCGTCGGCCGCGGCCCGGAGCTCCTCGGCGGAGCGCTCGTCGTCGTCGAACACCGCGACCGACGCACGGGCCTTGCGGGACAGGCGGACCGGGCCTGTGACCACGTAGGCGACGACCGCCACGACGAGGACCAGCCCGACGATCACGAGCGAGGCCACCACGGGGTTCACGTCGAGGACCCGGACGTCGGTGAACAGGCCGGTCAGCCAGTCGACGAAGCGCGACAGGAGCGAGGGCTGGTCCACGTACACGGGGTCGAGAAGCTCTTCCTTCAACCACTGACGTGCGGTGTCGGCGTCGGGCACGACCGGGACGTCGGCACCGACCCCCAGGCCGAGGCGCGCCGGAGCAGCCGCCTGCCAGGCGGCGAGCGACGCAGGGAGCGCGCTGGTCACGCCGGGCCGTGGCCCGCGTGGTCTTCGGCCGCGGCCGTGAGCTCGACGTCCAACCCCTCGCGTCGCATGCGGACGTCGATGTAGAGCAGCGAGACGACGCCCGCGAGGAACACCGCGCTGATGACGCCCGTGACGATCGACCCCAAGGCCACGACCGCGTACATCGCGAACATGCTCCAGATCGAGAGCATGCCGCCGATGATCCCGAACGGCTGCGAGACGAGCCAGGTGATGGTGCCGACCGCGATCGAGGCCAGGAGGTAGATCCCGAGCAGCCGCCAGAACGAGCCGCGAGAGACCGTCCAGCCGCGCTTCACGCCGCTCGCGAAGCCCTGGCCCTCGAGGACCATGGCGGGCGGGACGAGGAGCGTGCGGACGAGGAACCAGCCGCCGAACACGGCGAGACCCAGCAGCCCGAGGAGCGCGACGGCGATGCCGAGGCCGACGTCCGCCGTGAACGCGAGGACCGTGAGGAGCAGGTAGACGAACCAGACGGCCCCGAGAGCGATCGACCAGAGGATCGAGAAGCCCAGCAGGGGCCAGATCTTCGACTTCGCCTGGGCCCAGACCTCGCTCGCGCTCGCCTTGCGACCGATCACGGACTGGCCCACCGAGGTGATGAGCAGGCCGTTGACGACGGGCATCGCGAGGGCCAGCACGACCGATGACACCATCGAGGCGCCGAGCAGGGGGAACATCTCCGTGAGGCCCGTGGCGTCGGCGCCCATCTCGACGCTCAGCTCCGCCTCGACCTGGGCGAGCTGGGGCGAGAAGATCCCGCTGATCAGCACGCCCAGCCCGAGCCCGAGGACCGTCGCGATCGCGATCACGGTCGCGCTCATCCCGAGCATCACCGTGGGGTTGGCGCGGATCGCGCCGAACGCGCCGTCGAAGATCTCGCCGAGGCTCAGCGGGCGCAGCGGGATGATGCCGGGCTTGTTCGCGGGGGGCGCGTAGGGCTTGCCCGCGAACGACGGCGGACCGTAGCCGGGCTGCTGGGGCCCGCCGTACTGCGGGGCGCCGTACTGACCGGGCTGGCCGTGCTGGCCGTACTGGGGGGCGCCGTACTGACCGGGCTGGCCGGGCTGGCCGTACTGCGGCTGCCCCCACGCGTTCGACGCGGGCTGGGTCGGCGCGGGCTGACCGGGCTGCGCCGCAGGACCGTACTGACCGCCCTGAGCGGGCGGCCCGCCGGCGGGCGGCGTCGATCCCGGCGGCTGCGGGGCGCGCTGGCCGTAGCGCGGGGTGTCGTCCGGTGCTGGCGTGCCGGCGTCGTCGGGCGTCGTCATCTGCTCTGCTGTCCCCGCTCGGTTCTGTCGGGCCCGTGGGCTCGTCCTGGTGAGGCCGTGCAGGACGCCGCGAGGGTGTCCGGCCCGGTAGCGGACCACCCTAGTACGGGGGACCGGCGGACGCGGTGGCCGGGCCGCTCGGGTGAACACTGGACGCCGTACGGTGGGTCGGACCGACGACCCCGCCGTCAATGGCAAAATGGGGCCATGAAGGTACGTGTGCTTGTGGTCGACGACGACACCGCTCTCGCCGAGATGATCGGCATCGTGCTGCGGTCCGAGGGGTTCGACCCGGTGTTCTGTGCGGACGGAGACCTCGCCCTGGCGACGTTCCGCAGCACGCAGCCGGACCTCGTCCTGCTCGACCTCATGCTGCCGGGCAAGGATGGCACCGAGGTGTGCCGCCTGATCCGTGCGGAGTCGGGGGTGCCCATCATCATGCTCACGGCCAAGAGCGACACGGTCGACGTCGTCCTGGGCCTGGAGTCCGGCGCCGACGACTACATCTCCAAGCCGTTCAAGCCCAAGGAGCTCGTGGCGCGCATCCGGGCGCGCCTGCGCCGCTCGGACGAGCCCGCCCCCGAGCACCTGGCGATCGGCGACGTCGAGATCGACGTGACCGGGCACCGGGTCACGCGCGACGGCCGCCCCATCGCGCTGACGCCCCTCGAATTCGACCTCCTGGTCGCGCTCGCCCGCAAGCCGTGGCAGGTCTTCACGCGCGAGGTCCTCCTCGAGAAGGTCTGGGGCTACCGTCACGCGGCGGACACGCGCCTGGTGAACGTCCACGTGCAGCGCCTGCGCTCGAAGGTCGAGCACGACCCGGAGAACCCGGAGATCGTCCTGACCGTCCGCGGCGTCGGGTACAAGGCGGGCGCGGCGCGCGGGTGAGCGCTCCGTCGCTGCGCGCGCGGGTGGGGCGGTCGTTCCGTCGTGCCCGACGACGGGTGCGCGCCGCGGTCGGCCGGCTCACCTGGCGGGCACGGTCGTCGATGCAGCTGCGCGTGGTCGGGACGGCGCTCGTCGTCGGGGTCATCACGGTCGCGGCGCTCGGGGCGTACCTGTCGAGCACGATGCGGGACGGGCTGTTCGACCAGCGGCTCGAGCAGATCAACGTCGAGAGCGCCAACTCGATCCAGCAGGCGCAGAGCCTGTTCACGGCCTCGGTGTCCAAGACCAAGGACTCCGAGATCCAGACGCTCCTGCTCGACGTGCACAACACGCTGCGCACGAGCGGCAGCCCCGACCGCAAGATCTTCCTCATGCGGCCCGAGGGCGCACCGTCGCGCCTCAACGACGTGAGCACCGACAACCAGCTCGCGAGCCTCGTCTCGGACGAGCTGCGCGACGCCGTCATGGAGAGCGACGGCCGCGAGCTCCAGTCGGTCGCGATCCCGCGCGACCCGTCGGACCCGAGCTCTCCCGTCGATCCCGGTGTGCTCGTGGGGTCCAAGGTCCAGGTGCCCACGGTCGGCACCTACGAGCTGTACTTCCTCTACACGCTCGCGCCCGAGCAGGAGACCCTCTCGTTCCTGCAGCGCACGCTGGTCGTCGGTGCCGTGTTCGTCGTGGGCATCCTGGGCCTCATCACGTGGGTCGTGACCCGTCAGGCCGTCCAGCCCGTCCGTAACGCCGCGGGGGTCGCCGAGCGTCTCGCGGACGGGCACCTGAACGAGCGCCTTCCCGTCAAGGGCCACGACGAGCTCGCGACGCTCGCCCGCTCGTTCAACGAGATGGCGGAGAGCCTGCAGCTCCAGATCGGTCGGATGGAGGAGCTCTCGCTCCTGCAGCGCCGCTTCGTGTCGGACGTGTCGCACGAGCTGCGCACGCCGCTCACGACCATCCGGATGGCGGGGGAGGTCCTGCACGCGTCGCGCGACGACTTCGACCCTGCGTCCAAGCGGTCGGCCGAGCTGCTCCAGACCCAGCTCGACAGGTTCGAGGACCTCCTGGCCGACCTGCTGGAGATCAGCCGGTTCGACGCGGGGGCCGCCCAGCTCGACGCCGAGCGCCGCGACGTGCGCGACGTCGTCAACGCCGCGGTCGAGCTCGCCGCGCCGCTCGCGGAGCGCAAGGGCGTGTGGATGTCGGTGCACCTCCCGGACGGGGCCGTCACCGCGGACGTGGACCCGCGCCGCGTCGAACGCATCGTGCGCAACCTCGTGGTCAACGCGATCGAGCACGCCGAGGAGAAGCCCGTCGAGATCACGGTCGCCCACGACCGCTATGCGGTCGCGATCGTGGTCCGCGACCACGGTGTGGGCATGACGCAGGAGGAGGCGCTGCACGTGTTCGACCGCTTCTGGCGGGCCGACCCGGCACGTGCTCGCACCACCGGCGGGACCGGGCTCGGCCTCGCGATCTCGCTCGAGGACGCGCACCTGCACGGCGGGTGGCTCGAGGTCTGGGGTCGTCCCGGGCAGGGAGCCGCCTTCCGGCTCACGCTCCCGCTGCGCGCGGGGATCCGGCTCGAGGCCTCGCCCCTGCCGTTGGTCCCGCAGGACCCGACCCGCGGACGTGGCTTGCGCCCGCCGACCGGGCAGATCGAGCGGGTCGAGGACCCGACGGAGGGGACCACGAGCCCCTCGGCCCTACCCGTGCTGCCCGACGAGGCCCTCACGTTCGTCCGTCACGGCGTCGCGGACCGGCCCGGCGCGACCGTCGACGAGGAGGAACGATGACCGACCGACGACCCGGCAGGACCGGGGGTGCTCTCGGGGCTGGGCTGGTCGCGGCGGCCCTGGCGCTGTCCGGCTGCGCGTCGATCCCCACCTCGGGCCCGGTGATCCGCGGCAGCGACGTGGTGCAGGGGTACAACGCGCCGGGGCTGCGCGCACGGGGACCTGTCGCGGGGGACGACCCGGTGCGGATCGTGTCGGGCTTCCTGACCGCGCAGGCGGCCGGCCCGGCGGGCGACTTCGACGTCGCCCAGGAGTTCCTCACCGACGCAGGCGCCTGGAGCTGGGACTCCCAGGTACTGGTCTTCGACGGCGACCTCGACCTGACCGTGGACAAGGAGGCCATGAAGTCCGGGCAGGTCACGGTCACGGGCAGCGCGACCGTCGTCGGGGCCCTGGACAAGCGCGGCGTCTACACCGAGGACGTCCCCGGCGTGGAGGGTGCCGTGCCGGTGTCCTTCGGGCTGGTGCGTCAGGTCGACGGGCAGTGGCGCATCGAGACGGCCGAGGACGGGCTGCTGCTCTCCGAGAGCAGCTTCCAGGCCGCCTTCCGGCAGACCCGCCTGTACTTCCCGTCGGCCGACCGCGAGGTGCTGGTCCCCGACGACCGCTGGTTCCCCAACCGCGGGTGGCAGACGAGCGCCGTCACGGAGATCCTGGTGGGGCCCGTCGAGTGGCTCCGAGGGTCGACCGCGCCCGTGGTCCCCGAGGGGACGCGCCTGAGCATCGACGCGGTACCGAGCGAGGGCGGGGTGTCCGAGGTGCGGTTGACCGACACCATCTCGCTGGCTCCCCCCGAGGACCGTGCGCTGCTCAAGGCCCAGCTCGAGGCCACGCTCTTCGACGCGTTGCCGCTCACCGTCAACCTCTACCGCGGGGAGGACCTGCTGAGCACCCCGACAGGCGGGGCCGTGCCCATCAAGGCCGTGACGGAGGGGAGCGAGGTCGTCGCAGCGCAGGGCGAGGTCAAGGTGCTCGACGGCGGAGCGGACGAGGCGGTGTCGTTGTCCCCTGCCGTCTCGCTCGCCGGGACCACGGCGACCGCCCTGGCGCAGGGCAGCGACGCGCGTCCGCTCGTGGTCCGCGACGGGACGGGCAGCCTCGTGCGGCTCGCGACGAAGAACCTGCCCGAGGTCCCGCTCCTGACCGGGGAGGACCTCCTGGCCCCGACCGTCGACCGGTTCGGTGGTGTGTGGTCGGGGCCCACGGCGCAGCAGGGCGCGCTGCAGGTCGTCCGGGGGGACCTCGCGGAGGCGGGTGACCCCGTCACGGTCGCCGCGCCGTGGTTGGCCGGACGCACCGTGCAGTCGATCCGGGTCGCGCACGACGGAGCCCGGATCGCGGTGGTCAGCTCGGACGGCACCGCTACCCGGGTGGAGGTCGCCGGCATCGTGCGCGACGAGAAGGACGTCCCGACGGGGCTCTCGGAACCCTTCCGGGTCGGCGCCCCGATCACCTCGGCCTCGCAGGTCGTGTGGGCCGACGAGACGACGCTCGCGGTCCTGGGTACCGACGAGACGGAGGCCGCGCCGACGGTCCATCTCGTCTTGGTCGGGGGGGAGACCACGCGACTGTCGCCGGTCGCAGGTGCGACGGCGATCAGCGCGGGCGACGGCGACCGGACGGTCCAGGTCCTCACGCAGGACGGGACGCTGTTCGGGCGCAGCCGGTCGGGCGCGGTCTGGGAGAAGCGGATCGAGAACGTCGCGCTGCCGACGTTCCCGGGCTGAGGCCGGAACGGCTCGCTGCCCGGTGGTCTGACGCCCCCTTGGCCCTGCTGGTGCGGACCGGCCAGGCTGTCGGCCCTGTCCGGCCGTGCCCGGCCCTGCCCGGCCGTGCACAGGCCGTGCAGGACGCTCCCCGTCCACAGGGCGCGTCCTGAACCCCGCGCGGTGCGCGGCGACCTGGCACCCTCGGGCCGTGCGCGACCGCCCCCATCAGCCCGACCTCCTCCGCCGCGACGGCCCGCTAGCCGGCCGTCCCACCGGCCCTCTCGCCGCCCTGCGCGGCTGGGCGCGGACGCTCGCGCGCCTGCTCGTCCCGGTCGAGTGCCCGGGCTGCGGCACCCCGGACGTCGCGCTCTGCCCGGCATGCGCCGGGGCGCTGCGGACGGCCCCGGCGCGCAGGGAGGCCGACGCCCCGCGGCTCGACCGCATGGACGGGACCTCCCCCCTGCCGGTGTGGGCGCTCGCGCCGTACGCCGGCCCGCTGCGAGGGATCGTGGTCGCGTGGAAGGACAAGGGGCGACACGACCTCTCGAGGGACGTGGAGGCGGCCGCGTACCGCGCGGGACGGGCCGTCGCGCCCTGGGTGCGCGACGTCGTCGGGCAGGTGGGCGGACCGTGGGCAGGTGCGCCGTCCCGCGTCCTGGTCGTGCCCGCACCGTCGTCCGCCGCGGCGCGCCGCGCGCGGGGTGCCGAGCCGGTCCAGGGGCTCGCCCGCGCCGTCGCCCGGGGCCTCGTGGACGCGGGGGTCGACGCGGTCGCCGCCCCCGTCCTGGCGCAGCGCGGGCGGCGGGGACGGGACCAGGTGGGCCTGGGGTCGAGGAGCCGTGGAGCGCGCCTCCAGGGCGTCCGCGTCGCCCGCGGCGCGGCGCGGCGGGGCCTCCCGCGGCCTGGCGCGACCTGCCTCCTGGTGGACGACGTGCTCACCACGGGGGCCACGCTCGCGGCGTGCGAGCAGGCGCTGGAAGACGCCGGTGCCGACGTCCTCGGTGCGGTCGTGCTCGCCGCGACGCCCCCTCCGCGGCGGGGTGACACGCCACCTGAAGTTCATCTTCCGCAGATGCTGCCTTTACCTACCGGGAGGGTTAACCTGGGGACCAGTCGTCACGGGGAACGGTTGGTAGGGGACCCGTGCGGCCACAGAGCGATCGACCCGAGGCAAGGTCCTCGGGCAGGGAGGTGATAGGTACTCCGGATCCCCCTCGGGGGAACCAGACCCAGGACCACACGGGACGCTCTGGAAGCATCGAGAGCGTCCGAGACCCTTTGCGGAGGCTCACATGGAGATCGTTGTCGTCGGCAGGCACACGGAAGTGGCTGACCGCTTCCGCCGACACGTGGAAGAAAAGCTCGCGAAGTTCGAGCAGCTCGCACCGACCGCCCAGCGGATCGACGTCGAGGTCACCCACGAGAACAACCCCCGACTGTCCGAGGTGCGTGAGAGGGTCGAGCTGACCGTCCGCGCCAAGGGACCCGTCGTCCGCGCCGAGGCGGCAGCAGACGACCGGTTCGGGGCACTCGACCTGGCCATGAACAAGCTCCAGGAGAGGCTGCGACGAGTCAGCGACCGTCGCAAGGACCACCGCAACAACAACCCCGCACCGCCCGTCGACGTCCGGCCGTTCATCCCGGAGGACAAGACCCCCGAGCCCGCGCCGGAGCACCCGGCCGCTCCGGGAGACGCGGTCGAGACCCAGCTCGGCGACTCGCCCGTCGTCATCCGTCAGAAGCTCCACTCCGCAGAGCCCATGACGATCGACGACGCCCTCTACGAGATGGAGATGGTGGGCCACGACTTCTACCTCTTCGTCGACGTCGAGACGGCGCGCCCCTCGGTCGCCTACCGGCGCCGCGGCTGGAGCTACGGGGTCATCGCGCTCGACACGTCGTGCGCCGGCGGCCTGAAGACCGCGTCCGACGCGGGCTGACCGCCACGACCAGCTGACCCGACGGGGTGGCGCCGCCGACCAGGCGGCGCCGCCCCGTCGGCGCGTCCGGGCGGGTGTCAGGGGTGCGCGGCAGGATGGGTCGGGTGAAGACCGAGTCGTTGTCGCTCGCCCAGGCCCGCCGGGTCGCCCTCGCCGCGCAGGGCCTGCACGCCCCACGGCCCGACGACGCCGCGCCCCGGCAGGTCACGCTGCGTCAGGTGCAGCGCACCGTGGACCGGTTGGGCCTCCTGCAGATCGACTCGGTCAACGTCCTGGCCCGGGCCCACCTCGTCCCGCTGTACTCGCGGCTCGGCCCGTACGACGTGTCGCTGCTCGACCGCGCGGCGGGTCGCGCACCGCGACGGCTCGTCGAGTACTGGGCGCACGTCGCGTCCTACGTCCCGCCCGAGACCTACCGGCTCCTCGAGTGGCGCCAGCGCGCGTACCGTACCGAGGCCTGGGGGACGATCAGCGGGGTCGAGGCCTCGCACTCGGCCGTCGTGGAGCACGTCCGCCAGATCGTGGCCGAGCGCGGGCCGGTCACGGCGAGCGAGGTCCACGAGATCCTCGAGGCCCAGGGCATGGGCGAGGCGCGCGGCACCGTGGAGTGGGGCTGGAACTGGTCGCTCGCCAAGCGGGCCCTCGAGCTCCTCTTCTTCACGGGCGAGATCACGGCAGCGCGCCGCAACGCGGCGTTCGAGCGCTGCTACGACCTCACCGAGCGGGTCCTGCCGCCCGCGGTCCTCGCCGCACCGGCCGTGAGCGACGAGGACGCGGTCCGCCGCCTGCTGGAGATCGGGGCACGGGCGCACGGCGTCGGGACGCTGCGCTGCTTCCAGGACTACTTCCGGCTCAAGGGACCGGCCCCGCGCCGCGCGCTGGCCGAGCTCGTCGAGGACGGCGTGCTCCGTCCCGTCGAGGTCCGAGGCTGGGACGAGGTCACCTATCTGCACCGCGACGCCGCCCTCCCGCGCCGCGCCCAGGGGCGCGCTCTGCTCAGCCCCTTCGACCCTCTCGTCTTCGAGCGCACGCGCCTCGAACGGCTCTTCGGCACGTACTACCGCATCGAGATCTACGTGCCTGCGGCCAAGCGGGTCCACGGCTACTACGTGCTGCCGTTCCTCCAGGGTGACCGCATCACCGCGAAGGTCGACCTCAAGGCGGACCGTCGCGCCGGGCTGCTCCGCGTGCTGTCGGCGCACCGTGAGGAGCACGCCGACGCCGACACCGCGCCGGCTCTCGCGGCCGAGCTCCGCCTCATGGCGACCTGGCTCGGGATGGCGGACGTCGTCGTCGGGCCGTCGGGGGACCTGGCGCCGGCGCTCGCGGCCGAGGTCGGGCGGGTCGACGCCGGGGCGGCCGGGTAGGCCACGCGGGGCGTACAGCCACTTTCGCCGTAGAGCGAAACCACAGGTACCGGACAGAAGCCCACCCACCTGCCGGACTCGCCTACGATGGTCTGTGGTGTGATCCAGCCGACTGCCGCCAGGTGGTCGCCTCGCATTCGCCCCGGACCGTCCGGCCCGGGGGCGCGATCGATACGGGAGTACTGCGTGCCTGCGATCCTCGAGAAGGTCCTGCGCTTCGGCGAGGGCCGGATCCTGAAGAAGTTGTCCGGCCTGGCAGAGCAGGTCAACAAGCTGGAGCCCAGCTTCGAGGACCTGACCGACGAGGAGCTGCGCGAGGAGACCGACCGGTTCAAGGAACGGCTCGAGAACGGCGCGACGCTCGACGAGATCCTCCCCGAGGCGTTCGCCGCGGTCCGTGAGGCCGCCCGCCGCACCCTCGGGCAGCGCGCCTACGACGTGCAGCTCATGGGCGGCGCGGCCCTGCACCTGGGGAACATCGCCGAGATGAAGACCGGTGAGGGCAAGACCCTCGTCGGCACCTTCCCCGCGTACCTCAACGCGCTCACGGGCAAGGGCGTGCACGTCGTCACGGTCAACGACTACCTGGCCAAGTACCAGAGCGACCTGATGGGCCGCGTCTTCCGCGCCCTCGGCCTCACGACCGGCTGCATCATCTCCGGTCAGACGCCCGCTGTGCGTCGCGAGCAGTACGCCGCGGACATCACGTACGGCACGAACAACGAGTTCGGGTTCGACTACCTGCGCGACAACATGGCGTGGAGCACCGACGACCTGGTGCAGCGCGGCCACAACTTCGCGATCGTCGACGAGGTCGACTCGATCCTCATCGACGAGGCACGTACCCCGCTCATCATCTCGGGCCCCGCGTCGGGCGACGCGAACCGCTGGTACGGCGAGTTCGCCAAGGTGGTCCGCCGCCTGAGCCCGGAGACCGACTACGAGGTCGACGAGAAGAAGCGCACCATCGGCGTGCTCGAGCCCGGCATCGCGAAGGTCGAGGACTACCTCGGCATCGAGAACCTGTACGAGTCGCTCAACACGCCGCTCATCGGGTTCCTCAACAACGCGATCAAGGCCAAGGAGCTCTTCAAGCGCGACAAGGACTACGTCGTGCTCAACGGCGAGGTCATGATCGTCGACGAGCACACGGGCCGTATCCTCGCGGGCCGCCGCTACAACGAGGGCATGCACCAGGCGATCGAGGCCAAGGAGGGCGTGCAGATCAAGGCGGAGAACCAGACGCTCGCCACGATCACGCTCCAGAACTACTTCCGCCTGTACGACAAGATCTCCGGGATGACCGGTACGGCTGACACCGAGGCCGCCGAGTTCCAGGGCACGTACAAGCTGGGCGTCGTGCCCATCCCCACGAACCGCAAGATGCAGCGCGTGGACCAGCCCGACCTCGTGTACAAGAACGAGGAGGGCAAGTTCGACGCCGTGGTCGCGGACATCGTCGAGCGCCACGCCGAGGGGCAGCCGGTCCTGGTCGGCACCACGAGCGTCGAGAAGT
This sequence comes from Oerskovia sp. PE-21s, assembly GCF_056158145.1. Lineage (NCBI taxonomy): Bacteria > Bacillati > Actinomycetota > Actinomycetes > Micrococcales > Cellulomonadaceae > Oerskovia > Oerskovia sp. PE-21s. Next base: position 546,075 of record NZ_JBUXJM010000001.1, read on the forward strand.
CCGAGCTCCTGTCCTCGAAGCTCAAGAAGCAGGGCGTCCCGCACGAGGTCCTCAACGCCAAGCAGCACGAGCGCGAGGCCGCGATCGTCGCGCAGGCGGGCCGCAAGGGCTCGGTCACTGTCGCGACCAACATGGCCGGCCGTGGTACCGACATCATGCTCGGTGGCAACGCCGAGTTCATGGCGGTCGCCGACCTCGCCGCGCGCGGGCTCGACGCCGCGGAGAACCCCGAGGAGTACGAGGCCGCGTGGCCCGAGGCCGTCGAGCGCGCCAAGGCCGCCGTGGCCGCGGAGCACGACGAGGTCACCGAGCTCGGCGGGCTCTACGTCCTGGGCACCGAGCGCCACGAGTCGCGCCGTATCGACAACCAGCTCCGTGGCCGTTCCGGCCGTCAGGGCGACCCGGGCGAGTCCCGCTTCTACCTGTCGATGCAGGACGACCTGATGCGCCTGTTCAACTCGGGTCTCGCCGAGTCCATGATGAACCGCGCGGGCTTCCCCGACGACGTGCCCCTCGAGTCGAAGATCGTCACGCGCGGCATCGCGAGCGCGCAGGGACAGGTCGAGGCGCGCAACTTCGAGATCCGCAAGAACGTCCTCAAGTACGACGACGTCCTCTCGCGCCAGCGCACCGTCATCTACGACGAGCGTCGCCGCGTGCTCCAGGGCGAGGACATGCAGGAGCAGGTCCAGCACTTCATCACGGACGTCGTCACGGCCTACGTCGACGGCGCCACGTCCGAGGGCAACCCGGAGCACTGGGACCTCGAGGCGCTGTGGACGGCGCTGCGCGCGGTGTACCCGGTCTCGATCGAGGTCGACGAGGTGCTCGAGCAGGCCGGGGGAGCCACGCGTCTGACGCGTGAGCTGATCCTCGAGGAGATCCTGTCCGACGCCCGCGTGGCCTACCAGGACCGCGAGGCGTCGCTGGGCAGCTCGAACATGCGTCAGCTCGAGCGCCGCGTGGTGCTCTCGGTGCTGGACCGCAAGTGGCGCGAGCACCTCTACGAGATGGACTACCTCAAGGAGGGCATCGGCCTGCGCGCCATGGCGCAGCGCGACCCGCTGGTCGAGTACCAGCGCGAGGGCTTCCAGCTCTTCCAGGCCATGACCGAGGCCATCAAGGAGGAGTCGGTCGGCTTCCTGTTCAACCTCGAGGTCAAGGTCGCCGAGCCCGACGCGTCGCCGGTCAACCCGGTGTCGGCCGCGGCTGCCGCGCAGTCGGTGGCCGGTCAGGCGTTCGGCGGCACGGCCGGGGCCGCGGGGGCTGCTGCGGCGGCCGGAGCCGCGGCGAAGGCTGCGGCGGACGCCAAGGCGGCCGAGGGGGCACGGGTCCAGGCGGCGGCGCAGGCCGACGCAGACCGGCCTGTCGAGGACGCACCCGTCGACGACGAGATCGTGGACGCGCCGGTCGCACCTGCCCCCAAGGCCGAGCCGACGCTCATCGCGAAGGGTCTCGACGGCCCGACCGAGCAGGTGCCGCTGCAGTACTCGGCTCCGTCCGACGACGGTTCGGGTCAGGCCGTGGTCTCAGGAGACGGCTCGCGCCGCGCCCGCCGCGCCCTGCACGGCGAGGCCACCGCGGTCGAGGGGGACGGGCGCACGTTCCCCGGCACGCCCCGCAACGCCAAGTGCCCCTGCGGCTCGGGCAAGAAGTACAAGCTCTGCCACGGTCTGAACGAAGAGGAGTAGCCCTCTCCACGAGGACACCCGCGAGCGGCGGTCAGCCGATCTCGAGGACCACGACGCGCCACACGCCGCGTCGGGCCTCGAGTCGGAGGGCCGCCGCTCGCACTCTGTCCATGTCCTCCAGGACGACCGTGGCCTCTGCCGTCGTGTCGCCGAGACGCACGAGCCGCGCACGACGGATCGCGACGGGCCGCGCGGCGGCGTCCACGCCGGCCGCTCCCTGCATCAGCAGTGCGCGTCGCCCCAGGGCGTCGAACACGTCCGGGGCGAGCCACCGCTGCAGCTGGGCCACGGGACGCTCACCGCGCAGGACCTCGACCGCGGCCCGGACGACCGAGCAGCAGATCGACGTCGGGTCCGGCAACGGGAGGTCCGGCGTCGACGTCACGGGTCGACCGTTGTCGGCGAGGTCTTCGGCGACCGGGAACTGCGGAGCGCCGCCGAAGGTCAGGACGCGCGGCGTCCGTGGTACCGCGCGAGGCAGGGTGGCCGGGCCGGCGAGTCGCGGCGTCGCACCGGAACGGAGCGTGCGGGGGTGCTGGCGGACGGTGGTGGTCGACATGGCGTTCTCCTGGGGTCGGCGAGGGCCGGCGCGTCGAGAGACGCCCGGTGGGACGGTGTACGGGGTTCTTGGCGTGGAGCGGAGGGCCGTGCGTGCCTGCGCTGAGGTCAGGCGGTGAGAGGGGCCTGCAGCACCTGTCCTGGTCGGATGAGGTCCGGATCCTGACCGATGACGTCCAGGTTCGCCGCGTACCAGCGCTGCCACTCGACGGTGATCTGGGCGTCGGTCGCGCCTTGTCCGAGGGCTCGTTCGGCGAGGGACCAGAGGGTGTCGCCGCGCAGGACCACGACCGAGACGCTCGAGGCGTCGGTCTGCGCGACGGACGACGGGACGGCGGCCAGGGAGCCGCCCGGGGTTGCGCCTCCGGGCTGGGGCGGGGCAAGCGGAGCGACCCCGGCGGACTGGGCGGGTGCGGCGTGCTGCGTGCCGCCCATCAGGCCGCTGAGCGGGACATGGCCAGGGTTCGGCCCACCCGGCTCTGCCCCTGCGGGCGACGGGGTCGGGGCGGAGGCGCCCGTGTCGTGGGTGCGCGGTGCCTCGCCCACCGAGGCCGCCTCGGGCGCGCCGTCCGTGACGGAGGGGACGGGGGGCGCGGGGTCGATCGCCGAGGTATCGGTCGCGGCGTCGGTGGTGCCCCCGTCCCGAGACTCGTCGGGTGAGCGCAGCGCCTCGGGCTTCTCGTCTGCGGCGGGGGCGAGCGGAACGACCGACGGTCCGGCACCGTGGCTCGCAGGGTCAGCGGTGCCGGTGGGCGCGGGAGCGGTGCTCTGCCATCCCAGATCGACGACGGCGGTGCTCGTCGCGGGCTCCGCGGGCTCGGTCTCCACAGCCTGGGCGCTCCCTGCCCCCAGGACGAGCCCGGCCCCGATCGACACCGCGACTCCGGAGCCGGCGAGCCGGCGGACGAGGACCGGGGCGTGCAGCAGCACGAGTCGTTCTCCTGCTGCCCACCGGCGGCCCACGCCTCGCACGAGGACGCACGACGCGGCGAGCGCGGAGCTGAGAGACACCCAGGCCGCGAGCAGGCTTCCCGCGCCGACGAGCGGGATCTCCAGATAGGTCTCGAAGCGAGGGCTGGGGAGGTCGCCTGCGACGGACAGGGCTCGCAGGGCCAGCAGGACGCCGACGAGGCCCGCGGCGGTCGCGAGGGCGAGCAGAGCGGCCAGCCGTGGCCCCTGTCGTGGCACGACCCGCGCGCTCGCTCGGCCGGGTCCGGGATGGTGCGCCATGCTTCCCCCTGAAGATGGACGACGACGTCGGGTCCGTGCTCGGAGCGATCATCGCGTTTGATGCAGTTTGATAGTGCTACATCAAACTAGATCGCACTTCTGTTGTCCACAGGAGGTTCGTAGTTCGGACACCCCTGGACGAAACCCCCGGGCCTGCCGCTACGGTGTGGGCGTGCGCTGGGACCTGCTGTTCGCCGACCTCGTGGCACAGCTCGACGCCGGCGACGCCCAGGCCGACGCCCACGTGCTCGCGGACCTCACGCGTGCCGAGCAGGCCACGATCACGCTCGGGGACCGACTCCGCGCGAGCGTGCTCGGCCCGCCGCTCGGTGTGCGGCTCACCGACGGGTCGCGGCTGACCGGACAGGTCAGAGCGGTCGCGTCCGACTGGTTCCTGCTCGAGGACGGGAACCGGCGGTACGTCGTACCCCTGCTCGCGGCCACGGTGATCGACGGGCTCGCCACGCACGCCGTCCGCGGCCCCTCGGGCACGGGAGCCGGGCGCGGGCTTCCCGCCCTGCTGAGGACGCTCATGCGAGACCGTGCCGTCGTCCACGTGCGGACGCTCGCCGGCGAGCTCGACGGTCGTGTCGCGCGGGTCGGCAAGGACCACCTGGACCTCTTGGCCACCTCGGGCGGCGCCCGGGCGAGTCACGTCGTCCCGTTCGTCGCGCTCGTGTGCGTGAGCGAGACCTAGGCGAGACCAGGGGCGGATCGGATGCAGGGGGAGCAGGGGAGCGCGCCGCGTGGGGTGCATGCCGCGCCGACGGCGGGCAGCGGTACGCGGCGGGGGGTCAGGACTCGAAGTCGCCCGCGTCGATGCGGGTACGCGTCTGGGCGTACATGCGCTGGATGTAGCCCTCGAGCTCGCTGGCCTCGACCCTCCACTGGCCTCGTCCGCCGACCTGGATCGCGGGGAGCTCACCGCTGCGGACCAGGGCGTACGCCTGGGCCGCCGAGATGTTGAGCTCCTCCGTGACGTCCGCGAGGGTGAGGAAGCGCTGTGACATGGCCACAGTCTTTCACGGCGCCGATACCGGTCCTGGTTGTCCACAGGCGATGCCTTGCTCGCCCCGTCCCCACGCTCCGCTCGGCATGATGGCTCCCAGTCCCCGGGGTGCCCGCGGCTCCGGGGCGTGGCGCCCGACCCAGACCGCCCGATCCGCCCGACGACGAAACGGACCCTCATGACGAGCACCCTCGACCCGCTGCCGACCCCCACCGTCGCCCGGCTGCGGCGCCCCGGTTGGCGGGACCCTCGCCTCCTCCTCGGTCTCGTGCTCGTCGCCGCCTCGGTCGCCCTCGGCTCGTGGGCCGTGTCCTCGGCCGGTCGGACCGTCGCCGTCTACGCCGCAGCCGGACCGCTCACGCCGGGTGAGCCGGTCGACGCGAGCAGCCTCCGGACCGTCGAGGTGCGCCTCGGGTCCGGGGACGAGAAGTACTTCCCCGCCGGGCAGGCGCTCCCCGACGACCTGGTGGCGTTGCGGGTCGTGGGCGACGGTGAGCTCGTGGCCCGCACCGCGGTGGGCGGGGCGGCAGAGCTGGCCGTTCGCGCCGTGGCGGTCCCGGTCACCGCCGCGCTGTCGGACAGGGTCACGGACGGCACGCTGGTGGACGTCTGGTTCATCCCGGCAGTCGAGGACGGGAGCGTGGCCGGCGCGGGCGAGAAGGGTGTCGGGGAGGGCGCGCGCGAGCCGTACGCGCTCGCCTCGCAGGTCGTGGTCGCTCAGGTCGCGGAGACCTCGGGGACGCTCGTGACGGGAGGGCCGACCACGCTCCACGTGCTGGTGCCCACGGACGACCTCCCCGGAGTCCTGGCCGCGCTCGCGGCCGAGGGCGAGATCGCGGTCGTGCCCGTCCCCGGGGGTGGAGCATGACCGCGGATGCGACCCTCCCGGTCGCCGCCGTGCTGTGCGCGGTGCGCGGCAGCGGTGAGACCGCGGTCGTCACGGCGCTCACGGCGCCCGGGTCCGGAGTCTCCGTGGCCCGTCGGTGCGCGGACCTCACGGAGCTCCTCGCCGCGGCCGGGGCCGGCGCGGGCACGGCCGCGATCATCTCGGCCGACCTCCCCGGGATCAACCTCGAGACGGTCGCGCACCTGCACGCGTGCGGCGTGCGGGTCGTCGCGCTCGCCGGGGACCAGGACTGGGTCGCGGACCGACTCCGCGCCGTGGGCGTCGACGTCGTCCTCGACGAGGACACCCCGAGCACGGTCCTCGTCGCGACGGTCCGCGACGAGGCGCACGGACGCGGACGCCACGACGACGGGGGAGGACCGCCACCGGGAGACGTCCCCGGTGGACAGGGCGGGACGGGCGATGGCCGGGTCCGGCGGCGGGGCAAGGTCGTCGCGGTCTGGGGTCCGACCGGGGCCCCCGGGCGGACGACGCTCGCGGTGCACCTCGCGGCCGAGCTGGCCGGTGCGGGCGACCGGCGGGCGCACAGCGGCGGGCGACGTCGACGCCGAGGGCGAGGCGCGCCGTCGGGCACGGACGGGAGCCGGACCGACGAGGTCCTCCTGGTCGACGCAGACACCTACGCAGGGTCCGTCGCCCAGCACCTCGGTCTGCTCGACGAGTCACCAGGGCTCGCGGCGGCGGCCCGCAGCGCGGGGCAGGGCACCCTCGAGCTCGCGGGCCTGGCACGCCTGGCCCCGCTCGTCGTGCCGCGACTGCGCGTCCTGACCGGCATCTCGCGCGCCGCGCGCTGGCCCGAGCTCCCGCCGACCTCGCTCGACGTCGTCTGGGAGCTGTCCCGGGCGCTGGCCGACTGGACCGTGATCGACTGCGGGTTCGGGCTCGAGCAGGACGAGCTGCTGTCCTACGACACGCGCGCCCCGCAGCGCAACGGGGCGACGCTCAGCGCGCTCGCGGCGGCAGACGTCGTGCTGGTCGTCGGCGGCTCGGACGCGGTGGGGATCCAACGGCTCGTCCGCGGACTGGGAGACCTCGCGGACAGCGGCGCGACGAGCGGTGCGCTGCGGATCGTGGTCGCGAACCGGGTCAGGTCCTCGGCGGCCGGCCCCCGGCCCGAGGCGGCGGTGCGCGAGGCGCTCGGCCGGTACGGCGGGGTCACGGACCTGCACGTCGTCCCGGACGACCGGGTGACCCTCGACGCGGCGCTGCTCGCGGGCAGGACGCTCGCCGAGCACGCACCCGAGACCCTGGTCCGTCGGGCCGTCGCGGAGCTCGCGCAGCGCGTACGGACGGACGTCGGTGCCGTCCCTGGCACGACCGCGCCGGGCGGACCACGCGAACGCGTCCCGGAACCGGCACACTGATCCCATGCGCATCTACGTTCCCGCCACCGTCGACGAGCTCGACGCCGTCACCGTGACCGGCGACGAGGCCGTCTGGTCCCTCGCTCCGCGAGCCGCCCACGCCGTCACGTCCGCCCTCTCCCGCGAGCTGCCCGACGAGGACGAGGAGGGGCTGGAGTTCGCCGCGGCCCTCGAGGCCGCCGACGACTCCCTCGCGCTCATCGCCGGTCGCGTCGGCGCCCCGCGTCAGCGTCTCGTCGTCACGGTCGAGGTGCCCGACGAGATGGTCGCGCTGACCCAGCCCGGCGACGACGAGTCTGCCGACGACCTCGCGCCCAGCGCGGTCGACGTCACGGCGTCCATCCCCGAGGTGCGCATCGTGTGCGTCCACGTCGACGAGCCCGAGGCCGCGACGGACATCGCCGAGGTCTTCGCGGCCGCCGACGAGGACCGCGACGAGGACCTCGACGCCGCGCTCGACCGCGTGAGCGAGCGCGACCTGCTCTGGTACGACTGGTCGGAGCTCAAGAGCGTCCCCCGCGCCAAGTGACCTTGCGGTAGCAGGTGCCGAGAACGGACCTGAGGCCGCCATCCACCGGATGACGACCTCAGGTCCGTTCTCGTCCGCCGGGCGCCCGGCGAGCCGGGCGAGCGGGCAGCCGGGCGAGCGGGCAGCGGGGCAGCCGCCCGGCCGGCAGGGTCAGGAGAGGCGGCCCAGGATCTCGTCGTGGAGCAGGCCGTTCGTGGCGACCGCGTTGCCGCCCCACGGACCGGGCGCGCCGTCGAGGGACGTGAACGTCCCGCCGGCCTCGGTGACGATGGGGACCAGTGCCGCCATGTCGTAGAGCTCGAGCTCGGGCTCCGCGGCCGCGTCCACGGCCCCCTCGGCCACGAGCATGTAGGACCAGAAGTCGCCGTAGGCCCGCGTGCGCCAGGTCTCGCGGGTCAGGTCGAGGAACGCGTCGAGCTTGCCGCGCTCCTCCCACCCGGACAGCGACGAGTACGACAGCGAGGCGTCGTCCAGCTTGCCGACCTGCGAGACGCGCAGCCTGCTCGCGGCCGCGAGCGAGCGGCCGCTCCACGCGCCCGTGCCCTTCGCTGCCCACCAGCGGCGGCCCAGGGCAGGAGCGGACACGAGCCCGACGACGATCTCGTCGCCGTCGGCCAGCGCGATGAGCGTTGCCCACACCGGGACCCCGCGCACGAAGTTCTTGGTCCCGTCGATCGGGTCGATGATCCACCGGCGGGCGCCGTGCCCGGTCTCGCCGAACTCCTCACCGACGATCGCGTCGCGCCCGCGGGCCCGCGAGAGGTGGCTGCGGATGATCTCCTCCGCGGCGCGGTCGGCGTCGCTGACCGGGGTATTGTCCGGCTTGGACTCCACGGACAGGTCGAGGGCCTTGAAGCGGGACATGGTGTGCGAGTCGACCTGGTCGGCGATCACGTGAGCCAGGCGCAGGTCGTCGTCGTAGGTCGGCATGGCTCACACCGTACCGGTGCGCGCCGCCAGCAGACGTCGGAACGACTCGACACGCGCGGTACGCGCCGCCTTCTCGTCCTCGGGGGACGCCTCGAGCCAGTCGTCGAGCGCGCAGTCGGGTGCCCCGTCGAGGTGCGTGCAGCCGCGCGGGCAGTCCTCGGCGACCACGTCGAGGTCGTCGAACGCCTTGAGGAGGTTCTCGACGTCGACGTGGGCGAGCCCGAACGACCGCACGCCGGGCGTGTCGATGACCCACCCCGCGGGGTTGCCGTCGGCGTCGGGCAGGCGCAGCGCGACGGCCGACGTCGACGTGTGCCGCCCCCGGCCCGTGACGTCGTTGACGACGCCCGTGGCCCGGTACGCGTCCGGCACCAGGGCGTTGACGAGCGTCGACTTGCCGACGCCCGAGTGGCCCACGAGGACCGACGTGCGGCCCTCGAGCTCGGCGCGCACGGCCTCGAGCGGCACGATGCGCCACGCGTCCTCGGCCGCGTCGGAGGCGTTGTGGCCGGGTTCGTCGCCGTGCCCGCCGTGCCCGCCGTGCCCAGCCCCGTCGCCGGTGCCGGTCCCGGCGAGAGCATCGTCGTGCACCCGCCGCGTCACGACGACCTTGACCCCGATGGGCTCGTAGAGCTCGCGCAGGGGGGTCGCGTCGGCGAGGTCCGCCTTGGTGAGGCACAGCAGGACGTCCATGCCCGCGTCGTACGCGGCCACGACGCAGCGGTCGATCATGCGGGTACGGGGCTCGGGCTGGGCGAGGGCCGTGACGATCACGAGCTGGTCGGCGTTGGCGACGATGATGCGCTCGTACGGGTCGGTGTCGTCGGCCGTGCGCCGCAGGGTCGAGGTGCGCTCCTGGATGCGCACGATGCGCGCGAGCGTCCCGTCCTCGCCCGTGGTGTCGCCCACGATGTCGACGCGGTCGCCGCAGACCACGCGGTTGCGCGTCAGCTCGCGCGCCTTCATCGCGAGGATGGCGCGTTCGGTCGGCTGGTCCTCGTCGAGCAGGAGCGTGTAGCGCCCGCGGTCGACACCCGTGACGAGCCCGGTCTCGGCGTCCTCGTGCTGAGGGCGCTGCTTGGTCCGCGGGCGCGAGTTCTTGTTGCTCGCCCGGTCGCGGAAGTCGGACTCGTCGCGGACGCGCCGCGCCATCAGCTCGCCGATCCCGTGGCGCTCAGCATGCGGTCCCACATGGCGGTGAACCCGGGCAGGGTCTTGGCGGTCGTCTCGACGTCCTCGACGAGCACGCCGGGCACGCGCAGCCCGATGAGGGCGCCCGAGGTCGCCATGCGGTGGTCGTGGTACGTGCGGAACGTGGCACCGTGCAGCGGGCGCGGCGTGATGACGAGCCCGTCGTGCGTCTGCTCGGCCTGCCCGCCGAGGCGCGTGATCTCGGTCGCGAGCGCGGCCAGGCGGTCGGTCTCGTGCCCGCGCAGGTGCGCGATGCCGCGCAGGCGGCTGGGGGAGTCGGCGATCGCGGCGAGGGCCGCGATGGTCGGGGCGAGCTCGCCCGCCTCGTGGAGGTCGACGTCGATCCCGCGGATCTCGCCCGTCCCGGTCACGGCCATGACCCCGTCCGCCAGCTCGGCGCGGCCGCCCATCGCGGTGAGGAGCTCGGCCATCATGGCGCCCGGCTGGGTCGTGACGGCGGGCCAGCCGGGGACGCGCACGGTCCCGCCGACCACGAGGGCCGCGGCGAGGAACGGCCCGGCGTTCGAGAGGTCGGGCTCGACGTACACGTCGCGCGCGGCGATCGGCCCGGGGGAGACGGTCCAGATCGTGGGGCGCGAGTCGTCGACCTCGACGCCGACCTCGCGCAGGACCTCCACGGTCATGTCGATGTGGGGCACGCTCGGCAGCGTCGGGCCGGTGTGGCGCAGTGTGACGCCCTCCTCGAAGCGCGCGGCGGCGAGCAGCAGGCCCGAGACGAACTGGCTCGACCCCGACGCGTCGACGTCGACGTGCCCGCCGCGCACCGCGCCGCGTCCCGTGATGGTGAACGGCAGCGTGTCCTTGCCCTCGACCGGCACACCCAGGTCGCGCAGCGCGTCGAGCACGGGCCCCATGGGGCGCACGCGAGCGCCCTCGTCGCCGTCGAACCGCACGGTGCCGTCGGCGAGGGCCGCGACCGCGGGGACGAAGCGCATGACCGTCCCGGCGAGGCCGCAGTCGATCTCGGCGGGGCCGTGCAGCGCGCCGGGCGTCACGTGCAGCTCGCTCGGGTCGTCGCCCTCGGTGATGCCCACGCCCAGGTCGCGCAGCGCCGCGGCCATGAGGTCGGTGTCGCGGCTGCGGAGCGCGCCGCGCAGCACGCCGGGCCCGTCGGCGAGGGCCGCGAGCACGAGGAGGCGGTTGGTGAGCGACTTGGAGCCCGGGACCGCGACGGTCGCGTCGAGCGGGGCACCGGCGGTCGTGCCCGTCCGGCTGGGCGCGGGCCACGCCGGCAGCGCGGGGGTCGTCTCGGCGGGGCGGGCGGCAGGAAGGTCGCTGGTCACATGCCCCAGGTTATGGCACCGGGACTCGGGAAGGGCCTTCCGTCCGGTCCTCGGCCGGGCCCGTCCGCGGCCCGACGGCGTCGCTCACCTGCCGTGGTCCGGCTGCGGTGAGCGACGCGTCGGCTGCGCCGGGCGTGCCGGGCGCGCCGGGCGTGCCGGGCGTGCCGTCAGTGCCGTCAGTGCGAGACGGCGCCCTTGACGGCACCGGTCGCCGAGCTCGCGGCGCGTCGCGCCGTCCTGCCCGCCTTGCGGGTGCTCGCCGTCACGGCGTGCGTGGCTTTGTCCGTCACGGACTCGACCTTGTGCTTGGCCGCGTCGACCTGGTGCTTGGCGTTCTTGGCGAGGTCGATGTCCTTGCGGGCGCGGTCGACGCGCCAGCGGACGCCGGGGCGACCCTCGTAGTCGGCCCCGGCGATGAGAGCCGCGCCGATCGCGCCCAGGTTGGCCACGAACTTGCGGGTGCGCACGTCGCGAGGCACGTCGCTCGGGGTGAAGGGCTGGTTGACGACCGCGAGGGGGACGCTCAGGGCCGCGAGCGTGAGGGCCGCGGTCCGTGGGGCCTTGCCGACCGCGAGGAACAGCCCGGCCACGGCGGTCGCGGCGCCGTGCGCGCGGACGAGCGCCGAGACCTGCTTCTCGCTGAGGGGCTCCTCGACGCCGAGCTGCTGGCCGACGAGGCTCACGCCCCGCCGGGCGGCGCGCACGTGCTCCGCGGGCTTGAGGGCGGCCTGCACGCCGTCGTAGATGAACCAGGAGGCCAGCATGGGCCTCGCGACGTGACGCAGCAGCATCGGTGGGTCTCCTTCGTCGAGCGGGTGCCGGTGAGAGCGGCGGACACCGGGACGCTGGTGCCGCCCCCGGTCGACCCAGCCTGTCCCATCGCTGCTCAGCATGCCACCGGGCGTGCACCCTCGGGGTCGCACGCGCCGGGAGCGGGGTGTTCGAGGGCGGAGCCGGGACCGGCCCGGCTCCGTCCGTGAGCTCGTCAGGTCAGAGCGCTCCGCCGGCCGCCTCGGGGGCGTCCGCGGACTCTCCGCCGTCCCCGATGGTCTCGCGGGCCACGTAGTTCTCGAGGTCGAACAGGTTCTCGCCGGCACGGCGGGCGACCGTCAGGAGCGTCGTGGCGGACGCGACCTCCTCGACCTGCTCCTTGAGGAACCACAGCAGGAACTGCTCGCCCAGGGCGTCGCCCTCCTCGCGGGCCGCGCGGAAGATGGCCTCGATCTGGTCGGTGACCTGCTTCTCCTGGTCGAGCGCGAGCTGGAGAGGCTCGAGCACCGAGTCGAAGTCGTTGCGCACCGCGCCCGTGCCGGGGATCGAGATCTCCAGGTCACGGTCGAGGTGGTACTGGACGATCATCATGGCGTGGTTGCGCTCCTCGACCGACTGGCGGTAGAAGTGCGCGGCGAGCTGGGGCAGGTCGTGCGCGTCGAACCACACGGCGATCGCGATGTACTGCTGGTGGGCGTCGAGCTCGTGGCCGACCTGCTCGCGCAGGAGGGTGCGGAACCGGGAGTCGGGAGTCGTGGTCGTCATGCGGTCACGCTAGCGAGGATCGCGCCCGAGCACACCCGATGGTTGCCTGCCCTCGCTGAGCACAGGCTCGCCTGACCCTCCGCCCGCCCCGCGGAGGCGGGACCCGCGGCATCAGGCGGCTGCGGGAATGTCAGGGGGCACCCGGCGGTTGTGCTGAGCGTGACATGTGTACTGGAAGCGGAAGCGGCCGTCAGCGCCCCCGCCGCACCGAGCCTCGAGGTCGTGCCGTTCGGCGCGGTCGCACCTTCTGCGCTCTCGGCGGACACCCGACCGGCAGGAGGACTAGGCTCGTTGTCGATGACGGACCAGATCAGCAGCAGCAGCGCAGGCGACCTCTCGGGCGCCGATGACGCCGAGGACACCCACCGGGCCCCCTCCACGGAGGACGACGCGGCCCGCTCGGCGCGCTTCGAGCGCGACGCGCTGGTGTACCTCGACCAGCTCTACTCGGCGGCGCTGCGCCTGACGCGCAACCCGACCGACGCGGAGGACCTGGTCCAGGAGACGTTCACCAAGGCGTTCGCGGCGTTCCACCAGTACCGCCCGGACACCAACCTCAAGGCGTGGCTCTACCGGATCCTCACCAACACGTTCATCAACAACTACCGCAAGAAGCAGCGCGAGCCGCTGCAGTCCGCGGCAGAGGACGTCGAGGACTGGCAGATCCACCGCGCGGCGTCGCACACGTCGCAGGGGTTGCGCTCGGCCGAGGCCGAGGCGTTGGACCGGCTCCCGGACTCCGACGTGAAGAAGGCTCTCCAGGAGCTGCCGGAGGACCGCCGGATGGCCGTGTACTACGCGGACGTCGAGGGCTTCCCGTACAAGGAGATCGCCGAGATCATGGGCACGCCGATCGGGACCGTGATGTCGCGGCTCCACCGTGGTCGGCACCAGCTGCGTGATCTCCTGAGCGACTACGCAAAGGACCGAGGACTGGTGGGGGCCAAGACCCCCGGAGGTGAGTCGTGAGTCAGCAGAACGTGGGCACGGAGGCACAGGACGAGGTCATCGTGCCGATCCCCCACTCGACCGAGGGTGAGACCGAGTGCGAGCACGCGCTCAAGCACCTGTACGAGTACCTCGACTCGGAGATGACCTCCGACGACGAGGTGCGCATGCGTGCGCACGTCGCGCACTGCTCGCCGTGCCTGGCCGAGCTGAGCGCCGAGGAGCTGGTCAAGCAGCTCGTGCGCCGCTCGTGCCACGAGCAGGCTCCCGTCGAGCTTCGGCTGCGCATCCAGGCGCAGTTCACCGTACTGCGTACGACGACGGTCGTCGAGGGCATCTGACGCGCCGTCCGGGGAGTGACGCCGTCGGGCACCTCTCCGCTCCTGCGCGGGCCGGCCTCCCGTCCGCCGCGGCCGTGTCGGGCCGCCTCCCGCGAACGTCGAAAGGGCCCGTCCTCACCGAGGTGAGGACGGGCCCTTTCGTCGCACTCGCCCGCAGGGCGCGTGATCGCGGCCCTGGCGGGCTCGTGATCAGGCGTTGGGGCGCTTGCCGTGGTTCGCTGCGCTGCCCTTGCGGCTGCGACGCTTGCGTCCGCGCTTGCTCATGATTGCTCCTCACGCCGGATTCTGTCTGCTCCATGTTCCCACATCTGGGGCTTGTCCTGGTCCAAGACGCGATATATCGTGTGACCAGAAACGCGATACATCGCGTTCATGGGACCGGGTGGGACACCGCAGGAACGCGAGGAGAGACATGGCGACCGAGAACTGGACCGTGACCGGTCCGCAGACGATCGACGTCGGGCCCGTGGCCCGCCTCGACGCGAACCTGCTCAACGGACGCATCGACGTCGTGGTGCACGACGAGCCCGGCGTCCGGGTCGAGGTCCACTCGATCGAGGGGCGCCCGCTCGAGGTGCGTCTCGACGGCGACCGCCTCACGGTCGGGTACTCGCCCACGGGCGGGTGGCAGGGCTTCCTCGACTCGTTCCGCAACTACCGCGGCAAGGACCGCGCGGACGTCTACGTCGGCGTGCCCGCACACGTGCGGGTCAAGCTCGCGACCGTGCGCGGCGACGGCCTCGTCGCCGGCACCCAGGCGAAGGTCTCGGTCGCCACGGTAGGCGGTTCGGTCATGACGACGCAGACGACAGGCGCGGTCCGCGTCGACACGGTCTCGGGCGAGGTCACGGTCCGCGACCACGTGGGCACCCTCGTCATGGACTCCGTCTCGGGCGACCTCACGGCCTCCGGGGCGCTGACCGACGTCAAGCTCAACACCGTCTCCGGGAACGTCACGCTCGACTCGAGCGCCACGCCCGACGTGATGAACGTCAACGCGGTCTCGGCCGACGTCCTGGTGCGCGTCCCCGAGCCCGACGACCTCGACTACACGCTGCGCTGCGTGAGCGGTCGTCTCGTGGTCGACGGCGTCGAGCACCGCGGCACGCCCGGCGGCGCCTACCGCCAGGCCGGCCCGTCCGGGACCCCGGGAAAGAAGCTCCAGGTCAACTCGGTCTCGGGGAACGTCACGGTGCTGCGCGGCGAGCCCGCGGACGCCGCCGCGTGGGACGGTCCCGCCGGTCAGGCCACCGGCACCGGCGCCCACCCGTGGTCGTACGACGACGCCCCGACCGACGCGTACCCGGGCTACGGCGCCCCGTGGGGCACGGCGGACAGCCGGGCGACGTGGACCGGCGGCGGGCCCGCGGACGGACCGGCGGACCGCTGATGGCCTCCGTCTTCGCCCACGGAGAGCTCCGGCTCTACCTCCTCGCGCTGCTCGAGTCCGGACCCAAGCACGGCTACGAGCTCATGACCGAGCTGAGCGACCGCTTCGGGGGGACCTACCGCCCCAGCGCCGGCACCATCTACCCGCGCCTCGCCCGGCTCGAGGGGGAGGGCCTCGTGCGGCGCAGCGACAGCGCCCGCAAGTCCACGTACGAGCTCACGCCCGCCGGGAGGGCCGAGGTCGCGGCCCGCCGGGCGGACGTCGCGGCGCTCGAGGACGGGATCGCCCAGACCGTGCGCACCCGGGCGCACGCCCTGCGCGCCGACATCGAGGGCTCGATGCAGGGGCTGCGCGCCGAGCTCGCGGCCGCGGCCCAGGAGGCGCGTGTCCGCCCGCGGCCCGCCGCCACCCCGGACCCTCGCCGCGGCGAGTCCTACGCCCGCCGTGTCGAGGCCGAGGCCATGGTGCAGCGGTTCCGCGACGACGTCCGCGCCGACCTCCGGCGAGCCGACGCGAGCAGCGCGGTCACCGAGCTGACGCTCGAGACGTTGCGGACGGTCCTGGACTCCGCCCGGCGGGCGGTCCGGGGGACGCTGCCGTGACGGGCGGCCCCGCGGCGGAGGGTCCGGTCGACCGGTACGGCCCGCACGACACGAACCAGCACGACACGAACCAGCACCGCACGCAGACGACGAAGGAGAACGACATGGGAACCGAGTCCTGGGTCATCGCAGCACCGCAGCAGATCGAGGTCGCCGACGTGGCGTCGCTCGTCGTGGGCCTGAACAACGGGGCGGTCGAGGTCGTGAGCGACCCGAGCCGCGAGTCCGGCGCGACCGTCGACGTGACCGACGTGAGCCCGCGGCCCCTGCGGGTCACCACGCACGCGGGCGAGCTGAAGATCGCGTACGACTTCGACGGCGTCGAGGGCGTCGTGGACCGGGTGCGCGGACTGAAGGACAAGGACACCGCGACACTGCGGGTCGTGCTCCCGGCGCACCTGCCCGTCAAGATCGCGACCGCGCGTGCGGCGGCGACCGTCAGCGGGACGCGCGCCCCCGTGTCGGTCACGACTGCCGACGGGGCGGTCACCGTGACCGACACCGTGGGTCCGCTCTCGGTCAAGACCGTCGCGGGCCGCGTCGCCGTCACCACGCACGACGGGGACGTCAAGGTCGGCACCGCCTCGGGCCGCGTCGAGGCCGAGGGCGCGCTCGGACGGGTCACGATCAGCACGGTCACCGGGGACGTGGTCGTGGAGGCCCGCGAGACGACACCTCTCGTGACCGCTAAGACCGTCTCGGGCGACGTCACGCTGCGACTGAGCGAGGGCGCGGGGGTCAACCTCAAGGCGCGCGCGGTCACGGGCAAGGTCGTGCTCGACGGCGCCCCCGTCCCCAGCGCGCAGTCCCGCACCACGTCCGTGGACCACTCCGAGGGCACGAGCGGCGCCTACGTGTCGGTCAGCACGGTCTCGGGCAACCTCACGGTCTCGCGGGGCTGACGACACCGGGCGGCCTGCGCCCGGAGACGTGACAGCGGCCTGCGGTCGCCCCTGCACGGGGCGGCCGCAGGCCGCTGTCGTCGCATCAGCCCGGTCCGGCCACCCTCGGCGGGCGGGAGCGTCGCCCTCGGCGGGCCGGACGCCCGGCCTACGTGACGTCGTCGGGCAGGCCGAGCCACGCGTGCCAGCCCGTGTGCAGGACGAGCCAGGCCATGAGGCCGTAGCCCGCCTGGCCCGGGTACCCGCCGCCGCTCGTCGCGAGGTCCGCGAGCCACTGCTCGTGCGTGACCAGGGGCGTGAACGTGTCGACGTACGGGACGCGCCGCCGGTTGGCCACGTCCGCGAAGGCCGCCGAGAGCTCGGCGACCCGGTCGTTGTCCTCGGGACGGCCCGGCGGCGGGCCGACGACGAACGTCGGCAGACGACGGTGCTCGGCCACGTCCAGGACGTTCGCCAGGTTCAGGCGCGACCGCGCGACCGACAGGCCCGCGTCGAGGTCGTGACGGCCCAGGGCGAGGACGAGCCGGTTGTCGGCCTCGGGGTCGTGGTCGAAACGCCTGGTCGTCTCGGCGTCCCAGCGCTGGCTCATCGCCGTCGTCGTCTCGCCCGGGATCGCGAGAGGAAAGATCATCGCCGTCCCCGGGAAACGGGTGCGCGCGACCACGCGCCCGGCCCAGCCGAGGCCCTTGGCGTCGCCGACGCCCGCGCTCAGCTCGTCGCCGACCACGCAGATCCGTACTTCAGGTTCTCCCACGGTGATGTGCTCCTCGTTCGCTCGCGCACCATTGTCTGTCACGACCGGGCTCCCGTGCGGGATGTCCGGCCGGTCGGGCGGCATCGCGTCAGAGGAGCGTCGCACCCCACACGGCCTCGTGCGAGGCCCCGGGGGCGAGCCGGACGAGGCGCTCGCCCGTCCGGAACGCGTCCGCGACGCAGCTCATGGGCTCGGCCGCGACCCCCGTGCGCCGGTACCCGGCCGCCGAGACGTGGTCGCCGGTGCACACCTGCCACGTGCCCATCGAGGGGTCCATCCACACCGCTGCCGTGCGGCCGTCGGGAGCGGCCAGGCGCATCCAGGACAGGTCGTCCTCGTCCCGCAGGACGTCGACGTACGCGTCGTCGAGGTCGATGCCCGCGAGCAGGCGGGGCTCACGCAGGTCGTAGTCGCCCGCCGCGGGCTCGGTGCCCGTCGGCAGCAGCCGATCGTCCGTGGTGACGCGCGTGCGCGCGTCGAGGCGCAGCGTGCACTCGTCGACCGATGCGTCGCCGGGGGACAGCCACGGGTGGAACCCGACGCCGTAGGGTGCGTCGGTCGTGCCCACGTTCGTCGTGCGGGCCGTGACGCGCAGCCCCGCGTCGCTCAGCGCGTACGTGACGCGGGCCACGAGGGCGAACGGGTAGCCGGGCGTGGGGACGAGGTGCAGCTCGAAGGTCACGGCCGAGGGGGACTGCTCGACGACGTCCCAGCGCTCCCAGCACACCAGGCCGTGGATGGCAGTGCTCCGCGGCACCTCGGTGACCGGGAGCTGGTGCTCGATCCCGTCGAACGTGTACTGCCCGTCGCGCAGGCGGTTGGGCCAGGGGAGCAATACGGCCCCGTGCGACGCGGGGGCGATCTCGTCCTCGCCGAAAGGGGTGAAGACGTCCCGGCCGGCGACCGAGTACGTCCGGACGGTCGCACCGACCTCCGTGAGCGTGGCACGGTGGTCACTGTGCTCGATGTGGATCTGGGAACCGGAGGGCGGGTGGATGTTCACGATCACACACGTTACTGGGTGCGGAACGCCCGTCGAGCAGGGACAGTAGAACCCGGTTGCGCCACCCTCTCGGGGGCACGGCCCAGCGACGCACCGTCCCCGGTCCTTCCGGGAGCGGGAGCACCACCCGCAGGACGAGGAGGAACACATGGAACGACGAGTGCTCGGACGCACCGGACGACTGGTCTCGGTCGTCGGGCTCGGCACCTGGCAGCTCGGGGCGGACTGGGGTGAGGTCAGCGAGGCCGACGCCCGCGCCGTGCTCGACGCCTCGGCCGAGTCGGGCGTGACCTTCTTCGACACCGCCGACGTCTACGGCGACGGCCGCAGCGAGGAGATCATCGGGTCCTACCTCGCGGACAACCCCGGCGCAGGCATCACGGTCGCGACCAAGATGGGCCGACGAGCCCCGCAGGAGCCCGCGAGCTACACGCTCGCGAACTTCCGCGAGTGGACGGACCGTTCGCGCCGCAACCTCCGCACCGACCGGCTCGACCTCGTCCAGCTCCACTGCCCGCCGTCGTCGGTCGTCGACGACGACGAGGTGTACGACGCGCTCGACACGCTCGTGGCCGAGGGGGCCGTCGCGGCCTACGGCGTGAGCGTCGAGACCGTCGACGAGGCGCTCGCGGCCATCGCGCGCCCCGGCGTCGCGACGGTCCAGATCATCCTCAACGCGTTCCGGCTCAAGCCCCTCGACGAGGTGCTCCCCGCGGCCTCCGAGGCAGGGGTGGGGATCATCGCCCGCGTCCCGCTGGCGTCGGGCCTGCTGTCCGGGAAGTACACGCGCGAGACGACGTTCGCCGAGAACGACCACCGGAGCTTCAACCGCGACGGCTCCGCGTTCGACGTCGGCGAGACCTTCTCCGGGGTCGACTTCGCGACCGGCCTCACCGCGGCGGGGGAGTTCACCGCGCTCGTGCACGACGTGCTCGGACCCGACGTGACCCCGGCCCAGGCCGCGATCGCCTGGATCTGGCAGCAGCCCGGTGTCTCGACCGTGATCCCGGGGGCCCGCAACGTCGACCAGGCCCGCGCCAACGCCGAGGCCGGCTCCGCGGAGGTGCTCGGCCCCCTCTTCGCGTCGGGCGTCCGGGAGATCTACGACCGCTACCTGCGCGAGCAGGTCCACGGCCGCTGGTAGACCTCCCGCGCACGCACGACGAAGGCCGCCTCCCGTCCAGGGAGGCGGCCTTCGTCGTAGCCCTCAGAGGCTCAGCGTGCGGGTCCTGCTCAGCGGGCGAACGCCTGCTCGAGGAGGACGGCCTGCTGTGCCTGGTGCTTCTTGGCCGTACCGGCAGCGGTCGAGGCCGACGCGGGGCGTGAGACGACCCGGACGCGAGGCAGGTCCTCGGGCAGGTTCACGTGGACGAACGACCACGCACCCTGGTTCTCCGGCTCGTCCTGGACCCACACGACCTCGGCGCCCGCGTACTTGGCGAGCTCCCGGCGGATGCCGTCCACGTCGAGCGGGTAGAGCTGCTCGAGGCGGACGATGGCCGTCTTGTCGTCCCCACGCTTGGCGCGCTCGGCGACCAGGTCGTAGTAGACGCGGCCCGTGCAGAGCAGGACGCGGTCCACGGACGCGGGGTTCGCCGTCGGGTCCCCGAGCACCGGCTGGAACGTGCCGGTCGTGAAGTCCTCGACCCCGGACGCGGCCGCCTTGAGACGCAGCAGCTGCTTGGGCGTGAACACCACGAGCGGACGACGCGGGCGGGCGTACGCCTGCTGACGCAGCAGGTGGAAGTACGACGCCGGTGTGGAGGGCTGCGCGACCGTGAGGTTGTTCTCGGCGCACATCTGCAGGAAGCGCTCGATACGCGCCGACGAGTGGTCCGGCCCCTGCCCCTCGTAGCCGTGCGGCAGCAGCATGACGACCGAGGAGTTCTGGCCCCACTTCTGCTCGGCCGAGGAGATGAACTCGTCGATGACGGTCTGGGCGCCGTTGACGAAGTCGCCGAACTGCGCCTCCCACAGCACCAGGGCGTCAGGACGCTCGACCGAGTAGCCGTACTCGAAGCCGAGGGCCGCGTACTCGCTCAGCGAGGAGTCGTAGACCCAGAACTTCGCCTGGTCCGCCGACAGGTACAGCAGCGGGGTCCACTCGGCACCCGTCTCGCGGTCGTGCAGGACGGCGTGGCGCTGCACGAACGTGCCGCGACGAGAGTCCTGCCCGGCAAGGCGCACGGGCGTGCCCTCCACGAGCAGCGAGCCGAACGCGAGCAGCTCGCCGTAGCCCCAGTCGATGCCGCCGTTGGCGGACATCTGGTTGCGCTTCTCGAGGAGCTGAGCCAGCTTGGGGTGGACCGTGAAGCCCTCGGGCGGCGAGACGTGCACCTGACCCACGCGCTCGATGATCGACTGGTCGATCGCGGTCTTCCACCCGACCATCGTGCCGGCGTCCTCACGCTGGGACTCAGGACGCTCCAGGCCCGCGACGGGCTCGGTCGCGGGCGACGGGGTGAAGCCGCCCTCCTTGGTCTCGGTGAAGACGCGCTCGAGCTGGGCCTGGTAGTCCTGCAGGACGTGCTCGGCCTCCTCGAGCGTGATGTCGCCGCGTGCGACGAGGTTCTCGGTGTAGAGCTTGCGCACCGAGCGCTTGGCCTCGATCAGGTTGTACATGAGCGGCTGCGTCATCGAGGGGTCGTCGCCCTCGTTGTGCCCGCGGCGGCGGTAGCAGATCATGTCGATGATCACGTCGCGGTCGAACTGCTCGCGGAACGCGAAGGCGAGCTCGGCGACGCGCACGCACGCCTCCGGGTCGTCACCGTTCACGTGGAAGATCGGGACCTGGTAGCCCTTGGCGACGTCGGTCGAGTAGAGCGTCGAGCGCGACGAGGACGGGCCCGTGGTGAAGCCGACCTGGTTGTTGATGATGACGTGGATCGTGCCGCCCGTGCGGTACCCGCGCAGCTGCGCGAGGTTCAGGACCTCGGGGACCACGCCCTGGCCCGCGAAGGCCGCGTCGCCGTGGATGAGGATCGGCAGGACGGAGAACCCGTCGCCGCCCAGGTCGATGCGGTCCTGCTTGGCGCGCACGATGCCCTCGAGCACCGGGTCGACCGCCTCGAGGTGCGAGGGGTTGGCCGCGAGGTAGACGCGCGTCTGCGCACCCGACTCGGCCGAGAACGTGCCCTCGGTGCCGAGGTGGTACTTGACGTCGCCCGAGCCCTGGACGCTCTTGGGGTCCTGGTTGCCCTCGAACTCCGCGAAGATCTGCGCGTAGCTCTTGCCCGCGATGTTCGCGAGGACGTTGAGGCGGCCACGGTGCGCCATGCCGATGCAGACCTCGTCGAGGCCGCCGTCGGCCGCCTTGGACAGCACCGCGTCGAGCAGCGGGATGACGGACTCGCCACCCTCGAGCGAGAAGCGCTTCTGGCCGACGAACTTGGTCTGCAGGAAGGTCTCGAAGGCCTCCGCGGAGTTCAGGCGGCGCAGGATCCGCAGCTGGTCCTCGCGCGGGGTGCGGGCGTACCCGGACTCGAGGCGCTCCTGGAGCCAGCGGCGCTGGGCGCGGTCCGCGAGGTGCATGTACTCGATGCCGATCGAGCGGCAGTACGAGTCGCGCAGCAGGCCGAGGATGTCGCGCAGCGTCGACTTGGTCTTGCCGCCGAACCCGCCCGTGGGGAAGGTGCGGTCCAGGTCCCACAGCGTGAGGTCGTGGGTCTGGACGTCGAGGTCCGGGTGCTTGCGCTGGCGGTAGGCGAGCGGGTCGGTGTCCGCCATGAGGTGGCCGCGCGAGCGGAACGAGTGGATGAGCTCGGCGATCTTGGCGGGCTTGGCGGCCTCGATCTCGGCGTCCGTCGTGTTGTCGCGGGTCCAGCGGACCGGCTCGTAGGGGATGCGCAGCGCAGCGAAGACGCGGTCGTAGAACCCGTCCTCTCCGATCAGCTTGGTGCCGAGGATGCGCAGGAACTCGCCGGACTGGGCGCCCTGGATGATGCGGTGGTCGTAGGTCGACGTGATCGTCAGGACCTTCGAGACGCCGAGGCGCGCGAGCTGCTCGACCGAGGCGCCCGCGAACTCCGCGGGGTAGTCCATGGCGCCGACGCCGATGATCGTGCCCTGGCCCTGCATGAGGCGCGGGACCGAGTGCACGGTGCCGATGCCACCGGGGTTGGTGAGCGAGATCGTGGTGCCGGCGAAGTCGTCGACCGTGAGCTTGTTGCCGCGAGCCCGGCGGACCAGGTCCTCGTAGGCCGCCCAGAACTGGGCGAAGTCCATCTGCTCGGCCTTCTTGACGCTCGGCACGAGGAGCTGGCGGGTGCCGTCCGGCTTGGCGAGGTCGATCGCGAGACCGAAGTTGACGTGCGCCGGGTTGTTCACCGCAGGCTTGCCGTCGAGCTGCGTGTAGCTCGCGTTCATGGCCGGCATCTCGCCGAGGGCCTCGACGAGCGCGTACCCGATGAGGTGCGTGAACGAGATCTTGCCGCCGCGCCCACGGGCGAGGTGGTTGTTGATCACGATGCGGTTGTCGACCATGAGCTTGGCCGGCACGGCGCGCACGGAGGTCGCCGTGGGGACCTCGAGGCTCGCCTCCATGTTCACGACGACGCGCGCGGCGGGGCCGCGCAGCTTCTGGACGTCGTCCGCGGCGTCGGGCGTGTCGGACTTCGACTTCGCAGCGGCGACCGCGGCGTAGGGGGCCGTCGCCGGCTGCGCGGTCGCGACCGGGCGGTTGGCCTTCACGGCCGCGATCGCGGCGTTGACGGTCGGGTCGGCGGGGACCACGGGAGACTTGGGGCGCTGCGCCGACTCGCCGGCGGCCGAGCCGTCGGTCGCGGGGACGGCGGCCGTGCGGGCCGGCGGCGTTGCCGGTGCGTTCGCCGGGATCTGGACCGCGGGGGCCGGGGTCGCGACGGGCTGCGTCGTGGTCCCGGCGGCGGGGGCGGCAGGCGTGCTGCTCCCGTTCACCTCGCTCGCCTTGTCCCCGGGACGGTAGTCCGCGAAGAACTCCCACCACGCGGGGTCGACCGCGTTCTTGTCCTTGAGGTATTGCTCGTAGAGCTCGTCGACGAGCCATTCGTTGGCGCCGAACACAGAACTTGCTGCGCTGATCGACTCTGACTCAGCCTTCGGGGACACGCGAGGATCGCCCACTTTCACCACTGATCGTCACTGGATATCGGGTACCTAGTCCGGAACCGGACCCGTCAAGCCTAGGCCCTCCCACCCGCTCGCCGAGGCGCTGGTCGGCGGAAATGTGCAGGGTGTCGGCCGGTTCTTCACGGGACGTCTGCCAGAGGCAAACAGGGGGGCAACAGCGACCTGTTCGCTGACCAAAGGTCAGGTCGTTTAGACCATCCCCGGGTATGGACGCCACCGAGTGTGACGAAGATCTCACTCGGTGGCGTCCGGAGAGCGCCCTTCCTGGCCGGTCGGCCGAGGTGTCCCGGGATGTCCCAGGATCTCCGGAAGGTCGTCCGGCAGCCCCGTCGTGTGAGGCTGAGGACGGGCAGGGAAGGTCAGTCGCATGGTCGCGCCCTGCAGGGAGTCCGCGACCTCGATGCGGCCGCCGTGCAGGTCGACCGCCCAGCGCACGATCGCGAGCCCGATCCCGGTCCCCCCGGTCGACGAGTGGCCCTGCGAGGGGGCGTTGCCCCGCGCGAAGCGCTCGAAGATCCGCTCGCGGTCCTTCTTCGCGATGCCCGGTCCCTGGTCGATGACCTCGATCACCACGTCGTCGTCCACGGGGTAGGCCTCGAGGCGGATCTCGCCGTTCTGGGGCGAGTGCCGGATCGCGTTCTGGAGCAGGTTGGTGATGATCTGGCGCAACCGCTCGGGGTCCGCGGGCAGCGTCAGGTCCTCGGGGGTCACGTCGACCACGTACTGGAGCTGCTTGCCGGCCTCGACCATCGAGACGGCGTCGGCGTTCTCCTCCAGGAAGTCGCCGAGCGGGATGTCCTGGAAGTTGAGGGCCGCAGCACCCGCCTCGATCCGGGACAGGTCCAGGAGGTACGTCACGAGGCGGGTCAGGCGCTCGGTCTGGGCGAGCGCCATCTCCATGGTCGCCGGGTTCGCCTCGCTCACGCCGTCGACGACGTTCTCGAGCTGGGCCTGGAGCGCCGCGATGGGGGTGCGCAGCTCGTGCGACACGTTCGCGATGAGCTCTCGCCGCATCTGGTCCGATGACGCCAGGTCCTCGGCCATGATGTTGAACGCGACCGCGAGCTGGCCGACCTCGTCGCGGCTCGTCGCTCGCACGCGCCGGGTGTAGTCGCCGTCGGCCATGGACTGCGCGGCCGCCGTCATCTCGCGCAGGGGAGAGGTCATGCCGCGCGCCAGGATCTGCGTGAGCAGGAGCGAGAGCACGATCGCGAGGGGGAACGTGCGGGTCGGGCCGAGCTTGTTCTGCTGCCCGAGCCACGTGATGAGGACCGCGAGCGTGACGGTCGCGAAGACCAGCACGCCGAGCTTGATCTTGAGCGACCGGAACGAGTCGAGGGGCCGGACGTCCGGGAGGTGGGGGCGGATGGTCCGGGGGCCGGAGGTCACGCGACCGGGGGCTCGAACGCGTACCCGACCCCGTGGACCGTGCGGATCAGGTCCGGTCCGAGCTTGCGGCGCAGCGCCTTGATGTGGGAGTCGACCGTGCGGGTCCCGCTCGCGTCGGCCCAGTCCCAGACCTCGGCGAGGAGACGCTCGCGCGTGAGGACGGTCTTGGGCGAGCTGGCCAGCATGACGAGCAGCTCGAACTCGGTGGGGGTCAGGTGGACCTCCTCGCCCGCGCGGTGCACGCGCCGCTGGGCGCGGTCGATCACGACGTCGCCCACGACCATGGGCGGGTCCGTGGGGGTCGACGTCGCCGCCTGGGCCGCGCGGTCGACGCGCCGCAGGAGCGCCTTGACCCGGGCGACCAGCTCGCGCATCGAGAACGGCTTGGTCATGTAGTCGTCGGCGCCGACCCCGAGCCCGATGAGCATGTCCGTCTCGTCGTCGCGCGCCGTCAGCATGAGGATGGGGACGGGCTGCTCGGCCTGGATGCGGCGCGTGACCTCGAGGCCGTCGATGCCCGGCAGCATCACGTCGAGCACGATCACGTCGGGTCGCAGGCGGGTCGCGGCCTCGACGCCCGAGAGCCCGTCGCGTGCGACCTCGACGCGCCAGCCCTCGGCGCTCAGGCGCTGGGCGATGGCCGTGGCGATCGCCGGCTCGTCCTCGACGACGAGGATGTTCGCGGACTGCGCGGGTGTGCCTGCGGGACCACCAGCGCTCGTCGCGCCGGTGCCGGTGGGGAATGCGCTGGCTGTCATGGCACCAGCGTGGCACAAAGGGGGCGACGATGGTCGCACGACGGACGGAAGATCGGCCGGTGTCCGTGGTGTTCCGGTGGGCGTTCGGTGCTGGTCAGGTGCTCGTCCGGTGCTGGTCAGGAGCCGGGAGCGGCGCACCCGCTCCGGATGGACGCCGCGCCTTGGCCCGATAACATCGTCTCCACGATGAAGAGCGCACCCCGATATCCGTGGAGCACCCCGTGGTAGGCGACTGGTTGATGGTCGCGCTGGGGGTGCTCCTGACCGCAGGTACCGCAGTCTTCGTGGCGAGCGAGTTCTCCCTCGTGACCCTCGACCCCGCCGTCCTGGCCAGGCCGGGGAGCGATGAGGACGACGACGCCGACGTCGCCGGGCAGGGCACGGCACGAGGTGCGGCGCCGGACGGCGCGCGCGAGGCGGACGTCCCCGGGACGCAGGCGCGCAGCAGCCGCCGCGACCGCAGCGTCCGGGCCGGTCTCAAGCACCTGTCGACCGAGCTCTCCTCGGCGCAGGTCGGCATCACCATCACGACCATCCTGCTCGGCTACACGGCCCAGCCGGCCCTCCAGAACCTCATCGGCGACGCCCTCGGGAGCACGGCCCTCGGCGCGAGCGCGGCCACGGTCCTGGCGGTGGTCCTGGCGCTCGTCGTCGTGAACCTCTTCTCGATGCTCTTCGGCGAGCTCATCCCCAAGAACTTCGCGCTGTCGACCCCGTACGCGACGGCCCGCCAGGTCGTCCCGGTCCAGCGGCAGTTCACCAAGCTCTTCCGCCCGGTCATCTCGGTGCTCAACGGCTCGGCGAACGCGATCCTGCGCCGCATGGGCGTCGAGCCGCGCGAGGAGCTGTCGGGCGCGCGCTCCGCGTCCGAGCTCGCGGCCCTCGTCAAGCGGTCGGCCCAGGAGGGCACCCTGAACACCTCGGTGGCCACGCTCCTGACCAACTCGATCGAGCTCGACGAGCTCAGCGCGGTCGACGTCATGACGGACCGCATGCGCATGGTGGTCCTGCGTCGCGACGACACGGCGGAGGACGTCGTGGCGCTCGCCCGCACCTCGGGGCACTCCCGTTTCCCCGTGATCGGTGAGGACCGCGACGACGTGCTCGGCCTGGTCCACCTGCGCCGTGCCGTGGGGGTGCCGCACGAGCGTCGCGCCGAGGTGCCCGCGGCCGCGCTCATGGTCGACGCCCCGCGCGTCCCGGAGACGGTCGCACTGGGGCCGCTCCTCGTCGAGCTGCGCGGGTTCGGCCTGCAGATGGCCGTGGTCGTCGACGAGTACGGCGGGACGTCGGGGGTCGTGACCCTCGAGGACGTGGTCGAGGAGCTCGTGGGGGACGTCGCGGACGAGCACGACCCCCGACGGGCCGGGGTGGCCCGCGGGACCGACGGCTCGTGGATCGTGCCGGGGGTCATCCGGCCGGACGAGCTCCGCGAGTCGACGGCGCTCGAGGTCCCCGAGGACGGTGCGTACGAGACCTTGGGCGGGCTCGTCATGGCCGACCTGGGCCGGGTGCCCGAGGTCGGTGACGAGGTCCGGGCCGGCGACGTCGTGCTGCGGGTCGAGGCCATGGAGGGGCGCCGCGTCGAGCGTCTGCGGGTGCGAGTGCTCGCGCCGCCCGGACCCCCGCCGGGCGCGGCCCCGCGCGCGGGCGGCTCCCCCCGGACGCCCGGAGGTGCGCGATGAGCTCGACCGCAGCCCTCCTCCTGGGCCTGTTCCTCCTGGCCGCGAACGCGTTCTTCGTGGGCGCGGAGTTCGCGATCATCTCCGCCCGGCGCAGCGCGATCGAACCGCTCGCGGCGCAGGGCAACCGCCGGGCGCAGACGGTCCTGTGGGCCATGGAGCACGTCTCGCTCATGCTCGCGTGCGCCCAGCTCGGCGTCACGGTGTGCTCGGTGGGGCTGGGTGTCGTCGCGGAGCCGGCCGTCGCGCACCTCATCGAGGTGCCCTTGCACGCCCTGGGTGTGAGCCCGTCGCTGACGCACCCGATCGCCTTCGTGATCGCGCTGGCGATCGTGGTCTACCTGCACGTCGTGCTCGGCGAGATGGTCCCCAAGAACCTCGCGGTGTCGGGACCGGAGAAGGCCGTCATGTGGTTCGGTCCGCCGCTCGTCGTGCTGGGTCGCATCCTCAGGCCGATCATCGTCTCGCTCAACTGGCTCGCGAACCACGTGGTGCGCTGGACCGGGGTGGAGCCCAAGGACGAGGTCGCGTCGGTCTTCACGGCCGAGCAGGTGCAGTCGATCGTGGAGCACTCGCAGGCCGAGGGGCTCCTGCAGGACGAGCAGGGCCTGCTCTCGGGGGCCATCGAGTTCTCGGAGCGCACGGCGGCCGAGGTCATGGTGCCGGTCGACCGTCTCGTGACGGTGGTCGAGGGGTGCACGCCCGACGAGATCGAGCGCCTGGTCGCCAAGACGGGGTTCAGCCGTTTCCCGGTGGCCGACGTGCACGGCGAGCTCGTGGGGTACCTGCACCTCAAGGACGTGCTGTACGCGAGCGGTGAGGACCGCTTCCGGCCGGTGCCGTCGTGGCGGGTGCGCGCGCTCGCGACGGCCGAGCCGGGCGACGAGATCGAGGACACCCTGCGCGCCATGCAGCGCTCGGGCGCGCACCTGGCGCGCGTGGACGAGGGGACCTCGGAGCGCGAGGGCGGCGTCTCGGACGGCTCGGTCGTCGTGACCGCGCTGCCCGACGGCGCCGCACCGGACCGCGGTCCGGGCGCTCTGGGCGTCGTCTTCCTCGAGGACATCCTGGAGGAGCTCGTCGGCGAGGTGCGGGACGCGATGCAGCGGCGCGTGCACTGAGCGGGTCGCCTCGGGCCGCCCGCAGCTCGTTGAGCAGGGGACTTGGCTTCCCACGCGCCCACGGATATCGTGTCCGATGCTTCGTCTCGCACGGTTCCTCCGGTACAGGAGGCTCATCCCTTCTGCGAGGTGCGGCGTTCATGTCGTCAGTGCCGCCCTGGCCACCGTGAGGTGTCCGGGTGGTTCTTCGAGCGGAGGTCCGGTGGAGTCGATGTCGACGTCCCAGTCCTCCGACTCCCGGCGCGCTCGGCGCGAGGCGGAGACCGGGCACAAGGGACGTCGTCGGGCGGAGATCCCCTCTCATCAGCGCTGGGCCCCTCGCATGGCGGTCCTCGGGACGCTCGCGGTCGCTACCATCGCCATGCCGCTCTCGGCCGGTGCGCAGGACGGCCCGGCGGCCCCCTTCGGGCCGGACGGCAGGCCGACCGGCCCGAGCGCGCTTGACCTCGTGAACAACCCGACCGCGGCCGAGGCCACGTCGGAGTACGTCGCGTCGGCTCCGAAGATCGACGGCCGGACCCAGGCCGCGAGCCGTTCGGTCGAACGTGCCCCGCTGCCCGACTGCGACCCGACGGTCAAGGTCACGAGCGCCAACGGCAAGCTCACGGGCCACGAGCTGTGCGACCTGTGGCAGCCGGGCGAGTCGTTGCGTCCGGACGCGGCGGTGGCGCTGTCGGCCATGAACGAGGCCTTCCGGTCGACGTTCGGCCGTGACATGTGCCTGGTCTCGAGCTACCGGACGATCGCCTCGCAGGTCTCCCTCAAGGGGTCGCGCGGGGCGTTCGCCGCCAAGCCGGGGACCTCGTTCCACGGCTGGGGCCTCGCGATCGACCTGTGCTCGAGCGAGACGGGGAACCGCGAGGTCTACTCGTGGATCAACAAGAACGGCGGTCTGTACGGCTGGGCCAACCCGTCGTGGGCCAAGCGTGGCGGTGGCGGCGCCTACGAACCGTGGCACTTCGAGTTCACCGAGGGTGTCGTCGAGCACGGTGGCCTTCTCTGACGGGTCCCGTCAGATCCGGTTGACCCAGGACTCGGCCAGCGCCTCGGCCTCGATGTCCAGCTCGCGCAGGATCCTGCGCATCACGGCCTCGTTGAGGCGTCCCGCGTCGCGCTCGTCGACCAGCACCTGTCGCTGAGCCCTGTTCATGTCGGCGCGCAGCGCGTTGAGCCGCCGAAGGTCCTCCGACCGGTCGCCGGGCCGGGCGACGGGGAAGGCGCGTCCGCCCGTGGGGCGCGCCCGGACGGGGGCCTGCTCGACCGGTTCCTCGGCCTCGGACTCGGGGGACAGGAGACGGGCCGCGGCCTGGGCGCGACCGACGATCGCGGCGGACATCGCCGCTCGGGTGGCCTCGGCCTTCTCCTCCCCGATCACGGGTGCCCACTCCTTCGTGGCGTGCGCGATGGCCTCGGCCTGCGCCTCGGCCATGAGCCGGCGGACCCGTGCCTCCTCGGCGGCGTCGCTCGCGGCCTCGTCCTCTCCGCCGACGCCGAGCGCCCGGATGACCCAGGGCAGCGTCACGCCCTGCAGGAGGAGCGTGCCGATCGCGACCGTGAAGGCCGCGAGCTGGATCGTGGCCCGGCCGGGGAACTCGGCGCCGCCGAGCGTCACGGGGATCGCGGCCGCGGCGGCGAGCGTGACGACACCGCGCATGCCTGCGGACGAGACGACGAGGGACTCGCGCCAGTCGAGCCGGTCGCCGCGCGCGCGTCTCGAGCCGGGCAGGTGCACACGGTCGAGCCAGGACGTCGCGAAGACGCAGAAGGGCCTGATCGCCATGGTCGTGGCGAGGGCTGCGAGCGACACCCAGACCGCCGTCCTGAGCCCTTCGTCGGAGTCCACGACGGTCTCGACGACGGACTTGAGCTGGAGCCCGATGAGCGCGAACGTGATGGCCTCGAGCAGCAGGTCGAGGCTGTCCCACAGCGGTTCCTCGACGAGTCGTGTCTCGTAGCCCGCGGTCGGGGCCGTGTGGCCCAGGTAGAGGCCTGCGGCGACCACGGCCAGCACCCCCGACCCGCTGAGCTCCTCGGCGATCCAGTAGGCCGCGAAGGGGAGGATGATCCCGGCGACGCTCGTCAGGAGGGGGTCGGCGAGCCGCAGGCGGGCGGCATGCATCCCGATGCCCATGACGAGCCCGACGCCCACGCCGACCACGACGGCGAGCGTGAAGACCCCGATGCCCTCGGTCCACACCCAGGCACCCGTCGCGACGCCGGCGAGGGCGACCTTGTACAGCGTGAGGGAGGTCGCGTCGTTGATGAGGCTCTCGCCTCCGAGCAGGGTCATGACCCGGCGGGGCAGCCCGAGCCGTCGGCCGACCGCGGCCGCGGAGACCGCGTCGGGTGGAGCGACGACGGCGCCCAGCACGAGCGCCGCGGCGAACGGCAGGTCGGGGAGCAGGAGCGTCGCGACCCAGGCGACCGCCAGGGCGGTGACGATCACGAGCCCGACCCCGAGGCGCACGATCGCGTGGAGGGACGTGCGGAAGTCCTGGTAGGAGCTGCCGGTGGCGGCCGAGAAGAGCAGCGGCGGCAGGATGATGCCCAGCAGGACCTCGGGACCGAGCTCGATGTGCGGGACGACGGGGATCAGCGAGACGCCCAGGCCCACGGTGACGAGCAGGAGGGGAGCGGGCAGGTCCCAGTGCCGGGCGACGGCCGTGACGGCCAGCGCACCGGTGATGAACAGGAGTACGACGGCCTCGTCCATGCCCTGCATTCTCCGTCGGGTCGGTCGGGACGGCGCGGGAGGGACGTCTGACGGCGTGTTGCCCCCCGGGATGCGCACCGCACCGGGATGTCAACCACCTCTTGACAGAGCGCTCGTGTCAAGCCAGAGTTGACGCATGCCTACCCGGAGATTTCCCCTCACCGACCAGCCCGCCGTCGCGACCGGCGCTCCGGCGTCGGGCATCGACGAGAGTCGCGAACCGTGAGCGGGGCACCCGCCTGGGGCAGCCTCGAACCCCGCGACGACGACCGGACGCTCGACGACCTGCTCGCCGAGGCCGTGACCGCTGCGGACCCGGGCATCGGCGACCGCATCACGACGGACCCCGGTGCGCATCTCGAGCTCGTCGCCCTCACGGCGCGCGCGAGCACCTCGGCCGAGTCGCTCCTCGCGACGGCCGTGTCGTCGGCGCGCTCGGCAGGGCACAGCTGGGAGGCGATCGGCACGACCCTGGGGATCTCGCGGCAGGCCGCGCAGCAGCGCTTCGGGCGACCCGTCGGGGCGGCCGCGCCGGGGACGGTCCAGGACCTCGTCGGGGGCGCGGAGGTCGGCGACACCCGGATCCTGGCGCCCGTCACTGCCGTGACCGAGATGGCGGCGCTCGAGGCCTACGGGCGCAAGGGGTGGCGCTCGACGGGGTTCGGGGCAGGTTTCCACCGGCTCGTGCGCACCACGACGCAGTGGGAGCACGCGCGCGTGTACGTCCTGGGGGCGAGCCGGTTCGGGCTCGAGGCCGACGGGTGGGAGCGGATCGGGACATGGTTCCCGTGGGTCTACTACGCGCGCAGCCTGGGGATCGCCCCCGTCGGAGGAGACCGTGACGTCGTGGACGGCCCGCGCCCGGTGGACGGCCCGCGCCCGGTGGACGGCCCGCGCCTCGTGGACGACGGGGCCTGAGCGGCGCGCGCCCGGTCCCGCCGGGCGCGCCCCTGCCCGGGCTACTCCCCGGGCAGGTGGGCGTTGTGCCCGAAGTCCTGCCGGAACCGTGGCCCGGAGACCGCGAGCTCGGCGGCGAACGACCCCGCCCACGCCGAGTACGGGGTGTGCGAGAGCGAGTCGTTGGAGAACCGGCGGTCGTCGGTGATCTCGGTGACGCAGAACGCCGGGATCTGGAGGTCCACGACGGGGCCCGAGCGTTCGCACTCCGCGACGACGAGCGGGTGGTTGGCGCCGCCGAACACGTCGATGACCCAGCCGTCCGCCCCGAGCCATGCCGAGTAGCGGGTCTTGACGATGCGCCCGCCACCACGACGGATCATCTCGACCCCGACGTTGACGTCGATCTCCCGCTCGGCCTCGTACCGGGTGCCCCCGACCGTGGGTCCCTTGACCGTGAGCGCGCAGAAGTCGAACGCGTACCGGTCCAGGACGCTCAGAGGAGAGGTGCTGCCGCTGAGCGCGGCGGCCGTCGCGCTCGCCTGGGCGCGCAGCCGCAGCGCGTAGCCGTCCTCGGCCAGGTAGTAGCTCTGCACGATGAGCGCGGGCGCGTCGAGCAGGTCGACCGGGACGTCCTTCACGAGGAAGCGACGCTCGAACTCGAAGTCTCCGTTACCACCGTCCGTCATAGGACATACCGTACGCGGTCGCTCACGGCTGGGCCGGGAGCGGGAGGTGCGGGTACGTGGCCTCGCGGTGCTGGAACTCGAGCACGGCAGGGTTGAGGACGACGCCGTCGCGCACCTCGATCGCGCGGCGGACCGTCTCGTTCGCCTCCCAGCCCGTCGGGCCGGCCATGACCGCGGGGAGGAACGGCAGGACTGCCGAGCTGATCTCCCACGTCGCCGAGTTCCACAGGTACGAGGGGCTGTGGTCGACCGCGTAGTAGTTGATGTTCTCCCCGACCGTGACCAGAGGGTCGGCGAACGTGGTCGATCGCGCCCAGTCGAACGCCATGCCGTCGTCGCACGACACGTCGACGATCAGGCTGCCCGGCCGGAACGCCCCCAGGTCGGAGGTGCGCAGGTAGAGCAGGGGCGCGTTGGGGTCCTGGAGCGTGCAGTTGACGACGATGTCGCTCTCGGCGAGGAACGGGGCGAGCGGCAGACGGCCCTCGTCGGTGATGACCTCGCTGAGGTACGGCGCGTCGTCGTGGTCGAACTGCACGATCTGCGCCGAGTGGATCGGTGCCGCGACCGCCGCGACCCGGCGGTTGGTGAGCACGCGGACGTCGTGGACCCCGTGCGCGTTGAGGGCCGTGACCGCCCCGCGCGCCGTGGCGCCGAAGCCGATGACCACGGCGGTCAGACGCCTGCCGTAGTCGCCCGTCGACCCGCACAGCGCGAGCGCGTGCAGCACCGAGCAGTAGCCCGCCATCTCGTTGTTCTTGTGGAAGACGTGCAGGCCGAACCCGCCGTCGGACGCCCAGTGGTGCATGGCCTCGAAGGCCACGAGCGTGAGCCGCTTGTCGATCGCGAGCTGGGTCAGCTCGCGGTCCTGGACGCAGTGCGGCCAGCCCCACAGGGTCTGGCCGGGGCGCAGGTCGTGCAGGTCCTCAAGCTGGGGCTTGGGCAGCAGGATCACGTCGGCGGCCGCGATGACCTCGGTGCGGGTGCCCAGGGAGCGGACCCAAGGCGCGATCTGCTCGTCGCTCACCCCGAAGCGCTCGCCGTAGCCGTGTTCGACGACGATCCGCGACCGGAGCTCGGGGGCGATGCGCTCGAGGTGGTCGGGGTGGAGGGGGAGCCGGCGCTCGTCGGGCTTCCGCGACGTCCCGAGGAGGCCGAGGATGGTGTCGTTCGATGCTGTTGTCACGCTTGTCCCGTCAACGAGACCACGGTGGCCCAGTAGTGCGGACGCTACACGGGTGCGGGGGAGGCGCCGACCACACGGACAGGTCGTGGGCACGACGAAGCCCCTGGACCGAGGGGTCCAGGGGCTTGGTCTGCGGTGCCCTCGATAGGACTCGAACCTACGACCTTCTGCTCCGGAGGCAGACGCTCTATCCACTGAGCTACGAGGGCAACATGCGTTCGCTCTGACGAGCATCCGGCACGGTGCACGAGACTACCAGTCTCCGGCGGGTTCGTGCTCCCACCTGCCGAGAGCCGTCCGGGACGACCGGCCGCGCGGTGGCGGGGTGACCGGACTCACCAGCCCGGAACGCCCTCCGGGACGGGTGCCTCGGGAGACGGATGCGTACCCTCCTGGAGTGGATCGCCAGGACTCGAGCTCGACCCCCGACAGCACCCCCGACAACGCCCTCCGCCCGTGGCACGGGCGGTTCGTCGTCCTTGCCGGGATCGTCCTCGCGGCGTTCAACCTGCGGATCGCGGTCGCCTCGGTCTCCCCGATCCTGGACGTGGTCCGGACCGACATCGACCTGAGCGACCAGCTCGCGGGGCTCCTGGGGACCGTCCCGGTGATCGCGTTCGCGGTCTTCGGGTCGCTCGTCCCCGTCCTCTCGCGCAGGTTCGGGCTCGAACCGACGCTCGTCGCCGCGCTGCTCGTCAGCTCGGTCGGCGAGATCCTGCGGTCGCTGTCGAGCACGGCCCCGTCCTTCCTGCTGTGGACCGCGGTGGCGCTCGCGGGCATGGGCATGGGCAACGTGCTGCTCCCGCCGCTCGTCAAGCGGTACTTCCCCGACCGGATCGGCGCCGTGACCGCGGCGTACACCGTGACGCTCTCGCTGAGCACCGCGATCCCGCCGCTGCTCGTGGTGGGCATCGCCTCGTCGCTGGGCTGGCGGCCCGCCCTGGGCGGCTGGGCGCTCGTGGGGCTGCTCGCGGCCGTGCCGTGGACCGTGGTGATCGCGCGCTCGGCCCGAGCCCGCGCCGAGCTCGCGTCGGTGCTCGAGCACTCGCCCGAGCACACCGCAGGCCTCGACGGGCGGCACCGCCACGAGGGGCGTGCGTGGCGCAGCCCGCTCGCGTGGGGCATCGCGGGGATGTTCGGCCTCAACTCGCTCAACACGTACGTCATGTTCGCGTGGCTGCCGCACGTCCTGGTCGACGCCGGGATGTCCGAGCCGACCGCGGCGAGCGCCCTCGCGCTGTACGCGTTCGTCGGCATGCCCATGTCGATCGTCACACCGCTGCTCGCGGCCCGGATGCGCAACCCGTACCCCCTCGTGGTGGTCTTCGTCGCGATGCTCGCGGTCGGGTACGGCGGGCTGATGGGTGGCCAGGCGGGTCCTGCGATCTGGGTGTGGGTCGTGCTCGCGGGGCTGGGGGCCTCGACGTTCCCGCTCGGGCTGGCACTCATCAACCTGCGCAGCCGCACGTCGGCCGGGGCCGTCGCGCTGTCCGGGTTCGTGCAGGGCGTGGGGTACCTCGTCGCGGGGGCGGGGCCCCTGACCGCGGGCATCCTGTACGCCCGCAGCGGCACGTGGACCAGCACGTTCGTCTTCCTGTTCGTGACGCTCGTGGTGATCCTGCTGGCCGCCGTCGCGGGCTGCCGCCCCGTCATGATCGAGGACACGTGGGGTCCGCGTGCTCGTCGGGGACGCCCCTCGGCGCCCCCGACGGACGGCGACGCAAAGCGCTAGCGTCGCTCGCTAGAATCGTCGGGTGACCCCGAACGAGCTCTCCGAAGCGCTCAGCGCTGCCCTGGCCTCCGCCGTCGCCGACGGCACCCTCGCCCTGCCCGCCGACGCGGTCCCCACGTCGGTCCACGTCGAGCGACCCCGCCAGCGCGAGCACGGCGACTGGGCCACGAACGTCGCCCTGCAGCTCGCGAAGAAGGCCGGCGTCGCCCCGCGCGTCCTGGCCGAGGACCTCGCGCAGCGCCTGGCCGCGCACCCGGGCATCAAGTCGGTGGACATCGCCGGGCCGGGCTTCCTGAACATCACGCTCGACGCGGCGGCCGCGGGCGAGCTCGCGCGCACCATCCTCGCCCAGGGCGCGACCTACGGGAACAACGACTCCGAGGCCGGCACGCGCATCAACCTCGAGTTCGTCTCGGCGAACCCCACGGGCCCCATCCACATCGGCGGCGTGCGCTGGGCTGCGGTCGGCGACTCGCTGGCCCGCGTGCTCCAGGCCTCGGGCGCCGTGGTCGAGCGCGAGTACTACTTCAACGACCACGGCGCGCAGATCGACCGCTTCGCGCGCTCGCTGCTCGCGCGCGCCAAGGGACAGGACGCCCCGGAGGACGGCTACGGCGGCCAGTACATCTCGGACATCGCCGAGGCCGTCATCGCCGACGCGATCGCCGCGGGCGACCCGGACCCGCGCACGCTGCCCGACGACGAGGCCCAGGAGGTCTTCCGGGCGCGCGGCGTCGAGCGCATGTTCGACGAGATCCGCGCGGCGCTGCACGACTTCGGCGTCGACTTCGACGTGTACTTCCACGAGGACTCGCTGCACGAGTCCGGCGCGGTCGAGCGCGCGGTCCAGCGCCTGCGCGAGGGCGGCCACGTGTTCGAGGCCGACGGCGCGACGTGGCTGCGCACGACCGACTTCGGTGACGACAAGGACCGCGTCATCATCAAGTCGGACGGCGAGGCCGCGTACATCGCGGGCGACATCGCGTACTACCTCGACAAGCGCGAGCGCGGGTTCGACGACGTCATCATCATGCTCGGCGCGGACCACCACGGGTACGTGAGCCGCATGATGGCGGTGTGCGCGGCGTTCGGCGACGAGCCGGGCAAGAACCTGCAGATCCTCATCGGGCAGATGGTCAACCTGGTCAAGGACGGTCGACCGGTCCGCATGGCCAAGCGCGCCGGGAACGTCGTGACGCTCGAGGACCTGGTCGACGCCGTGGGCGTTGACGCCGCGCGCTACTCGCTCGCGCGCTCCTCGGCGGACTCGAGCATCGACCTGGACCTCGACCTGCTGACGAAGGCGGGCAACGAGAACCCGGTCTACTACGTGCAGTACGCGCACGCCCGCACGGCGAACGTCGCGCGCAACGCGCAGGCGCACGGTGTCTCGCGGTTCCGTGAGGACGGGAGCGAGGCGTTCGACCCGTCGCTCCTGACGCACGAGACCGAGTCGATCCTGCTCGGTGCGCTCACCGAGTTCCCCCGCGTCGTGGGCCAGGCGGCCGAGCTGCGCGAGCCGCACCGCGTCGCGCGCTACCTCGAGGCGCTCGCGGGCGACTACCACTCCTGGTACCACGAGTGCCGTGTGACGCCGCTGGGCGACGAGGAGGTCACGGACGTGCACCGCACGCGCCTGTGGCTCAACGACGCCACGCGTCAGGTGCTCGCCAACGGCCTCGGCCTGCTGGGCGTGTCCGCGCCGGAGCGCATGTGAGCGCGTCGGCAGGCCCGACGACGCCGCCCGCCTTCTCGCCGACCGGCACCTACGTGCCGGGCGAGCCGTGGTCGAGCGGCGTGCGCCGCGGGCCCGACGGCGCGCTCACGGTCGCGGGGGTCGACGTGCGTGAGCTCGCGGTCGCCCAGGGCACCCCGGCCTACGTGCTCGACGAGGCCGACCTGCGCGAGCGCGCGCGGTCGTACCGCCGTGCGTTCGAGGCAGCGTTCGCCGAGGTCGGCGCGGACGTCGACGTGTACTACGCGGGCAAGGCGTTCCTCTCGGTCGCCGTGGCCCGCTGGGTGCACTCCGAGGGGCTGCGCGTCGACACCGCGACGGGCGGCGAGCTCGCGGTCGCGCTGCGCGCAGGCGTTCCCGGCGAGCACATCGGCCTGCACGGCAACAACAAGTCCGACGCGGAGATCGCGCGCGCGCTCGACGCGGGCGTGGGCCGGATCATCGTCGACTCGCTCGTCGAGGTCGAGCGCGTGGCCGCTGCCTCGCGCGCCCGCGGCGGGGCTCCGGCCCCGGTCATGATCCGCGTGACCACGGGCGTGCACGCGGGCGGGCACGAGTACATCTCGACCGCGCACGAGGACCAGAAGTTCGGTCTGTCGCTCGCGACCGGTGGCCAGGGCACGACAGCCCCTGGTGCGCAGGACGAGGACAGCCCCGCCATGGTCGCGCTCCTCACGGTGCTCTCGCACCCCGAGCTCGAGCTGCTGGGCATCCACTCGCACATCGGTTCGCAGATCCTCGACCCGTCGGGCTTCGAGGTCGCGGCGCGCAAGGTCCTCGAGCTGCGGGCTGCCCTGGCGCGGCGCACGGGCTTCCTCGTGCCCGAGGTGGACCTGGGCGGCGGGTACGGCATCGCGTACCTGCCGGGCGAGGTCGCGCTCGACCCGGACCGCATCGCGAAGGACGTCGCGGCGTCGGTGGCCGCCTCGTCGGCGGACCTCGGGACCCCCCTGCCACGCTTCTCGATCGAGCCGGGCCGCGCGATCGTCGGGCCCGCGGGCCTGACGCTCTACACGGTCGGCACGGTCAAGCCCGTGCGGGTCAGCGGGCCGGGCGGCGAGGCGGAGAGCACGATCGTGCGCACGTACGTCTCGATCGACGGCGGCATGAGCGACAACATCCGCCCGGCGCTGTACGGCGCGGACTACCACGCCGAGCTCGCGAACCGGTTGTCGGACGCCGAGCCCGTGCTCGCGCGGGTGGTCGGCAAGCACTGCGAGAGCGGCGACATCGTGGTCCACGACGTGCTGCTGCCGGGCGACGTGCGGGCGGGCGACCTGCTGGCCGTCGCGGCGACGGGCGCCTACGGGCGCTCGATGGCCTCGAACTACAACCACGCGCCCCGACCCCCGGTCGTGGCCGTGGCCGACGGCGAGACCAGGGTCCTGGTCCGTCGTGAGACGGAGGACGACCTGCTCGCGCTCGACCTGGGCTGACGTCGCCGGGGCCGGTGCGGCGCGGCGCCTCGTGGCCCGGCACCGGCCCACCCGTATCCTGAGACGAGCGCCCAGGATCCGGGCGACCGGGCGAGGATCGACATGCTCGGACCGACTGGTCGGGATGCGGGGCACGGGGTGCCGCGGTCCGCCAGGGTCAGGGGAAACCTCCGACGCGACCGCGTCCGGCAGGGACCCGAGAACGACGGCACCGCTGACCGTGCGGGCCGGGTGATGGAGGAGGAGCTTCGTGGGAGCCAGCCAGCAGGAGCAAGGTCCGCTGCGCGTCGCGCTGCTCGGGTGCGGCGTCGTCGGGTCCGAGGTGGCCCGGCTGCTGACGCAGCAGAGCGCGGACCTCGCCTCGCGCGTCGGGGCGCCGCTCGAGCTCGTGGGGATCGCCGTGCGGGACGCGTCGGCCCCGCGGCCGCTCGCCGAGTCGGTCGACCGCTCGCTCCTGACGGAGGACGCCGAGGCGCTCGTGTCGCGCGCCGACATCGTCATCGAGGTCATGGGCGGCATCGAGCCGGCCC
The DNA here is from genome assembly GCF_056158145.1 of Oerskovia sp. PE-21s. Classification (NCBI taxonomy): domain Bacteria; kingdom Bacillati; phylum Actinomycetota; class Actinomycetes; order Micrococcales; family Cellulomonadaceae; genus Oerskovia; species Oerskovia sp. PE-21s. The sequence goes on from NZ_JBUXJM010000001.1 coordinate 585,238, forward strand.
GCGCGCTGCTGCTGCGCGCGATCGAGGCGGGCGCCGCCGTCGTGACCGCGAACAAGGCACTCCTCGCCGAGGACGGCCCCACGCTCTACAAGGCCGCGGACACCGCAGGCGTCGACATCTACTTCGAGGCCGCGGTCGCGGGCGCGATCCCGATCGTGCGCCCGGTCCGCGAGTCGCTCGCGGGCGACAGCGTGCGCCGGATCTTGGGCATCGTCAACGGCACCACGAACTACGTGCTGGACCAGATGGCGAGCACGGGCATGTCGTTCGACGACGCCGTGCGCCAGGCCCAGGACCTGGGCTACGCCGAGGCCGATCCCACGGCCGACGTCGAGGGCTTCGACGCCGCGGCCAAGGCCGCGATCCTCGCGAGCCTCGCGTTCCACACGCGCGTCTCGCTCGAGGACGTCGCACGCGAGGGCATCACGAGGATCACCGCCGACGACGTCGCGTGGGCCGCGCAGACCGGTCACGTCATCAAGCTGCTCGCGATCGCGGAGTCCGTGACGGGCGACGACGGGTCGCACGGGGTCTCGGTGCGCGTGCACCCCGCTCTCGTGCCGCTCGCGCACCCGCTGGCCGGTGTGCGCGGGGCCTTCAACGCGGTCTTCGTCGAGGCCGACGCGGCGGGCGAGCTCATGTTCTACGGCCGCGGCGCCGGCGGCGCACCGACCGCGTCCGCCGTGCTCGGCGACGTCGTGTCCGCCGCCCGCCACCGCGTGCTCGGCGGCAAGGGCCCCGAGGAGTCCACCTACGCGGCCCTGCCGATCCTGCCGGCCAGCACCGCGGTCACGCGCTACCAGGTGCGCCTCGCGGTCGACGACCGTCCCGGCGTCCTGGCCCAGGTCGCCCAGGTCCTGGCGTCGAAGGGCGTCTCGATCGAGGCCGTGCGCCAGCCCTCGGAAGCCGCCGCGCCCGGGGCCGACGACACGCACGGCGCCGACGACGGGTCGACCGGCGTCGCGCACCTCGTCATCACGACCCACGCCGCAGCGGAGGCCGCGCTCGCCGCGACGGTCGACGCGATCGCGGTGCTCGAACCCGTCCGAGAGATCACGTCCGTCCTGAGAGTCGAGGGAGCCTGATGGCCCACCAGTGGCGAGGCATCATCGCCGAGTACGCCGACCGCCTGCCCGCCCACGTCCAGGAGCGCATCGTGACGCTCGGCGAGGGCGGCACACCCCTGGTCGAGGCGCCCGCGCTCTCGGCCCGCACCGGGGCGCAGGTCTTCCTCAAGGTCGAGGGCATGAACCCGACCGCGTCCTTCAAGGACCGCGGCATGACCGCGGCGATCTCGTCGGCCGCGGGCCGGGGCGCGCAGGCCGTGGTGTGCGCCTCGACGGGCAACACGTCGGCCTCGGCCGCCGCGTACGCGACCAAGGCCGGCATGGTCTGCGCCGTCCTGGTCCCGGACGGCAAGATCGCGATGGGCAAGCTGAGCCAGGCGATCGCGCACGGCGCCAAGCTGCTCCAGGTCGACGGCAACTTCGACGACTGCCTGGTCGCGGCGCGCAAGCTCGCCGAGGCCTACCCGGTCGAGCTCGTGAACTCGGTCAACCCGGACCGCATCGAGGGGCAGAAGACCGGTGCGTTCGAGATCGTCGACGCACTGGGCGACGCCCCGGACATCCACGCCCTGCCCGTCGGCAACGCGGGCAACATCACGGCGTACTGGAAGGGCTTCCGCGAGTACGCCGGCCTCGGCGACCCCGACGCCCCGGGGGCGCACCTGCCCGCGGTCTCCACGAAGACCCCGATCATGTGGGGCTTCCAGGCCGCCGGTGCGGCCCCGATCGTCGCGGGCCACCCCATCACGCACCCCGAGACGATCGCGACCGCGATCCGGATCGGCAACCCCGCGTCGTGGGCGCAGGCCGAGGCCGCGCGCGACGAGTCGGGCGGCGTCATCGAGGCCGTGACCGACGAGCAGATCCTCGCGGCGCACCGCATCCTGTCGGCCGAGGCCGGCGTGTTCGTCGAGCCGGGCTCGGCGGCCGGTGTCGCGGGCATCCTCTCGCGCGCCGAGCGTGGTCTGGTGCCCGCGGGTGCGCGCATCGTCGTCACGGTCACGGGCCACGGCCTCAAGGACCCGCAGTGGGCGCTCAAGACCCTGGACGGCGCCGACGTGACGCCGATCCGGGTGAGCGCCGACGTCGTCTCGATCGCCGACGCGCTCCAGCTCGGCTGACGCGGCGTCGTCCGTCCCGCCGGTAGTTCCGTCGCAGGCTCCCCGTGGGTCTGCCCCAGCCCCCGTAGCTCCCCGAAGAGAGGTCCCGCGAGATGCAGCTCGGAGCCGACCATGTGCGCGTGCGCGTGCCCGCGACGAGCGCGAACCTCGGCCCTGGCTTCGACGCCATGGGGCTGGCCCTCGCGCACTACGACGTGCTCGAGGTGCGTGCGCTCGGCAACGGCGACGTGGTCGTCGACGTCGAGGGGGAGGGGGCGGGCGAGGTCCCCGGTGACGAGCGGCACCTGGTCGTGCGGGCCCTGCGTGCCGCCCTCGACCTGGTCGGCGCACCGCAGACGGGGCTGCACCTGACGGCCACCAACGCGATCCCGCACGGTCGAGGCCTCGGCTCCTCGGCCGCTGCGGTCGTGGCCGGGATCGTCGCCGCGCGCGCCCTGGTCGCGGACCCCGCGGCCCTCGACGACGCGGCGGTCCTGCAGCTCGCGACCGAGTTCGAGGGGCATCCGGACAACGCCGCGCCCGCGATCTACGGGGGCGCGACGATCGCGTGGACGAGCACGGTCGAGGGGGACGAGGGGGCGCACGCGGTGCGCCTCGACGTCCACCCGGACATCGAGGCGACCGTCCTGGTCCCCACGATCCGGCTCGCCACGAGCCGTGCTCGCGGTGTCCTGCCGGAGACCGTGCCGCACGCCGACGCCGCGCTCAACGCAGGGCGCGCGGCCCTGCTCGTCGAGGCGCTCACCCGTTCGCCGCAGCACCTGTTCGACGCGACCGAGGACCGGCTCCACCAGGAGTATCGCGCGGGCGTCATGTCCGCGTCGTGGGAGCTCGTGCGCGCGTTGCGGGCCGACGGCCTGGCCGCGACGATCTCGGGAGCCGGGCCCACCGTCCTGCTGCTGGGGGACGCCTCGGACCGTGACCGGGCGGACGCGGTGCTGCGCGACCTGCTGCACGGGTCGGACCAGTGGCGCGCCTACCGTCCGGGCATCGACCTGGCAGGGGTGCGGTCCGAGCGTGTCCTGGGGTCGGCCGGTCTGGCCGACCCGTCCTCCCGACAGTCGCACTGACCGTCCGTCGATCCCTGGTGCAGCCCTTGGGGGGACTGGTCTTCCGGGGGGCTACGGATGGTAGAATCCATTGAGCCTTCGCAGGTTCGTGATGATGCCTCGGTGATTCCTCGACGATTCTCCGCCGAGTCCCCGGGCATCGGCAGAGCATCCACTGACTGCGACTCATACCCCGCGAGAAGGCAATCCAGCCCACGTCAGCTGACGTCGTCGTACCACTGACGCGTGGTTCCACTGCGTTCCGGCCGTCACGTGCCGAGCGTCGATCACCCGCGGCCCACCCCTCGCACAGAGCAAGTGGGCGCAAACGAGGGGAAGGGTCCTTCGTGACAGACACCACCGACACCGCCCGTGCAGGCGCGCTCTCGACGCTGCGCCTCCCCGAGCTGCAGGCACTCGCCTCGCAGCTCGGTGTGAAGGGCACGTCCAAGATGCGCAAGAGCGATCTTGTCGACGTCATCCGTTCCACCTCCGGCGAGAAGAGCGCTCCCGAGCGCACCGCCGGAGCGTCCGCCGCCGCGCGTCGCGCGCCGGAGAAGGACACCCAGACCGAGAAGGTCGTCGTGCAGCCGGCCGTCGAGGTCCCCGTCCGCGCGGCGACCGAGAACGTCGAGCGCGCCGAGCGGCCCCGTCGCGAGCGCGGCCAGCGTTCTGCGCGTGCCGACCAGGCTGCCGACATCGTCGCGCCGCTCCTGGAGCAGGGCACCCGGGCAGCCCGCACCGACGCCGACCGTGCCGCCGGGGGAGAGACCCCGGACGAGCGCGCCGCACGCGCGGCCGCTGCCGTGGGCCTGGTGACGGGCGCCGCCCCCGAGCGTGGTTCGCGTCGCGCCGGACGGGGCGCCGGTGCCCCGCGCGGCGGCGAGGGCGAGACCGCTCGCGAGTCGGCCCCGGAGACCGGTGCCAACGGTCGCCAGGAGCGCCAGCGCGACCAGCAGCGTGAGCAGGGACAGGGCGAGCGCCAGAACGGCCAGCAGGAGCGCCAGGGCGGCCAGCGTCAGCAGAGCCAGGGCGGCCAGCAGGGCGGTCAGCGCGACCAGCAGGGCCAGGGCAACCGTCAGAACGACGAGTACGACGAGCGCGGCGGACGCCGCCGCCGCGGGCGTGACCGCAACCGCGACCGCGACCGCAAGCGCGGCCGCACCCGTGGTGGGAACATCGACGTGTCGGGCCTCGACGACATCGAGGTGACCGAGGACGACGTGCTGCTGCCCGTGGCCGGCATCCTGGACGTGCTCGACCAGTACGCGTTCGTGCGGACGAGCGGCTACCTGCCCGGTCCGAACGACGTCTACGTCTCTCTCGGCCAGGTCAAGAAGTCGGGCCTGCGTCGCGGTGACGCGATCGTCGGTGCGGTGCGACAGCCCCGCGACGGCGAGTCGTTCCAGCAGACCGGGCCGCGCAACCAGAAGTTCAACGCGCTGGTCCGGCTCGACTCGGTCAACGGCATGTCTCCCGAGGCAGCTCGCAACCGTGCCGAGTTCAACAAGCTGACGCCGCTCTACCCGCAGGAGCGACTGCGGCTGGAGACGGGCGAGGTCGGTCGTCTCACGCCGCGCGTGATCGACATCGTCGCCCCCATCGGCAAGGGCCAGCGTGGTCTGATCGTGGCTCCGCCCAAGGCGGGCAAGACGATCATCATGCAGCAGATCGCCAACGCGATCACGACGAACAACCCTGAGGTCCACCTCATGGTCGTGCTCGTGGACGAGCGACCCGAAGAGGTCACGGACATGGAGCGCACCGTCAAGGGCGAGGTCATCGCCTCGACGTTCGACCGTCCGGCCTCCGACCACACGATCGTCGCCGAGCTCGCGATCGAGCGCGCCAAGCGCCTCGTGGAGCTGGGGCAGGACGTCGTGGTGCTGCTCGACTCGCTCACGCGTCTGTCGCGCGCCTACAACCTGGCGGCCCCCGCCTCCGGGCGCATCCTGTCCGGTGGTGTCGACGCCTCGGCGCTCTACCCGCCCAAGCGCTTCTTCGGCGCGGCACGCAACATCGAGAACGGCGGGTCGCTCACGATCCTCGCCTCGGCGCTCGTCGAGACCGGGTCCAAGATGGACGAGGTCATCTTCGAGGAGTTCAAGGGCACCGGGAACATGGAGCTCCGGCTCTCCCGCTCGCTCGCGGACAAGCGCATCTTCCCGGCCGTGGACGTCAACGCGTCCGGTACGCGCCGCGAGGAGATCCTCATGCCGCAGGACGAGCTCCGCATCGTCTACAAGCTGCGCCGCGTGATGGGTGCGCTCGACCAGCAGCAGGCCATCGAGCTGCTGCTCGGCAAGCTCAAGGAGACGAAGTCCAACGTCGAGTTCCTGCTCCAGGTGCAGAAGACCACACCTGGTGGCATCAACAACGACGAAGAGGTCGGCCGCGCCGTCTGATGCGCCCGTGGGCCGCTCGCCCCGAGAGAGCGGCCCACGGATTTTCCGTGTGCCGGACGCGTCTGGCACAATGTCCTGTTGGTTTCCCCGTCCCCGGTTCACGGCTGCTGTCCGCAGGCGACCCGGGGGCAACCCACTGAGGAGAGTCCTGTGAAGGCTGAGATCCACCCCGAGTACGTCCTGACCGAGGTGACCTGCACCTGCGGTTCCACGTTCGTCACGCGCAGCACCGAGAAGTCCGGACGCATCTCGTCCGACGTCTGCTCGGCCTGCCACCCGTTCTACACGGGCAAGCAGAAGATCCTCGACACCGGTGGCCGCGTGGCCCGCTTCGAGGCTCGTTACGGCAAGAAGGCCGCCGACAAGTAGCGACTCTCCAGCGCCGGTGGTCCGGGCGTCCGTCAACCTCTCCAGGGGCAGGCGGCGTGCCCGTTCCACCGGCGCTGTCGTCTTTCCCGGCGCGAGCGCGCCGGACCGAGCGCCCGACCAACAGCCCTAACCACCCCTCTCGTCAGGACACCCTCGTGACCGAGTCCTTCGCCGCCGTCGAACACCTGCTCGCCGAGCACGCCGAGATCGAGACGCTGCTCGCCGACCCCGCGGTCCACGCGGACGCCGTCCGGGCGCGCACGCTCGGACGCCGCTACGCCGAGCTGGGCCAGGTCGTCGCGGCCTATCGGGCGTGGCGGGACGCGACCGACGACGCCGAGACCGCGGCAGAGCTCGCCTCGGAAGACAGCTCGTTCGCCGCCGAGCTCCCCGCGCTCCAGGAGGCTGCCGCAGCCGCGACCGAGAAGCTGCGCCGGGTCCTCGTGCCGCGCGACCCCGACGACGGGCGCGACGTGATCCTCGAGATCAAGGCGGGCGAGGGAGGCGAGGAGTCCGCGCTGTTCGCGGGCGACCTGCTGCGCATGTACCTGCGCTACGCCGAGCGCCGCGGCTGGAAGACCGAGGTCATCGAGGCCACGGACTCGGACCTCGGCGGCTACAAGGACGTCCAGGTGGCCGTCAAGGCTCGAGCTGGCTCCACGGACCCTGCGGACGGGGTATGGGCCAACCTCAAGTACGAAGGCGGCGTGCACCGCGTCCAGCGCGTGCCCGTGACGGAGTCGCAGGGCCGTATCCACACCTCGGCCGCGGGCGTGCTCGTGTTCCCCGAGGTCGAGGACGCGGGAGAGATCGAGATCGACCAGAACGACCTGCGCATCGACGTGTACCGGTCGTCGGGCCCGGGCGGCCAGTCGGTCAACACGACGGACTCGGCGGTGCGCATCACGCACCTGCCCACGGGGATCACGGTCTCGATGCAGAACGAGAAGTCCCAGCTCCAGAACCGCGAGCAGGCCATGCGCGTGCTGCGTGCCCGGCTCCTGGCCGCGCGCCAGGAGGAGGAGGCGGCGGCCGCGAACGACCTGCGCCGCTCGCAGGTGCGTACCGTGGACCGCTCCGAGCGCATCCGGACGTACAACTACCCGGAGAACCGGATCGCTGACCACCGCACGGGGTACAAGGCGTACAACCTGGACCAGGTCCTCGACGGCGACCTCGAGCCGGTCATCCGCTCGGCGATCGACGCCGACGAGGCGGCGCGCCTCGCCGCCGCGGCGTCGTGACGTCGCCGCAGGTCCCGGCGGTGCGACCGGGGCAGGACCCCACGTCGTCCCTGCCCGACGACGTCTCTCGCCTCGTGCGCGAGGCGGCAGCCCGCCTTGCACGGGCCGGGATCGACACGCCCCGCGTCGACGCCGAGCTGCTGCTCGCGCACGCCGCGGGCGTGCCGCGCGAGCGGGTCGTCTCTGCGGCCGTCCTGGGACGTCCCGTGTCTTCCCTGCTGCCCGACGGGACGCCCACCACCGAGGACGTGCTCGACGGCCTCGCCGGGCTGCTCGACGCCCGTGCCCGTCGCGTGCCGCTCCAGCACCTCACGGGGACGGCCCCCTTCCGGCACCTGGACCTGGTCGTGGGGCCAGGGGTGTTCGTGCCGCGTCCCGAGACCGAGCAGGTCGCGCAGGTCGCGATCGACGAGTCGCTCGGTGTCGTCGCCCGGGGCTCGCAGGCGCCCGTCGTCGTCGACCTGTGCACGGGGTCGGGCGCGATCGCCCTGGCCGTCGCGACCGAGGTCCCGGGTGCCCGTGTGCACGCGGTCGAGCTGGACCGCGACGCGCACGCGTGGGCCGAGCGCAACGTCGCCCGGACGCACGAGGCGAGCGGCGCCGTCGTGCACCTGGTCCGGGGGGACGCGCGCACCGCGCTCGCCGAGCTCGACGGGAGGTGCGACGTCGTCGTCTCGAACCCGCCGTACGTGCCGCCCGACGCGGTCCCGCGCGACCCCGAGGTCGCGCTGCACGACCCGCAGGTCGCGCTCTACGGGCTCGGCGAGGACGGCCTCGAGGTGCCGCGCGGCGTGACCCGCGCCGCGGCTCGGCTCCTGGCTCCCGGCGGCCTGTACGTCATGGAGCACGCCGAGGTCCAGGCACGGTCCGCGCGCGACATGGTGGCCGCGGTCGGCGGTTTCGAGGCCGTCCGGACCGTCGAGGACCTCACGGGCCGACCGCGTATGGTCGTGGCCCGGCGCTCGCGGGCGACGAGCGAGCCAGACCCCGCACCAGGGGACCCTTCGGACATGGAAGACTGAGAAGCGTGAGCTCTGTGCACCCCGTCACCGACCCGAACACCTGGGGACCGTCGATCGACGAGGCGGTGAACGCCGTCTCGCGAGGCGGCCTCGTGGTCCTGCCGACCGACACGGTCTACGGGATCGGGGCCGACGCGTTCGACGCCGAGGCCGTGACAGCCCTCCTGGCCGCGAAGGGGCGCGGTCGGCAGATGCCGCCGCCCGTCCTGGTCCCCGACCTGCGGACCCTCGACGGGCTCGCGACCGACGTGCCCGACGACGCGCGCGCGCTCGTCGAGGCGTTCTGGCCCGGCGGGTTCACCATCATCCTGACCGCCCAGCCCTCGCTCGCCTGGGACCTCGGCGAGACGCACGGGACCGTCGCGCTGCGCATGCCCGACCACCCGGCCGCGCTCGCCCTGCTGCGCCGCACGGGACCGCTCGCGGTCTCGAGCGCCAACTCCACGGGCCTGCCCGCCGCGCTCGAGGTCGCCGACGCCCAGGTACAGCTCCGGGAGTCGGTCGCGGTGTACCTGGACGGCGGCACCGCGCCCGGGGGAGTGGCCTCGACCATCGTCGACGCGACCGGGCCGCACCTGCGGGTCGTACGCGAGGGCGCCGTCTCGCTCGAGCGCCTGCGTGAGGTCGCGCCGGTCCTGGGGATCGGGGAGGAGCCGGCCGAGAACGTGGACGACCCGTCCGAGGAGACCGTGCCGTCCGAGGAGACCGTGCCGTCCGAGGAGACCGTGACGACGAGCGGCCCGGAGGCGAACGACGGGTGAGGGTCTATCTGCTCATCCTGCTGATCGCAGCGGCGGTCACCTACCTCCTCACCCCGCTCGCGTACTGGGTGGCGGCGAGGACCGGAGCGATCACCGCGGTCCGTGACCGTGACGTGCACACCATCCCCACGGCCCGCCTGGGCGGGCTCGCGATGACCGCGGGCCTCGTCGTGGCGGTGACGTTCGCGTCGCAGATGCCCTTCCTCGACGGGGTCTTCCAGATCGACGACCGGGCGTGGGCGATCGTCGGGGGCGCGCTCATCGTCTGCTTCCTGGGCGTCGCGGACGACATCTGGGACCTCGACTGGATGACGAAGCTCGCCGGCCAGGTCCTCGCGGCCCTGTTCGTCGCCTGGCAGGGCGTGCAGCTCGTGACCTTCCCCATCAACGGGCTCGTGATCGGCTCGTCGCGTCTCTCGCTCATCGTCACCGTGCTCGTCATCGTGGTCGCGATGAACGCCGTGAACTTCGTCGACGGCCTCGACGGGCTCGCCGCGGGCCTCATCGCGATCGGCGGCGGCGCCTACTTCGTCTACACGTACAGCCTGACGACCGTGGCGAGCCCCACGGACTACTCGAGCCTGGCGACCATGATCATGGCGGCCCTCGTCGGCATCTGTCTGGGGTTCCTGCCGCACAACTTCCACCCCGCCCGGATCTTCATGGGCGACTCGGGCTCGATGGTGCTCGGTCTCGTGCTCGGCTCCGCGGTGATCGTGGTCACCGGGAGCATCGACACCGGCATGGCCTCGGACCCGAGCCGCCAGCGCGAGCTCATCCCCATCCTGCTGCCGCTCGCGGTGATCCTGCTCCCGCTGCTCGACATGGTCCTCGCGGTGGTCCGCAGGGTCGGTACGGGCAAGTCGCCCTTCCACCCGGACCGGCTCCACCTGCACCACCGGCTCCTGACGCTCGGCCACTCGCACCGCCGCGCCGTGATCATCATGTACGTGTGGACCGCGGTCTTCGCGTTCGGCGCGGTCGCGCTCGTGCGATGGCCCGCGGAGAACGTCGCGATCGGGCTCGTCGTGGCCGTCGTCGTGGCGGCGATCCTCACGCTCGGCCCGCTGCGCACCCGCGGCAGGTTCCTCGACGACGACGCCGTCACCGCTCCCGAGGGCATCCCGTCCGCGCTGCCGCCCCGACGCGTCGCGGCGGCGAGCGGAGCCTCGCCGGTCGTCCCCGCCCCGGCGCCGACCACCCCCGAAGCACCCACCGATGCGCACCGCGCCCACCCCGAAGGACACTCCTGATGACGACCCCCGCACCGCAGACTCCCGACGAGCCGACGCGCGAGCCGGTCTCCAGCGCGTCGGTGCCGCCCACGGCGGACAGCTCCCCGGTCTCGGCGGACGCCGTCGGGGACGCGGTCAGTGCAGTGTTCCGGACCGCGCTGCGCGACACCCTGCTGCTGCTCGGCGGACTCCTGGTCCTGGGTGTGGGGCTGGGGGCGCTCCTGGCAGGCACCGCGGGGGTCTGGGGCGCCCTCATGGGCGTCGGGATCGCCCTCGTGTTCTCCGGCACGACGATCGTCGCGATGGCGCGTACCGCGCGCTCGACGCCGACCACCACGGCGGCTGTCGTGCTGGGGAGCTGGCTCGTCAAGATCGTCCTGCTCGGGATCGTGCTGGCCGTGCTGCGCAACTACGAGTTCTACGACCGGATCGTCTTCGCCGTGGTCCTGCTCGTCGGGGTCATCGGCTCGGCGCTCCTCGACTACCGGGCGGTCGACCGCGGCCGCATCCCGTACGTCACGCCGAAGGCCTGACCCCCGCGTCCTGGCGGGCCCGCGAAGGGCGCACCGCAGCCGGCGGTCCGGCGGTCGCGGCGCCCACGTGCGCGCCGGTGCACGGTGGCCCGACGGCGAGCCGGGGCATCATATCCCTCGACCTCGCCGTCGGGGCGGACCCGTGACCTGTGAAGGTCTGAACATGCGTTAGGCTATCGGCGAATCCATGAAGGCCTGGTCCGACGGCGTGCCCATCGAGCGCACGGCCTCGGCGACCGACGACCACCGGGAGTCCACCCTGTTCACGCTCGCGACCCCCTCTCCCTTCGTTGCCGCAGCAGAAGGCGAAGGCGGCTTTCACGCGCCGACGATCGGTGAGTTCTTCCCCGACGCCATCTTCTTCGCCGGCACCCCGTTCGAGTTCAACCGGCTGCAGCTCATCCGAGTGATCGCCACGATCGTGATCCTGACGATCTTCGTGATCGCGGCGCGGCGAGCCAAGCTCGTCCCCGGCCGGTTCCAGAACGGCGTCGAGATGGTCCTCGACTTCGCTCGGGTGAACATCGTCGAGGAGATCATGGGGACCGAGCGGGCTCGCCGCTACGTGCCCATGATCACGACGATCTTCGTGACGATCCTCGCCTTCAACCTGACCGGCGTGGTGCCGGGGCTCAACCTCGCGGGCACCTCGGTCGCCGGTGTGGCGATCCTCCTGGCGCTGTGGGTCTTCGTGGCCTACTGGGCCGCGGGCATCCGGCAGCACGGCCTCTGGGGCTACATCCGGGCGAACCTGTTCCCCCCGGGAGTGCCGTTCCCGATCTACTTCATCCTGGCGCCGATCGAGCTGCTCCAGCTCCTGATCATCCGCCCGGCCTCGCTGGTCATCCGACTCACGGCGAACATGGTCGCGGGCCACATCATGCTGGTCCTGTGCTTCGCCGCCACGAACTTCCTGCTCCTCGAGGCAGCGCCGGCCCTCAAGGCGATCAGCGCGCTGACTCTTGCAGGCGGCATCGCGATCACCCTCTTCGAGGTGTTCGTCGCGGGCCTGCAGGCGTACATCTTCGCGCTCCTCGCCACGGTCTACATCAACATGTCGATCGAGGAAGAGCACTGACCCGCACCACGTACCTGGTCCCGGGCCCTCGGTCCCGGAACCGACCCTGAGCTCCACCTGACGCATCGCACCTGACGCCCGTTCGCACGACCGGGCGCCCAACGGAAGGAAACACCGTGGACGTCACCACCCTCGCCGCTGTCGAAGGCAGCATCAACACCATCGGCTACGGCATCGCCGCGATCGGCCCGGGCATCGGCCTCGGCATCCTGATCGGCAAGACGGTCGAGGGCATGGCCCGCCAGCCCGAGGTCGCCGGCCAGCTCCGCGGCACCATGTTCATCGGTCTTGCCTTCGTCGAGATCCTCGCGCTGCTCGGCTTCGTCGCTGGCTTCATCTTCTGATGTCGACCATCGGCCCCCAGGCGGTCCTCGCCGCAGAGTCTGGCGAGGTCGACCCCATCAAGCTGTTCCTCCCGCCGTTCTACGACCTCTTCTGGTCGGCGATCGTCCTGATCATCATCGCGGTCGTCTTCTACAAGATGGTCCTCCCCAAGTTCCAGGCGGTGCTCGACGAGCGCACGGCCAAGATCGAGGGTGGCCTGGCCAAGGCGGAGTCCGCTCAGGCCGAGGCCGCTGCGGCACTCGCGGAGTACCACCAGCAGCTGCAGGAGGCACGCACCGAGGCCGCGAAGATCCGTGAGGACGCGCGCGCCGAGGGAACGGCCATCGTCGCCGACCAGAAGGTCAAGGCCGGCGAGGAGGCCGCTCGTATCGTCGAGACGGCACACCGCCAGATCGAGGCCGAGCGTCAGCAGGCGTCGGTCTCGCTGCGCAACGACGTCGGGACGCTCGCGACCCAGCTCGCCTCGAAGATCGTCGGCGAGTCCCTCGAGGACTCCGCACGCCAGTCGCGTGTCGTGGACCGTTTCCTCGACGAGCTCGAGGCAGCGGGAGCCGGGGCTGCCAGCGCGGCGGCCAACGGCAAGGAGGGCTGATGCGCGGGACGAGCGGAGCCTCTCTCGAGCAGGCACAGGAGCGCTTCGAGCCGGTGCTGCGTGCGGCCGGTGAAGGAGCCTTCACCCTGGGCGAGCAGCTCCTCACGGTGGCAGCGGCGCTCGACGGTTCCGTGCCCCTGCGCCGTGCTCTCGCGGACCCGTCGCGGTCCGGCGAGGACAAGGCGGCCCTCGCGGCCGACCTGCTGCGCGAGGGCTTCGACGGTCGTGTCGTCGACCTGGTCTCCGGGCTCGCCCGGGACCGCTGGGCGCACGACGGCGACATCGCCGACGCCGTCGAGCACCTCGGCGTCGACGCGGTCCTGGCCTCGGCCGAGGCCCGCGGCGCGCTCGTGCGCGTCGAGGACGAGCTGTTCCGCATCACGCGGTCTCTCGTCGGAGAGCGTGAGGCTCGCCGCGTGCTGACGGAGACCTCGACCGACCCCGCTCGTCGCAAGGCGTTCGTCGACGCGCTGCTCGCGGGCAAGGTCGACCCGGTCACCCAGTTCCTCGCGGAGCGGGCGACCGTGGCACCTCGTGGTCGTCGTTTCGTCGCCACCCTCGTGTGGCTCGGGGACGTCGCCGCACGGCGTCGCCGCCGCCTCGTCGCCTCGGTGACGTCGGGGACGGTGCTCAGCCAGGCACAGCAGGACCGTCTGTCCGCGCTCCTCGAGCGCGCGTACGGCCGGGCAGTCCAGCTCAACGTCACCGTGGACCCCGAGGTCCTCGGCGGCTTGCGCGTCCAGGTCGGAGCGGACGTCGTCGACTCGACGGTCCTCTCGCGCCTGGTCGACGCACGCAGACGACTGGTCAGCTGACCTGTTCGCCCGAACACTGAGGTCCTCGCGGTCCCCGGTGTCGTCGACACCCCGCCGGCTCCCGAGCCGGCGAACTGACAAGAACGTTCGACCGCTCCCGCACACCGCGGGGTGGCCACGACAGGAGAAGAGCAATGGCTGAGCTGACGATCCGGCCCGACGAGATTCGGGCCGCGCTGGACAGCTTCGTGAAGTCCTACGAGCCCGGGGGCGCGGTGACCGAGGAAGTCGGTCGCGTCACCCTCGCCGCTGACGGCATCGCCCAGGTGGAAGGCCTTCCGGGCGCAATGGCCAACGAGCTGCTGCGCTTCGAGGACGGCACCCTCGGCCTTGCCCTGAACTTGGACGTTCGCCAGATCGGTGTCGTCGTCCTGGGTGAGTTCACCGGTATCGAGGAGGGCCAGGAGGTCCGCCGTACGGGCGAGGTCCTCTCGGTCCCCGTCGGTGACGGCTACCTGGGCCGCGTCGTCGACCCGCTGGGTCAGCCGATCGACGGCCTCGGCGAGATCGAGACCGAGGGCCGTCGCGCCCTCGAGCTGCAGGCCCCCGGCGTCATGGACCGCAAGTCGGTCCACGAGCCGCTGCAGACCGGCCTCAAGGCGATCGACTCGATGATCCCCGTGGGCCGTGGTCAGCGCCAGCTGATCATCGGTGACCGCCAGACCGGCAAGACGGCGATCGCGACCGACACGATCATCAACCAGAAGGCGAACTGGGAGACCGGCGACCCGACCAAGCAGGTCCGCTGCATCTACGTCGCGATCGGCCAGAAGGGCTCGACCATCGCCGCCGTCCGCGGCGCGCTGGAAGAGGCCGGCGCCCTGGAGTACACGACGATCGTCGCGGCTCCCGCGTCCGACCCGGCGGGCTTCAAGTACCTCGCCCCCTACACCGGTTCGGCCATCGGCCAGCACTGGATGTACGGCGGCAAGCACGTCCTCATCGTCTTCGACGACCTGTCGAAGCAGGCCGAGGCCTACCGTGCCGTGTCGCTGCTGCTCCGCCGCCCGCCGGGCCGCGAGGCGTACCCCGGTGACGTCTTCTACCTGCACTCCCGTCTGCTCGAGCGTTGTGCGAAGCTCTCGGACGAGCTGGGCGCGGGCTCGATGACCGGTCTGCCGGTCATCGAGACCAAGGCGAACGACGTGTCGGCGTACATCCCGACCAACGTCATCTCGATCACCGACGGTCAGATCTTCCTCCAGTCGGACCTCTTCAACGCCGACCAGCGCCCCGCGGTGGACGTCGGTATCTCCGTGTCCCGTGTCGGCGGCGCCGCACAGGTCAAGGCGATGAAGCAGGTCTCGGGCACGCTCAAGCTCGAGCTCGCGCAGTACCGTTCGCTCGAGGCCTTCGCGATGTTCGCGTCGGACCTCGACGCGGCCTCGCGCGGCCAGCTGACCCGTGGCGCTCGCCTCATGGAGCTGCTCAAGCAGGGCCAGTACTCGCCGTACCCGGTCGAGGACCAGGTCGCCTCGATCTGGGCCGGCACCAAGGGCAAGCTCGACGACGTGCCCCTCGAGGACGTGCGCCGCTTCGAGAGCGAGCTGCTCGACCACCTGCGCCGCAACACCGAGGTGCTCAGCACGATCGCCTCGACCGGCAAGCTCTCGGACGAGACCGAGGCTGCGCTGGCTCAGGGCGTCGACGACTTCCGCAACGGCTTCCTCACGGGCGACGGCACCCCCCTCGTCGGTGGCGAGTCGGACGAGGAAGAGGCTGTCGTGGTCGAGCAGGAGCAGATCGTCCGGCAGAAGAAGGCCTGACATGGCCGGATCCCAGCGCGTCTACAAGCAGCGGATCAAGTCGACGCAGTCCCTCAAGAAGATGTTCCGCGCGCAGGAGCTCATCGCTGCCTCTCGGATCGGCCGGGCTCGCGCCCGGTCGTCCGAGGCGGGCCCCTACGCCCAGGCGATCACCACCGCGGTGTCGGCCGTCGCGACGCACTCCACGACACGGCACCCGCTGACGTCGGAGCGTACCGACACCAACCGTGTCGCGGTGCTCGTCGTCGCCTCGGACCGTGGCATGGCCGGCGCCTACTCGGCGTCGATCATCCGCGAGACGGAGCGCCTGGTCGAGCGCCTCACGCACGAGGGCAAGGAGGTCGCGCTCTACGCCGCAGGGCGTCGCGCGGTGACCTACTACACCTTCCGTCACCGTGAGCTCGCCGGTTCGTGGACCGGTGGCTCGGACTCGCCGTCGGCGGACGTCGCCGGCGAGATCGCCGACACGCTGCTGAACGCCTTCCTCGCCCCCGCGGACGAGGGCGGCGTCGGTGAGCTGCACATCGTGTACACGCAGTTCGTGAACATGGTCACGCAGCGTCCCCGCGTCGTCCGGATGCTCCCCCTCGAGGTCGTCGAAGGGGTCGCGCCGGTCGGGCAGAACGACGTCCTGCCGCTGTACGACTTCGAGCCGTCGCCCGAGGCCGTCCTCGACGCACTGCTGCCGCGCTACGTGCGCAGCCGCATCTACAGCTGCCTCCTGCAGGCGGCTGCGTCGGAGCTGGCTGCCCGCCAGCGCGCGATGCACACCGCGACGGACAACGCCGAGGACCTGATCCGCATGTACACGCGACTTGCGAACCAGGCACGACAGGCCGACATCACCCAGGAGATCAGCGAGATCGTCTCCGGTGCCGACGCCCTCGCGGCATCGTGAGGCACCGCATGACGAACCTGACGATCTCCATCACCTGCACCGAACCTGCCGGAGCTGTCTCCGGCCCTGCGAAGCGAGGCCAGTAATGACCGCCACCACCGTGGAAGCCCAGGTCGAGCACCAGAGCGGACCCGGCGTGGGCCGTGTCGCCCGCGTGATCGGCCCCGTCGTCGACATCGAGTTCCCGTCGGACGCGATCCCCGAGATCTACAACGCGCTGACCGTCGACATCGACCTGTCCGGACAGGGCGAGGGCGAGAAGTCCTTCCGCCTGACCCTCGAGGTCGCGCAGCACCTGGGCGACTCGCTCATCCGTGCGATCGCCCTCAAGCCGACCGACGGCCTGGTCCGCGGCGCCGTCGTCACCGACACCGGCTCGCCGATCAGCGTCCCTGTGGGTGACGTGACCAAGGGCCACGTGTTCAACGTGACCGGTGACGTCCTCAACCTCCAGGAGGGCGAGAAGCTCGAGATCACCGAGCGCTGGCCCATCCACCGCAAGCCCCCGGCGTTCGACCAGCTCGAGTCGAAGACCACCATGTTCGAGACCGGCATCAAGTCGATCGACCTCCTGACGCCGTACGTGCTCGGTGGGAAGATCGGCCTCTTCGGTGGTGCGGGCGTCGGCAAGACGGTCCTCATCCAGGAGATGATCCAGCGCGTCGCCCAGAACCACGGTGGTGTCTCGGTGTTCGCCGGTGTCGGCGAGCGCACCCGTGAGGGCAACGACCTGATCGTCGAGATGGAGGAGGCGGGCGTCTTCGACAAGACGGCCCTCGTCTTCGGCCAGATGGACGAGCCGCCGGGCACGCGTCTTCGCGTCGCGCTCTCCGCGCTCACCATGGCGGAGTACTTCCGTGACGTGCAGAAGCAGGACGTGCTCCTCTTCATCGACAACATCTTCCGCTTCACGCAGGCCGGTTCCGAGGTCTCCACGCTGCTCGGGCGCATGCCCTCCGCGGTGGGCTACCAGCCGAACCTGGCCGACGAGATGGGTCTGCTGCAGGAGCGCATCACCTCGACGCGTGGTCACTCGATCACGTCGCTCCAGGCGATCTACGTCCCTGCGGACGACTACACCGACCCGGCGCCGGCGACGACGTTCGCCCACCTGGACGCGACCACGGAGCTCTCGCGTGAGATCGCCTCGAAGGGTCTGTACCCGGCGATCGACCCGCTGACGTCGTCCTCGCGCATCCTCGACCCGCGCTACGTGGGCCAGGAGCACTACGACGTCGCGACGCGCGTGAAGTCCATCCTCCAGCGCAACAAGGAGCTGCAGGACATCATCGCGATCCTCGGCGTCGACGAGCTCTCGGAGGAGGACAAGACGGTCGTGGCGCGTGCGCGTCGCATCCAGCAGTTCCTCTCGCAGAACACGTACATGGCCGAGAAGTTCACGGGTGTCGTCGGTTCGACGGTTCCGCTCACGGAGACCATCGAGGCCTTCAAGAAGATCGCGGACGGCGAGTTCGACCACGTCGCCGAGCAGGCGTTCTTCAACATCGGTGGCCTCGAGGACCTCGAGCGCAACTGGGCCCGTATCCAGAAGGAGTACGGCGTCTGACACGACGTGAGCGCGCCGCGCGCCGGGCCTTCGGGTCGGGCACGCGGCGCGCTTCGTCAGACCCGTGCACCGACATGAAGGAGTTGAAGTGGCACAGCTGAACGTCGACCTCGTGGCGGCGGACCGCAAGATCTGGTCCGGGGACGCGCGCGCCGTGAGCGCGCCGGCCGCCGACGGTGAGATCGGTATCCTCGTGAACCACTCGCCCCTCCTGTCCGTCCTCGGCGAGGGCACCGTCCGGATCACCGGCTCGAACGGCGAGAAGGTCGCCGTGAAGGTCACCGGTGGGTTCCTCTCGGTGGACTCCAACCAGGTCATGCTCGTGGTGGACGACGCAGAGGTGCTCGACGGCGCCGGCGTCTCCGGCCACTGACGGGCTCAGGTAGCACACGTGCCGCTCCCCGCCTGGATCGCGATCGGACTGCTTCTCGCAGTCGCGCTCGTGGTCGGGCTGGGAGCGTTGCGTCTTCGGGCCATCGCCCACCGGGTGGGGTCCTTCGAGTGCAGCGCCCGCCCCGCCGGGGACGCTCAGGCGTCCTGGTCGCTGGGGATCGCGCACTACGGTGTGGGTCGCATCGACTGGTGGCGCTGCTGGTCGCTCTCGCTGCGCCCGGCGCGCACGTGGCGGCGGCAGGATCTGGTGATCCTGTCCCGACGCCCCCTCGACGAGGACCGTGACCTCTTCCTCGTGGAGTGCTCGTACGAGGACGTCCGGTTCGAGCTGACGATGTCGAGCGGCGCGTACGCCGGTCTGGCGTCCTGGCTCGAGGCGGCTCCGCCCGGTCGTCGCGGCGTGGTGGTCTGAGCGCTCGCCGAGCGCTCGCCGTCGGCGTCCCCGCCGCCGTCTTCGTCCCCGTCTGAGGAGTTCTTCGTGCGTCTCGTGGTTGCCCAGTGCTCGGCTCACTACACCGGCCGGCTCTCGGCCCACCTCCCGCTCGCGACCCGCGTGCTGCTCGTCAAGGCTGACGGCAGCGTGCTGCTCCACTCGGACGGCGGTTCGTACAAGCCGCTCAACTGGATGAGCCCGCCCTGCTCGATGGCGGTCTCGGAGCCCGACGAGTCGGCCCGCGAGCGTGGCGTGACCCAGGTGTGGGCGGTCCAGCACGCGAAGAGCGACGACCGCCTCGAGATCGAGCTGTACGAGGTCCTGCACGACTCGGCGCACGACCTCGGCGTCGACCCGGGCCTGATCAAGGACGGGGTCGAGGCGCACCTGCAGGAGATGCTCGCCGCCCAGATCCAGCTGCTGGGGACGGGGCACACGTTGATCCGCCGCGAGTACCCGACGGCGATCGGCCCGGTGGACATCCTGGCCCGGGACAAGGACGGGGCGACGGTCGCGGTAGAGATCAAGCGTCGGGGCGACATCGACGGTGTCGAGCAGCTCACGCGCTACCTGGACCTGCTGAACCGTGACCCGCTCCTGTCCCCGGTGCGGGGCGTGTTCGCGGCGCAGGAGATCAAGCCGCAGGCACGGGTCCTGGCGACCGACCGGGGCATCGGGTGCCTGGTCCTGGACTACGACGCGATGCGCGGCGTCGACGACGTCGACTCGCGCCTGTTCTAGCTCGCGCCTCTGCGCTCTGGCTCGCACCCCGGCACGTGACCTTCGGGCCCTGCCCGCCGGTCACGCAGCGGTGCCTCGTCGTGAGGGGTGCCCGTCCGGCCCTGGTGGTCGGACGGGCATTTCCCGTGCTAGGTTTTTGAACATGTTCAAAAAAGACGCCTCCGGCGCGGAGCAGGGAGCGTGACGGTACCGGCGGCGCCAGAGCGCCCGCAGTCCGCCACCGCCAAGTCCGCGCAGACCCGCGCGAAGGTCCTGGAGGCTGCTCTCTCGTTGCTGCGCGAGCAGGGCTACGAGGCCACGACCATGCGGGCCATCGCCGCTGCGGCAGGCGTGAGCACGGGCAACGCCTACTACTACTTCCCGTCCAAGGACCACCTGGTCCAGGAGCTGTACGTCGAGGTGCAGCGGGCGCACCGCCGCGCAGCGGACGAGGTCCTCGCGCAGGGCGGGACGCTCGCCGAGCGGCTGCGCCGAGTGCTCGACGCGGCGATCGACGTCTTCACGCCGTACCACTCGTTCGGCGCCGAGTTCGTCTCGGTCGCGATCCGGCCGGGTGCCGCGGCCAACCCGTTCAGCGAGGCCTCGCGCGAGTCCCGGGAGCTCTCGCTCGCGATCTTCGAGGACGTCGTCGCCGGCGCCTCGCCCGCGGTGCCTGCCGCGCTGCGTGCCCGGCTCCCCGAGCTGCTGTGGCTCGCGCACCTCGGGGTGACCCTCTTCTGGGTCCAGGACTCGTCGTCGGGCACGGCGCGGACGCGACGCCTCGTCGCGGGGGCGAGCCCGATCGTCGGGACGCTCGTCCGGCTCTCTCGCCTCCCGGTGGCGCGCACCGTCGTCGACGACGTCCTGCGCCTGACCGCCTCGCTGAAGGCCTGACGTGAGCCCCGCGACCGCGGTCCTCGTGGACCTCGTGGTGGCCCTCGGGCTCGTGGTGATCCTGCCGCTGGGGCTGTCCCTGCTCGGGTCGCGCACGGTGCCGGGGGCGGGCAGCGCGTGGTGGCCCGCCGCGGGTGCGGTCACGGCCGCGGGAGCCTGGCTCCCGGGGGGTCCGCTCGCGCAGGCGTCGACCGTCCCGTTCCTCGGAGGATCGGCGGTCCTGCTCGTCGCTGCGGTGCGCGTCCTCCTCGGCCCGACGGCGCCTCGACGGCCCGAGGTGCGGCTCGCCGTCGGCGTCGCTCTCGTCATGCCGGGGGTCGGTGCCGCCGCGATGCTGGCCGACCGCGGGGGATGGGGGCTCCTCGGGTTCTCGGGGACCTACCTGACGCTGACCGTGCCGCACATGCTCTTCGCGGGTTTCGCGGCGGCGCTCGTCGCGGGCCTGACGGTCGCGCTCGACGACCCCGTCGACGGACCACGTGGCAGGCCGGCCGCCGCGCGCCTCGGGGCGGTCGGGGTGCCGACGGGTACCGCGGCGGTCCTCGTCGGGTATTTCGTCGGCAACACGGTCGAGCTGCTCGGCGCGCTCGTCCTCACCGCTGCGCTCTGGAGCACCGCGTGGGCCGTGGTGGGCGTCCCGGCCGGGCGAGGCGCAAGGATGCTTCTCACCGCAGGGTCGCTCGCCGTCGGAGCCTCGATGCTGCTCGCGGTCTGGTGGGCGGTCGGTGAGCTCACGGGCGTGCCGCACCCGAGCATCGGGCAGATGGCCGCGACGCACGGTGTCGCGAACGCGCTCGGGTTCTCGCTGTGCACCATGCTCGGACTGCGGCTCGCCCGGGCGGGGGCGGATCCGGGGCGTCGCGCTCCGGCGATGCAAGAAGACGACCGCACGACACACAGACCTAGCAGGAGCCCAGGACGGAGACAGGCATGACGCAGTCCCGCACGACCTACCCCGAGGTGGGAGCCACCCGCTCCGCCGAGCTGCCGGCGGGGTATGCCCACCTGTGCCTGCGACACCGGATCTCGGAGAGGCCCTACTCGGTCGCCGAGCTCGGTCGCCTCGGCGAGCTGCTCCTGACCTGGCAGGTGCACGCTCGGGCGCGCGTGCAGATCGTGACCTCGGCGCCCGTCGCCGAGGTCGGCGGGCTCGTGACGACGCGGCTGGGCCTGGGGCCCGTCCGGCTGAGCGAACCGTGCGAGATCGTGTGGGTCGAGCGGGAGGAGCAGCGGATCGGCTTCGGGTACGGGACCCTGCCGGGGCACGTGTTCGTGGGGGAGGAGTCGTTCGTGCTCGAACGTGACGCGGCGGGAGACGTCTGGTTCGTCGTCGACGTCTTCAGCAATCCGGCGGCCCGGTGGGTCCGGGCGTTGCGCCCGCTCGTCCCGATCTTCCAACGCCTGTACATCGCGCATCTCGCACGGGCTGCGCGTCGGCTGGCGCGAGACCTCTGACGAGCCCGTCTCAGCACTCGACCCGTCGCCGCTGCCCTCACGACCATTCGTGCGTCGTCCGAACGAAGTGCGCAAGAATGTGGCCATGACGTCGAACCCCGCCCCGCTGTCGTCCGCCTCCACGCCTGCGTCCTCGTCGGGGGAGGTGCCGCCCGCCGGACGGACCGCCCTGAGGGGCCGGGTCGTGACCCCGCAGGAGGTCCTCGAGGACGGTGTGGTGGTCCTCGACGGTCCGGTGATCGCGTGGGTCGGTGAGCGCAGGGACGCCGCTGCGGCCGGGTACTCGGCCGAGGTCGAGGCGGCGGCCGAGCCCGCCGAGGGGCAGGTCGTCCTGCCGGGCCTCGTCGAGCTGCACAACCACGGCGGTGGCGGCGCGAGCTTCCCCGACGCGCAGGACGCGCAGGAGGCGCTCGTCGCGGTCCGTGAGCACCGCCGTCACGGGACCACGAGCCTCGTCGCGTCGCTCGTGACCGCCGAACGCGAGACCCTGCTGCGCCGGGTCGCGACGCTGGCCGAGCTCGGGGACGCCGGTGAGATCGCCGGCATCCACCTGGAGGGACCGTTCCTGTCCGAGGTGCGCTGCGGCGCGCAGAACCCCCACGACATGCTCGCGGGAGACCCCGAGCTGGTCCGGGCGATCGCCGAGGCCGGGCGCGGGCACGTCCGCACCATGACCTTCGCTCCCGAGGTGCCGGGCAACACGGGGCCCGGCGGCGTCGTGGAGGCCCTGGTCGAGGTCGGAGCGGTTCCCTCGGTCGGGCACACCGACGCGTCGTCGGAGCAGACCGACGCCGCGATCGCCGAGGGGGTCACGGCGCTCGCCGCGCGTCGGGCCGCCCTCGTCGCGGCGGGGGAGCCGGTGGGTCCTGCGCCCCGCGTGACCGCGACGCATCTCTTCAACGGCATGCGCCCGCTGCACCACCGCGCCCCCGGACCCATCGCCTCGTGCCTCGCGGCCGCGGCCCGGGGCGACCTCGTGGTCGAGCTCGTCGCGGACGGCACCCACCTCGCGGCCGGGACGGTCCGCAGCGTGTTCGAGCTCGTCGGGCCGGACGCGATCGTGCTCGTCACGGACGCGATGGCGGCCGCGGGCATGGCCGACGGCACGTATCAGCTCGGTCCCATGGCGGTCACGGTCGCCGACGGCGTCGCGCGCCTCGACGACGGGACGCCCGAGGGGTCGATCGCCGGAGGGACGTTCCACCTGCTCGACGTGGTGCGCGCCACGGTCGGCTTCGGCATCCCGCTGGTCGACGCGATCAAGGCGGCGTCGCTGACGCCGGCCGGTGTGCTCGGGCGAGCGGACATCGGCGCGCTGGAGGCGGGACGACGTGCCGACGTCCTCGTGGCGGACGCGGGCCTGCACCCGGTCGCCGTGTGGCGTGGCGGAGCGCTGGTCACCGACTGACCCCGAGAGACCATGGCGCACGTCGCCTGACCTGCGACGACGCCCGAACAGCGGCCCGGCCCCGAGCGAGAGCTCGGCGCCGGGCCGTCGTCGTCCGGGCGAGAGGGGTTGACGGATCGCAATAGTTCAGTCAATACTCGTATTCATTCGAAGCGCTTCGACGAAGCGCTTCGACGATTCGGTCCCCGAGGCTGGGGCCGACCACGAGGAGGTGGCGAGATGGTGACCATGCAGGACGTGGCCGCACGGGCGAACGTGTCGCTCAGCACGGTGTCGTACGCGCTCAACGGGACGCGCAAGATCTCCGACGAGACGCGTGCCCGGATCGAGGCGGCCATGACGGACCTCGGGTACCACCGCAACGCCATGGCTCGGGGGCTCGCCTCACGTCGGAGCCACGTCCTCGCCCTGATCTTCCCCGCGACCGAGACCGGCATCGGCGGGACCGTCTCGGAGTTCGTCACGAGCGCGGCGGCCGCAGCCCGCGAGGCGGGGTACCACCTGGTGCTCTGGCCGTTCGCGGCGCACGAGGCCACCGAGATCCGCGACCTGACCCAGCAGGGCATGGCCGACGGCGTCCTGCTCATGGAGGTCCGGCTCGACGACCCCCGCGTCGAGGTGCTCCACGAGGCAGGCGTGCCCTACACGATGATCGGTCGCACCCGGGAGCTCGAGGGGCGTCCGTACGTCGACATCGACTTCGCCGCGACGACCGAGGCGGCCGTCGACCACCTGTTCGCGCTGGGCCACCGTCGGATCGCGTTCATCAACCACTCGGCCGAGAGTGCCGCGGCGGGCTACGGCCCGACCCTGCGTGCGGACGAGGGGTTCGCCGCGGCCATGGCGCGCCGCGGGCTCGCGGGGCGCAGCCTCCTGTGCGACGAGACGGCCGAGGCCGGACGCGCCGCGGTCGGCGAGCTGCTCGAGCAGGACCCGTCGCTCACCGCGCTCGTCACGATGAACGAGATCGCGACGTTCGGGGTCATGTCGGGCCTGCAGGCGCGCGGGCTCGCGGTCCCCGCCGACGTCTCGGTGCTCGGCATCGTCAGCTCGCCCGGCGTCGGCGCGATGAGCACGCCCCCCTTGACCACCATGCACGCACCGGGCGCAGCGCTCGGGCGGCTCGGTGTGCAGTCCCTGGTCGCACGGATCGACGACGCGGGCAGGTCGCACGCGCCCGTCCTCGTCACGTGCGACCTCGAGGCCGGCGCGAGCGTCGGCCCCGCCCCTGTCCGGGGGAACTGACCCCGGGTGCTCGACCCCCGACCCCGGCTTCGATCCCGAGGTGCCGGGGTCACGACCGGCGGTCTGCCGGTGCACGTCCGCCGGCCTGGCCGGTGCAGGACCAGACGATCGGCGCTGGCGCCGACGCTCAATGATGAGGAGAGAGTCATGTTGCGTACACGGAAGCCTCTTGTCGCTGCCCTGGTAGCGCTCCCACTCGCCCTGGCGGGCTGCGCGGGAGGAGGGAGCGGCGGAGGGGACTCCGACGACAAGACCCTCACGATCTGGCACTACGAGTCGGAGACGTCGGCCATGGGCCAGGCCTGGGCCAAGGCGATCGAGATCTTCGAAGACGAGAACCCCGACGTCACGGTCGACGTCCAGAAGCAGACGTTCGAGCAGATCCAGAAGAACGCGAAGATCGTGCTGACCGGCGACGACGTTCCCGACGTCATGGAGTACAACAAGGGGAACGCGACCGCAGGCCAGCTCGCGTCGCAGGGCCTGCTGACGCCCCTGACCGACGCGGCCGAGGAGCGTGGCTGGGACACCAAGCTCAGCGGGTCGCTCCAGACCACCGCGACCTACGACGAGAACGGCCTCATGGGCTCGGGCGAGTGGTACGGCGTGCCGAACTACGGCGAGTTCGTGGGCGTCTACTACAACAAGGACATGTTCGCGCAGTACGGCGTCCAGGTCCCGACCACGCTCGCCGAGCTCGAGACCGCGATGGCGACCTTCCAGGCCGCCGGTGTCACGCCGCTCGCCGAGGCCGGCGCCGAGTACCCGCTCGGCCAGCTCTGGTACGAGCTCGTCCTCGCGAACGCCGACCAGGACTTCGTCGACGCCTACCAGCTGTTCGACGGTGACGTCGACTTCCAGGGCCCGGAGATGACCGAGGCCACCGAGACCCTCGCCGACTGGATCGACAAGGGCTACATCGCCTCCGACTCCGCCGCTCTCACGGCCGAGGACATGGGCGTCTCGTTCATCAACGGCACCTACCCGATGATGGTCTCCGGCTCGTGGTGGTTCGGGCGCATCGTCGACGAGATGGACGCCGACTGGGGCCAGTTCAACTTCCCGGGCAACACGCTGCAGGTGGGCTCGTCGGGCAACCTGTGGGTCGTCCCGACCAACGCCGACTCGAAGTCCCTCGCCGAGGAGTTCATCGACATCACGCTGCGTCCCGAGGTGCAGAACATCCTGGGCGAGGCCGGCGGGCTCCCCGTCGCGGGTGACGTCTCGGCCATCACGGACGAGCGCACCAAGGCCCTCACCCAGAACTTCAACGACATCCTGGCCG
Organism: Oerskovia sp. PE-21s; assembly: GCF_056158145.1. NCBI lineage: Bacteria > Bacillati > Actinomycetota > Actinomycetes > Micrococcales > Cellulomonadaceae > Oerskovia > Oerskovia sp. PE-21s. Next base: position 610,938 of record NZ_JBUXJM010000001.1, read on the forward strand.
CCGACGGCCTCGCGTTCTACCCCGACTGGCCCGTCGCGGGCTACTACGACGTGCTCGTGAGCCAGCTCCAGTCGCTCGTCAACAAGTCCAAGACTCCTGCCGAGGTCCTCGACGGCCTGTCCGGCCCGTACGAGGAGGGCAAGACGGACCTGCTCGAGGGCTGAGCCGCAGCGCAGGGAACCCGGTGGGCGGGCGACCGTCCGCCCACCGGGGCCGAGGACTCCGACGACGAGGAAAGACCATGAGCACTGTCAAGACGCCGACCCCGACGGTCGAGCGAGCACGGGCCGCGCGCTCGCGGCGCAGCAGACCCCGCTGGGTGGGCTACCTGCCCTATCTGATCCCGGGAGCGGTCGCCTTCACGGTGGTCATCCTGATCCCGTTCGCCACGAACGTGTACTACAGCCTCTTCAAGTGGAAGGGCGGCATGGCCCCGAAGAAGTTCGTGGGGCTCGACAACTACGCCGCCCTGATGGCCGACGAGCAGTTCTGGACCTCGTTCCGGAACTCGGTCGCGATGATCCTCGCGATGGTCGTGGTCCCGACGATCATCGGGCTCGTGCTGGCGGCCGTCCTGTTCGACTACCTCGGCCGCCGGTTCGGCGGCGGCGTCGCGGCCTTCCTGCGCGCCACCTACTACCTGCCGCAGATCCTGCCGGTCGCGGTCGCGGGCGTGCTGTGGAACTGGATCCTCAACTCCCAGACCGGCGCGCTCAACGTGGTCCTGCGCTCGATCGGGTTCGAGAACCCGCCCAACTGGCTCGGGTCCACGACCACGGCGCTGCCCACGGTCATGGCCGTCCTGGTCTGGGTCCAGATCGGCTACCCGGTCGTGATCTTCATGTCGGCGCTCCAGCGGGTCGACCCCGAGCTGTACGAGGCGGCCGAGCTCGACGGCGCGGGTTGGTGGCGCCGGTTCGGCGCGATCACGATGCCGCAGATCCGCCCCGAGACGTTCGTGGTGGTCCTGACCTGCACGGTCGCGGCGCTCAAGGTCTTCGGCCCGATCTACGTGCTGACCCGTGGCGGCCCCGAGAGCTCGACGCTCGTGCCCAGCTACTACTCGTACCTCAACTTCTTCGACAAGTCGAAGGTCGGCTACGGCGCTGCCGTGGCAACCGTCCTGACCCTGGTGATCGTCGTGGTCGCCCTCGTCATCCTCGCCCTGCAGTCCCGCGCCGAGCGCCGTGAAGAAGGAGGCCGCTGATGGCCACCGACACGTTGTCCCCGTCCGTCGAGAAGTCCACCGGGGACCAGGTCCTGCGGGCCACCCGGCCCGACCAGCGGCACCGGCGGGGGCTCGGGCGATGGTTCGTGCTCGCCGCGGCCGCCCTGTTCGCGCTCCTGATGCTCGCCCCGTTCGTCATCATGCTCCTCAACGCGTTCAAGTCGCCCGCGGAGTACTCGCAGGACGGGCCGCTGAGCTGGCCGACGCACCTGTACTTCGACGGCGTGGTGGCGTTCTGGGAGCGGGTCGACTTCCCGCAGAAGCTGCTCAACTCGATCTGGATCTCGGCCGCCGTGGCGATCGGGGGCACGCTGCTCTCGCTGCTCAACGCCTACGCGATCGGCGTCGGGAGGGTCAAGGGTCGCCTGTGGATCATCATGCTGTTCCTGCTCGCTAACATGCTGCCGCAGGAGGCCCTGGTCTACCCGCTGTTCACCATGGCGCAGCAGGTCGGCCTGTCGAACTCCCAGTGGTCCGTGATCATCATCTTCACGGTCATCCAGTCGGCGTTCGGCACGTACCTCCTGTCGTCGGTGCTCGGCACGTTCCCGCCCGCGCTGCTCGAGGCCGCGGCGCTCGACGGCGCCACTCGCTGGCAGATCCTGTGGAAGATCGTCTTCCCGGTCGTGCGCCCGACGCTCTCGGTCCTGATGATCTTCTTCTTCATCTGGACCTGGAACGAGTTCTTCATCCCGCTGGTCATGCTGACGACCAACGCGACGCAGACGATCCCGATCGCGCTGGCCTCGCTCCAGGGCGACCGGATGATGGACGCCACGACGACCAACGCGGGCGCGCTGGTCTCGCTCGTCCCCGCAGTCATCTTCTTCCTGATCTTCCAGCGCACCCTGACGCGAGGCGTCACGGCCGGCGCCGTGAAGTGACCGCACCTACCCCGAAGGAACCGAGCACCCATGAAGTTCACCGACGGCTACTGGCAGGTCCGTGACGGCTTCTCGCCGCTCCACCCGGCCCAGGTCGACGACGTCCGCGCCGACCCCGCGGCGGGCACCATGACGGTGTACGCCCCGACGGCCGTGATCCGGCGGCGCGGCGACACGCTCAACCGGCCGCTCCTGACGGTCACCTACTCGTCGCCTGCGCCGGGGGTGATCGGCGTGCGGATCGAGCACCTGAGCGGCGGGGTGCGGCGCGGTCCGCACTTCGAGCTCCGCCGCGAGGAGGGCTTCCGGCCCGAGATCTCGGTCGACGCCGCCGCGGGCGTGCTGCGCTCGGGGCCGCTCGCGGTGCGGGTGCACCGCGACGGCGGCTGGCGCGTCGACGTCGAGCAGGACGGGCAGGTCGTGACGTCGAGCCTGCACAAGGCCGTGGGCGCGGTCCAGGCCGATGCCGCGCACGGGGGTTCGCACTTCGTGCACGAGCAGCTGAGCCTCGCGCCGGGCGAGCAGCTGTACGGGCTGGGGGAGCGGTTCGGGCCGTTCGTCAAGAACGGGCAGGCGGTCGACGTCTGGAACGCCGACAGCGGGACGTCGAGCGAGCAGGCGTACAAGAACGTGCCGTTCTACGTGAGCAGCCGCGGGTACGGCGTGTTCGTCGACCACCCGGAGCTCGTGTCGTTCGAGGTGGCCTCCGAGATCAACACGCGTGCCCAGTTCTCGGTCGAGGGGCAGGCGCTCCAGTACTACCTGGTCGCGGGGCCCACGCCCAAGGAGGTCCTGACGCGGTACACCGCGCTGACGGGGCGCCCCGCGCGCGTCCCGGGCTGGTCGTTCGGGCTGTGGCTCACGACGTCGTTCACGACGAGCTACGACGAGCAGACCGTGAGCGGGTTCATCGACGGGATGGCCGAGCGGGACCTGCCGCTGTCCGTCTTCCACTTCGACTGCTTCTGGATGCGCGAGTACCAGTGGGTCGACTTCGAGTGGGACCCCCGCACGTTCCCCGACCCCGAGGGCATGCTGAGCCGGCTCAAGGACAAGGGCCTCAAGATCTGCGTGTGGATCAACCCGTACGTCGCGCAGCGCTCGCCGCTTTTCGAGGAGGCGCGCGAGGCCGGGTTCCTGCTGCGCACGACCGACGGCGGCGTGTGGCAGTGGGACAAGTGGCAGGCGGGCATGGGTCTGGTCGACTTCACGAACCCCGAGGCGACCGAGTGGTACCTGGGCAAGCTCAAGGGCCTGCTGGACCAGGGGGTCGACTGCTTCAAGACCGACTTCGGGGAGCGCATCCCGGTCGACGACGTGGTGTGGTCGGACGGGTCGGACCCGGCCAAGATGCACAACTACTACGCGCAGCTCTACAACGAGGCGGTCTTCCGGCTCCTCGAGCGCGAGCGCGGCGAGGGGGACGCGGTCCTGTTCGCGCGGTCGGCGACCGCGGGCGGTCAGCAGCTCCCGGTGCACTGGGGCGGTGACTGCGACTCGACGTACGCGTCGATGGCCGAGTCGCTGCGCGGCGGGCTGTCGCTCGCGATGTCCGGCTTCGGGTACTGGAGCCACGACATCGGGGGCTTCGAAGGGGTCCCGGACCCGGGGGTCTTCAAGCGGTGGCTCGCGTTCGGGCTCCTGTCCTCGCACAGCCGGCTGCACGGCTCGGACTCGGTGCGCGTGCCGTGGGCGTTCGACGAGGAGGCGGTCGACGTCACCCGGCGGTTCACGCGGCTCAAGCTCTCGCTCATGCCGTACCTGGCGGGGGTCGCGGAGGAGGCGCACCGGGACGGGATCTCGATGATGCGGCCCATGGTGCTCGAGTTCCCGGGTGACCGCGGGGGCTTCGGGGTCGACACCCAGTACATGCTGGGCGGCTCGCTGCTCGTGGCGCCGGTCTTCACGGCCGAGGGCGACGTCGAGTACTACGTCCCGGAGGGTCGCTGGACGAACCTGCTCGACGGGACCACGGTCTCGGGACCACGGTGGGTGTCGGAGCGGCACGGCTTCGACTCGCTGCCGCTCCTGGTCCGCCCGGGCACGGTGCTTCCGGTCGGCGCGCGCACCGACCGGCCCGACTACGAGTGGGCCGACGGCGTGACCCTGCGCCTGTTCGAGCTGCCCGACGGTCACGACTCGACGACCACGGTCCCGTCCGAGACGGGCACGGCCACGACCTTCCGCACCGTGCGCGAGGGGTCGCGGATCACGGTCACCTCCCACGACGCCCGCGCGCCGTGGGCCGTGCAGCTCGGCGAGCGGGTGGTCCGGGGGCAGGGCGTGGGCAGCGTCGAGCTGTCCGTCTGACGCTCGCCCCACGCCACGCGGCGGGGGAACGCACGGGGGGGGGGGGGTGAGCGGCGTCGTCGGGCGGGGGAGTCCTCCTGCCCGACGACGCCGCTCACCTCTCGCCCTCGACGTCGCCCGGCCGCGTGGGTACGCTGATCGAATCGATACGTGAGAGCGCTTCCACGCCTGAGTCAGACCATCCACCGACGACCGACCGAAGGAACACCGTGAGCACCGTCGCCACCCGGCAGGACGCCGACCCCGCACCGTCCGCAGCGCAGCCCCCCGCACCGCGCACCTTCCCGACCGACTTCCTCTGGGGATCGGCCACCGCCGCCTACCAGATCGAGGGCGCCGCCGCCGAGGACGGCCGCGGACCCTCCATCTGGGACACCTACTCCCACACCCCCGGCCGCACCCTGAACGGCGACACCGGGGACGTCGCCGACGACCACTACCACCGGTGGGCCGAGGACGTGCAGCACATCAAGGACCTCGGGCTCGGCGCCTACCGGTTCTCGATCTCCTGGTCCCGCGTCCAGCCCGGTGGCTCGGGCGAGTTCAACCCCGAGGGCATCGCCTTCTACTCGCGCCTGGTCGACGCGCTCCTCGAGGCGGGCGTCAAGCCCGTCGTGACCCTCTACCACTGGGACCTCCCGCAGGAGCTCGAGGACCGCGGCGGCTGGGCGAACCGCGAGACCGCCCACGCGTTCGCGGAGTACGCGCGCCGCATGGCCCGCGAGCTCGGCGACCGTGTCGACGTGTGGACCACGCTCAACGAGCCCTGGTGCTCGGCGTACCTCGGCTACGGCTCGGGCGTGCACGCCCCCGGCCGCACCGAGCCCGTCGCGGCGCTCGCGGCCGTGCACCACCTCAACCTCGCCCACGGGCTCGCGTGCCGTGCGATCCGCGACGAGCTGGGAGAGGACGCCAAGACCTCGGTGACCCTCAACCTGCACGTCATCCGGCCCGACGACCCCACCTCGGACGCCGACCTCGACGCCGTGCGGAAGATCGACGCGCTCGCCAACCGGGCGTTCCTCGGCCCGCTGCTCGACGGCGCCTACCCCGCGGACCTGCTCGCGGACACCGCGCACGTGAGCGACTGGTCGTTCGTCCAGGACGGCGACCTGGAGCTCGTGCGCCAGCCGCTGTCGATCCTCGGCGTCAACTACTACTCGACCGTGCGCGTCCGGCACTTCTCCGGGGACGGCGAGCGCTCGGAGAGCGACGGTCACGGCGCGTCGAGCCACAGCCCGTGGATCGGGGTCGACGACGTCGAGTTCGTCCAGCAGCCCGGCCCCTACACCGCGATGGGCTGGAACATCGAGCCCTCGGGCATAGCCGAGCTGCTGGTCTCGGTGCACCGGACCTACCCCGACCAGCCGCTCATGGTCACCGAGAACGGCGCGGCCTTCGACGACGAGGTGACGGTCGACGCACAGGGGCACGCCCGGGTGCACGACGACCGGCGCGTCGCCTACCTCCACGACCACGTCGACGCCGTCGGGGCCGCGATCGACGCCGGCGCCGACGTGCGCGGGTACTTCGCGTGGTCGCTGCTCGACAACTTCGAGTGGGGCTACGGCTACGACCGTCGGTTCGGGATCATCCGTGTCGACTACGACACGCTCGAGCGGACCTGGAAGGACTCGGCCCACTGGTACCGCCGGCTCGCGTCGTCCTCGGTGCTGCCCGCGGTCGACGAGGTCTGACCCCGGCGGGACGTCCCGACTGCGACGTCCGGGCCTCCCGAGGGGGCGGCCCGGACGTCGTGCGCCGTGCGCCCGGACGGCGCACGACGGGGAACCGGTGATCTTTGTCGCAGCCCGACCGGAACCGCGCGACACGCCGAGTCGACACGACACGCCTGAGAAATTTCTGCCCGGCTTGTCCGCTTCGCGACGTCCTCGTCCGCCCTCGACGCTGTCCTTCGTCGGGTCTCGTGACCTGTCGACGAGGGCGGGTCGACTCCCCACAGCGTGTGGACGACGATCCTCCACAGCCTGTGGAGAAGTCACCGGGGCCGCAAGAGCCTGCGGATCGACGTGCGGACGAGCGGTGGACGACGGCGCCCGGCAGGTCTTGTCAGTGCCTCCTGGGAGGATGGATCCGTGCTTGTAGCACACTCCGAGAGGCCCCGAGGATGAGGCGACCAGGATCACCCGACCACGACATCTAGTGCCGAGCGCGGAGCCCGCCCACTAGGTATAGTGGTCAGCACCAGGGAGCGCACCATCTCCTCGGGCACATCACACGATCGTAGTTCCACCAGTGTTCTTCGAGGTCAGGACCCTTCGCGGAGTCGGCCCGAGACCCGTGGAAGACCGATCCCCTACACGAGGAGACTGACCAGATGAGCATCACGGTCTACAGCAAGCCGGCTTGCGTTCAGTGCGACGCGACCTACCGCGCCCTCGACAAGAAGGGCATCGAGTACTCGGTCGTGGACATCAGCCAGGACGCCGAGGCGCTCGAGCTGGTTCGCGGCCTCGGCTACCTGCAGGCACCCGTCGTCATCGCGGGCGACGACCACTGGTCGGGCTTCCGCCCCGACCAGATCAACGCTCTTGCGGCGAAGGTCGCTCCCGTCGCCTGAGCAGCTCGTCCCTCCGGTCCCCGCTGCGAGGTGTGACATGGGATCGCTCGTCTACTTCTCCAGCGTCTCGGACACCACGCACCGGTTCGTCCAGAGGCTGGGCCTCGAGGACCGCGGCCAGTCGGTCCACCGCATCCCGCTGCGACCCAAGGACGAGTTCCTGCGGGTCGACGAGCCGTACGTCCTGATGATCCCGACGTACGGCGGCGGCAACGAGGGCGGGGCAGTGCCCCGCCAGGTCATCAGGTTCTTGAACGACGCACACAACCGGTCGTTGATCCGCGGCGTGATCGCTGCGGGCAACACCAACTTCGGCGCTGCCTACTGCATCGCCGGCGACATCATCTCCTCGAAGTGCCAGGTGCCCTACCTGTACGCCTTCGAGCTTCTTGGAACAGCCGAGGACGTCGAGCGCGTCCGCGACGGATTGGGACGATTTTGGCAACGACAGTCACGGATTCCAGCGTGAGCACGGTGGCTGCGGGAGTCGAGCTCGACTACCACGCACTCAACGCGATGCTCAACCTGTACGGCCCCGACGGCGAGATCCAGTTCGACAAGGACCGCCAGGCTGCGCGCCAGTACTTCCTGCAGCACGTGAACCAGAACACGGTCTTCTTCCACAGCCTCGAGGAGAAGCTCGACTACCTGGTCGAGAACAAGTACTACGACCCCGCTGTCCTCGCGAAGTACGACCGCGCCTTCGTCAAGTCGCTCTTCGAGTTCGCGTACTCCAAGAAGTTCCGCTTCGACACGTTCCTCGGTGCGTTCAAGTACTACACCTCGTACACGCTCAAGACGTTCGACGGGAAGCGGTACCTCGAGCGCTTCGAGGACCGCGTGTCCATGGTCGCGCTCGGCCTCGCGGACGGCAACGAGCAGACGGCGCTCGACATCGTCGAGGAGATCGTCGCCGGCCGCTTCCAGCCCGCGACCCCGACGTTCCTCAACATCGGCAAGGCGCAGCGCGGCGAGCCCGTCTCCTGCTTCCTGCTGCGCATCGAGGACAACATGGAGTCCATCGCGCGCGGCATCAACTCCGCGCTCCAGCTCTCCAAGCGTGGCGGCGGCGTCGCCCTGCTCCTGAGCAACATCCGCGAGCACGGCGCCCCGATCAAGCACATCGAGAACCAGTCCTCGGGCGTCATCCCCGTGATGAAGCTCCTCGAGGACTCCTTCTCCTACGCGAACCAGCTCGGGGCCCGCCAGGGTGCCGGTGCCGTCTACCTGCACGCGCACCACCCCGACATCATGCGATTCCTCGACACCAAGCGTGAGAACGCCGACGAGAAGATCCGCATCAAGACGCTCTCGCTCGGTGTGGTCATCCCCGACATCACGTTCGACCTGGCGAAGAAGAACGAGGACATGTACCTCTTCTCGCCGTACGACGTCGAGCGCGTCTACGGCAAGCCCTTCGCGGACATCTCGGTCACCGAGAAGTACGACGAGATGGTCGACGACGCACGCATCCGCAAGACCAAGATCAAGGCGCGCGAGTTCTTCCAGACCCTCGCCGAGCTCCAGTTCGAGTCCGGCTACCCGTACGTCATGTTCGAGGACACGGTGAACAAGGCGAACCCGATCAAGGGCCGCATCACCCACTCGAACCTGTGCTCCGAGATCCTCCAGGTCTCGACGCCCTCGACGTACAACGAGGACCTGTCGTACGACCACGTCGGCCGCGACATCTCGTGCAACCTGGGCTCGCTCAACATCGCCAAGACGATGGACTCGCCGGACTTCGCCAAGACCATCGACACCGCGATCCGCGCCCTGACGGCCGTGTCCGACCAGACGAGCATCGAGTCCGTCCCGTCGATCAAGCGCGCCAACGAGTCGGGCCACGCGATCGGCCTCGGGCAGATGAACCTGCACGGCTACCTCGCTCGTGAGCGCGTGTTCTACGGCTCCGAAGAGGGCATCGACTTCACGAACATCTACTTCTACACCGTGGCCTACCACGCGATCGCCGCGAGCAACCGTCTCGCGATCGAGCGGGGTCGCGCGTTCGGCGGGTTCGAGGACTCGACGTACGCCTCGGGCGAGTACTTCGAGAAGTACACGACCCAGGTGTGGGAGCCCGCGACGCCGCGCGTCAAGGAGCTGTTCGAGAACGCCGGCGTGCACATCCCCACGCAGGAGGACTGGAAGGCGCTCGCCGCGTCCGTCAAGGAGCACGGCATCTACAACCAGAACCTCCAGGCCGTCCCGCCGACCGGTTCGATCTCCTACATCAACAACTCGACGTCGTCGATCCACCCGGTCGCCTCGAAGATCGAGATCCGCAAGGAGGGCAAGATCGGGCGCGTCTACTACCCGGCGCCCTACCTCACGAACGACAACCTGGAGTACTACCAGGACGCGTACGAGATCGGCTACGAGAAGATCATCGACACGTATGCCGCGGCGACGCAGCACGTGGACCAGGGCCTGAGCCTCACGCTGTTCTTCAAGGACACCGCGACCACGCGCGACGTCAACCGTGCGCAGATCTACGCCTGGCGCAAGGGCATCAAGACCCTGTACTACATCCGCCTGCGTCAGCTCGCGCTCGAGGGCACCGAGGTCGAGGGTTGCGTCTCCTGCATGCTGTGATCGTCCTCGTCGCCTGAGGGCGACGCCCACGGGAGGGGTGCCGGTCTGCCCGGGCCGCTCGTGCCTCGCGGCCCCCGCCAGGCCCGACCACGACCGGCGCCCCTCCCGCTCCCGCCGCCCGCAGGACCTCTCGTCTCGTCGCTGGCACCGTGCTGAGAAAGAAGAAGAACGACATGTCACCCACTGGGAAGCTCAAGCTCATCGATCGCGTGTCCGCGATCAACTGGAACCGTCTCGAGGACGACAAGGACGCCGAGGTCTGGGACCGGCTCGTCGGGAACTTCTGGCTCCCCGAGAAGGTCCCGGTCTCGAACGACATCCAGAGCTGGGCCACGCTCACCGAGGAGGAGAAGACGCTGACCATGCGCGTCTTCACCGGCCTCACGCTCCTGGACACCATCCAGGGGACCGTGGGGGCCGTGTCGCTCATCCCTGACGCGATCACCCCGCACGAGGAGGCCGTGTACACCAACATCGCCTTCATGGAGTCCGTGCACGCCAAGAGCTACTCGTCGATCTTCTCGACGCTGTGCTCGACGCGCGAGATCGACGAGGCGTTCCGCTGGTCGGAGGAGAACCCCAACCTCCAGCGCAAGGCCGAGATCGTCATGGAGTACTACAAGGGCGACTCGCCGCTCAAGCGCAAGGTCGCGAGCACGCTCCTCGAGTCCTTCCTGTTCTACTCGGGCTTCTACCTCCCGATGTACTGGTCGAGCCGGGCCAAGCTCACGAACACCGCTGACCTGATCCGCCTCATCATCCGCGACGAGGCCGTGCACGGGTACTACATCGGCTACAAGTTCCAGAAGGGGCTCGAGAAGCTCAGCCCCGAGGAGCGCGACGAGATGAAGGCGTACACGTACGAGCTCCTCTTCGAGCTCTACGAGAACGAGGTCCAGTACACCGCCGACCTCTACGACGGCGTCGGGCTGACCGAGGACGTCAAGAAGTTCCTGCGCTACAACGCGAACAAGGCCCTCATGAACCTGGGCTACGAGGCGCTGTTCCCCAAGGACGAGACCGACGTCAACCCGGCGATCCTGTCCGCGCTGTCCCCGAACGCCGACGAGAACCACGACTTCTTCTCCGGCTCGGGCTCGTCCTACGTGATCGGCAAGGCCGTCAACACCGAGGACGACGACTGGGACTTCTGATCCCGGCCCGGCCCGGCGCCACGCCCGAGCGCCGACCACGACCGACGCCCCGCTGCTCCTCGAAGGAGCGGCGGGGCGTCGTCGCGCGTCCAAGGACGGTCAGTCGTTCGGCCTCGACATCGCACCCTCCACAGGAGGCTCGGCCGACCACGGGAACGTGATCCACAGGTCGGTCTCCTTCCAGGCGAAGTCCGGCTGGATGATCGTGCGCGGCTTGGTGTAGAGCACCGCGGAGCGGGCCTCGGTGCCGTGCTCGGCGAGCATGTCCATGACCAGGGCGAGCGTGCGGCCCGAGTCCGCGACGTCGTCGACCACGAGGACCTTGGACCCCGGGAGCTCGGACGTGTCCATGAGCGGGGGCAGGACGCGCGGGTCGGCGAGCGTCTGGCCGATGTCCGTGTAGAACTCGACGTTGAGGGTCCCCACACCCTTGGTCCCCAGCGCGTAGGCCACGGCCCCACCGGGCAGGAGCCCGCCGCGGGCGATCGCGACGACGACGTCGGGCAGGAAGCCGCCGGCCACCACCTGCTCGGCCAGCTGCCTGGACGCGGTGCCGAACAGCTCCCACGTCATGACTTCGCGCTCTGTGCTCATGGGCAGAGCCTAGGTGCTGTTCCTGGGGGGCGGCCTGCCGAGGGCCGCGCGCAGGACGGCGCGGTCCAGCACACGAGAAGGGCCGCCTCCCGCGGACGGGAGGCGGCCCTTCGGTGCTCCGACGGCTGGGCCGTCAGGAGGACGTCCTGGTCAGGAGGCGTCGAGGACGTCGAGCACGAAGACCAGCGTCTGGCCACCCAGCGGGTTGCTGTCGCTCGCCGCCTCGCCGTAGGCGAGCGACGCGGGAACGACCAGGAGCACCTGGCTGCCGACGGTCTGTCCGGTGAGCCCCTGCTTCCAGCCCTCGATGAGGTTCGAGAGCGGGATCGTCATGGGCGTGCCGTTCTCCCACGAGGAGTCGAAGACCTTGCCGTCGAGCGTCCAGCCCGTGTAGTGCGCCGTGATCGTGCTGTCGGCCGTGACCTCGGGGCCGTCGCCCTTGATCAGGGTCTGGGTGACCAGCTCGGTCGGGGCCGCGTAACCCTCGGGGATGTCGATGCTCGGCTTGCCCGAGTCGTCGAGCGTGACGACGGGCAGGCCCTCGGCCGGGGTCACGGCCTCGCCCTCGGCCCGGGTCGGCACGTCCTTCGTGTCGACGATCTCACCGACGGTCAGGAGCGTCTGCGAACCGTCGCCGGTCGGGCCGGCGAAGAGGAAGCGGGTGCCGACCTTCTTGCCCACGACGACGTCGAGGAGCTGCGGGTAGATGTCGTCCGACAGCAGGAGCGGCTCAGGGCTACCCTTCTCCCACGTGGACCCCGCCTTGCTGCCGTCGGTGCCCAGGAAGGCGACCGACTGCATGGAAATCTGCTGGCCCTTGGTGATCGTGTCACCGTCTCCGTCGCTCAGGGAGCGGGCGACCGCGGCCGAGACCGTGAACGGCTTCTCGAACTCCACGGTGGGCTCGGCGCCGGCCTCGCCCGTGACCGTCACGGCCTCGAGCGCCGCGACGTCCTCCGCGGAGGGCGTCGGGACGTCGCTGGCGGCCGACTCGCTGGGCGAGGGGCTGGCGCCACCGTCGTTGCCGCTGGCGCAGCCGGAGAGGACCAGGGCGGTCCCCAGGGCGATCGCGACGAGGCCGCGAGAGGTACGGAGCTTCACAAGGATCCTTTGGTCGGGGGTCTCCGCGCACGACCGGGAGTGAACACGGTGCCGGGCACGGGTTGCAGGCCAGGTCACTCTAGCCGCACTCTCTGGGAGGCCGCTGGGAGAGGACCGCAGCAGGGACAATGGACGGATGCCGTCGAAGCGTCCCTCCCGTCGTCGCCCCTGGGGAGCAGAGCCCGCCCCCCTCGACCTGGGGCGTGCCCTCGGCGGGCTGCGTTCCGAGTCGGGGTCCGACGGCGAGTGGTCGGTCCGCACCGTGCGCTCGGGGGACAAGTCCTACGTGTGCCCCGGCTGCCGTCAGACCATCCCGGCGGGCACGAGCCACGTGGTCGCGTGGGCCAACGACTCGATGTTCGGCGCGGCCTCGGCCCTCGAGGACCGCCGACACTGGCACTCGGGATGCTGGGCGGCGCGCGAACGACGGCGCTGACCTGCGCTCGCGGAACCGCGGGCTAGGCTCGGTCGTGATGAACGCGCACCGTCCCGACCCCGCGTCCGACCGCCCCGACGAGCCCGCCGCACAGGCCGCAGACCGGTCCGCGGCTCCGGTCGCCGCCGTGCAGCCCGAGCAGCAGGCGCCCCCCGCGGTGCCCACGGCCCCCGAGGGAAAGCCGGCCGAGCACGGCGCCCCGATCCGTTCGCTCACGGTCCTGCCGGCCCGCCGCGAGGACGTCGAGCTGCACACCGCGGACGGCCTGACCCTCGTGGGCGAGCTCGCGCTCCCAGCGCACGCGGCGCCGTCGGGCACGCTGATCACGCTGCACCCGCTGCCCACGCACGGCGGCTACATGGACTCCCACGTCTACCGCAAGGCGGCGTGGCGCCTGCCGGCGCTCGCAGACCTCGCGGTGCTGCGCTTCAACACGCGCGGCACGTCGTCGCCGCGCGGGACGAGCGAGGGCGCGTTCGACGGCGGCGAGGCCGAGCGCTTCGACGTCGCCGCCGCGATCGAGCTCGCCGAGTTCCACGACCTGCCGAACCGGTGGCTCGTGGGGTGGTCGTTCGGGACCGAGATCGCGCTCAAGCACGGCACCGACCCGGGCATCGAGGGCGCGATCCTGCTCTCCCCGCCCCTGCACCGTGCGACCGACGAGGACCTGGACCGGTGGGCCGCGTTCGGCAAGCCGCTCGTGGTCCTGGTTCCCGAGCTCGACGACTACCTGCGTCCCGACGAGGCGCGCCGCCGGTTCGCTCGCGTGCCCCAGGCCGAGGTCATCGCCGTCGAGGGAGCCAAGCACCTGTGGGTCGGGGAGCCGTCGGTCCGTCGCGTGCTCGACGAGATCGTCGCGCACGTGCTGCCCGGGTTCCCCGTGCCGCTGCCCACGACGTGGGACGCGGCGACCGAGACCGGGACGGACACCGAGACCTCCGACCAGGCCTCCTACGACGCCAGCCGTGCGCACGTCCAGCCACCGACGACGGGACAGGAACCATGACCACGACCGACCGACGCCTCGCTCTCCACACCCTGCGCCACGGGCACGGCCTGCCCGTGCTCCTCGTGCACGGCTTCCCGTTCGACCACCGCATGTGGCTCGACGTCGCCGCCGCCCTGCCGGAGGGTGCCACCGTCCTCGCGGTCGACCTCCCCGGCGCGGGCCAGAGCCCGCTCGGCGCTGAGCCCGCCTCGATCGAGACCGCCGCGGACGGCGTGGTCGCTGCGGCGCGAGCAGCGGGCGTCGAGCGCGCGGTCGTCGTCGGCATGTCGATGGGCGGGTACGTCGCTCTCGCGGCCGCCGAGAGGCACCCGGACTTCACGGTCGCGCTGGGCCTCGTGGACACCAAGTCCACCGCGGACAGCGACGAGGCGCGCGCCAACCGCCTGCGCATCGCCGAGGCCGTCACGAGCAGCGCCACCGTCGACGCCGTGCTCGGCATGCCGGGCGCGCTCCTCGGGGCGACGAGCAAGGTCGCGCGCCCCGCGCTGACGGCTCGCCTCGAGGAGTGGATCCGTTCCCAGCGGCCCGACGGCGTCGCGTGGGCCCAGCGCGCCATGGCCGCCCGCCCGGACCGCACCGAGGTCCTGGCCCGCTTCGCGGGCCCGATCACGGTAGTCGTGGGCGAGGAGGACACCCTGACGCCCGTCGAGGCGGCCGAGCACATGGTCGACGCCGCGCGCGGCACCTCGCTCGTCCTGGTGCAGTCCGCCGGTCACATGAGCGCGGTCGAGGAACCGGCAGCGGTCGCGAACGCGCTCGGGGACCTCTGGGCGACCGCCCGGGGGTGACGTCGGGGGAGCCGGGCGGCGTCGGTCGGCCGCGGCCGCCGGTCAGCCGCGCTCGAGGACCAGCGCGACGGCGTCGGCGAGCGAGATCGACTCGCCGTCGCGGCCGCCCTTGCCGAGCACGAGCGGGGGGTCCGAGGGCGTGAGGACCGCGCCGCGCAGCCGGGCCGAGAGACCGCCGGGAACGCTGAGGACGTAGAACGCGCCGTCGGTGCCGACCGCGAGCGTCCGGTTCTTGCGCAGGTACCAGCCGAGGGTGCGGGTCCGGTACGTCGCGTCGCCCGCGTACGACCGGGCCTGGAGCGGCACGGGCGCGATGCCGCGACGCCCGGCCTCGGCGACGAACTCGCGCAGGAGGACCGCCGCCTCGGCGGACTCCTGCGCGCGGCGCCGTTCGAGCTCGGCCGCCTGGTGCGCCGCGGCCTCGGTGCGCTGGGCACGCCAGGCGGCGACGTCGTCGGGCCGACCGGTACCGGCGGGCGGCGCGCCGGAACCGCTGCCCGTGCCCGCGACCCCCTCCGGGTGCGACGACGGCGACGACCCGGGAGCCGTGCGTCCCGTGCCGTCGCCGTCGGTCGTCATCTCGTCAGCCCTTGGTCCGCGCGGGAGCCTCGGGCTCGTCGGCCGTGCGAGCCGACTCGGCCTCGGGCTCCGCGGCCTCGACCTGCGGGAACTCCGCGGTCATGAGGTTCGCGGCACGAGCCCGCTGGGCGGGCGTGCCCGCGATCGCGGCGGGAGGGGCGGCCTTCGCCTTGGCCGCCCCGGCGTCGCTGTCGCCCAGGAGACCGCGCAGCTCGTCGAGGTACGTGTTGATCGACTCGTGCTGACGCGTGAGGTCCTCGAGCTGTCGCTGAGCGGCAGCGCGCTGCTGCTCAGCCTCCGCCTTGGCGTCCCCGACGGTCTGCTCGGCGAACTCGCGGGCCTCGGCGACCACGCGGTCGGCGTTGTGGCGCGCGGTCGCGATGACCTCCTTGACGTACTCGTCGGACTCGGTGCGGACCTTCTCGGCCTGCTCGAGCGCGGCGACCACGCGGGCCTCGGCGTCCGAGGCGTGCGCCTCGGCGGTCGCGACGAGCTTCTCGGTCTCCTCCTTGGCGACCTGGTGGCGCTGTGCGCTCTCCAGCTCGGCCTCCTCGCGCCGGCGGGCGATGTCGAGCTCGGCCTCGGCGAGGGTGGTCCGCGCCTTCTCGCGCAGCTCCTCCATCTCCGACGTCACGGCGTTCGCGGCCTCGGACGCCGCGCGCTTGGCCTCGGCGACCTGACGCTCGGCCTCGCGGCGCGTCGTCTCGCGCAGCTCGGTCGTCTCGCGCTCGGCGGCCTCGCGCATCGCGGCGGTCTCGGCCGACACCCGGGCACGCAGCTCCGCGGTCTCGCGCTCGGTCGCCACACGCAGCTCGGTCGTCTCGCGCTCCGTCTGGGCGCGCAACGTGCCCAGCTCGCGCTCGAGGCTAGAGCGACGCTCGCTCTCCTCGGTGTTCAGCGCGCTCTGGATGCGGGCGGCCTCACGCTCGGCCGAGCCCACGAACTCCTCGGCACGGCGCTGGGCGCCCACCAGCGTGCTCTCGGTCTCCGCGGCGGCGGTCGACCGGATCTCCTCGGCCTCGCGGCGCGCGTTCGACAGGAGCTCGGCGACCTCGTTCTCGGCGCGCGAGCGGATCTGGCCGCCTGCGACCTTCGCGCGGGACATGATGTCGACCGCCTGGGCGTTCGCCTGGGCCAGGATGTCCGCGGACTGCTCCTCGGCCGAGCGGAGGAGCTGCTCGATGCGGGACCCCAGGCCGGCGTACGACGGGCGGTCGGTCTCGCGGAGCTGGCGCTGGGCGTCCTGGAGGTCCGACGTGAGCTGCACGGCCCGTGCGTCAGCGGCCTCCGCTCGGTGTCGGGATTCCTCGAGGTCCTTCTCGAGCTTGGCCAGCTGGCCTTCCACCATGATGCGGTCGTAGCCGCGCATGGTGATGGGGAACAGTGTGCGTTCGTCGGACACGGGTCGACCTTCCGCCTTGGGCTGGTCCACGCCAGCATGGGTGTCGGGGGATGAGTGCCGGCGCGTCACCGGCAGCCCGACCTGTGGATCGTCCACCAGGATACGTGGCCCGGCTGTGTCCTGAATACCCGGAATGGGTACCGTCAGGGTGTCGCGAGGAGTTCGTGAAGAGTCTGCGGCGATCGTCGCCATCCGGCGAACTTTCGAATCCGGCCCACGTTCGCCTCTATTGTGGATTGTCCATGACGAAGGGAAAACTCGGTGCTTCAACGAATCCTGGCCGCCGGCCTGATCGTGCTCGGCCTGGTGGGGATCGGCACGGGGGTCGCCTCGGCGACGGTCTGGCGTGAGAGCGAGACGGTGGTCGCCTCGACCCCCGCCGACGGCTCGTCGCCGCTCGTCGTGTCCGAGCCCGGCGTCCTCGACATGGTCGCCGGCGACGTGACCGTCACCGCGAAGACCTCGGCCGACAAGCCTGTCACCCTCGTGATCGGCCGTGAGGTCGACGTCGAGGGATGGGTCGGCACGGACGCGCACACGGTCGTCACGGGCCTTGCCGACTGGGACACGCTCTCGACCCGGTCGGTCGCCGCGCCGCCCCCCGCCGAGGAGACCCCCGCGGAAGGTGAGGTCCCCGCTGAGGGTGAGGTCCCGGCGGAGGGTGAGACCGCGACGGACGAGGCGGCCGCCGCGACCCCCGTGGTCGGTGCGGACCCGGCCGGTTCTGACATGTGGTTCGCCGAGTCGGCGGGCGCGGGCGAGGTCAGTCTGCGCTGGTCCGACCGTCCGGGCCGTTGGAGCCTGCTCGCCGCCGGCACGGGGGAGGACCCTGCCGCTCCCGTCGTGACCCTGACCTGGACCCGTGAGGTCTCGACCCCGTGGCAGTGGCCGGGGATCGCCGGCGGCACGCTGCTGCTGCTGGCCGGGCTCGCGATCGGCGTCATCTCGTTCCTGAGCGGCAGGAAGGGCGGCAAGCCGTCCGGGCGCACCGCGAAGGACAAGAACGGCAAGAACGGCACGAGGACGAACGGTCGCGCCGCTCCGGCGGCGACGCCGACGAGCCCTGCCGCGAACGACCCCGCGCCGGGAGACGGCACGAGCACCGCTCGGCGCGAACCCCTGGCACAGACCGGTGCGACCGCCTCGCTCACGCGCCGCGAGCTGAGGGAGAGGGCCGAGCGGGAACGCCTCGAGGCCGAGAACGCCGCCCAGGAGGAGGCCCGTACGCGCCCCCGCAACCGTTGGCTGACCGGGCAGATCCCGATCGTGCCCGGCCGACAGAAGAACGCCACCGCAGCCCAGCCCGTCGTGCCCGCCCCGACGACCGAGCCGCAGGCCGGTGCAGACGGCGGCTCGGCCGCCCGGGCCGACGCCTGGCGCCAGGCCTGGGGCTTCAACCAGACGAAGGCCGCCCCGCCCACCTCGGGCGAGGACGACCAGACCCAGACCCCCGACTCGACCGGAGGAGACCGATGAGCAAGCGCACGACTCGCCGCTCAGCGACCCGTACGGCCGCCGTGGCAGGTGCCCTCGCCGGAGCGATCCTGCTCGCAGGCTGCGCCTCGCCCCTGCCCACCGCCAGCCCCGACCCGACACCCACCGAGGCGGTCCCCGCACTGACGGCCGACCAGATGGCCGAGGTGCGCACCGCCGTCGGGGCCACGCTCGACGAGGCCGGCGCGGCCAACGACGTGGCCCCCCTCGCGAACCGGCTCGCCGGTCCGGCGCTCTCGTTGCGCACGAGCCAGCTCGCCGTCGCCGCGGTGCGCGGGAACCAGGACCTGATCACGGTCCTGCCGACCGACGTCCAGCAGGACATCATCACCACGACGGACTCCTGGCCCCGCCAGGCCTACGCCGTGACGGTCCAGCCCGAGGACCTCCAGTCGCCGCGGCTGCTCGCGTACGATCAGGCGACGGCCCGCGACCCGTACAAGCTGTGGGCGTGGGTCCGGCTGTTCCCGAGCGCGACCCTGCCAACGTTCGCGGGACCCGCGGTCGGCAGCGAGTCCGTCCCCCTGGACGACGCGTCGCTCCTCGTGACCCCGGCGGACGCGGTGGCCCAGTACGCGGACGTCCTGAACCTGGGTGCCGGCTCCGCCTACGCCGGGTCGTTCGCCGACGACCCGCTGCGCGCATGGGTCGCGAACAACGCGACCGTGCAGATGGCAGAGCTGAGCAAGGCCGCAGGGACGATGACCATGACGTTCACCCCGACGCCCGACGAGGTCCGCGCGGTACGCACGGCCGACGGCGGTGCGATGGTCATGGCCGGGCTGAGCGCTCTCGAGACACGGACCATCGAGGAGGGTGGCAAGATCGCTCCCGGTTCGGAGACCGAGAAGGCGCTCTTCGGGGCCAGCGAGACGACGAACAAGCTCAACGTCGGGTACACGACCATGGTCGCGATGTACATCCCGCCCGCCGGGGCGACCACCGGCGTCCAGGTGCTCGGCATGGAGAACGTCGCCACGTCCGTCGCGACCTCCTAGCGATCCCGCCCCCGGGGCCGGCCGCGCCCGCGGTCCCCGCCCCGCCCGTCGTCCCGGCCGTGCGCCGCCCGTCGCGAGACGAGCGGCGCACGGCCGGATTCTCCATAGGATGTAGCCATGAGCCAACCGAGCCAGCAGCCGAACTTCGACGTGCGCGGTGCCGTCGACCTGTCGTCCTTGAACCGTCCGTCGGCCCCGCCGCCCGGCGCGCCCGGTGGAGCGCCCGAGGCCGGCGGGTACGTCGTCGACGTGACCGAGGAGTCGTTCCCGCAGCTCGTGCAGGACTCGACGCAGTACCCGGTCGTGGTCCTGCTCTGGATCCCGACCGACCAGGCGAACGCGCAGCTCGGCACCGAGCTCGGCGCGATCGCGGAGGAGTTCGCCGGGCGATTCCTCCTGGGCCGGGTCGACGCGCAGACCTATCCGCAGATCGCCGCCGCCTTCCAGGTCGAGAGCGTCCCGACGGTCGTGGCGATCGTCGGTGGCCAGCCGGTCCCGCTGTTCCAGGGCGCCGCCGCCGGGGACCAGATCCGCGCCGTCCTGCAGCAGGTGCTCCAGATCGCCGAGGGCAACGGGGTCACGGGCCGGGCGCCCGCGCAGGGAGCCCCGGCGGGTGACGACGCGCCGACCGAGCAGGCGGCTCCCGAGCCCGAGCTGCCGCCCCTGCACCAGGAGGCGTACGACGCGATCGAGCGTGACGACTTCGACGCGGCCGTCGCCGCGTACGAGAAGGCCATCAAGCAGGACCCCCGCGACCACCTCGCCACGGCGGGGCTCGCGCAGGTGGGGCTGCTGCGGCGCACGCGCGACCTCGACCTGCAGGCCGCGCGCGAGGCCGCCGCGGCTCGGCCCGCCGACCTCCAGGCGCAGCTCGACGTCGCGGACCTCGACATCCTCGGCGGCAAGGTCGAGGACGCCTTCGGGCGTCTGCTCGACCTGCTCGTCGGGTCGAGCGCCGAGGACAAGGAGACGCTGCGCCGTCGGCTCGTCGACTACTTCGAGATCCTCGGCCCGGCCGACCCCCGGGTCGGCAAGGCCCGCCAGCTCCTGGCGATCAACCTGTACTGACGCCAGCGCCCGCGCACGACGACGGCCGGTCTCCTCCCGCGAGGTGACCGGCCGTCGTCGTGCGTGGGCGCGGAGCCCGGCGCGGTCAGGCAGGCGCCAGGTAGAGCACCCCGAGCGGCGGGACGCGCAGCGTCACGGAGTGCGCCCGCCCCTTCCAGGGCCGTGCCTCGGCCAGCACCTCACCGAGGTTCCCGACCCCGGACCCGCCGTAGACCTCGGCATCGGTGTTGAGGATCTCGCGCCACGCGCCGCCCTGGGGCAGGGCGAGGCGGTAGCCCTCGTGCGGGGTGCCCGCGAAGTTCACGACGACGGCGACCTGGTTCCCGCTCGCGTCGCGCCGCAGGTATGCGACGACGTTGTGGTCGGCGTCCTCGGCGTCGAGCCACTCGAAGCCCGCAGGGTCGTGGTCGAGCGCCCACAGGGCGGGGGTGCGCCGGTAGAGCTCGTTGAGGTCGCGCACCTGGCGCTGGACGCCCGCCTTGCCGGGGTCGCCCAGCCCGGCCCAGTCGAGGCTCGCGGCCTCGTTCCACTCGGCGTGCTGGGCGATCTCGCAGCCCATGAACAGCAGCTGTTTGCCGGGGTGCGACCACTGGTAGGCCAGGAACGAGCGGACCCCCGCGCGCTTCTGCCAGTCGTCGCCGGGCATCTTGCCGTAGAGCGACCCCTTGCCGTGCACGACCTCGTCGTGGCTGATGGGCAGGACGAACTGCTCGGAGTACGCGTAGACCATCGAGAACGTGATCTCGTGGTGGTGGTAGCGCCGGTTGATGGGCTCCTCGGCGATGTAGCGCAGCGAGTCGTTCATCCAGCCCATGTTCCACTTGAGGCCGAACCCGAGGCCGCCCGCGTCGGTGGGGCGTGTGACGCCGGGCCAGGCCGTGGACTCCTCGGCGATCATCATGACGCCGGGCGTGCGCCGGTAGGCGGTCGCGTTGGTCTCCTGGAGGAACGCGATGGCCTCGAGGTTCTCGCGCCCGCCGTGGACGTTGGGGTGCCACTGGCCAGGGCCCCGCGAGTAGTCGAGATAGAGCATCGAGGCCACGGCGTCGACGCGCAGGGCGTCGACGTGGAACTCCTCGAACCAGTACGTCGCGTTGGCGACGAGGAAGTTGCGCACCTCGTTGCGCCCGAAGTCGAACACGTAGGTGCCCCAGTCGGGCTGCTCGCCCCGCAGCGGGTCGGGGTGCTCGTAGAGCGGGGTCCCGTCGAAGCGCGCGAGCGCCCACTCGTCCTTGGGGAAGTGCGCAGGGACCCAGTCGAGGATCACGCCGATCCCGGCCCGGTGCAGGGTGTCGACGAGGTACCGGAAGTCGTCGGGGTGGCCGAAGCGCGCGGTGGGGGCGTAGTAGCTCGTGACCTGGTAGCCCCACGAGCCGCCGTAGGGGTGCTCGGCCACGGGCATGAGCTCGACGTGCGTGAAGCCGGTCTCCAGGACGTAGGACGTGAGCTGGTCGGCGAGCTCGCGGTAGCTCAGGCCCTGGCGCCACGAGCCCAGGTGCACCTCGTAGACGCTCACGGGGCCCGTGTGCGGGTCGCGGGCCGCGCGCTCGGCGAGCCAGGCGTCGTCGGTCCACTCGTGCCCGGACGCGACGACGACGCTCGCGTTGGCGGGCGGCACCTGCGTGCCCTTGGCCAGGGGGTCGGCCTTCTGGAGCCAGGCCCCGCCGGCCGTCAGGATCTCGTACTTGTAGAGCGTGCCGGGCCCGACGCCGGGCACGAACAGCTCCCACACCCCCGTGTCGCCCAGCGAGCGCATGGCGTGCGTGCTGCCCTGCCAGTGGTTGAAGTCGCCGATGACCCGCACCGCGCGGGCGTTGGGCGCCCAGACCGCGAACGCCGTGCCGCTCGTGGTCCCGGCCGCCCCGGGCTCGCCGAGCACGCTCGGGTAGACCTTCGGGTTGGCGCCCAGGACGGTCCACAGCTCCTCGTGGCGTCCCTCGCGGACCAGGTGCTGGTCCATCTCGCCGAGCGTCGGCAGGAAGCGGTACGGGTCGTCCAGGAGGGTCGTGGTCTCGCCGTAGCGTGCGCGGACGCGGTAGTCGGGGGCGTGCAGCACGGGCGGGGTCGGGGCGCCGTGCGCGGGCTCGTCGACCGCCGCGGGCACGACCGCGACCCAGATCCCGTCCTGCTCGTGCGTCGCGGCGAACTCGCCGTCGAGGGTGATGATCGCGACCTCGTCCGCGAGCGGACGCAGGACGCGCACCGTGGCGGCACCCCCGGTCCGGCCGCCCGGGAGGGGCACCGCGGTCAGGTGCGGGCCCAGCACCGCGTGGGGGTCGACCGCCCGGCCCTGGGCGACGGCCGCGAGCGCGACCGGATCGGCCGGCACCACGGGGAGCGGTGGGAGGGAGCTGCTCGGAGGTGTCGATGACCCGGTCATGGCCCAACCTTTCCACGTCGCCGGGGTGCGTGCGTACTCCCCGCGCCGCACGGGCACGCGCTCACCCTGCCCTCACCGGTTCGCGCCCGGTGTCGACGGTCCCGCGACGAGCTGGTTCGCCGTGCGCAGGACCCGGCGGGCGGTCAGCGCGGACTCCCCGGTCCGCCCGAGCGGTTCGGGAACCGACACCGTGAACGTCGCGGACTCGCCGGGCAGGAGCGTCACGAGCTGGTCGTCGACGCTCGCCTCCGGGTGCACCTTGTCGACCAGGAGGGTCACGTCGCGCACGAGCGCCCGGGCCGTGACGACGACCTCGTACCGGCGACCTCCTCCGGGCCCGCCGACCGCAGCGGGCGTGCGGATCGAGCCCGGCACGGGCGTCGGCACCGGGGCGTGGGGGGCGACCTCCCGCACGGAGGCGTCCAGCCCGTCGTCGACCAGGGCGCTGTCTCGCGGTTCCGCGAAGAACCACAGCCCGCGCTCGTCGCCCAGGCTCGCGACGACCAGCTCGTCGCGGGCGCTCGCGGCCGTCGCGACGGCGTCCGGCAGCAGGAGCGTGCGCGTCTCGCGCGGCGCCAGCCCGACGGCGGTGCTCATCTCGGCGAGGACCGTCCCGTCGTAGCGCACACGCCGCTGGACGAGCGTCCCGCTCCACGGGTCGGGCGAGTCGTTGACGACGACCACCGCGAGGGCCGAGGGGCCGCCGGGGACGGGCGCGCCGCCGTCGGGCCTGCGGGGCTGGACCGTGACCAGGCGGTCGCGGTAGGCGTGGGCGAGCGCGAAGAGCGTGGGCTTGGCGCGGCCGGCGCCGTCGACAGCGGCCCACGACGTGACGGGCCAGCAGTCGTTGAGCTGCCACACGATCGCGCCCGCGCAGCGCGGGCTCCACGAGCGCAGGTGCTCGATCCCGACCGTCATGGCGTTCGCCTGGTTGAGGGACATGGCCCAGTGCCAGTCGTCCATGTCGTCGGGCAGCGGGAAGTGGGGGAGGAGGCCGTCGGTCAGCTTGTCGTTGCCCTGCGCGGCCTTCTGGTGCACGAGCATCCCGGAGGACTCGGGTGTGAGCGGTTCGTCGGACAGGGCGTCGCGCAGGGTCGACCACGTGGGCGGGCCCTGCCAGCCGAACTCGGCGACGAAGCGCGCGACGTGGTCGCGGTACACCTCGTACCCCTGGCGGTTCCACGCGTCCCAGACGTGCACCGAGCCGTGCGCGTCGAGGTTGGGGTGCAGGTCGAGCGTGCCCGACCACGGGCTGCCCGGCGTGTACGGGCGGCCCAGGTCGAGCTCGGCGAGCAGCGCGGGCAACAGCTCGGTGTAGTACCCCAGGCCCCACGTGCGGCCCTGGAGGCGCGGCTGCCAGTCCCAGTCGTGGAAGCCCCACAGGTTCTCGTTGTTGCCGTTCCACAGCACGAGGCTCGGGTGCGGGGCCAGGCGGGTCACGTTGTCGCGCACCTCGGCCTCGACCTCGCTGCGCAGCGGCTCCTCCTCGGCGTACGTCGAGCACGCGAAGAGGAAGTCCTGCCACGTGAGGATGCCGCGCTCGTCGCACAGGTCGTAGAAGTCGTCGGCCTCGAAGATCCCGCCGCCCCACACGCGCAGCAGGTTGACGTTCGCCTGCTCGGCCTGGGCGATGCGCGCCGCGTACCGCTCGCGCGTCACGCGGTGCGGGAAGGCGTCGTCGGGGATCCAGTTCGCGCCGCGCACGAACACGGGCTGGTCGTTGACGACGATCACGAACGACGTGCCGGGCTCGCCGTCGTGCTCGTCGGGGAGCATGTCGAGGCGCACGGTGCGGAAGCCCACGCGGTGGCGCCGCACGTCGAGCGGCCCGACGGCGGCGCGCGGCTCGTGCTCCTGGCGGCCGTCGCGCTCCTCGGCCGACGGTGCGGCGAGGAGCTCGACCGCGACCTCGTAGAGCGGCTGCTCGCCGAACCCGCGGGGCCACCAGCGCCGGACGGCAGGGAGGTCGACGTCGACGACCGCGGAGGCCTGTCCTGCCGGGACCCGGGCGCTCGTGACGAGCCCGTCGACGTGGACCGCGACGTCCAGCGGGCCGTCGACGTCGGGGGAGCGCTCGAGCTCGACGTGGACCGTGAGGCGGCCGGGGACGGCGGCGTCGGGCGAGTCCAGGGCGTGCCCGTCGCCGGTGACCGACGCCACGGGCCGCACGGCCGCGAGCCGCGCGCCCGTCCACCCCTCGAGCGCGAGCGGGCGCCAGATGCCCGACGTCGCGGTCTCCAGTCCCCAGTCCCAGCCGAAGCTGCACGCCATCTTGCGGATCGCGTTGAACGGGTGGGGGTTGGTGTGGGGGCGGTAGCCCAGAGCGACGTTCTGCGCGGCGGCGTACGCGAGCGGTGAGGAGAACCGCACGACGAGCTCGTTGGCACCGGGCCGCAGGTGCTCGTCGACGGGCAGGCGGTAGGTGCGGTGCTGGTTCGCGGTCTCGGCGAGCAGGTGCCCGTTGAGGGTCACGGCCGCGACCGTGTCGAGGCCGTCGGCGACGAGGTCGTGGCGCTCGTGACCGTCGGGGGCCCACTCGAACGTCGTGCGGTACTCCCAGTCGCAGCGGCCGATCCACGCGAGCACGTGCTCGTTGTCGTCGAGATACGGGTCCGGGACGATCCCGGCCGCGAGGAGGTCGGTGTGGACCGTGCCGGGCACGGTCGCGGGCACGGGGGTGTGCACCTGCTCGGCGAGGTGCGCGGGGACGGGGCCGGCGACGGCGCGCACGGTCCAGCCCGTGCGCAGCTCACGGCGGGCCGTGCTCGGCGCGCCGGTCTCGGTGCCAGGGGTCTGGGCGGGCGGGGATGTCAGCGCTGTCATCGTCGAGGGCGCGAGGTCTGCAGAGGCCGGGGCCGAGGTCACGGGGAAGCTCCAGAGAGGTGAGGGGTCGTCGTCGAACCGCGTCACCATCATGCCTGGTGACGGTGGGTTTCCTGCGCAGCGGTCGGCGACGGCACGTCGCGCACGGCCGGCCGCGCGGCTACCGTCCGCCCAGCAGCCGGTCCACCGCGGTGAGCGGGATCGGCTCCCACGCCGGGCGGTTGCGCGACTCGTACACGACCTCGTACAGCGCCTTGTCGAGGACCAGGGCGCGCAGCAGCGCCTCGGTCGTCGCGTCCGAGAGCCCGGCGGTCCCGTCGTCGTCGCCGATCGCGCGCCGGTACGCCTCGACGAACGCGGTGCGCGCCGTCGTCGTCCACCGGGGTGAGCGCGCCCCGCCGACCGCCGCCGCGTAGTCGAGCGAGCGCACGATCCCCGCGACGTCGCGCAGCGGCAGGTCCGGGCGCGTGCGCTCGGCCACGGGCCGCAGCGGCTCGCCCTCGAAGTCGAGGATCTTCCAGCCGTCGCCGAGCGCGTGCAGGGCCTGCCCCAGGTGCATGTCGCCGTGGATCGCCTGGAGCACGGGAGGCGGTGCCTCCTCGCGGGCGAGTCGCTCGGCCACGCCGTCGAGGAACACCTCGACCTGCGCGGCGCGTCGCCCGAGAGGGGCGGACGAGGCACAGGCCTCGCGTGCCCGACGGCGCAGGTCGCCCAGCAGCCAGCCCGCCTCGAGCGGTGGCCCGGTCGGCAGCGCCTCGCGCAGCGCCCGGTGCATGGTCGCGAGCGTCCGGCCGAGGTCGGCCGCGAGGTCGGCGAACGAGGTGTCCCGGGCCGCGTAGGCGCACGCGAGCTCGAACCCGTCGCGCGCGTCCGTGACGAGCTCGCTCAGCACCGCGAGGTGCGCGGTCCTCGCCGGGCCCAGGGCCAGAGCGCCCGCCGGCACGTCGAGCGGCTCCCACGTCGCCTCGACCCAGCCGAGCGGGCGCGGCACACCGGTCCACCCCACGCGGGCGAGCGCGTCGGGGACCACGACGTCCGGGTTGGGGCCGATCGCGATCGTCCGCAGGATCTTGAGGATCGAACCGCCCGCGACCCCCGGCAGGATCACCGAGGAGTTCGACTGCTCGCCGCCGACCATCCGGGCACCCGTCAGGTCGACCGGACGGTCGCGACCGTCCTGGCGCGCGTCGCCCGCTTGCTCGAGCGCGCCCAGGAGGGCCACCCACAGGTCGGGGTGCGTGGCGCCGTCGTGCACCGCGAGCGGTGCCGCAGAACCCTCGGGGTCGCTCGCCCCGCTCCCACCCCGTACACCGTCCGGTCGCCGGTCCGGCTCCGGGACGAAGCCCACCAGGCCCGGGAGGGGCGCGCGGCCCGCGTCCGCGGTGCCCGACGCCCCGGAAGCCCCCGCCGGACGCGCGTCCGCAGGCCCGAGGCCCGCCGGGAGCCCGCCCGCAGGCGTCACGACGAGGGGGACCTGGATCACCAGGTCCACCCCGTCACCCACGATCCGCAGGAGGTGCAGCGTGCAGCGCTCGGTGAGCGCGAAGCTCATCCACGGCACGTGCCGCACCGCGAGGCCCTTCACCGGGTACCAGCGCTGCGCGGGCAGCCACGCGTCGAGGAGCCCGAGCAGGCGGGCGTCCGGGACGGGGACGCGCTGCGCCGACCCGAGCGGCCCGGGGCGCGACACGACGGGCGAGGACGAGACGGTCTTCGGCACCACGTCAGCTCCTTCTGCCGGGCAGGTCAGGGCGTCCTACGACACCGTGAGCCAGTAGAAGTCCCTCGAACCCCATGTCATCACGACGTCGCCGTCCTCGCCCACCGAGGGGAACGTCGCCCCGCCGAACACGTCGGTCAGGGTCGCGCCCGCGTGCTCGGGCAGGTGGATCGTGGCAGTGCGCGCGGTCGCCGAGAGGTTCGCGACGCACAGGATGGTCTCGGCCTCGTTGCGGCGCAGGAACGCGAGGACCGACTCGTTGTCCGTGCTGAGCGTGACCTGCTCGCCCGCCCCGAAGGCCGGGTGCAGCCTGCGCACCGCGAGCATGCCGTGGACCCAGTGCAGCAGCGACGTCGGCTGCGCGAGCTGGTTCTCCACGTTGACGTACCCGTAGTTGTGCACGAGCGACTGGATGGGGGGCAGGTACAGCTTGCCCGGGTCGGCGGTCGAGAAGCCCGCGTTGCGGTCCGGGGTCCACTGCATGGGCGTGCGGACCGCGTCCCGGTCCGGCAGCCAGATGTTGTCGCCCATCCCGATCTCGTCGCCGTAGTACAGGCACGGGCTGCCCGGCAGCGACAGGAGCAGCGCGTGCGCGAGCTCGACCTCCTTGCGCGAGTTGTCGAGCAGCGGCGCCAGGCGGCGGCGGATGCCGACGTTCGCGCGCATGCGCGGGTCCTGCGCGTACCACCCGTACATCGACGCGCGCTCCTCGGTCGAGACCATCTCGAGCGTCAGCTCGTCGTGGTTGCGCAAGAACGTGCTCCACTGCGCGCCCGCAGGGATGGGCGGGGTGTCGCGCAGGATGTCGACGATCTGGTTGGCCCGCTGGTCGC
Organism: Oerskovia sp. PE-21s; assembly: GCF_056158145.1. Classification (NCBI taxonomy): domain Bacteria; kingdom Bacillati; phylum Actinomycetota; class Actinomycetes; order Micrococcales; family Cellulomonadaceae; genus Oerskovia; species Oerskovia sp. PE-21s. Next base: position 638,918 of record NZ_JBUXJM010000001.1, read on the forward strand.
GGATCGCGTAGAAGATGCGCGGCATGACCGGGAAGTGGAAGCACATGTGGCACTCCGGCTCCTCCTCGGTGCCGAAGTAGTCCACGACCTCCGCGGGCCACTGGTTCGCCTCCGCGAGGATGATCCGTCCCGGGAACTCGGCGTCGACCATCTCGCGCACGCGCCGCAGGAACCGGTGCGTCTCGGGAAGGTTCTCGCAGTTCGTGCCCTCGGCCTCGAACAGGTACGGGACCGCGTCGAGGCGGAACCCGTCCACGCCCACCTGGAGCCAGAACCTCGTCACGTCGAGCATCGCGTCCGCGACGCGCGGGTTCTCGAAGTTGAGGTCCGGCTGGTGCGAGAAGAACCGGTGCCAGAAGTACTGGCGCCGGACCGGGTCGAACGTCCAGTTGCTCGTCTCGGTGTCGACGAAGATGATCCGCGCGTCCTGGTAGCGCGTGTTGTCGTCGCTCCACACGTAGAAGTCGCCGTACGGGCCCTCGGGGTCGGCGCGCGACGCCTGGAACCACGGGTGCTGGTCGCTCGTGTGGTTCATGACCAGGTCGATCACGATCCGGATGCCGCGCGAGTGCGCCTCGGCGATGAGCTCGGTGAAGTCGGCCATCGAGCCGTACTGGCCCGCGATGGCCGTGTAGTCCGCGACGTCGTACCCGCCGTCCCGCAGCGGCGACGGGTAGAACGGGGGCAGCCACAAGGCGTCGATCCCCAGCCACTGGAGGTAGTCGAGGCGTTCGATCAACCCGCGCAGGTCGCCCGAGCCGTCCCCCGAGGAGTCCGAGAACGCGCGGACCAGGACCTCGTAGAACACGGCCGTCTTGTACCAGGCGGGGTCCGCGGAGAGCCCCGAGCGCTGCGCCGACGGAGCCTCTGGCTGGCGGCGTACCGGCAGGGCGCCGACGGGCAGGGGCGCGGTCGTCGGGGCCACGGGGGCAGGCCCCGCGGCGGGCCCTGCGGCGCGGGCGGCCGGCCCTGCGGCGCGGGCCGAGAACGGCGAGCTGCTCATGGCGTCCTCACGTGGACGACGTGCGCCACCTGCTCCTGGGGGACCAGCCTGACGTAGACGTCCTGGCCCCACCCGTACGAGGCGCCGGAGAGCAGGTCGTGCGCGACGAACTGCTGCTCGGGCGCCAGGCCCAGCGCGGCGAGGTCGAGGTGGACCATCGACTCCTGCGTGCCCCACGGGTCGAGGTTCACGACCACGATCACGGTGTCGGCCGGCACGACCGTCCCGTCCGGCGACACGCGCTCGGGCAGGTGCCGCGAGAACGCGAGGACGTGGTCGTTGGTCGTGGGGTGGACCGTGAGGTTGCGCAGCTGGCGCAGCGCGGGGTGCTCGCGGCGCACGTCGTTGAGGGTCGTCAGGAGCGTCGAGATGCCGATCTCCTGGGCGAGCGCCCAGTCGCGCGGCTTGTACTCGTACTTCTCGTTGTCGATCTGCTCCTCGACCCCGGGGCGGGGCACGTTCTCGACGAGCTCGTAGCCCGAGTAGACACCCCACGTCGGGGACCCGAGCGCCGCGAGCACGGCCCGCACCGCGAACCCGGCGACACCGCCGTGCTGGAGGTAGGGCGGCAGGATGTCGTGCGTCGTGGGCCAGAAGCTCGGGCGCATGTAGGACCCCGCGGGCCCCGAGACCTCGGTCAGGTACTCCGCGAGCTCGGTCTTCTCGTTGCGCCACGTGAAGTACGTGTACGACTGGTGGAACCCGATGCGTGCGAGCGTGTGCATCATCGCGGGCTTGGTGAACGCCTCCGACAGGAAGATCACCTCGGGGTTCGTCGCGCGGACCTCCGCGAGCAGCCACTCCCAGAACGGCAGGGGCTTGGTGTGCGGGTTGTCGACGCGGAACGCCGTGACGCCGCGCGCGATCCACACCCGCACGACGCGCAGCACCTCGGCGTAGATGCCCGCCGGGTCGTTGTCGAAGTTGAGCGGGTAGATGTCCTGGTACTTCTTGGGCGGGTTCTCGGCGTACGCGATCGAGCCGTCGACGCGCGTCGTGAACCACTCGGGGTGCTCGGTGACCCACGGGTGGTCGGGCGAGCACTGGAGCGCGAGGTCGAGAGCGACCTCCATGCCCAGGCGCCGGGCCTCCTTCACGAACGCCTTGAACGTGCGCTCGGTGCCCAGCTCGGGATGGATCGCGTCGTGCCCGCCGTCCTTCGAGCCGATCGCGTACGGCGAGCCCGGGTCTCCCGGCAGTGCGGTGAGCGAGTTGTTGCGGCCCTTGCGGTGCGTGGTCCCGATGGGGTGCACGGGCGTCAGGTAGACCATGTCGAAGCCCATCGCGGCGATCGCGGGCAGCCGCCTGGCCGCGGTCGTGAACGTCCCGGAACGCCACGTCCCGTCCTTGAGGCGCCGCGCGCCCTCGGAGCGGGGGAACATCTCGTACCAGGCACCGGCGAGCGCGAGCGGCCGGTCCACCCGCAGGGGATACGTGCCCGACGGCGTCACGTGGTCCCGCAGGGGAGTGCGGCCCAGGGCGTCGCGCACCTCGGGCGACAGGGCTGCCGCGAGCCGCGCCGGGGAAGGGCGCGACGGGTCCGCGAGGGCCGCGGCGCCGTCGTGCAGGGTCTTCGCGTCCCGCGGGCTCAGGCCCTCCAGGGCGGTGATGCGCTCGAAGAGCGCGACGCCCTCGGCGAGCATGAGCTCGACGTCGATGCCCGCCGCGACCTTGATCGCCGCGTCGTGCGCCCACGTGCCGTACGGGTCGGACCACGCCTCGACGCGGAACGACCACTCACCCGGGGAGTCGGGAGAGACCGTCGCCCGGAACCGGTCGAGTCCCGGAGCGACGTCGACCATGCGCGCCCACGAGTGGTCCGAGCCGTCCGGGGCGACGAGCACCGCGGTCGCCGCGACGGCGTCGTGCCCCTCGCGGAAGACCGTGGCCTCGACCGGGACGACCTCGCCCACCACGGCCTTCGCGGGCCAGCGGCCCCCCTCGACCACGGGCGACACCTCGACGACGGGGATGCGCCCGATCGGGGCGGCGGGGGCGATCGGAGGAGCGAGCGGGACCGTCGCCGGGGCGACGGAGGACACGATCGAGGGGGCGGTCGGTCGGGGCGCCGGCGCGGGGGTCACGGGGCTCGTGGAGTTCTCAGGCACGAGCACAAGGTATCGAGCGCGGGCGAGGTGCGGCACCCGCTGGGCGGGCGTGGCGCGCAACCCGTGGCGCGCGGCTGCCCGGCCGACCGCTCGCGGACGGGAAGCCGACAGGTTGCCGACGGGTTGCCGGCGGGTGAAACGGCCCGAGCCCGTCGCGAGCACACGGCAGGTAGAGGGTGTACAGCGGCCCACAGTTGCGTACTGTCGGACCCGTGAGAGCGATCAGACGTTTCACCGTCCGCACCGTCCTGCCCGCCGAGCTGCACGACCTCGACGAGCTGTCCCTCAACCTGCGGTGGTCCTGGCACACCGCCACGCGCGAGCTCTTCTCCGGGATCGACCCGCAGCTGTGGGAGTCCGTGAAGCGCGACCCCGTGGCGCTCCTCGGCGCCCTGGGGCCCGACCGCCTCGCGGCGCTCGCGGCCGACCAGGAGTTCGTGGGCCGCGTCCGCGCGGCCGCAGCCGACCTGCACCGCTACCTCCAGGACCCGCTCTGGTACCAGGAGCAGGCCGCGGGCGGCGAGGAGCTCCCGCAGGCGATCGCTTACTTCTCCCCGGAGTACGGCATCACCTCGGTCCTGCCGCAGTACTCGGGCGGCCTCGGCATCCTCGCGGGCGACCACCTCAAGAGCGCGTCCGACCTGGGCGTGCCCATCGTCGGCGTCGGGCTGCTCTACGGCGCGGGCTACTTCCGCCAGTCCCTCACGCGCGACGGCTGGCAGGTCGAGACCTACCCGCTGCTCGACCCCGACGGACTGCCCCTGACGATCCTGCGCGAGGACGACGGCACGCCCGCGCGCGTCTCGATCGACCTGCCCGGGGGGCGCGTCCTGCACGCGCACGTGTGGGTCGCGGCCGTCGGGCGCGTCCCGCTGCTGCTGCTCGACTCCAACGTCCCCGGCAACGACGAGGCCGCGCGCAAGGTCACCGACCGCCTCTACGGCGGCGGCGGCGAGCACCGGCTCCAGCAGGAGCTGCTGCTCGGCGTGGGCGGTGTGCGCGCGCTGCGCCTGTGGTCGCACCTGACCGGCGCCCCCGAGCCCGAGGTCTACCACACCAACGAGGGGCACGCCGGGTTCCTCGGCGTCGAGCGCATCCGTGAGCTCGTGACGGGCGCGGGGCTGACGTTCGACGCAGCCCTCGAGGCCGTGCGCGCCGCGACCGTGTTCACGACCCACACGCCCGTCCCCGCGGGCATCGACCGCTTCGGCCGCGACCTCATCGGCCAGTACTTCGGCGGCGACAACCAGATCCCCGGGATCGACGTCGACCAGGTCCTCGCGCTGGGCGCCGAGGACTACGACGGCGGCGACCCCACCGTCTTCAACATGGCCGTCATGGGCCTGCGCCTGGGCGGCCGCGCCAACGGCGTGTCCCTCCTGCACGGCGAGGTCTCGCGCGGCATGTTCAACGGCCTGTGGCCGGGCTTCGACTCGCGCGAGGTCCCCATCACGTCCGTGACCAACGGCGTGCACTCGCCCACGTGGGTCGACCCGCGCCTGGCGACCCTCGAGGCCGAGCGCCTCGGGCTCGACGAGCTCACGGCCGACGCCGCGTCGTCGGGCTGGCTCGACCCCGCCGGGGTGAGCGACGAGGAGCTGTGGGGCATGCGCCGCGAGCTGCGCGGACAGCTCGTCGACGAGGCCCGCAACCGGCTGCGCAGGTCCTGGCGCGAGCGCGGGGCCAGCCCCGCCGAGCTCGGCTGGGTCGACGACGCGCTCTCGCCCGACGTCCTGACCATCGGGTTCGCGCGCCGCGTGCCCACGTACAAGCGCCTGACGCTCATGCTGCGCGACCCCGACCGGCTGCGTTCGCTGCTGCTCGACCCCGAGCGGCCCGTCCAGCTCATCGTCGCCGGCAAGTCGCACCCCGCTGACGACCAGGGCAAGCGGCTCATCCAGCAGCTCGTCCGGTTCACCGACGAGCACGACGTGCGCGGGCGCATCGTGTTCCTGCCGAACTACGACATCGGCATGGCGCAGTCGCTCTACCCGGGCTGCGACGTGTGGCTCAACAACCCGTTGCGCCCGCTCGAGGCCAGCGGCACGTCGGGCATGAAGTCCGCGCTCAACGGCGGCCTCAACCTGTCGATCCTCGACGGGTGGTGGGACGAGTGGTACGACGGCGAGAACGGCTGGGCCATCCCCACGGCCGACGGCGTCGAGGACACCGACCGCCGCGACGACCTCGAGGCAGCGGCACTGTACGACCTCATCGAGACCCAGGTCGCGGCACGGTTCTACGACCGTGACGAGCGGGGTGTGCCCGTCCGGTGGCTCCAGATGGTGCGGCACACGCTCGCGACCCTCGGCCCCAAGGTCCAGGCCACGCGCATGGTCGCCGACTACGTGCACCGCCTCTACGGGCCCGCCGCGGTCGCCGGGCGCACGCTCAACGCCCCGGGCTTCGAGCCCGCACGCGAGCTCGCGGCATGGAAGGCGCACGTGCGCGGGGACTGGTCGCACGTGCGCGTCGACCACGTCGAGTCGAGCGGGATCCGCGAGGTGCCGCAGGTCGGGGACCTCCTGACCGTCAAGGCCTACGTGTCGCTCGGAGACCTGGCACCCGGCGACGTCGAGGTGCAGGTGGTCCACGGCCGCGTCACCGAGGCCGACGTGATCGAGTCGTTCACGGCCGAGCCGCTCGCGCTCGCCGAGACGTACGAGGCGGGCCGGGCGGCGTTCGCCGGGTCGGTGCGCCTCGAGGCGTCGGGACCGTTCGGGTACACCATCCGGATCGTGCCCAAGCACGAGGGGCTGGCGAGCGTCGCGGAGCTGGGGCTGGTCGCGAACGCCTGACCGCCTCGACGCCGAAGTAGTACGCGCCGCGTGAGGTAGAACCCCCTACGTTCTACTTCACGCGGCGCGTACTACGTCGAGCGTTCGCGAGCCAGCCGTCTGGCCGCGCGGAGCCGACCCACCAGGCGTTCTGGATCCTTCAGGTCCTCCCAGGTCACGCGAAGGATGGTCCACCCCGACTCCCGGAGGGCGTCCTCGCGTCTCTTCTCGGCAAGCAGCCGTTCTCTGGGATCGCCCATGCCTCCGGCGTACTTGACCGCGCCGTCGAACTCGAGCCCGATGCGAAGCTCGGGCCAGGCGAGGTCGAGCCGGAACTCGCCGAGCCAGGTGATGACGGGGAACTGAGGGACGAGGGGCGGCAGGCCGACGTCGAGGGCGGTCCAACGCACCAGGGTCTCGCCGGGGGACTCGGACCGAGCGTCGGCGAGCTGGAGGATCTGCCTCGCCTGGACCACTCCGCGCTTTCCCGCCGACTCGTCGAGGATCTGGTCGAGCAGCCGGACCTCGGCACCGAGACGCAGGGCAGAGTCGGCGACGACCAGGGCGCTGGGGGCCGGCAGCGAACGAGCGCAGTCGACGACGGTCCGCTCCAGGGAGGTGACCGGGACACCGTCCAGGTCGCTCCGGTCACGCTCCGGCAAGGCAGTCCAGTGTCGTCGGGTGGTCAGGTCGGCGTCGCGGCGCACGCTGGGATTCGCGAGCTGCGTCACATGGACCAGCCGCCCGAGCCTCCAGGTCCAGCACCCCCACAGGAGCGCTGCGGTCTCGTGGCTCAGCCAGTAGGAGGTGGTGAGCCTCTCCACGACCCCTCGGACGCTCGCGAGCACCTCGGCCTCGCGTCCGAGCGCGTGCCCCTCTCCGGTGGGGAGCGGCAGGTAGACCCCCGGTCGGACACGGACCACCTGTCCTTCGCGTCGGCTCTTCTCGAGCCGGGCCCGGGTCGCTGGTTCGTACCGCAACGCGGGTGGGACCCGACGAGCAGCCTCTGTTCTTCCCATGCCGCTCAGCGTGCCGGTGATCGACGGGAACAGGGTGGGGCGACTGGGTATCTGTGGACAACCCGCGGGCGAAGTAGAACGTCCTGGTCGACGTAGTACGCAGCGCGTCCTATCTCACGCAGTAGGTTCTATCTCGACGGAAGACGACTCCTTCGACGTCGAGGTGGGCCACGGCCGGCCCGGCGGCCGGAGGACCGGGGGGAGGGGCGTCGTCGGGCGGGGTCATGCGGGGAGCGTACCGGCGTGGGCGAGCGGTGGCCGGGCGGCCTCGCCGCGGCTACGTTCGCCTCATGCCCGACGACGCCGCTCACCTCCCCGACCGTCCCCCGCCCTTCGGCGGGGTCGCGTGGGACGTCGACGCGTCGGCCGGGGACTGGATCGGGCCGCGGCTCGGTGATCCCGGGACCGTCGGAGGGTGCGTGCCGTCGGGCTTCGCGGCGTACGCGCGCATTCCCGACGTGCCCGCGTGGGCCGAGGAGGAGGAAGGGATCGGGTCGCTCTACCTGGGACGGAGCGAGCGGACCGGGCCCGAGCAGATGGATCTCCTGATCGAGGCCCTCGCGCCGTTCACGGGCGACCAGCCTTGCCACTTCGCGCTGTGGACCGGGTACGGGTGGCTGTACGACCACGGGACGCGACCCGAGGACTCGACGTCGTTCGCCGTGCTGACGTACGCGATCGACGACGTGGGCGAGGGGGACGCGCCGGGGTCCTCGTTCGCGCTCGCCCAGGCGCAGGCCGAGGCCAGGGTGCGAGCGCTGCGGGCCGCGCACCAGGCCGAGCGGCCCGCAGCACCGATGCTCGCGCTGCCGCACCGCGACTATCACCTGTGGCACGGGCCGCTCGTCGCCGCGACGGCTTTCGCGACGATGAGCCAGTCGCCCACGCTGTGGTGGCCCGACGACCGGTCGTGGTTCGTGTGCACCGAGCTCGACACCGTGGCCACGGACCTCGGAGGCAGCGAGGACCTGGTCGAGGCGCTGCTCGCGGTGCCCGGGCTCCGTGCGTCGCGCGTGAGCCCGGACGACCCGGTGCAGATGCCCGCAGACTGGTGACGGGAGCGGTCCTCCGCCTGCGGACCCGGGCCGCTCCGCCGACCTAGAGGCTCCGAGCGAGCGCGCGCCCCACGGTCCGACCCGAGAACAGGCATCCGCCGAGGAACGTCCCCTCGAGCGCCCGGTGGCCGTGCACGCCGCCGCCCCCGAACCCCGCGGCCTCACCGGCGGCGTACAGGCCCTCGAACACCGATCCGTCGGGGCGCAGCACGCGACCGTCGGTGTCGGTGTGCAGACCGCCGAGCGTCTTGCGGGTCAGGACCGAGAGCCGCACCGCGAGCATCGGGCCGTCCTTGGGTGTCGTGAGCGGACGCGGCGGCGACACCCGGATGACGCGGTCCACGAAGAACTTGCGGGCCATGGCCGTCGCGACGACCTGGTGGTCCTTGCCGAGTCCCGAGCGCACCTGGTCGTCGCGCAGCCGCACGAGCCGTTCGAGCTCTTCCGCGTCGATGTGGCCGCGGGCCCCGGGGGTCGCGTCGGTCAGGGCGTTCATGCCGGCCGCGAGCTCGGTCGGGTTCGCACCCCACACGAACTCGGGGGACTCGGCGGCGAACCGCGCCACGGGCCCGACCGCCCCCGGCAGCACGCGCTGCGCCAGCAGGCGCACGCTCCGGCCGGTCAGGTCAGGGTTCTGTTCCGAGCCCGACAGCGCGAACTCGCTCTCCATGATCGCCTTGTTGAGCACGAACCAGGAGTGGTCGTCGCCGCGCGCCGTGACGTGCTGGAGCGATCCCAGGGCGTCGAAGCCGGGGAACAGGGGCGAGGGCAGTCGGTGCCCGTGCGCGTCGACCCACAGCGACGACGGGCCGGGCAGGATGCGGATGCCGTGGTCGGTCCACACGGGGGAGTGGTTCGCGATGCCCTCGGGGTAGTGCCACATGCGGTCCTCGTGCACCAGGGCCGCACCCGCGTCGCGCGTGATGCCGAGCAGCAGCCCGTCGGTCGAGTCCGGCACTCCTGAGAGCATGCGCGCGGGCAGCACGCCCGCAGACGCGGGCCAGTGCGCACGGACCAGGTCGTGGTTCGCGCCGATCCCCCCGGAGGAGACGACGACGGCGCTCGCCGAGAGCTCGACCTCGCCCACGACGTCGCGCACCGAGGGGGCGCCGCGCTCGGCCGGGTCGTCGGCCAGGATCTCGGCCCGCACGCCGGTGACGGCGCCGTCGGTCACGACGAGGTCGGTCACGCGGTGACGGAACCGGATGTCGAGCAGACCGGCTGCCCGGGCGTCGAGGGCCGCGCGGACGAAGGGTTCGAGGACGCCGGGGCCGGTGCCCCAGGTCACGTGAAAACGGGGCACGCTGTTGCCGTGGCCGCCCGCGGGGTAGCCGCCGCGCTCTGCCCACTGGACGAGCGGGAACCAGCGCACCCCCTTGGCGTGCAGCCACGAGCGCATGTCGCCCGCCGCGAAGTCGACGAAGCCGCGCGCCCAGGCGTAGCCCCAGCGGTCGGGACCCTCGCCGTCGGCGGCGCCGGGGGCGAAGTCCGCCGACCCGAGCCAGTCGTCGAGCGCGAGCTCGGGCGTGTCCTTGACGCCCATGCGGCGCTGCTCGGGGGAGTCGACCAGGAAGAGGCCGCCGAAGGACCAGTAGGCCTGGCCGCCCAGGCTCGCGGCAGGTTCCTGGTCGAGCAGGATCACGTGGCGCCCCGCGGCCGTGAGCTCGGTCGCGGCGACGAGGCCCGAGAGTCCCGCGCCGACCACGATCACCTCGGCACGATCAGGGCCGGAGCGGCTGGGAGCGCTCCCGTGGGCGGGCGTGCCCGACGGGACGGCGTTGCTCGCGGAAGGGATGCTGACGTCGTTGTCACTCATGCGCAGAGACTAGACCCCGCGCCCCGCCGCGAGGTAGGGGGCAGTCGTCGGGAGAGGGGCCCAGCCCTTCCCCCGACGCGACCCCTCTACCTCGGCGAGAGATAGACCTGCAGGCTGAGCGGCTCCAGGAGGGCCGTCCCGGGCGCTCCTCCGGCCTCGTGCGGGCCGGGGGGCTCGGCGTCGCCGCCCTCGGTCGGGTGCTCCCAGTCGGAGTCCCACGCAAGCACCCACGCGGTGGCACCGTCCCCCTCGGCCGCCCCGGGGGCGGAGCGCCCCGGCACGTCCGCGAGCGTCACCTCGACCGTGTCGAGCGCTCCGTTGAGCACCAGGAGCACGTCGCGGTCGCCCGCACTCGGCCCGGTGCGCAGCATCTGCAGCACGCGGAACCCGGGGTCGTGCCAGGCCGCGTGGTCGAGGGTGCAGCCCGCGGCGTCGAACCACGCGAGGTCCGGCACCGCGTCCTGCGCCGAGTGCCGGGGCCGGCCGTGGAAGAACGTCTCGCTGCGCAGCGCCGCGTGCTCGCGGCGCAGCTCCAGGAGGTAGGCCGTGGTCGCGAGCAGGTCCTTGCGCCAGGGCGACAGGTCCCAGCTCACCCACGACACCGGCCCGTCCTGGCAGTACGCGTTGTTGTTGCCGCGCTGGGTGCGTCCCATCTCGTCGCCGGCCGTGAGCATGGGCGTCCCCGCCGCCAGGACCTGGGTCGCCATGAGGTTGCGGATCGAGCGGCGGCGAAGAGGCGCGATCTCGAGCCCCGGCTCGAAGCCCTCGATCCTCATCTCCTCGTTCTCGACGCGCCCCTCGAACCCGTGGTTCCACGACCGGTTGTCGTCGCTGCCGTCGCGGTTGCCCTCGCCGTTGGCCTCGTTGTGCTTGTGCTCGTAGGCGACGAGGTCCGCGAGCGTGAACCCGTCGTGCGCCGTCACGAAGTTGACCGACGCCACCGGCCCGCGCATGAGCGGCGGGTCGCTGTGCCCGAAGAGGTCCGCCGACCCGGCCAGGCGGGTCGCGAGCTCGCGCACGCCCTGCCCCGGGCGCCCGTGCGAGGCCTCGCGCGGGTCGGCGAGCCAGAACTGGCGCACCGCGCCCCGGAAGCGGTCGTTCCACTCGGCCAACGGCGCGGGGAACTGCCCCGTGCGCCACCCGCCCGGACCGACGTCCCACGGCTCCGCGACGAGCTTGAGGCCGTTGAGGACCGGGTCGGTCTGGAGCGCGACGAGGAACGGGTGGTCGGGGTCGAACCCGGCGGGTCCGCGGCCCAGGGTCACGGCGAGGTCGAAGCGGAAGCCGTCGACGCCGACCTCCTGCGCCCACCAGCGCAACGAGTCGAGCGTCATCTGCACCACGCGCGCGCGCCGGAAGTCGAGGCTGTTCCCCGTCCCGGTGACGTCCGCCAGCTCGGCCGGGGACGCGCCGTCGTGCAGGTAGTAGACGGGGTTGTCGAGGCCGCGCCACGACAGGTGCGGGCCGTCCGCGCCGCCCTCGCACGTGTGGTTGTGCACGACGTCGAGCAGGACCTCGAGCCCGGCCTCGTGCAGCAGGTGCACCATGCCACGGACCTCGTCGATGACCGCGCCGGGCCCGGCCTCCTGCGCGGCGCGCGTCGCGTACGGGGCGTGGGGGGCGAAGAAGCCCGCGGTCGAGTAGCCCCAGTAGTTGGTCTGGCCCCGGGCCACGAGGTGCGGCTCGGTGAGGAACGCGTGGATCGGCAGCAGCTCGACCGTCGTGACGCCCAGCGACTTCAGGTGCGCGATCGTCGCGGGGTGCGCGAGCCCCGCATAGGTGCCGCGCAGGTGCTCGGGCACGGCGTCGAGCTGCATGGTCAGGCCGCGGACGTGGGCCTCGTAGACGACGGTGTCGACCCACGGCACGTGCGGACGGCGCACGGGCTCGTGCCCCGTGCGGGGCGCGACGACGACCGCGTGCGGCACGTGCGGCGCCGAGTCGCGGGGGTCGGCCGGACCGCGGACGTCACCGACGAGCGCGCCCGCGGTGTCCCGCTCGGCGACGTGACCGCGCGTGGACGGGTCGTCGTCGAGCACGCCCACGATCCCGTGCGCGTACGGGTCGAGGAGCAGCTTCGCGGGGTTGTACCGGAGGCCGGCCGCAGGGTCCCACGGGCCCTCGGCCCGGAAGCCGTAGCGCTGCCCCTCGCGCACCCCGGGGACGTGCCCGTGCCAGACGCCGTGGGCCGGCCCGCCGAGAGCCACGCGCCGTTCGCGGATCTCGCCGTCGGCCGAGACGTCGAGCAGGCACAGGTGCACAGCGCTCGCGTGCGAGGCGAGCACGGCGACGTCGACGCCGTCACCGGCGAGATGGACACCGAGCCGGGGGACCGGGCCGTGCGAGGGACGGGGGCGGGGGGAGGGGGCAAGCGCTTGCACCTCTCCATTGTGCGGCCCGCATGTGGACGGCTCGTGCTCACCAGGTGGTCGTGCGCGAGATCTCACCCGGTTGCGCGGCGCTGCCCGGTAGGGTTTCGCCTGTGCCACACCTTCCACGGAGGGCTGTGGCGTGCGGGTACCACCCGGGTCCACCGTCGTCCCAACCACGGAGCACATCACGATGAGGATCGTCGTCGCCGTCAAGTACGTTCCCGATATCCACGCCGACCGGCGGTTCGACGCCGGACGAGTGGTGCGATCGTCCGAGGAGGGGACCCTCAACGAGCTCGACGAGAACGCGATCGAGGCCGCGCTGCGCATCGTCGAGTCGCTGCCGGAGGCCGAGCAGGAGACCTCCGAGGTCGTCGTCCTGACCATGGCCGGCCCCGAGGCCGACACCGCGATCCGCAAGGCCTACCAGATGGGCGTCGGACGCGGCGTGCGCGTGAGCGACGAGGCGCTCGCGGGCTCGGACTACTTCGGGACCGTCGCCACGCTCGCCGCGGCGATCCGCAAGCTCGAGGAGGAGGGGCCGGTCGATCTCGTCCTGACGGGGATGGCAGCCCTCGACGGGCTGGGGTCCGTGGTCCCCGTGCTGCTCGCGGCCGAGCTCGACCTGCCGCAGCTCACGCTCGCGGGCAAGCTCGAGGTCGACACCGCTGCCCGCACGGCCCAGGTCACGCGCGAGCTGGACGACGCGCTCGAGGTGCTCTCGGCACCGCTGCCCGCCGTGGTCAGCGTGACCGACCACGCCAACTGGCCGCGCTTCCCCAACTTCAAGCTCATCATGGCCGCGCGGACGCAGCCGATCGAGGTCTGGGACCTCGCTGCGCTGGGGCTCGACCCCGCGACCGTGGGTGACGCCGGAGCCCGCACCCGCGTCCTCGCCGCCACGCCGCGCCCGCCGCGTCCCGAGGTCGAGGTCGTCGTCGACAAGGGCGAGGGCGGCCGCGCGCTGGCCGAGTTCCTCATCCGTAACGACCTGGTCTGAGAGGGAACACCGTGACCACCAACGTCCTCGTCCTGCTCGACTCCCCGGAGACGCAGCTGCGTTCCGCGGCCCTCGAGCTCCTGACCATCGCGCGCAGCCTCGGCCGCCCCAAGGCCGTGACGCTCGGCAGCCCGAGCGTCACGACGCTCGCCCAGCTCGGCGCCTACGGTGTCGACACGGTCCTCCAGGCCGAGCTGCCCACGTCCGTGAGCGCGGACGCCGCGCACCTCACGGCGGTCGTCTCGGCGACCCTCGAGACCGCCGTGCGCCGCGCGAACGCGGACATCGTGCTGCTCTCGGCGACGTTCCCCAACAAGGAGGCCGCCGCGCGGCTCGCCTACGCGCTGGGCGCCGGCCTCGTGATCGACGCGGCCGCGGTCCGCGCCGAGGACGGCAAGGCCGTCGGCTACAAGCGGGTCTTCGCGGGCTCGTGGGACACCTCGTGCGAGGTCGTCACCGAGCAGGCCGTGTTCACGGTCCGCGCCAACTCCGTCGTCCCGGAGCCTGCCGAGTCCTCGGTCCAGACCGAGGTCATCGGGTTCCCCGTCGACGTACCGGCGTCGGCGACGAACGTCACGGTCGTGTCCCGTGAGGAGAAGCCGGTCGTCGAGGGTGGGCGCCCCGCGCTCGCCGAGGCTGCGACGGTCGTCGCGGGCGGTCGCGGCACCGACGGCGACTTCGGGCCGATCGAGGAGCTCGCCGACGTGCTCGGCGCGGCCGTCGGCGCGACGCGCGACGCGGTCTACGAGGGCTGGTTCGACACCTTCATCGGCCAGACGGGTGTGACGATCGCGCCGCGCCTGTACATCGGCGCCGGGATCTCGGGGGCCCCGCACCACCGTGGCGGCATGCAGGCCTCGCAGGTGATCGTGGCCGTCAACAACGACTCCGACAGCCCGCTGTTCGAGATCGCGGACTTCGCGGTCGTGGGCGACCTCGCCGAGGTCCTGCCGCAGGCAGCGCAGGTCCTGCGGGAGCACAAGGGCTGACCCCCTGACCCTGACGGACGCGCCGGCGGGCTCGGCCCGCCGGGGTGTCCGTGCGTCCGGGGACGAGGTCGCGGGCGACCGAGGCGGGTCACAGACCCAGGTGCTCGAGCCAGGCGAGGGCCGAGACCGACTGCCCGAGGGCCACCGTGGGGCGGCACGGGTCGGACCGCGGGGCGGGTCTGCGCGCGGCGTCCATGCTGAAGCCCGCGAACCCGCCGACGATCGACCGGAGGTCTCCGGGGTGCACCTCGGCGCCGAGGGGGTGGTCGTCGAACACCGCGGTGAGCCAGGCCCCCGCACGCTCGGCGTCGTCCCAGGTCACGAGAGGCGGGAAGCCGTCGGTCGGCACGCACACCTCTGGCGGGTCGAAGACGCCGTCGACGCCCTGCGAGCCGACCGTGACGAGCAGGTGCGCGAGGTCCAGCCACCCGGCCCCACGCATCGCGTAGGGCCAGTCGAGGACGTACACCCTGTCGTCCGTGACGGTCAGGTTCCGCGCGCGCATGTCGCCGTGGACGATCGACTCCCCCTCGCACGCTACGAGGACGCCCAGCTCGAGCTCGGCGAGCGACGCGAGCCGACGGGCTGCCCACGGCGCGAGCGCCCCCAGGGGCTCCCAGGGCTCGCGCAGCATCCGACCCCACCCGATCGCGGTGGACGCGAGCTGTGGTCCGGCCGGTGGGAGCGGGATCTGCCGGGCCCCGGGGACACGTGCCAGGTCGTCGAGGGTGTCGAGGACCCGGGCGAGCACCGCGGGCTCCCACGGGACCTGCGGCGGGTAGCCGTCGATCGCCTCGTAGGCGAGCACGATCCAGTCGCCGTCGCCGTGGCCCCACAGGAAGCGCGGCGTCGGGACCGTCGAGGGCAGGCGGGTCGCGATGCGTGCCTCGGCGCGGTGCAGGTCGGCGCACTCGCGTTCGTCGCGCGTGCGCGCCGCCTTGAGGAAGACCTGCCCGCCCGTCGACAGCCGGAGCAACGACCCCATGCCAGGGCTGAAGCCGCTCACGACGCTGATCTCCTCGACCACGTGCGCCTCCATCGTGGCCTCGATCTCGTCGCGGAGCTCACGGGGCAGCATGGCCCACCGTAGGCGGTCGCTCGCGTGGGCGCGCGGATCCTGCGGTGAGAGGACCACGCGGGAGGTCGCGACGTCGTCGGGCATGGGGCAGAACGCTCGCACGGGGTGAGGAGGGACGGGAGGCGGGGCGGTCGAGGTGTCGCCGTTCATGAGCGGACCCCGGCCGTGCGACGAGGCGCGACGGTCAGTCTGCGGGGTTCCAGGAGGCGAACGAGCATCTGTCAAGATATCGGTTTTTCCTGTGCTGTCCAGCAATGCTCCACAGAACTCACGGACCTCGTGCGCACCGTGGCGGCGGCGGCCGCGAATACCTTCGTAGACTGGACGACTGTGATCGCCTCATGACCGCCACGCCCGCCGAGCCCTCGCACGGCGCCTACCTCGACCACGCCGCCACGACCCCCATGTCACCGGCCGCGCTCGAGGCCTTCGTCGCGGAGCTCGCCCAGACCGGCAACCCGTCCTCGCTGCACGCGGCGGGCCGCGCCGCTCGCCGCGTCGTCGAGGAGTCGCGCGAGGCCGTCGCCGCTGCGCTCGGTGCGCGACCGAGCGAGGTGATCTTCACGGCCGGGGGGACGGAGTCGGACAACCTCGCGATCAAGGGCCTGTTCTGGGGTCGACGGACCACCGAGCCGCACCGTCGCCGCATCCTGGTCTCGGCCGTCGAGCACCACGCGGTGCTCGACCCGGCCTTCTGGATGGCCGAGCACACGGGTGCGGAGATCGTCCTGCTGCCCGTCGACGTCGACGGCAGGCTCGACCTCGACGCCCTGCGCGCCGAGCTCGCGGCCAAGGGGGACGAGGTCGCGCTCATCTCGGTCATGTGGGCGAACAACGAGGTCGGGACGATCCAGCCTGTCCACGAGGTCGTGCAGATCGCCCGTCCCTACGGCATCCCCGTGCACTCCGACGCGGTGCAGGCCGTCGGGCAGGTGCCTGTCGACTTCGCCGCGAGCGGCCTCGACGCCCTGACGCTCACGGGCCACAAGCTCGGCGGACCCATGGGTGTCGGTGCGCTGATCGCCAAGCGCGGGCTGCCCCTGACCCCGGTGCTGCACGGCGGTGGGCAGGAGCGTGGCGTGCGCTCGGGCACGCTCGATACCCCCGCGATCCGGTCGTTCGCGGTCGCGGTGACCGAGGCCGTCGGTGCTCGCGCCGAGCGGTCCGAGCATCTCGCGTCGTTGCGCGACGACCTGGTCCGGGGTGTGCGGGCGGCCGTGCCGGACGCGGTGCTGCGCGGCCCCGACCCGCTGGTCGACCCGTCCCTGCGGCTCCCCGGCAACGCGCACTTCACGTTCCCCGGCTCCGAGGGCGACTCGTTGCTGTACCTGCTCGACTCGGCGGGCGTGCAGACGTCCACCGGTTCGGCGTGCCAGGCGGGTGTGCCGCAGCCCTCGCACGTCCTGCTCGCGATGGGGGTCTCGGAGGAGGACGCGCGCGGCGCGCTGCGGTTCTCGCTCGGGGCGACCTCGACGCACGACGACGTCGCGCGACTTCTCGACGCGCTGCCGCAGGTGGTGGCGCGCGCCCAGGCCGCCGGGCTGGCGTCGTCGGCCCGGTCCGGGCCCCCGAGGACGCGCCCGGCCGCCACGACAGGGAGGTCCGCATGAGAGTCCTGGCAGCGATGTCCGGCGGTGTCGACTCGGCCGTCGCGGCGGCCCTGGCCGTCGAGGCCGGCCACGAGGTGGTCGGCGTGCACATGGCCCTGTCGCGCAACCGCGAGCAGTTCCGGGCGGGTTCGCGCGGCTGCTGCTCGATCGAGGACGCGGGCGACGCGCGCCGCGCCGCCGACGTGCTGGGCATCCCGTACTACGTGTGGGACCTCTCGGAGCGCTTCGAGGACACGGTCGTCGCGGACTTCCTGTCCGAGTACGAGGCCGGGCGCACGCCCAACCCGTGCGTGCGCTGCAACGAGCACATCAAGTTCGAGGCGCTGCTCGACAAGGCCACGGCGCTCGGTTTCGACGCGGTCGCCACGGGCCACTACGCACAGGTCCTCACGCGCGAGGTCACGGTCCCGGGGACGGACGGTGAGCCCGTGACCCGTACCGTCCGCGAGCTGCACCGCTCGCCCAACGAGGCCAAGGACCAGTCGTACGTGCTCGCCGTGATGGGCCAGGAACGGCTGGCCCGGTCGATCTTCCCGCTCGGCGGCTTCGCGTCCAAGGACGAGGTCCGTGCCGAGGCCGAGCGGCGAGGCCTGTCGGTCTCGAACAAGCCCGACTCCTACGACATCTGCTTCGTGTCCGACGGCGACACGCAGGGCTTCCTCAAGGCGCGCCTTGGCGCGCGCACGGGCGAGATCGTCGACACCTCGGGCGAGGTCCTCGGGGAGCACGAGGGGGCCTACGCGTTCACGGTCGGCCAGCGCAAGGGGCTGTCCCTGGGACGACCGGCCGCGGACGGCAAGCCGCGCTACGTGCTCGAGGTCGAGCCGGTCTCCAACCGGGTCGTCGTGGGTCCGGCAGAGCTGCTCACGGTCGACCGCATCGAGGGGGACCGCTCGGTGTGGCTCGCGGACGACGTCCTCGCGGCCGCCGGGTGGGAGCAGGCCCCTGCCGGGCCGGGGCCCGACGGTGCGGGAGCCGGTCAGGTGTCCGGCTGGTTCGACGCGTCGGTCCAGGTGCGTGCCCACGGGACGCCGGTCCCTGCGCGGGTGCGCGCCGTCGTCGGGCAGGCGGACGGTCGTGAGGCGCCCGGTGCCGTCGACGGCGCGCGCACGGAGGTCGAGCTCACGGGTGAGACGCTGCGCGGCGTGGCCGCTGGGCAGTCGCTCGTCGTGTACCAGGGGACGCGCGTGATCGGGCAGTCGACCGTGCAGCGCGCCTACCGGGCGCAGCGCGCGGCGAGCGCCGCCCGCTGAACGACCGGCCGTGCGCCACTCGTCACACCGCGACCGGGACGCTGCTCCCCACCGCGGCACCGGGCTGCGTCGCGGCGAGCACCGCGCTCGTCGGGACGACGGGGTGCTCGCTGAGCTCGCGCACGAGCCACGCGTCGTCGCGCACCGCCCAGTGCTCGGCCTCGCGCCCGTCCACGAAGCGCAGCATGTGCATCTCGCGGACCGTGAAGTGACGGCCCGTCGGGGCCAGGCCCCGGAAGTAGCCCGTGTGCCGGGCGCTGAACGCGACGTGCAGCGCCACCAGGTCGCCCTCGGCGACCGCGTGCAGCACCTCGACGCGCTGGTCCGAGAACGCGTCCGAGAACCAGTGCATGGTCGCGACGAGCCCCTCGATGCCGCCCGAGCAGCCCGGGGCCGGGTCGTGGTTGTGGAAGTCGGCGGCGACGAGCGCCGCGAGCGCCTCGGCGTGGTTCCCAGGGATGGCCTGCGTGTGGACCGCGATCGCGGCCGCCTTGTTGGTCGTGCGGGCGGCGGTCGTGTCCGCCTCGTCCCGGTCGCCGGGAAGGGTGGTCCCGGTCGCCTCGTGCCTGCTGCTGCTCATGTCCGCCTCGCTCGTCCGGCGGGGTCGGTCCAGCGGCCACCGCGTCGTCACGGTCTGTGGTGCATACTCATCAGCCTTCACTCGGAGAGAGGGACACCGCAAGAGTTCGTGCGGGTGATGCCCGGGTGAGTTATCCGGCGAGCGTCCGAGGAACGGACGCCGTCGGTGCAGTCGAGGCAGTTGATGGACCGGCCGGGCCGTGGGGCCGGTCGTCGAGCACGTCGAACAGCAAGGAGACCTGGACATGACGTCAGTCAGCGGCCACGGGCCGTGGCCCGGCGGCGAGGGCACCGACGTCCTCGAGGCGCAGCAGATGATCTTCGGGGACCTCGCCGAGGTCCCCACGGGCGTCACGCCCGTCCCGTTCCTCGTGCGTCTGCCCCAGCGGGGACCGGGGTCCGACGGCGTGGGCCGCACCGCGACCCTGCTCGCGGACCTGCCCGTCGAGGTCGGGCCGCACGGGTGGAAGCTCGCGGACCGGCCCGGCATGGACGAGCGCCGGGCCAGGGCCTTCCTCCGGGACGACCTCGGGGCGCTCGCGATCGCCGGGCACGGGTACGTCGGGCCGCTCGCGGTGTCGGTCGTGGGGCCGTGGACGCTCGCGGCCGAGCTGTACCTCGCGCGCGGGGACAGGGTGCTCGCCGACCAGGGCGCGCGGGCCGACCTGGCCGCCTCGCTCGCCGTCGGGGTGCGGGCACACCTCGACGAGGTGCGACGACAGGTCCCCGGCGCCGAGCTCGTGGTGCAGGTCTCCGAGCCGCTGCTGGGTCAGATCAACGCGGGCGTGCTGCCCACGTTCTCCGGGTTCTCCCGCCTGCGGCCCGTCGAGGGGCCCGCGATCGTGGAGGGCCTCGAGACGGTCCTGGGGGCGGTGCGGGACGGGGGTGCGCGCAGCGTCGTGCACGTGGGGCCCGCGTGGGTCGGGATCGCTCCCGTCGTCCTCGCCGGCGCCGACGCCGTGGGCCTGGACCTCGCGGCCCGGGCCGACGGCTGGGACGAGAAGGGCTGGGAGCTGGCCGCGCGCGCGGTCGAGCGCGGCGTCGGGGTCTGGGCCGGGCTGCCGCCCGCGAAGATCTCGCAGTGCTCGGGGCCGAACCTCGGTGAGCTCGCGTCGCTCGTGACGGTGCCATGGCGCCGGATCGGCCTCCCGGCGTCGGGGCTCGACGACGTGACGCTCCTCGCCGCACCGCGTGCGGGGGGAGTGGGGCTGGGGTCTGGGCAGCGGCTCGGGAGCATCGACGAGAACCGCGCGATGCTGGGCAACCTCGGCCGGGTCGCGGAGATGCTCGCGGAGCGGGCACAGGACTGAGCGGCCCGCCGGACCGCGCGCTCCGTGCCCGCCCCGGTGTGACGTCGGCCCCTGCTGCCCCGCCGTTTTCGCCGTGACGCCCCCTGGTGCGTAGGCTCGGAGCGAGGTGCCGAACTCGCGGCGCTCCCTCGTCCGTCCACTCTCCCGAAGGAGCGCGATGCCCGCTCTGCACGCCGTCCTCTTCGACCTCGACGGTGTCCTGACACCGACCGCCGAGGTCCACATGCGCGCCTGGGAACGCCTGTTCGCGCCGTTGTGCGCCGAGCGCGGTGTCGCGCCGTACACCTCGGCGGACTACTTCGCGCACATCGACGGCAAGCCCCGCTTCGACGGGGTCGCCACGATGCTCGCCTCGCGCGGGATCGAGCTGCCGTGGGGCACGATCGACGACGCCCCCGGGGAGGGCACGGTCTGCGCGTTGGGCAACAAGAAGAACGAGATCGTCAACGCGATGTTCGCCCGGGAGGGCATCGACCCGTACCCGGGCTCGATCGCGTTCCTCGACGCCGTGACCGCGGCCGGGGCGCTCGTCGCGGTCGTCTCGTCGTCGCGCAACGCCCCGTCGGTCCTGGCGGCTGCGGGGATCGCGGACCGTTTCGAGGTCGTCGTCGACGGTGCCGTCGCGGCCGCGGAGGGACTCGACGGCAAGCCCTCGCCCGCGACCTACGAGTACGCGGCCCAGCTCCTGGGCGTTCCCACGACCGCCGCGATCGTGGTCGAGGACGCGATCTCGGGTGTCCAGGCGGGAGCGGCCGGTGACTTCGGGCTCGTCGTCGGGGTGGACCGCGGGGTCGGCGCCGACGCCCTGACCGAGCACGGCGCCGACGTGGTCGTGTCCGACCTGGGCGAGCTCGACGCGACGGTCCTGGACCGCCCTGCGCACGAGGAGGCCCGCTGATGGCCGGGTTCGAGCACGGCTTCGACGGCACCGTCGACCGCAGCCGCTTCCCGGCGGACCCGTGGCGGCTCACCGAGAACCGCTACTCGGCGCACGACCTCGGGGTCACCGAGACCCTCTTCTCGGTCGGCAACGGGTACCTCGGCATGCGGGGGAACGTCGAGGAGGGGCGCGAGTCCCACACGCAGGGCACGTTCATCAACGGCTTCCACGAGACGTGGCGCATCCACCACGCCGAGGAGGCGTACGGGTTCGCCGAGGTCGGGCAGACCATCGTCAACGTCCCCGACGTCAAGATCATCCGGCTCTACGTCGACGACGAGCCGCTCCTGCTGCCCGTCGCTGACCTCGTCTCCTACGAGCGGTCGCTCGACATGGCTGACGGCGTGCTGCGGCGCGAGCTGCTGTGGCGCACGCCGTCGGGCAAGCGCGTCCTGGTGAAGTCCGAGCGCATGGTCTCGTTCGTCGAGCGGCACCTGGCCGTCATCACGTTCGAGGTCACGATGCTCGACGACCCGGCGCCCATCGCGATCTCGTCCCAGATCCTCAACCGGCAGGACGGGCAGGACGAGTACCACGTCCCGTCGGCCGCCATGGGGCAGGGCTTCGACCCCCGCAAGGCGAACCAGTTCACCGAGCGCGTCCTGCAGCCGCAGGCCCAGTGGGGGGACGACGAGCGCCTCGTGCTGTCGTACCGCTGCACCAACTCGGGCATGACGATCGCGGTCGCCGCGGACGACGACCTGGTCACGGAGAACACGTACGACGTGCGCACCCAGGTGGACGAGGACCTGGCCAAGCACGTCTACCGGATCCAGGCCGAACCGGGGAAGCCGGTCCGTCTCACCAAGACCGTGGCTTACCACACGTCCCGCGGGGTGCCCGCGCGCGAGCTCATCGACCGGTGCCGCCGCACGCTCGACCGCGTGCGCGACGAGGGCATCGCGTTCCAGCACGCCGAGCAGCGCGAGTTCCTCGACGAGTTCTGGGCGCGCTCCGACGTCGAGATCCCGGGGCAGCCCGAGATCCAGCAGGCCGTGCGGTGGAACATCTACCAGCTCGCGCAGGCCACGGCCCGCGCCGAGGGCAACGGCGTCCCCGCCAAGGGCCTCACGGGCACGGGCTACGGCGGCCACTACTTCTGGGACACCGAGATCTACGTGCTCCCGTTCCTGACGTACACGAGCCCGCGGTACGCGCGCAACGCCTTGCGCTTCCGCTACCAGATGCTCGACGCCGCCCGCCGCCGCGCCGGGCAGCTCTCGCAGCAGGGCGCGCTGTTCCCGTGGCGCACGATCAACGGCGAGGAGGCCTCGGCCTACTACGCCGCGGGCACCGCGCAGTACCACATCGACGCCGACGTGACCTATGCCCTCATGCAGTACGTGCGGGCGACGGGGGACCTGGACTTCCTGGAGCGCGAGGGTGTCGACATCCTCGTGGAGACCGCGCGCATGTGGGCCGACCTCGGCTTCTGGCGGGCCAACGGGGACGACCACTTCCACATCCACGGCGTCACGGGCCCCGACGAGTACACGACCGTCGTGAACGACAACCTCTTCACCAACGTCATGGCGCGCTTCAACCTGCGCGTCGCGGCCGAGACGCTCGAGACCATGCGACGCGACGCGCCGCACGAGTACGAGCGGCTCGCGATCCGGCTCGGGGTCTCGCAGGAGGAGACGGCGGAGTGGGAGCACGCGGCCGAGCGCATGTCGATCCCGTACGCCGAGCACCTGGGCATCCACCCGCAGGACTCGCACTTCCTCGAGCGCGAGATCTGGAACCTCGCGGCGACACCTGCGGACAAGCGGCCCCTGCTGCTGCACTACCACCCCCTCGTCATCTACCGCTACCAGGTGCTCAAGCAGGCGGACGTCGTCCTCGCGCTGTTCCTCCAGGGGTCCGAGTTCACGCCCGAGGAGAAGCTGGCCGACTTCGAGTACTACGACCCGCTGACCACGGGGGACTCGACGCTGTCGGGCGTGGTCCAGTCGATCATCGCGGCCGAGGTCGGCTACCACGAGCTCGCGCTCGAGTACTTCACGTCGTCGCTGCTGGTCGACCTGGAGAACCGTCACGCCAACGCGTCCGACGGCGTGCACGTCGCCTCGGCCGGCGGGACCTGGTCGGCGCTCGCGTTCGGGTTCGGCGGCATGCGTGACGACTGCGGTCGCATCAGCTTCGACCCGCGCCTGCCGCAGTCGTGGGAGTCGCTGACGTTCCGCGTCACGCTGCGCGGGGCCCGGCTGAAGGTCACGGTCACGTCCGACGCGATCACGCTCGTGTGCGAGACGGGCGAGAGCGCCGAGGTGCTGGTGCGCGGCGAGACCGTGCGGGTCGCCGCGGGCGAGCCCGTGACGGTGGCCCTCGACGGGCAGGGGCCCGTCCGCCAGGGAGTGCCGAGCCTGCGGGACCTGACCGGCAACCGTCGCGAGGACGGCACGCTCATCACGGCCACGGTGCCCCACTCGTAGGTCGCGGGCGGGTCGTCCGCAGACACGCCAGAGGGCGGGTCCCCCCTCCCCCGGGGGGAACCCCGCCCTCCGTGCGTCTGCGCGTGCGTCGTGCGGACGAACGGTCGCCCGGCGTCAGCCGAGCTGCTCGCGCAGGAAGCGGTAGTGGATCGCGGACATGTGCGCGGCCTGGGCGTTGTTCGCGGCGCCGCCGTGCCCGCCCTCGACGTTCTCGTAGTACGTCACGTCCTTGCCGGCCGCGAGCATCTTCGCGGCGAGCTTGCGGGCGTGCCCGGGGTGGACCCGGTCGTCCTTGGTCGACGTCGTGAAGAGCACCGGCGGGTACTCGCGCTCGGCGTCGAACAGGTGGTACGGCGAGAACGTCTTGATGAACTCCCACTGCTCGGGGTCGTCCGGGTCGCCGTACTCGGCGGCCCACGACGCCCCCGCGAGCAGGTGCGTGTAGCGCAGCATGTCGAGCAGCGGGACGCCGACGATCACGGCGCCGAAGAGCTCGGGGTACTGCGTGAGCATGTTCCCCGCGAGGAGGCCACCGTTGGAGCGGCCCTCCATGCCGAAGTGCTCGGGGGTCGTGATGCCGCGGGCGACGAGGTCGCGCGCGACGGCCGCGAAGTCCTCGTAGGCCTTGTGCCGCTTGGCCTTGAGGGCGGCCTGGTGCCACGACGGGCCGTACTCGCCGCCGCCGCGGATGTTCGCGACGACGTACACGCCGCCGTCGGCGAGCCATGCGCGTCCCAGCGTGCCCGAGTAGCCCGGGGTCAGCGAGACCTCGAAGCCGCCGTAGCCGTAGAGCAGCGTGGGCGCGGCGCCCACGGGAGCGGAGCCGGCGCCCGCCTCGGCGGCACCGGCCGCCGGGCGCACGAGCTCCTCGCGCCCGACGACGAAGTACGGGACGCGCGTGCCGTCGTCGGACACGGCGAAGTGCTGGTCGATGACCAGGCCTGCGGTGTCGAAGAAGGTGGGGCTCGACTTGAGGACCTCGGGCTCGGCGCCCGCGCCCACCGACAGGAGCGAGAGCGTCGAGGGCGTGAGGTAGTCGGTCACCACGAGCCAGACGTCGTCGCTCTCCTCGGAGTCCACGGCGCCCACGACGACCGTGCCGATGGTCGGCAGGCCGGGCAGCTCGCTGCGGGTCCACCCACGGCCCTGCGCGTCGGCGTCCGCTTCCGTGCCCGACGAGGGCGGCGTCAGCACGTGGAGGCGGTTCTTGACGTCCTCCAGGACGTTGACCACGAGATGGTGCGCGGTCCACGTGGCCCCGGCGAGCGACGTCGTGGGCGTGGGCTCGAACAGGACCGTGAAGCCGCGCGCCCCGGCGAGGAAGTCCTCGAAGCGGGTCGTGAGCAACGACCCCGCGAGGTAGGTGGCGCCGCCGACCGTCCAGTCGTCACGCAGCTCGACGAGCATCCACTCGCGCTTGACGCCGACCTCGGCCGAGCGCGGGACGTCGATCTTGACGAGGTGCTCGTCGGGCGTGCCCGCGTCCTGGACGAGGTAGGTCTCGCTGTCGTAGAACGCGATCGAGCGGCCGACGAAGTCGCGCTCGAACCCGGGGGAGTGGGTGCGCCAGCCGAAGATGTACATGTCCTCAGGCTCGCCCTCGTACACGACCGTCGCCTCGGTGACCGGGGTGCCGCGGCGCCAGCGCTTGACGATCCGGGGGTATCCCGAGGGGGTCATCGAGCCCGGTCCGAAGTCCGTGAAAACGTACACCGTGTCGGCGTCGATCCACCCGAGCCCGCCCTTGGACTCCTCGCGGAAGAACCCGCCGTCCTCGGGGGCGACGAACTGCTTGGTGACGAGGTCGAACTCGCGGGTCACGTCGGCGTCGGAGCCGCCGGGCGACAGGTCGACCAGGGCGTGGCGCCACTCGCCGCCGGGGGCGGGACGCAGGACGCTCGCACCGTGCCAGACCCAGCTCTGCCCCTCGGCCTCGCCCAGCGCGTCGAGGTCGAGCACGAGCTCCCACTCGGGGTGCTGGGTGCGGTAGGAGTCGAGCGTCGTGCGGCGCCAGACGCCGCGCTCGTGCTGCGCGTCGCGCCAGAAGTTGTAGTAGTGCTCGCCGATCTTCGAGACGTCCGGGATCTTGTCGTCCGAGTCGAGGACCTCGCGGATCGACTGCTCGGTCGCGGCGAACTCGCTCGTGGCCTCGATCGTCGCGGCGGTCTCGGCGTTGCGGCCCTGGACCCAGGTGAGCGCCTCGCGGCCCTCGACCTCCTCGAGCCACAGGTACGGGTCGTGCGGCGTGGTCGGCTGTCCGGTGGGTGGGTCGGTCACGACGTTCTCAGCACTCATGCCAACACACTAGGCGACCGATCCGCGGGACCGGGCATGCATAGATGCCAGGGGAGAGCGGGGGCGGGGGAGGCTCGTCCGAGATCACCATCGAACATCACTTGCATCTATCCGTACCTTGTGAAAGTATTCACAAGCAAGGGAAAGACACCACGCAGACCCGGCCGCTCGGGTCACTGGAGGAGCAACGTGAGCAGCACGAGCAAGGCCCCCGTGAAGACCCCCGCCGGAGTCACCGAGATCGACGCCCTCGTCGACCGTGGCCTCAAGGCGCTCAAGCAGTACGACGCCTTCACCCAGGAGGACATCGACCGCATCGTGAAGAAGGCGTCCGTCGCGGCGCTCCACGAGCACGGCCGCCTCGCGCAGCTCGCGGTCTCCGAGACCGGGCGCGGCGTCTTCGAGGACAAGGCCACCAAGAACATCTTCGCGTGCGAGCACGTGCCGAACTCGATGGCCAACCTCAAGACGGTCGGCGTCATCGGGCGCGACGAACTCACGGGCATCGTCGAGATCGCCGAGCCGGTCGGCGTGGTCGCGGGCATCACCCCCGTCACCAACCCGACCTCGACCGCGATCTTCAAGTCGCTCATCGCGCTCAAGACGCGCAACCCCATCATCTTCGCGTTCCACCCCAGCGCCCAGAAGTGCTCGGTCGCCGCAGCCCGCATCGTGCGGGACGCCGCCGTGGCCGAAGGCGCCCCCGAGGACTGCATCCAGTGGGTCGAGCAGCCCTCGCTCGAGGCCACGTCGGCACTCATGAACAACGACGGCGTCTCGCTGATCCTCGCCACGGGCGGCAACGCCATGGTCCGCGCCGCCTACTCGGCGGGCAAGCCGGCCCTCGGCGTCGGTGCGGGCAACGTCCCCGCCTACATCGAGAAGACCGCCAAGCTCGGCCGCGCCGTCAACGACGTGGTCCTGTCCAAGGGCTTCGACAACGGCATGGTGTGCGCCTCGGAGCAGGCCGTCATCCTCGACGCCGAGATCTACGACGCGGCTCTCGCCGAGTTCGCCCACATGCACGCCTACCTCGCGAACCCCGAGGAGAAGGCGATGCTCGAGCGCTTCATCTTCGGCGTCGAGGCCGGCGGGGCGAACTGCGCGGGTGCCAAGCTCAACGCGACGATCGTCGGCAAGAGCCCCCAGTGGATCGCGGAGCAGGCAGGCTTCTCGGTCCCCGACGACACCTCGATCATCCTCGCGGAGTGCAGCCAGGTCGGCCCCGCCGAGCCCCTGACGCGCGAGAAGCTCAGCCCCGTCCTCGCGGTGCTGCGCGCCGAGTCGACCGACCACGGCATCTCGCTCGCCGAGCAGATGGTCGAGTTCGACGGCCTGGGTCACTCGGGCGCGATCCACACCGAGGACAAGGACATCGCGGAGGAGTTCGGCCAGCGCGTCAAGGCCGTCCGCATCCTGTGGAACCAGCCCTCCGCGCTGGGCGGCATCGGCGACATCTACAACGCGCTGATCCCGTCGCTGACCCTCGGGTGCGGCTCGTACGGGCACAACTCGGTGTCGAACAACGTGTCGGCCGTCAACCTCGTCAACGTCAAGCGGATCGGACGTCGTAACAACAACATGCAGTGGTTCAAGATCCCGCCGAAGACGTACTTCGAGCCGAACTCGATCCAGTACCTGACCCAGATGCCCGACGTCGAGCGCGTCACCATCGTCACGGACAAGGTCATGAGCCAGATCGGTATCGTCGACAAGGTCCTCGACGTCCTGAACCGCCGGCCCAACAAGGTCTCGATCCAGATCATGGACCAGGTCGAGCCCGAGCCCAGCGTCGAGACGGTCGAGAAGGGCGCGGAGATGATGCGCGACTTCAAGCCCGACACGATCGTCGCGATCGGCGGCGGGTCGCCCATGGACGCCGCGAAGGTCATGTGGCTCAAGTACGAGCACCCGGAGATGGCGTTCTCGGACCTGCGCGAGAAGTTCTTCGACGTCCGCAAGCGCGCGTTCAAGTTCCCGACCCTGGGCGACCTCGCCAAGCTGGTCTGCATCCCGACGTCGTCGGGCACGGGCTCGGAGGTCACGCCGTTCGCGGTGATCACCGACCACGCGACCGGGTACAAGTACCCCCTCGCCGACTACGCGCTGACCCCGTCGGTCGCGATCATCGACCCGGTCCTGACCGCGACGATGCCCGCGAAGCTCGCGGCGGACTCGGGGTTCGACGCCCTGACGCACGCGACCGAGGCCTACGTGTCGGTCTACGCGAACGACTTCACCGACGGTCTGGCGCTGCACGCGATCAAGCTGGTCTTCGAGCACATCGAGGCCTCCGTCACGCAGGGGGCGGCAGCCCCCGAGGCCCGCGAGAAGATGCACAACGCGGCCACGATCGCCGGCATGGCGTTCGGCAGCGCGTTCCTCGGGATCGTCCACGCGATGGCCCACACGGTCGGCTCGACGTTCGGTCTGGTCCACGGCCGCACGAACGCGATCTTCCTGCCGCACGCGATCCGCTACAACGGGCAGATCCCGACCAAGGTCACGGGCTGGCCCAAGGCGGAGAAGTACATCGCGCACGAGCGCTACCAGCAGATCGCCAAGCATCTGGGCCTGCCGGCCTCGACGCCCGAGCAGGCCGTCGAGTCCTACGCCCGGGCCGTCGAGGAGCTGCGCGCCAAGGTCGGGATCGAGCGCTCGTTCCAGGAGCAGGGCGTCTCGGAGCGCGAGTTCATCGGAGGCCTCGACGCCCTGTCGATGCGGGCCTACGAGGACCAGTGCGCCCCCGCGAACCCGCGTCTGCCGATGCTCGAGGACATGAAGGACATCATGGTCGCGGCGTACTACGGCACGAGCCGCGAAGAGGTCCGCGCCGAGCGCAAGGCCACCGAGGAGGCAGCCCGCAAGACTGCCGAGAAGAAGGCCGCGGCCCCCGCCGCGGACGAGCCCTCGAAGTGATCCAGGCACCGGCGTCCGGGAAGCAGCCCGGACGCCGGTAGCCCGCACGACGACCCGAGCGGTACGGGTCACGGTCGGGTGGCGCGTCCTGCCGGGTGGCGCCACTCACCACGGGCCCGAGGCATCCCCCTTGGCCTCGGTCCCGCTCGCAGCGCCCCCGCGTCCTCCAGCGCGGGGGCGCTGCTCGGCGTCCGGGCACGCGAAGGTCCGACGGCGGAGCGCGCCTGGTGCGTCCGGCCCGAGCTCCCGGGTGCGCCGGTGGGCAGGGGCGAGCGCCGCCGTCGGGCGGGACGCGCCGCCACCGGGGCAGGCGGCTGTCGGTGGGGCGAGCGATGATGGGCACGTGAACGACGCCACCCCGCCGCACCCCGCAGCCAGCCCCGACAGCACGAGCACGGCCCTCGCGACCGCCGCCTCCGACACCGCTGTCGCCCCCGATGCCGCCCCGGCGCTGGACGAGGCCGGTGCCCAGCGCCGCTGGGCCGAGCTGGTCGCCCAGGTCGAGGCCGACCAGCGGGCGTACTACGAGGCCGACGCCCCCGTGTCGTCGGACGCCGAGTACGACGCGCGCATGCGCGAGCTCGAGGCGCTCGAGGCGGCGCACCCCGCGCTCCAGACCCCCGAGTCGCCCACGCAGCGGGTCGGCGGGCGCGCCGCGACGGGCTTCGCGACGGTCGAGCACCTCGAGCGCATGCTCTCGCTCGACAACGCGTTCTCCGAGGAGGACCTCGCCGCGTGGGCCGCGCGCGTGCACCGGGACCTGGGCGTCTCGCCGCAGGCCCCCGTGGAGTACCTGTGCGAGGTCAAGATCGACGGCCTCGCGATCGCGCTGCTGTACGAGCGGGGGCGGCTCGTGCGGGCCGCGACGCGCGGCGACGGGCGCACGGGCGAGGACGTCACGGCCAACGTCCGCACCATCACGAGCATCCCCCAGCAGCTCGCCGGTGACCCGGCCTCGCATCCCGCGGTGATCGAGGTGCGGGGCGAGGTCTTCCTCGGGGTCGAGGACTTCGCGGCCCTCAACGAGGCGCTCGTCGCGGCCGGGCAGGCGCCGTACGCGAACCCGCGCAACACCGCGGCAGGCTCCCTGCGCCAGAAGGACCCGGCCGTGACCGCGAGCCGCAACCTGCGCATGTACGCGCACGGCGTCGGGGCGCTCCAGTGGGACGAGGGGGAGCACGCCGAGCTCGCGCGCCAGTCGGACGCCTACGCGCTGTTCGAGCAGTGGGGCATCCCCGTCTCACCGCACAACCGGGTGGTCGACGGGCTCGCGGGCGTGCAGGAGATGATCGCGTACTTCGGCGAGCACCGGCACGACATCGAGCACGAGCTCGACGGGATCGTCGTCAAGGTCGACGAGCTGGCGCTCCAGCGCCGCCTCGGGGCCACGAGCCGCGCGCCCCGGTGGGCCATCGCCTACAAGTACCCGCCCGAGGAGGTCAACACGCGCCTGCTCGCGATCCAGGTCGGGGTCGGGCGGACCGGCCGGGCAACCCCGTACGCCGTCATGGAGCCCGTGCTCGTCGCGGGGAGCACGGTGCGTCAGGCGACCTTGCACAACCAGGACGTCGTGCGCGCCAAGGGCGTGCTGATCGGGGACGTCGTGGTGCTGCGCAAGGCGGGGGACGTCATCCCGGAGATCCTCGGGCCGGTCGTCGCCCTGCGCGAGGACGGCGTGCAGCGTACGGAGTTCGTCATGCCGGCCGAGTGCCCCGAGTGCGGGACACCGCTGCGCCCCATGAAGGAGGGGGACGTCGACCTGCGCTGCCCCAACGCGGAGAGCTGCCCGGCGCAGGTCCGCGGGAGGGTCGAGCACATCGGCTCGCGCGGCGGCCTCGACATCGAGGCGCTGGGCGAGGTCACCGCGGCCGCGCTCACGCAGCCCTACGAGCCCGCCGAGCCGCCGCTGCGCACCGAGAAGAACCTGTTCGGTCTCACGGTCGACCAGCTCGCCCCGATCCGCGTCGTCGTCCGCGACCCGGAGACCGGGCTGCCCCGGCCGTTCGAAGGGGTGGGCGAGTCGGGCGAGGTGGAGATGTCCGACGGCTCGGTGCTGCTGGCCAAGGTCGTCCGACCGTTCCAGAAGGTCGCCGCCCGCACCTACCCGCCGGGGTTCGAGGACGCGACCCCCGCCGAGCGCCGGGCCGCAGGAGTCCGCAAGGACTTCCCGGTGTACGGCCCGTCGACCACGGCGCAGACGCTCGTGGACGAGCTGCGGATCGCGAAGACCAAGGAACTGTGGCGCATCCTCGTGAGCCTCAACATCCGGCACGTCGGGCCGGTCGCTGCCAGGGCCCTCGCGGAGTGGTTCGGGTCGCTCGACGCGGTCCGGGCCGCGAGCCGCGACGAGCTCGCCGCGGTCGAGGGCGTCGGACCGGTCATCGCCGACGAGGTGCTCGCCTGGTTCGAGGTGGACTGGCACCGGGAGATCGTCGAGACCTGGCAGCGGGACGGGGTCCGGTTCGAGACCCCGGGGCACCCCGGCCCCGGTGCGCGCCAGCAGCCGACCGGCCCGCTCGCTGGCCTGACGGTCGTGGTCACGGGAGGCCTCGAAGGGTTCTCGCGCGACGGCGCCAAGGAGGCGATCCTCACCGCGGGCGGCAAGGCCTCGGGGTCGGTCTCCAAGAAGACCGACTACGTGGTCGTGGGGGAGAACGCGGGCTCGAAGGAGACCAAGGCCAGGGACCTGGGCCTGCGCATCCTCGACGAGGCCGGGTTCGTGGCGCTCCTCGCAGGCGGACCGGCGGCGGTCGGGGACGCGCCGGAGCCCGAGGACTCGGAGCCGGAGGGCTCGGACGCCGAGGTCACCGAGGACACCGTGGGGCCGACGGCCGACTGACCGCCCGCACGGGGCTGGCAGGGGTCTACCTCGCGGTCCCGGTCCCGGTGTCCGCGGGGGTCGACACCCCGGAACCCGGCACCGCAGCCGGCCGGCGGGCCAGCACGGCCCGCAGCCCTGCGGTCTGCTCGGTCGGTGTCGCCAGGACGGGCCCCCGCGGCGGACCGGTCGGCACGCCGAGCAGCCCGGCGAGCGCGTGGAGTCCTGCGACGGGCCGCAGCCGTCCGAGCTCGCGGACGAGGGCCAGGAGCCAGGACCGCTCCACGACCGCGTCGAGGGGCCGGCGGTCGACGTGCGCGCGGCGCATCACGACGTACTCGTCGGGCACGAGGGCCGCGACCCCGGTGTGCCAGGCGTCGCTCGCAGGCAGGGTCGTGAAGGCCCCCTCGGTCATCGCGAGGTCGCCGCTCAGGCCTACGGCGAACGGTTCACGCGCGACCGCGGCACGGATGGTGTCCAGCCGGGCGCCCGCGTCCGTCCGCCCGGCCGGGTCCTTGAGCCCCCGGAGCCTGGTGGTGCGGGCGAGGTGGGCCAGCACCTCGGGCATCACGTCGTACCCGTTCTGGACGGGCCGGTTGTAGAAGCACACGGGGAGGTCGGTCTCGGCGGCCACGGCCTCGAACAGGGCCACGACCTCGGCGTCGACGAGCGGGGTGTAGGCGAACGGGGTCAGGACCAGCCCGTGGGCGCCGCCGGCCTGCGCCGCGACCGCGTTCCGCACGACCTCGGTGGTCGAGGGGGCCGCGACCGCGACGTGCACCGGGACGTGCTGCCCCGAGGGACCGGGGCCGGCGTCGTGCGCCGCCCGGACCGCGGCGCCCACCACGGCAGCGCGCTCCTCGGGTGCGAACGACGTGCCCGCACCCGACGACGCGAGGACCGTGACGCCGTCGACCCCGGCGCGGACCGCGTCCTGGACGACGCGCGTCAGCGTGCCCAGTGCGGGGCGTCCGTCGGAGTCCAGCGGCGTGATCGGGTAGGCGAGCAGCCCGGTGAAGGGCGTCGGGGAGGTCATCCCCGAGATGGTGCCACAGGCCGTCTGCCGAAGGATGAACAGCCCGGCCCGTGAAGTGGTACCCACGTCTACGATGCGGTCATGACTCAGGCGACCTCCGCGACCCGGCCCTCCCCGCAGGACGACGACCCGCAGGCAGCCGCCCAGGTGCGCGGCGCGCACCTCGTCGGCTCCGTGAACCTCCCCACGGCCGAGGACACGTTCCGCACGGTCGCGGCCCACGCGGGCACCCACCTCCGGCGCATCCCCGACGGCGAGGTGGGCGAGCGCTTCCACTGGATCCTCTTCCAGGGCGCGCGCTTCGACGCCGTACCCGGGCTGGCACGGTTGCCGATCGAGCCCGTGGTCGTCGCCGGGTTCGACGTCCGTCCCCACGTGCTCGACGGCTCGGTCCCGGCGGACGAGCTGGTCTTCGGCGAGCTGGGCTACGCGGCCGCCGCGACGGCGTCGTACGCGGACTTCGTGCGGCTGCGCGCGCAGGGCGTGATCCCCGCGACCACGCGCTTCCAGGTGTGCCTGCCCACTCCGCTCGCCCCTGTCGTGGCGTTCGTGGTCCCCGAGGCGCGCGAGGTCGTGTACCCCGCCTACGAGGCCGCGATGCTGCGCGAGATCGAGGCGATCGTCGCCGCGGTCCCTGCGGGCGACCTCGCGATCCAGCTCGACCTCGCGAGCGAGTTCGCGCTGGTCGAGGGCGCGAACCTCGGGGCCGGACCGGCCCAGGCGTGGTTCGCGATCGACTCCGACGAGGTGCTCGCGGGCTGCGTCGCGCGCGCCGCACGCGTGGCCTCCACGGTGCCCGCGGACGTCGAGCTCGGCTTTCACCTCTGCTACGGGGACGTCGCCGAGAAGCACTTCGTGGAGCCGTCCGACACGCGCCGCCTGGTCGAGGTCGCGAACGGCCTGGCCGCGACCGTGACGCGCGAGATCGCGTGGTTCCACCTGCCCGTGCCGATCGAGCGCGACGACGTCGAGTACGTCGCGCCGCTCGCGGACCTCACGATCGATCCTGCGACCGAGCTCTACCTCGGCGTGGTGCACCACGAGGACGGCGTCGAGGGCGCGCAGCGTCGCCTCGCGGCCGCGGCCCAGGTGCTGGGGGAGCGGGAGATCGGCGTCGGCACCGAGTGCGGGTTCGGTCGTGGCCCGAGCGAGCGCACGGGCCCGCTGCTCGACGTCCACACGGCGGTCGCGCGCGCCTGGTAGGAGCGCTCGGCGCATGCCCGACGGCGCAGCGCACCTCGCTGACCGGCTCGCTCCGGTGCGTGGCGCCGTCGGGAGCACGAACGGTCGACGACCCCGGTCGTCGACCGTTCGTCGTCCGCGCCCGCTAGGCGCGGGGGAGCGTCACCGGGCGGCCCACAGCAGGCCGCGCTCGATCACGGTGCGCAGCCCGGGGGTCTCGAGGTCCGCGAGCTGGTGCCCCGGTGCGCACACGAAGATGCGCCCCTGACCCCACCGGCGGGTCCAGATCGAGGGCGAGACCACGGGCGAGCGCCACGGCGAGTCGGCCGTGGGCTCGATGGTCGTGGTCGCGAGGACCTCGTTGAGCGAGTCCGCCAGGACCCAGTACTGCTCGGAGCGCAGCGCGATGGGGCCGAGGCCGGCCACGATGGGGTGCTCGGCGTGCTCGGGCACGATCTCGACGGTGTGGTCGACCAGGTCGCCCGGGTGCGCGGCGAACTGGCCGCCGAGCATCTGCAGGTAGTCGGTCGCCATGCGGTACGAGTCGATGATCCCGCCGTGCCAGCCCGCAAGACCCGTCCCGTTCGTCACGGCCTGGCGCAGGCCGCGCATCTCGTCGGGCAGGATCTCGCCCATGGTCCAGGACTGGACGATCAGGTCGACGCCGGCCATGTACTCGGCGTCGGCGTACACCTCGAGCGAGGACTCGACGACGACGTCGAAGCCCGACTCCTTGAGGAAGGGGACGAAGAGGTCGGTGCTCTCCTCGGGGGAGTGGCCTGGCCATCCTCCCCGGACGATCAGGGCCCGACGGTCCGGCACGCTCATGAGTCCTCCGTTGGCGCTCACGCGATCAGGGCATCGATCGCTGCGGGAGAGAGTACGTGATCGATCGCCATGGCGCTCGCACCGAGCACGCCCGCCTGCCCCCGGGCCTGGGACGTGACGATGCGCAGGTGCTGCGTGGCCAGCGGCAGCGAGCGCTGGTAGACGATCTCGCGGATGCCCGCGATCAGGTGCTCTCCTGCGTCGGCGATGACGCCGCCGACCACGATCATGGAGGGGTTGAGCAGGCTCACGCACGCGGCGAGGACGGCCCCGATGTCGCGGCCGGCCTGGCGCACGGCGTGGCTCGCCATGAGGTCGCCGCCGCGCACGAGGGACACGACGTCGCCGCTGTTGGCGGCCTCGAGCCCTTCCTTCTTGAGGGCGCCGGCGATGGCCTGGCCGCTCGCGACGGCCTCGAGGCAGCCGATGTTCCCGCAGCGGCACGGGGTGTCCGTCGCGTTGGGCACGGCGATGTGGCCGATGTCGCCGGCCGCGCCCTGGGCGCCGCGGCGCAGCTCGCCGTCCGAGATGACTCCCGCGCCGATACCCGTGGCGACCTTGACGAAGAGCAGGTCGCTCACGCCGGGCCATGCGGTGCGGTGCTCGCCGAGGGCCATGATGTTGACGTCGTTGTCCACGAGGACCGAGGCGTCGAACGTGCGCTTGAGGATCGCGGGCACGTCGACGTCGTCCCACGCGGGCATGATGGGCGGGTTGATGGGTCGTCCGGTCGAGTGCTCGACGGGGCCCGGGAGCCCGACGCCGACGCTCACCAGGTCCTTGAGGTCGCGCCCGGTCGTCGCGATGAGCTTCTCGCCGGTCTCGGCGACCCAGGCGAGGACGTTCTCCGGACCGTCGGAGATGGCGAGCGGTGCGTCGACCTCTGCGAGGACGTTCGACGCGAGGTCCGTGACCGCGAGGCGCGCGTGCGTCGCGCCCAGGTCCACGGCGAGCACGATGCGTGCACCGGGGCTGAAGGCGAACGTCACGGGCGGTCTGCCGCCGGTCGAGCTCGCCTCGCCCGCGGGCGCGATGAGCCCGGAGGCCATGAGCAGGTCGATGCGGGCGGCGATCGTGGACCGCGCCTGCCCGGTGATCGCGGCGAGGTCAGCCCGCGTGCGGGGTTGGCCGTCGCGGAGCAGCTGGAACATGTCCCCGGCGCCGGTCGGGCGGGGGGCGAACTTCAGCAGTTCCTCGGTGGGCACGATGTATCACGGAGCCTCTCGTTGCTACGCAGTGGTGACAATCCGTCTAGCGTACTGCGATCTTCGGCTTTTGCTTGACGATCGACAAAAGCCGACCTAGCGTGTGGTTTGCTGCGGCAAGGTCGCCGGAGCCCTGCGGGAGCTCGCGCCTCGCCGGTCGAGACCCTGGAACCCCTGTCGTTCGACCGTTTCCTCCTCTATGCACCGCTCGGCACGCAGTGTCGCGGCGGCCCATGAGTGACGTGGGTCACCCGCCGGTCGCCCTCGGCGGTTGGGACGGTCATGCCCACTTTTGTCGGTCACGGTGGGGTAACGAAGCGAAAGATCAGGACCTTCTGCTTGACCGCCGTCAAAAGGTCGGTTAGTTTCTCCCACATGGTCAACGCAGACCCTCAGCCCACCCGGCCGCTCCTGCAGATGCAGAGCATCGTCAAGCAGTTTCCCGGCGCCCGAGCACTCGACGGCGTCGATCTCGACATCCTCCCCGGAGAGGTCCACTGTCTCCTCGGGCAGAACGGGGCCGGCAAGTCCACCCTCATCAAGGTGCTAGCCGGCGCGCACCAGCCCAACGAGGGACAGATCCTCATCGACGGCGAGGTGGTCACCATCCCGCACCCCGTGGCCGCGCTCAAGCTCGGGGTCGCCACGATGTACCAGGAGCTCGACGTCGTCGACGGTCTGACGGTCGCCGAGAACATCTACCTCGGGCACGAGCTGTCGACCGCGGGCTTCTCCAGCCGCCGGACGGCGGCCAGGAACACGCGTGAGCTCATGAAGCGCCTGGGGCACCCCGAGATCTCGCCCCACCGCGAGGTGGGCGAGCTGTCCGCCGCGGGCAAGCAGATCGTGTCCATGGCCCGCGCCCTCTCGCACGACGCACGGGTGATCGTCATGGACGAGCCGTCCGCCGTGCTCGACAGCGAAGAGGTCGAGAACCTGTTCCGCGTCGTGCGCCAGCTCACCGAGAGCGGGGTCGCGATCGTCTACATCTCGCACCGCCTCGA
Source organism: Oerskovia sp. PE-21s (assembly GCF_056158145.1). Taxonomy (NCBI): domain Bacteria; kingdom Bacillati; phylum Actinomycetota; class Actinomycetes; order Micrococcales; family Cellulomonadaceae; genus Oerskovia; species Oerskovia sp. PE-21s. The sequence continues at coordinate 675,549 of NZ_JBUXJM010000001.1, forward strand.
GGAGATCCGGGCGATCGGCGACAGGATCACGGTCCTCAAGGACGGGCGCACGGTCGCGCAGAACCTCGCGGTCTCGCAGACACCGACCGCCGAGCTCATCAAGCTCATGACGGGTCGCGCGGTCGACAACGTCTTCCCGGGGCGCGAGCCGGTCGCCGAGGACGCGGACGTGCTGCTCGCGGTCGAGTCGCTCGGGCTCGAGGGGAAGTTCGCGGACGTCTCGTTCGAGGTCCGTGCCGGTGAGGTCCTCGGCTTCGCCGGGCTCGTCGGCTCGGGCCGGTCCGAGATCCTCGAGACGGTCTACGGGGCGCGTCGTGCGACCCAGGGGACCGTCGCGGTCGGCGGCAAGAAGCTCCGCGGCGGCTCGGTCGCCGCCGCGGTCGACGCGGGCATCGGCCTGTGCCCCGAGGAGCGCAAGAGCCAGGGCCTGCTGCTCGACGAACCCGTCTACCGCAACATCACGCTCTCGACGTTCGCTCGCTTCGCGAAGGCGGGCTTCCTCGACGAGAGGGCGGAGCGGGCCGCGGCGAAGGAGCAGGCGGTCTCGCTCGACCTGCGCCCCGCCGGGGTCGAGCGGAACGCCCGGACTCTGTCCGGCGGCAACCAGCAGAAGGCGCTGCTGGCGCGCTGGCTCGTGCACGGGTGCCGGGTCCTCCTGCTCGACGAGCCCACCCGGGGCGTCGACGTCGGGGCGCGCGCCGAGATCTACGCACTGATCCGCGACCTCGCGGCGTCCGGTGCGGCCGTGCTCGTGGTCTCGAGCGAGATCGACGAGGTGCTCGGTCTCTCCGACCGCGTCCTCGTGATCTCGGAGGGACGCGTCGTGCACGAAGGCCCAGCAGATTCGATCGACGAGCACGGCGTGCTCGACCTCGTCATGGAAGGAAGTGCCGCATGAGCGAGCAGGAGGTGGCTCGCGCCGCCGTCGTGGACGGACCGGGGCACGCCCCGAGCTCCGAGGTACCCGACGGCAGACGGTCGCGCCGCAATTTGTTCAGTGGATCGGTGGGGCGGAACATCGGCCTCGTCGTGGCGCTCGTCGCGCTGTGCATCGTCGGGTACGCAACCGCGGGGGAGAACTTCGCGAACGTCAACAACCTGCTGACGATCCTGCGCCTTGCCGCCGTCCTGGGCGTCCTGAGCATCGGGATGACCTTCGTCATCACGGGCGGCGGGATCGACCTGTCCGTCGGGTCCGTCATGGGACTGGCCACGGTCTGGGCGAGCACGCTCGCGACCCAGACCATGGCCGCCGACACCCACTGGATCGTCATGGTCGGCGTGGCCCTCGCGGTCGGCACGGCGTGCGGCCTGATCAATGGCGTCCTCGTCGCCTACGGCAAGGTCGTCGCGTTCATGGCGACCCTCGCCATGATGGTGGGCGCCCGCGGTCTCGCCGAGATGATCTCCAACCGACAGACGCAGCGCGTCACCGAGGTCGACGCGTTCCTCGACTTCTTCCGCGCGGACCTGCTCGGCGTCCCCGTGCTCGTGTGGATGTTCGCGGTCGTGGCCGTCGCCGGCTGGTTCCTCCTCAACCGCACGACGTTCGGCCGCCGCACGGTCGCCGTCGGTGGCAACCCCGAGGCGGCCCGGCTCGCAGGCATCAAGGTCAAGCGCCACACGATGTACCTCTACGGCCTGGTCGGTCTCACGACCGGCATCGCGGCCGTCATGATGCTCGCCCGCACCACGGCCGGGTCCTCGACGAACGGCCTGTTCTACGAGCTCGACGTCATCGCGGCGGTCGTCGTCGGCGGGACGCTCCTCGTGGGCGGTCGCGGGACGATCGTCGGCACCGTGCTCGGCGTCCTCATCTTCACCACGCTGACCAACGTCTTCACGCAGAACAACATGTCGACCTCGGCCCAGGCCGTCGCCAAGGGCGTGATCATCGTGGTCGCCGTGCTCCTCCAGCAGCGATTCGCCTCGCGCGCCAGATCCGCCTGACGCCCCGCCGTCGGGGCCTCTCGCAACCGCACCACCGCACCGCACCACCGCACCACGGCCCCGCCCCCCGGGGCCGGACCCCGCACGTCCCAACCAGCACCAGCAGGACCAGAATCAAGGGAGATCCTCATGTCCGCTCGTACCCGCACCTCGGTGCGTCGCCGCCTGACCCTCGCCACCGTGGCTCTGACCTCGGTCGCGCTGTTCGCGTCGGCCTGCACGTCGAACACCCCGGAGGCCGAGGAGACCGGCGCGGCCGCCGCTCCCGTCGCGTCGTCCGACAACGACGCGTCGGGCGACAAGGTCGTCATCGGGTTCTCGGCCCCGGCCGCCGACCACGGCTGGATGGGAGCCATCACCAAGGCCGCCCAGGCCGAGGCCGCCAAGTACCCTGACGTCGAGCTCAAGGTCGCCGAGGGCACCAACGACGTCAACCTCCAGATCAGCCAGATCGAGACCTTCATCAACGACGGCGTCGACGCGATCGTCATCCTGCCGTTCGACGGCGCCGCGCTGACCGAGGTCGCGACCGACGCCATGGAGGCGGGGATCACGGTCATCAACGTCGACCGCGAGTTCTCCAGCCCGTTCGCCGCACGGGCCACCGTGCTCGGCGACAACTACGGCATGGGCGTGAGCGCCGGCACGTACATCTGCGAGCAGCTCGGGGACAACAAGGACGCGGTCATCGCCGAGATCGCCGGCATCGACTCGCTGCCCCTGACGCAGGACCGCAGCCAGGGCTTCGCCGACGCGCTCAAGGGCTGCGGGCTCGACGTGAGCAACCGCGTCGCTGCCGACTTCACCGTCCAGGGCGGCGAGCAGGCCGCGTCGAACCTCCTGCAGGCCGCGCCCAAGATCGACGCGATCTGGAACCACGACGACGACCAGGGCATCGGCGTGCTCTCCGCTATCGACGCGGCAGGCCGTGACGAGTTCTTCATGGTCGGCGGCGCCGGGTCGAAGGACGTCATGGAGGACATCAAGGCGGGCGACACGGTCCTGCAGGCCACGGTCGTCTACCCGTCCACGCAGGCCGCCGACGGCATCAAGCTCGCCCGCCTCGCAGTCCAGGGCAAGTCGATGAGCGACCTCGCCTCGATGGGCGTCCCGCGCCAGATCCAGCTCTACGCGCCGGTCGTGACCAAGGACAACGTCGACGAGTACCTGCCGTCGGCCTTCCAGTCCTGAGTACGTCCCACCCCGTCGTCGTCACGGGCGGGCCGGTCGCCCCGGCTTCCCGCCCGCCCGTGACGTCCACCACGAAAGGAAGTGCCTGAGATGGCGCAAGACGGTCACCCGGCCCTCGGGATCGGCATGGTCGGGTACTCGTTCATGGGGGCTGCCCACTCGCAGGGATGGCGCACCGCACCGCGGTTCTTCGACCTGCCGCTCGCGCCCGAGATGCGCGTGCTGGCCGGCCGGAACGCGGACGCGGTCACCGCGGCCGCGCACAAGCTCGGCTGGCGCGACGTCGAGACCGACTGGCGCAAGCTCGTGGCGCGCGACGACGTCGACCTGGTCGACATCTGCACCCCGGGCGACACGCACGCGGAGATCGCGATCGCGGCGCTCGAGGCGGGCAAGCACGTGCTGTGCGAGAAGCCGCTGGCCAACACGGTCGCCGAGGCCGAGCTCATGGTCGCCGCCGCCGAGGCGGCCGCGGAGCGCGGTGTGCTCTCCACGGTGGGCTTCACCTACCGTCGGGTCCCCGCGGTCCAGCTCGCACGCCAGCTCGTCGTCGACGGCAGGATCGGCACGGTCCGCCACGTGCGCGCCCAGTACCTCCAGGACTGGATCGCCGACGAGAACGTGCCGCTCTCGTGGCGCCTCGACAAGACCAAGGCGGGGTCCGGGGCGCTCGGCGACATCGGGGCGCACATCATCGACCTCGCGCAGTTCATCACGGGCGAGGCGATCACCGGGGTCTCGGGGGTCCTCGAGACGTTCGTCGACGAGCGCCCGATCGCGACCGGCTTCTCGGGCCTGTCCGGCACCGCCGGCACCGAGAAGGGCCCGGTCACGGTCGACGACGCCGCGGTCTTCCTCGCACGGCTCACGGGCGGGGGGCTGGGGGTCTTCGAGGCCACCCGCTTCGCCTACGGTCGAAAGAACGCGATCCGGCTCGAGATCAACGGCTCGCGCGGCTCCGTGGCGTTCGACTTCGAGGACATGAACGTCCTGCACTTCTTCGACGCGTCCGACGACCCGCAGGTCGCGGGATTCCGGCGGATCGTCGTGACCGAGCCCCAGCACGCGTACATCGCGAGCTGGTGGCCGGCCGGCCACGGGCTCGGCTACGAGCACGCGTTCACGCACCAGGCCGTCGACCTCGTGCGCGACGTCGCGGCAGGCACCCAGCCCACCCCGTCCTTCGCCGACGGCCTGGCCGTCCAGCGAGTCCTCGAAGCCGTCGAGCGCAGCGCTGCGTCCGACAGCGACTGGCAGCAGATCTGAGAGGAGGTCCACCGTCCCGCCGGACCGGCGGGGGAGCCACGTGGAACGTGGTGCGAGATGCCCGGCGGAGCAGGTCCGTCACCGGCGACGACGGGTCATGGCCGATGCCGTCGTCGCCCCGGAGCGCAGCACCCTTGTCCCATCATCACGAGGAGTCCTTGGTGAGAAACGTGCTCTGGAGAGCACCGCGCGCAACGATGCGCACGGTCGCGGCCGTCGCCGCTACCGCGGTGGCCCTCCCACTGTCCATGGCGACCGGGGCGGCGGCATTCGCCGCTGCACCCGGATCCCTCAGCTCCGTCCGGCCGGCCGCGTCCGTCGCGGCGGCCCCGGAGGCCGCCGCGGCGCCCTTCGACGCCCTGATCTTCTCCAAGACCGCCGGGTTCCGGCACGACGCGATCCCCGCCGGGATCGCGGCGATCGAGAAGCTCGGCACCGAGAACGGCTTCACGGTCGACGTCACGGAGGACGCGGCCGACTTCAACGACGCGAACCTCGCGCAGTACGAGGTCGTGATCTGGCTCTCGACGACCGGCGACGTGCTCAACACCGAGCAGCAGGCCTCGTTCGAGCGGTACATCGCCAACGGCGGCGGGTACGCCGGCGTGCACGCGGCGTCCGACACCGAGTACGACTGGCCCTGGTACGGCAACCTCGTGGGCGCCTACTTCTCCGGTCACCCGCAGAACCAGGACGCCACGATCAAGGTCGAGGACGGGGTCCACCCTTCGACCGCGCACCTGCCGTCCCGGTGGGACAGGTTCGACGAGTGGTACAACTTCCGCACGAGCCCGCGCGACAAGGTGCACGTGCTCGCGAGCCTCGACGAGACGTCCTACGACGCGGGCAGCGCCAAGATGGGCTCCGACCACCCGATCGCCTGGTGCCAGACCTACGAGGGCGGGCGCTCCTGGTACACCGGTGGCGGCCACACGCAGGCCAGCTACACCGAGCCGAACTTCGTCGAGCACCTGCTGGGCGGCATCCAGACCGCCGCGGGCGTCGTCGACTCGGACTGCAACGCGACGCAGAGCGCGAGCTTCGAGCGCGTCGCGCTCGACGAGGACACGAGCAACCCGATGATGCTCGACGTCGCACCCGACGGCACGGTGTTCTACGCCGAGCGTGACGGCCGCGTCCGCCGCATCGACCACGACACCAACGTCACCTCGACGGCGCTCACGCTGAACGTGACGCAGGCGAACGAGGACGGGCTGCTGGGCCTGGTGCTCGACCCCGACTTTGCCGCGAACGGCTGGCTCTACGCCTACTGGTCGCCCGCGAACGTCGGGTCGGACGGCCCGCACAACCGGATCTCGCGCTTCACCTACGACGCGGCGTCCAGGACGTTCGACCTCGCGAGCGAGAAGAGGGTCCTGACCGTGACGACGCAGCGCGACACGTGCTGCCACGCGGGCGGGGACATGATCTTCGACGAGGACGGCAACCTGATCCTCGCCACGGGGGACAACACCAACCCGTTCGAGTCGGGCGGCTTCACGCCGACCGACGAGCGCCCCGGTCGCAAGCACTTCGACGCCCAGGGCTCGTCGGCGAACTCGAACGACCTGCGCGGCAAGGTGCTGCGCATCACGCCGCAGGACGACGGGACGTACACGGTCCCTGAGGGCAACATGTTCGCCCCGGGCACCGACAAGACGCGCCCCGAGATCTACGCCATGGGCTTCCGCAACCCGTTCCGGATCGGTCTCGACCCGGCCTCGGGCAACGTCCTCGTCGGCGACTACGGTCCCGACTCGGGGGCGGCCGACCCGGCCCGCGGTCCTCGGGGCGCGGTCGAGTGGAACGTCGTGAGCGAGCCCGGCTTCTACGGGTGGCCGTACTGCACGGGCGCCAACACGTCCTACGTCGACTACAACTTCGCGACCGGCCAGTCCGGTGCGTCGTTCGACTGCGCGGCGGGCACGACCAACGACTCGCCGAACAACACGGGTATCCAGAAGCTCCCGGCCGCCACGGCCGCCGAGATCTGGTACACCGGCGCAGCCAACCCGCAGTTCCCCGAGATCGGCGGCGGCGGTGCGCCCATGGGCGGTCCCGTCTACGAGTTCGACCCCGAGCTCGACTCCGACGTGAAGTGGCCCGCGTACTGGGACGGCAAGGCGCTGTTCGGCGAGTGGAACCACGGCACGATGTTCTCGATCCAGCTCGACGGCGACAAGCGTGACCAGATCGTCGACATCAACCGGGTGCTGCCGGGCGTGCTCGACCCGTCCAACGGGTTCGACCGGCCGATGGACTTCGACTTCGGTCCCGACGGCGCGCTGTACGTGATCGACTGGGGCTCGGGCTTCGGCGGCAACAACGACTCGAGCGCGGTCTACAAGGTCAACTACGTCCAGGGTGACCCGTCGCCCATCGCGCACGCCCAGGCGGACGTGACGAGCGGCTCCGCGCCCCTGACGGTCCAGTTCTCCTCGGAGGGCACGCGTCACCCGGCGGGCGAGCCCATCTCGCTCCAGTGGACCTTCGGCGACGGCTCCGCGCCCTCGACCGAGGCCAACCCGACCCACACCTACACCGCGAACGGCTCCTACACGGCGCAGCTCACGGTGAGCGACCCCGACGGCAAGCTCGCGGTCGCGAACGTCACGATCGTCGTCGGCAACCAGGCGCCCGTGGTGAAGATCGAGTTCCCGGACAACGGCGGGTTCTTCGAGTGGGGTGACCAGGTCCGCTACCGGATCACGGTCGACGACCCCGACGGTGAGGTGGACTGCTCCACGGTGGCGCTGCGCACCTCGCTCGGCCACGACTCGCACGCGCACCCCATGGAGGAGCTGTACGGCTGCGAGGGCGTGCTCCAGACCGCTCGCGACGAGGGGCACGGCATCGAGTCGAACATCTTCTGGGTCATCGAGGGCTCGTACACGGACGACGGCGGCGACGCCGGCGTCCCGCTCACGGGCAACGCGCTGCAGGTGCTCCAGCCCAAGCGCGTCCAGTCGGAGTTCTACACCTCGACGGGTCGTGAGACCTCGATCGGCACGAGCGGCACCCCCGGCGTCCAGAAGGAGACCACCTCGGACTCCGCGGGCGGCGGCCAGAACCTGGGTTACATCGAGCCCGGTGACTGGTGGGCGCACGAGCCCGTGAGCCTGGCCAACGTCGAGGCGATCAGCCTGCGCGTGGCCTCGCCCAACGCGAACGGCGTGGTCTCGCTGCGCTGGGACGCGGCGGACGGCCCCGAGATCGGCCGGATCACCGTGCCGAACACGGGGGACTGGCAGGTCTACCGCGACGTGTCGACGCAGCTGACGAACGTGCCGGAAGGCAGCGGGACGCTCTACTTCGTCCTGCTCTCGGGCGGCATCAACGTCAACTGGATGGACATCGAGGGCCGTGGCGTGACGGACAACGTCCGTCCCGACGTCGAGCTCGACGTGCCCACGCTCGTCGGTCCGGCCCCGCTGACGGTCACGGCGACCGCGACGGGCTCCGACCCCGACGGCGAGGCGTCCGACCTGGTCTACGCGTGGGACGACGGGCTGGGCGGCGGGTTCGTCGACGGCGGTCCCGAGTTCTCGCACACGTACACGGCCGCCGGCACCTACCGGCTGCAGGTCCGCGTGACCGACGCCGGTGGCGCGTACACGGTCAAGTACGTGAACATCAAGGTCAACGAGGCCGGTCCGGTCATGTGCTTCTCGGGCCGCTCGGACGACTTCACGGGCACCGCGGTGGACGAGGACCGCTGGTCCACGATCATCCGCCGGGACCAGAAGCTCGCGGTCTCCGACGGTCACCTGGTGATCCCCGCGAGCAAGGCGGACTTCTACGGCCAGGGCGAGGGACCGGTGTCCAACATCGTCCTGCAGGACCTGCCCTCGGGTCCGTGGACGGCGACCGCCAAGGTCACCTTCCCGGCACGCGCGCAGTACCAGCAGGCCGGTCTGCTCCTGTGGGGCGACGGTGACAACTACGCCAAGATGGTCATCCAGGGCCGCTCGACCACGCCGGACGCGAGCCAGCGCATCTTCCAGTTCATCCGTGAGGAGAACGGCACGCCCAACGAGGTGGCCGCGTCCAACACGGCGAACCTGGGGGCCGCGTTCCCCGACACGTTCTACGTGCGCTACACGAGCGACGGGTCGAACCTGCGGGCGTACTACTCGGCCGACGGTCTGGACTTCACGGCCATGTCCGAGACCAAGTCGCTGCACGGGCTCGTGAACCCGAAGATCGGGCTCGTCGCGTTCGCGAACGACGGTTCCGTCCCCGACGTGGTCGACGCGAAGTTCGACTGGTTCCACATCACGCCGGACGACACGGCCACCGCGGCCGGGCCGGACGACGAGTTCGAGGGGACGTCGCTCGACGGCTGCCGCTGGGGCTCCGTGGTCCGTCCTGACGCGTCGGGCCTCCGGGTGGCCGGTGGCAAGCTCGAGATCGACACGACGCCCACGGACATCTACGGCACGGGCAACACCGACGTGCCGAACATCGTCCTGCAGGACCAGCCTGCCGGTGACTGGACCGTCGAGACCAAGGTCGACGGCTCGACGTTCGACCAGCAGTACCAGCAGGGTGGTCTGATCCTGTACGGCGACGACGACAACTACGTCAAGCTGGACTTCATCACGAAGAACCAGCCGGGCGCGGCGGTCGACCGTGGGCTCGAGATGCGCAGCGAGGCCGATGCGACCGTCCTCAACCCGCAGCCCAACGTCAACAGCCTGACGCAGGGCGTGTGGTGGCTGCGTCTGGCCAAGGTGGGCACGACCTACACAGGTTCGTACAGCGCCGACGGCGTGACGTGGACCGAGATGGCGGAGAAGGTCACCAACCCGGGTCTGGCGGACGCGAAGATCGGTCTGTACGCCCTGGGCGCGGGCCAGCAGGCCTCCGCGACCGCGACCTTCGAGCACTTCAAGGTCGTGGGCCCGGCAGCCGAGCCGCTCACGGTGAGCGGGTCGCTCGACCCGGCCTCGCCGTCGGGCGCGAACGGCTGGTGGACCGGTCCGGTGACCGTCACGGTCGCCACCACGGGCGGTGCGGCCGGCCAGCAGGTCTACCGCGAGTACCAGCTCGACGGCGGCGCGTGGGCCGAGTACACGGCCCCCGTGGTCGTGTCGGGCCCGGGCGAGCACACGCTCAAGGTGCGGGCCTCGGCCGGCACCGAGAACGCGACGGGCGCCGACGTGGTGGTCAAGATCGACGCCGACGGCCCGAGCGTGGCGGCGACGCTGCGCGAGGACCGCACGGTCGAGGTCGTCGCCACGGACGCCGTCTCGGGCGTCGCCTCGGTCGAGTACTCGCTCGACGGGACGACCTGGGCCGCGTACGACGCCCCGGTCGCCGTCGGTGACGAGGCCGTGACGTTCGCGTACCGGGCGACCGACATGGCCGGGAACGTCTCGGCGCAGTCGGTCGACGTGCCCGCGGGCGAGACCGTCCCCGTGACGGTCTCGGCGGCCCCGAAGTGCGTCGCGAACCGCGTGACGCTCGCGGTCACGGCCGTGAACTCGGGCGACGCCCCGGTCACGATCGTGGTCCGCTCGGCCTACGGCACCAAGACCTTCACGGGCGTCGCGGCGGGCAAGTCGGCCCACCAGTCGTTCGCGACCCGTGCGGCGTCGATCGGCGCCGGACAGGTCACGGTCACCGCGACGGACGCCGAGGGGAGGACCACCACCTACACGGTCGACCACGCCGCGGCGAGCTGCGGCTGACCGGCCCCGGTGAGGTCGTGGCGGTGACGCCGCGACCTCACCGGCAACGACCGGTGTGCCGTGGAGCGTCGACCGACGTGTGCCGGCGAGGGCCCTTCGGCCGGGACCTCGCCAGCACGGTCGAAGGCCGCGCACACCCGGGTGCTCCCCGGACGACGACGTGAGTCGGCGACCGGGGAGCACCGGCCCCCGGCACCGGAACCCCGGTGCTCCGGCCGGTGCCGGGAGCCACCCCCTCCGAGACCGGAGGGGGCGCCCGTGGGACGTCCGACCCGCGGGCGAGCACCACCGGCTGCACCGCCGCGCGAGGCGCGGTCGTGCACCGCACGTCCAGCAGTACCGTTCGGTCCACCGGGCCGCACAGCCCGACGCACGACCCTTCTTCACGACGAGGTGATGAGCGACATGACTCAGCAGCAGAACCGGCAGACCGGTCCCGACCGGGCGCGCACCCCGCGCCCTCGCGCCCGCTCCGGCCCCCTGACCCGCGCCCTCGGGCGCGTGCGCGCGGCCGCGGCCGCCGGCATGGCGCTGCTGCTCGGGACGCTGCTCGCGACCGTGCTCGGCGCGGTGCCCGCGAGCGCGCACGGAGGCGACATCATCCTGTCGATCGGCGGCGACGGCGCCGGCGGCATCTCGGTCAACGTGACCTACAAGACGGACGGGCACCCGGTCGAGGAGATCGTCGACGTCATGGTGACGGCGGTGTCCGACGCCGGGACGGAGATCGGCCCCCTCCAGCTCTCGTCGGCCTCCGAGGGCGTGGGGTGGTACACGTCCGCGCCCGACGTCCTGACCGACGGCCACTGGACCGTGACCGCGACGACGACCACCCCGGTCGCCACGACCGCGACCTCGCAGATCGACGTGGTCCCGCCGCCCGCCGCGCCCGCGCCCGCGGAGGACGGTGCGCAGGACGGTGCCGAGGGCGACGCCTCGGGAGAGGGGGCCTCGGCAGCGGCCGCGAGCGACGAGGGGTCGGGCGTCCCGACGACGGCGCTCGTCGTGGGGGGCGTGGTCCTGCTCCTCGCAGCGGGGGCCGTGCTCGTGCTCCGTCGCCGCGCGACGGCCACCAAGCGCCCCTGAGCCGGTACGCCCACCGAGCCCCAGAAACCACCCAGACATCCCGAACCACCGGGCGTCGGAACGAAGGAGACATCGACATGGCACGACCCATCACCCTGTTCACCGGCCAGTGGGCCGACCTGCCCTTCGAGGAGGTCGTGCGCCTCGCGTCGGGCTGGGGCTACGACGGCCTGGAGATCGCCTGCTGGGGTGACCACCTGGACCCGTGGCGCTGGGACGACGAGGAGTACGTCGCGGGCAAGCTCGCGCTGCTCGAGGCGCACGGGCTGAAGGTCTACGCTATCTCGAACCACCTCAAGGGGCAGGCGGTGTGCGACGACCCGATCGACCAGCGGCACCGCGACATCCTGTCGGACCGCGTGTGGGGCGACGGTGATCCTGAGGGTGTGCGGCAGCGCGCGGCCGAGGAGATGAAGAACACCGCCCGGCTCGCGGCGAGGCTGGGCGTCAAGACCGTCGTGGGCTTCACCGGCTCGTCGATCTGGAAGTACGTCGCGATGTTCCCGCCGGCGTCGCAGGACATGATCGACGCGGGCTACCAGGACTTCGCCGACCGGTGGAACCCGATCCTGGACGTCTTCGACGAGGTCGGGGTCCGCTTCGCCCACGAGGTGCACCCGAGCGAGATCGCGTACGACTACTGGACCACGGTCCGCACGCTCGAGGCGATCGGTCATCGCAAGGCGTTCGGCCTCAACTGGGACCCGAGCCACATGGTGTGGCAGGACCTGGACCCGGTCGGGTTCCTCTGGGACTTCCAGGACCGGATCTACCACGTGGACTGCAAGGACACGAAGAAGCGCATGCACAACGGCCGCAACGGTCGTCTGGGTTCGCACCTGGCCTGGGCCGACCCCCGCCGCGGCTGGGACTTCATCTCGACCGGCCACGGCGACGTGCCCTGGGAGGACGCCTTCCGGATGCTCAACAGCATCGGCTACGAGGGGCCCATCTCGGTCGAGTGGGAGGACGCGGGCATGGACCGCCTCGTGGGCGCGCCCGAGGCGCTCGCGTTCGTGAAGCAGTACGCGTTCGAGGCTCCCGAGGCCGCGTTCGACGCGGCGTTCTCGACCAAGGAGTAGGCCAGGAGCTCACCGTGAGGGCGCCCTCCCACCGGGGAGGGCGCCCTTCGGCGTGCCCGGGGACGGCGGTCTGCCGGGGGAACGGTAGGCCTCGGCAATTGTTTAACCGATGGAGTTACCGAACGGTGACATCTAACATTCGGCTTTTGCTTGACGCTCGTCAGAAGTCGCCCTACGGTGTGGGACATGCGAGCCGAAGAAGTCGCGCGAGACCACGGGGCCATCGACGCCCCCGCCGCCAGGACGGAGCCGTCCGTCCTGGACGGACACGCCGCCGTGGGCGCTGCGACCATCCCCGTCCCTGACCGTTCCGCGACCGACCTGCTGCCGAGCCGCCTGCCCGCCGCGGGATACCGCGCCGGCCTCATCGGCACCGGCTTCATCGGCGAGGTCCACGCCCGTGCGATCCGCACGGCCGGGGGCGACCTCGTCTCCGTCGCCGGGATCGACCTCGACGGTGCCCGCGAGGCAGCAGCCGACCTCGGTGCGCAGAGCTACGCGGCCACCGCGCAGGAGCTCATCGACGACCCCGACGTCGACGTCGTGCACGTGTGCACCCCCAACTTCCTGCACGTCCCCCTGGCCACCGCGGCGCTCGCGGCAGGCAAGCACGTGGTGTGCGAGAAGCCCCTCGCCACGGACCTCGCCGGCGCCGTCGCCCTGGCCGACCTCGCCGCGCGGGCCTCCGCCACGGACGGCCGCGTCACCGTCGTGCCCTTCGCCTACCGCTTCCACCCGATGGTGCGCGAGGCGCGCGAGCGGGTGCGCAGCGGCGCCGTCGGCACGATCAGCCTGGTCCACGGGTCCTACCTCCAGGACTGGCTGCTGCGCGCGAGCGACGACAACTGGCGCGTCGACCCCGCGCTCGGCGGGGCGAGCCGCGCGTTCGGCGACATCGGGTCGCACTTCTGCGACCTCCTCGAGTTCACGACGGGCCAGCGCATCGTGCGGCTCGTCGCGCAGACCGCGACCGTCAACGCCGAGCGGCTCGGTGCCGACGGACGACCGACCGCGGTGCGCACCGAGGACGCCGTGACCCTCCAGTACGAGACCGACGGCGGGGCGCTCGGCTCCGCGGTCATCAGCCAGGTCTCGGCCGGTCGCAAGAACCGCCTCTTCCTCGAGATCTCCGGCTCCGAGTCGACGCTCGCGTTCGACCAGGAGGCCCCCGAGAGCCTCTGGGAGGGCCGCCGTGACACGAGCCGCCTGCTCGTGCGCGACCCCGAGGCGCTCTCGCCCGCGGCCGCCCGCTACTCCCGGCTCCCCGCGGGACACCCCCAGGGGTACCAGGACTGCTTCAACGCTCTCGTCGGCGACACCGCCGCAGCCATCGCCGGGCGCACGCCCGACGGGCTGCCCACGTTCGCCGACGGGCTCCGGGCCGCGCACCTCGCGGAGGCCGTGGCCCGTTCCGCACGCACCGGCACCTGGGTGGAGGTAGAGGCATGACAGCACCGACGGCGGGCGAGGGCGCGAGCGCGCCCCTCCTGCAGCTGCGGGGCATCGGCAAGGTCTTCTTCGGCAACTCGGTCCTGCGCGGCATCGACCTCGACGTGCGACCCGGCGAGGTCCACGCGCTCGTCGGGGAGAACGGCGCCGGCAAGTCCACGCTCATGAAGATCATCGCCGGGGTCCACCAGCCCGACGCGGGGACCATGGAGCTCGACGGCGCGCCCGCCACGTTCGCGTCCCCGCTCGCCGCGCAGGCGGCCGGGGTCTCGACCGTCTTCCAGGAGTTCAACCTCCTGCCCGAGCGCACGGTCGCGGAGAACGTCTACCTCGGTCGCGAGCCGCGCCGGTTCGGGATCGTCGACGCCCGGCGCATGGCCCGCGACACCGACGCGCTGCTCGCCGACCTCGGCCTCCACGGCCTCGCGTCGTGGATGCGTGTCGGGTCGCTGTCGGTGGCCGAGCAGCAGATCGTCGAGATCGTCAAGGCCGTCTCCTACGACGCCCGCATCATCTCGATGGACGAGCCCACCGCGGCCCTCGCCGACCAGGAGGTCGAGCTGCTGTACGCGCTCGTCCAGCAGCTGCGCTCCCGCGGGGTCGCGATCCTCTACGTCTCGCACCGCCTGAAGGAGATCTTCGACCTCTGCGACACCATCACGGTCCTCAAGGACGGCGACTTCGTCCTGACGACCGCGACGGCCGACATCTCCCCGGACCAGCTCGTGCGGACCATGGTCGGGCGCGAGTTCGCGGGCTACTACCCGGACAAGGACCCGGGCACGGTGCCCGGAGCCGTCAAGCTCGCCCTCGCGGGTGCGGGCAACACCCAGGTCGACGGGATCGACCTCGAGGTCCGCGCAGGGGAGATCGTGGCGCTCGCGGGGCTCCAGGGCAGCGGGCGCACCGAGATCGCGCACGGCGTGTTCGGTGTCGCCCCCTTCACGCGGGGGACGGTCCTGCTCGACGGCAAGCCCGTCACGGTCGGCTCGGCCCGCGAGGCGGTCCGCCTCGGGCTCGCGCTCGTGACCGAGGACCGCAAGGCCGAGGGCCTCGCGCTCGAGCAGTCGATCTCCGCGAACGCGCGGCTCGTGCTCGACGCCGTGACCCCCGGTTCGTCCGACCGCCGCGCCAAGGCGATCCCCGGCATCCTGTCGTCGCTCGACCTGGTCTCGCGCTCCGAGGACGCCGAGGTCCAGTACCTCTCGGGCGGGAACCAGCAGAAGGTCGTCCTGGCCAAGTGGCTCGTGACGGACCCGTCGGTCATCGTGCTCGACGAACCCACGCGAGGCATCGACGTCGGCGCCAAGCGCGCGGTCTACGACCTCATGCGCACCCTCACGGCGCGCGGGGTCGCGATCCTGCTCATCTCGTCCGAGCTCCCCGAGGTCGTCGCCATGGCCGACCGCATCCTCGTGATGCGCGACGGCCGCCTGGCCGGCGAGCTCCCCGCGGGCAGCGACGAGGAGACCATCATGGCGCTCGCGACCGGGGCGGGGGACACGTCGGAGCACGTCGAGGTCGACCTCTCCGCGCTCGACGTCCCCGTCGGGTCCACCGTCCGACCACCCCGTCCCGCGCACAGCGACACCCTCCAGGAGGAGAAATGAGCACCGCGGTGAGCACCGCTTCGCCCAGGGCGGGGAGCGCGACGTCCGGCCCCCGACGGCGCCGGCTCGGCTCGACGGGCATCGTCTACCTCGCGCTCGTCGGCATCCTCGTGATCTCGGCCGGTCTCGTCGCAGCACAGGGCGGCAGCTTCTTCAGCCAGGGGAACCTGTTCTACCTGCTGTCCCAGACGAGCCTGCTGGGCTTCGTCGCGATCGGCCAGACGTTCGTCATCCTCTGCAAGTCGCTCGACCTGTCGGTCGGGTACGTCGTGGCCTGGTCCTCGTTGGTGGCCGCGACGACCATGGCCGGTGACCCGTCGCGCATCTGGCTCGGTGTGGTGGCGGCGCTCGCGGTCGCCGCGGGCGTCGGGCTGGTCAACGGGCTCGTCATCTCGAAGCTCCGCGTGAACTCGTTCATCGCGACGCTCGGTGTCGGTCTCATCATCAAGGGCTACCTCGACACGCAGTTCAAGGGCCCGTCGGGCGAGGTCCCCAAGGCGTTCCAGTCCTTCGGGTACACGCGCATCGGCCCGGTGCCGGTCTCGGTCGTCGTGCTCGCGGTGGTCATGGTGCTCGGCGTCGTGCTCCTGACCCGCACCCGCCCGGGCTATCACATGTTCGCGGTCGGGGGGAACATCGACGTCGCCCGCCTCTCGGGGATCCGCACGGACCGGTCGATCATCCTGGCCCACGTCCTGTGCTCGCTGTGCGCGGGCGTTGCCGGTCTGCTCATCGCGGCGCGGTTCGGCACGGGCAACGCCCTGGTCTACACCTACGGCTACGACCTCAACTCGATCGCCGCCGTGGTGCTCGGCGGGACCCTTCTCATGGGAGGCCGTGGCTCGATCCTCGGCACCATCGCCGGCGTCCTGATCCTCGCCTCGCTCGACACCGTGTTCAACGTGCTCGACGTCAGCCCGTTCTTCAAGGACGTCCTGCGCGGCGCGATCATCATCGCCGCTGTCGCCATGTACGCCCGCCGCCAGATCGACCCCGCGAGCAGCAGAGCGAGGTTCCGGGCCCTGGCCCAGTCCGTCCGACCGGGCTCCCGCAGCGGACCGGGCGGCCCAGGGGCGCCCGCGAACCCCGAGAACCCGTCCGCCACGACCGGCAAGGAGGCCACCCGATGAGCGCGAGCAGCCCCGCGGCCCGCCCGAGCACCCCGGGCGCCACGCCGGCCGAGACCCGGGGCGGTTTCTCCCGCTGGGTCCGGCGCGTCACGTCCGGCAGCACCTGGACGGTCTACGCCCTGCTGATCGTGGTGTTCGTCGCGATCCTCGTGATGAACCCCTCGTTCGGCGAGCCAATGTCGCTCATGGCCTTCCTCAAGAAGGCGGCGCCGCTCATCGTGCTCGCGATCGGGCAGTACTTCGTCATCGTGTCGGGGGAGTTCGACCTCTCGGTCGGCTCGCTCGTCGGGGCGCAGGTCGTCATCGCGGCCAAGCTCATCGACGGCGAGGACTCCATGACCTGGCCCGTGATCGGTCTCATGGTCCTGTTCGGCCTGGCGGTGGGGCTCGTCAACGGCCTGATCGTCACGCTCCTCAAGGTCCCGTCGTTCATCACGACGCTCGGCATGATGCTCGTGCTCTACGGCGCGATCCGCCTCTGGACCGGCGGGGCGCCCACGGGGTCGCTCACGGACGGCTTCCGCCAGTGGGGTCGTGGGGGACTGCCCGACACCCCGGGACAGTTCCAGGTCCCCTACGCGGTGCTCATCACGCTCGTGCTCGGCGTGATCGCGGTTGTCCTCATGCGGCGCCCGTTCGGCCGCACGCTCGTCGCGACCGGCGACAACGACGTGGCCGCGGCGTTCTCGGGCGCCTCGGTCTGGTGGGTGCGCACGCGGGCCTTCCTGTTCTCGGGCTTCATGGCCACGGTCGCGGGCATCCTCATCGGTGGCTACGCCGGCGTGACGGCCCAGGTGGGCGAGGGACTGGAGTTCATGGCGATCACCGCGGTCGTCCTGGGCGGCGTCGTCCTGGGCGGCGGCCGGGGGTCGGTGGTCGCGGCCATGGCCGGTGCGCTGACGCTCGAGGCCCTGTTCACGCTGTTCAACCAGCTCAGCCTGCCGTCCACCATCCGCCCCGCGGTCCAGGGCGTGATCATCATCGCCGCGGTGGCCTACGCCGCGGTGCCGCGCCGCTCCAAGGCTGCTCCCACGAGCAGCCCGAGCCCTCCCACCACCCCGGCAGGGGTCACCGAACCCACCGTCCCGAAGGAGCCCCAGCCAGCAGCGCCCTAGTCCTCCGGTCACCACCCGGAACGCCACACAGATCCGTCCCCGACAGACCGTCGCGCAGCTGCGACGGGCAGGACAACGAAGTCTTCCGATCACAGGAGAAGGAACATGCGACGCTCTCGAGTTCTCATGGCAGGGGCCGCGACCGCGGCACTGCTGTTCACCGCTGCGTGCAGCACCGACGTGCCCGACGCCCCCGCCGGGGGCGAGACCGCGACCGAGGCGGGGGAGGAGTCGAACGAGTCGGGTGCGAACAGCCAGTGGTTCGTGCAGGCCGACTACGACCGTCAGCTCGCGCAGCGCACCGCGGTGCCCGAGGGACCGGCCGAGCAGCCGTGGCTGCAGGCGATCGACCCCGAGTACGTGGACACCGCGCAGTACGCCAAGGAGGGCGGCAAGAAGCTCTGCTTCTCCAACGCCTCGGTCTCCAACCCGTGGCGCGTGACGGGCTTCATCACGATGCAGCAGCAGGTCGAGGTCCTCAAGGCCTCGGGCGAGATCTCGGAGTTCCGCGTCTCGGACGCCGCGGACGACGACAACAAGCAGATCTCGGACATCCAGGCCTTCGTCGAGGCCGGTGACTGCGACGCGATCATCATCTCGCCGTCGACCACCGCGACGCTGACCCCCGCGGTCGAGGCGGCGTGCGAGTCCGGCAAGCCCGTCATCGTGTTCGACCGCGGCGTCAACTCCGACTGCATGGTGACCTACATCCACCCGATCGGCGGCTACGCCTACGGTGCCGACGGCGCCGAGTTCCTGGTCGAGAACCTCGAGCCCGGCTCGAAGGTCCTGGCCCTGCGCATCCTGCCCGGCGTCGACGTCCTGGAGAACCGCTGGGCCGCCGCGGACAAGATCTTCTCCGAGAGCGACATCGAGGTCGTGGGCCAGGAGTTCACCGGTGGTGACGGCGCGAAGATCAAGGACATCGTGACGCAGTACCTGCAGCGCGGTGACGTGGACGGCATCTGGATGGACGCCGGCGACGGCGCCGTCGCGGCGGTCGAGGCGTTCGAGGACGCCGGCAAGCCCTACCCGGTCTTCATGGGCGAGGACGAGCTGAGCTTCATGCGCAAGTGGAAGGAGACGGACATGACCGCCCTGGGCGCCGTGTACTCCAACTTCCAGTGGCGCACCCCGATCCTCGCGGCCCAGATGATCTGGAACGGCGAGCAGGTCCCGGCCGAGTGGGTCCTGCCGCAGTCGCCCATCACGGGCGAGGACCTGGACGCCTACCTCGAGGCCAACAAGGACATGCCCTCGCTGCACTACGCCAAGTTCGGCGGCGAGGACCTGCCCGGCTACCCCGAGGCATGGACGAACCGCTGACCCGGTCCGCGGTCGCGTCAGACCCCGGTCGGTGATCGAGGCCCGGCGCACACGCCGGGCACCGCACGACCGGTAGCCGCCCCGCCGGTCCCTCGCTCTCCTCGGGGGACCGGCCGGGAGCCGGCACGCACAGCACCGTCCCGGGCGCCCGACGACGGAGCGCACCTTCCCCGCGAAGGTGGGCTCCGGCGTCGGGCGCCCGGGCAGCGCACCCACCGACGAAAGAGAGCACCGTGGCTCGCACGCGCCCCCTGGGGGTCAACACCTGGGTGTGGACCTCGCCCCTCACCGACGCCTCCCTGCGCGAGATCGCCCCGCGAGTCGCCGGGTGGGGCTTCGACGTCCTCGAGCTGCCCGTCGAGGACGTGACCGACTGGAACCCGCAGCTCGCCGCGGACGTCCTCGCCGAGCACGGGCTCGGGGCATCGGTCTCGCTCGTGATGGGACCGGGACGCGAGCTCGTCTCGGCCGACGCCGGCACGATCCGCCGGACCCAGGACTACCTGCGCCAGGTCGTCGACATGGCGCACGTGGTCGGTTCCCGCGTCATCGGCGGACCGGCGTACGCATCCGTGGGGCGCACCTGGCGGATGACCGCAGGCCAGCGCGAGGCCGCGAACGCCGAGCTGGTCGACCACCTGGCCCCCGTCGTCGAGCACGCGATGGCCGCGGGCGTGCGGATCGGCCTCGAACCGCTCAACCGCTACGAGACGAGCCTGGTCAACACGGTCGACCAGGGCCTCGCCGTCGTCGCACCCCTCCCGTCGGAGGGGATCGGGCTCATGCTCGACATCTACCACATGAACATCGAGGAGACGGACCTGGCGGCCGCGGTGACGCGCGCCGGGGACCGCATCGCGCACGTGCAGGTCTGCGGCAACGACCGCGGGGCCCCCGGCAGCGATCACCTCGACTGGCACGCGTTCCTCGGCGCGCTCGACCGGGTGGGCTACGACGGCTCGCTGTGCATCGAGTCGTTCACCGCCGACAACGCGACCATCGCGACGGCCGCCTCGATCTGGCGACCGCTCGCCCCCACCCAGGACGCCATCGCTGTCGATGGCCTGGCCTTCCTGAAAGGACTGATGCGCGGCTGACCGATCGGTAGGTGCAGGACCGACGGCGCCGGCACGCCGTGGGACGACGTAACTCTTCACAGCACGTGCGGCCCCGTTCACCGACGAGCGGGGCACGGACTCTCGCCACGTGCCGACTGCCCTGGAGGCAAGACACATGAAGGCTGCGCGACTTCCCCTGCGGGGAAGAGCCGTCGCGGCGCTGACCATCGGAGCTCTGGCGTTCACCCTCGCGCCCGCGACCATGGCTGCCGCCCACGACGGACCACATGCTCCCGGTGACGACCGCAAGGTCCTCATCTTCACCAAGACGACCCAGTTCCGGCACTCCGAGGCGATCACGCAGGGCACCCCGGTGCTCGAGGCGGCGTTCGCCGACGTCGGCATCGCGTCCGACCACACCGAGGACTCCTCGGTCTTCACCGACGCGGGACTGGCCGAGTACGACGCCCTGGTGATGTTCCAGACGTCGGGCGACCCGTGGAACGCCGACCAGAAGGCCGCGCTCGAGCGCTACCAGCAGGCCGGCGGCGGCATCGTCGCGATCCACAACGCGACCGACATGCGCGGGAACTACGGCTGGTGGGACGACATGATCGGGGCGCTCATGCCCGGTCACGCCGCGACCGGCAACAGCCCCGGCCTGCCCGGGACGGTGCGGGTCGAGGACCGCGTGCACCCCTCGACGAGCCACCTCGACCAGCGCTGGAACCGCGCCGACGAGTGGTACAACTACTCGGCCAACGTCCGCGGCAGCGCGCACGTGCTCGCCACGATGGACGAGTCGACGTACGACGCCGGCGGCAACAAGATGGGCGCCGACCACCCGATCTCGTGGTGCAAGCCGTACGACGGCGGCCGCGCCTGGATGACCGGCATGGGCCACTTCGGCGCGCACTTCACCGGTGAGCCGGACCTGGTCCAGCACATCGTGGGCGGTGTCCAGTGGGCGTCGGGCCAGGTGGCCGGCGACTGCGGCGGCACCGACTGGGGCCAGTTCGAGAAGGTCGCGCTCGACACCAACACGAGCGCACCCTTCGGCATGGACGTCGCGCCCGACGGCCGCGTGTTCTTCACCGAGCTCGTGCGCGGACAGATCCGCGTCTACGACCCGCGCACCCAGAACACCACGACCGCGATCACCATCCCCGTGTACTCGGGCGGCGAGGACGGCCTGCTGGGCATCGCGCTCGACAAGGACTTCGCGACCAACGGGTACCTGTACCAGTACTACTCGCCGGCCTCGGCCGACGACACGAACCCGGAGAACTTCTTCAACCGGATCTCGCGCTTCACCGTGACCGACGGCGGTCCGGGCGGCACCGTGATCGACCCGGCCTCGGAGAAGGTCCTCATCGAGGTCCCGGCCGGGCGCCTGCCCGACGAGCCGGGCCACACGGGCGGCAGCCTGATCTTCGACGACCGCACCGGTGACCTGTACATCGGCGTGGGCGACGACGTGAACCCGCACTCGGAGCCCTCGGGCGGCTACGCCCCGCTCTCGGAGCGCGACGGCCGCCTGCACGACGCGCGCGCGACGTCGGCCAACACCAACGACCTGCGCGGCAAGGTGCTCCGCATCCACCCCGAGGCCGACGGCACGTACACGATCCCCGAGGGCAACCTGTTCGCCCCGGGCACCGACAAGACGCTGCCCGAGATCTACGCCATGGGCTTCCGCAACCCGTTCCGGTTCACGATCGACCCCGCCACGGGCAACCTCGGCGTGGCCGACTACTCGCCGGACAACGGTTCCGACAACCTCGCGAACCGCGGTCCCGCGGGCATCGCCGAGTGGAACCTCATCCAGGAGCCGGGCTTCTTCGGCTGGCCCCTGTGCATGGGCAAGAACGAGCCCTTCCGTGACGTCGACTACCGCACCAACCCGGTCACGGTGGGCGCCAACTTCGACTGCGCGAACCCCGTCAACGACTCGATCCTGAACACGGGTCTGACGCAGCTCCCCGCGGCCCAGCCCGCGGACATGTACTACGGCTACCAGCGCACCTCGGCCCCCGGCGTGATCAACGCCGGCGGCGGGCTCGCTCCCATGGGTGGCCCGTTCTACAGCTACGACGCCGACCTCGTGTCGGACACCAAGTTCCCCGAGTACTACGACGGCAAGCCCTTCTTCTACGAGTGGGCGCGCAACAAGATGTACTCGATCGACCTGAAGGACGCCACGCCGAAGGGCGCTGCTGTCGAGAAGGTCAACCCGTTCCTGTCGAACGAGCAGTTCCTCGCCCCGATCGACTCGACGTTCGGCCCCGAGGGTGCGCTCTACGTGCTCGACTGGGGCGGCGGCTTCGGGCGTGACAACCCGAACTCGGGCCTGCACCGCATCGACTACATCTCCGGTTCGCGCTCCCCGGTCGCCAAGCCGGCCGCCACGCCGGACTCGGGCACGGCCCCGCTCACCGTCACGTTCGACGGCGCCGCGAGCACCGACCCCGAGAACGAGGCGCTCACGTACGCGTGGGACTTCGACGGTGACGGCACGACCGACTCGACCGAGGCGGCCCCGAGCCACACCTACACCGCGAACGGCGTCTACGACGCCCGCCTCACGGTGAGCGACCCGTCGGGCAAGGTCGGTACCGCCACGGTCCCGATCACGGTCGGCAACACGCGCCCCGAGGTCGACTTCAACCTGCCGCCGACCGGGTCGTTCTTCGACTTCGGCGACCGGATCGACTGGGACGTCGAGGTCAGCGACGCCGAGGACTCCTCGATCGTCGACGAGAACGTCATCATCCAGCCGGCGCTCGGGCACGACGCCCACGCGCACCCCTCCGAGCCGCTCCACGGCACGACGGGCTCGGTCGAGACCGGCCTGGGCGGTGGCCACGGCGAGGACATGAACGTCTTCTACGTGCTCGACGCCCGGTACACGGACGGCGGCGGCGAGGGCGACGTGCCCGCGCTGACCGGCTCCGACACGACGCTGGTGTTCGGCAAGAAGCGTGAGGCCGAGTTCCAGACCGCTACCCAGGGCACGACCCAGGTCCCCAGCCGGGACGTCGAGGGCGGCGGGTCCGTCATCACGGGCAAGGACGGGGCCTGGTCCTCGTACGACCCCTTCAACCTCCACCAGATCAGCGCCCTGTCGCTGCGCGTCTCGGCAGCCCAGGCGGGCACCGTCGAGCTGCGTCGTGACGCTCCCGACGGCGAGCTCCTCGCCACGGCCTCCGTCCCGGAGACCGGGCTGGGCACCTTCACGGACGTGCGCGTCGACGTGGCGGACCCGGGCGAGAGCTTCACGCTGTACGTCGTGTTCCCCGGTGCGGGCGAGCGTCGCCTGAACTTCATCGAGGCGCACGGCAAGGGCATCTCGGCCACGACCCGTCCCGAGGTCGTCGTGACCGCTCCCGAGGCGGGCGTCCAGCTCGAGCAGGGCGCGATCACGGTCACCGCGGACGCGACCGACGCCGAGAACACGGTCACGCAGGTCGAGTTCTTCGTGAACGGCCAGTCGATCGGCACGGACACGTCCGCGCCGTACACGACGACGTGGAACGCCACGGCGGACAACTACTACAAGCTGACCGCGGTCGCCACGAACGACAAGGGGCTCACCACGAAGTCCCGCATCGTCATGGCGCAGGTCGGTGACCTGTTCGCCGGCATGAAGACCTTCACCAACGCGAACGGCACGTTCGAGCAGCTCTCCGAGGGCAAGTACCTCGTGACCTCCGCGGGTGCCAACATGTGGCAGGGCACCGACGAGTACTCGGCCATCTACAAGGAGGCCGGCGCGGACGAGAAGTGGTCCGCGACGGTCAAGGTCAACAGCCAGGGCAACTCGAACGGGTCCGCCAAGGCGGGTCTCATCGTCCGCAACGACGTGACGCAGCCGGGCAAGTCGCCGGGCTACGCGGCCCTGGGCATCCGCCCGAGCGGCGGCTTCGAGTGGCTGCGCGGCAACGCCGCGGGGCAGCTCGTGACCTCCTCGGCGGCCAGCTCGACGAGCTACCCCGCGTGGGTGCGGATCGAGCGCGACGGTGACCTGTACACCGCGTCGTGGAGCAAGGACGGCGAGAACTTCACCCAGATCGGCGACCCGGTGTCCCTGCCGGGAGCGGCGTCGGTCCAGGACGTCGGTCTCTTCGTGACGGCGCACAGCTCGAACCAGAGCGCGGTCGAGTTCCAGGACTTCTCGTTCGACGACGACCCGGTCGACCCAACCGAGCCCGGGACGGACACCCCGCCGCAGTGCGCTGCGCAGAAGTCGGACGACTTCGACGCCGCGGACATCAACACCGGTCGCTGGACCGTGGTGCGCACCGCACCCGGGAAGTCGATCACGGTCGCGGACGGCAAGGCGGTCCTGCCCGTCGTCCAGGGCGACATCAACGAGGCGGTCCCGGGCCCGATCAGCTACCTGGGCCAGCCGGCACCTGCCGGGGCGTGGGAGATCCAGACCAAGGTCGAGGTCCCGCTCGCACGGCACTGGCAGCACGCGGGTCTCCTCGTGCACGTGAACGACGACGAGTACACCAAGTTCGCGTTCACGAAGAACCAGAACGGCAACCGCTTCCTGGAGTTCCAGACAGAGACCGGCGGTGCGCGCACGTGGCACGGCCAGACGAACGTCGCGGCGAACTTCCCGTCGTCGGTCTACCTCAAGCTGACCTCCACGGGCACGGCCATCACGGCCGCGTACTCCGCGGACGGCCAGACGTGGACCGCGATCCCTGGCTCTGCGCCGGTCAAGGCGAACGCCACGTTCGGCGTCATCGCCGCGGGAGACACGGGGACGGCCGACTCGGTCGCCCTGGTCGACTGGTTCAAGGTCACGCCCGACTCCGACGACGACGGCACGCGTGAGCCGTCCGACGAGTTCGACGGCACCGCGCTCGACGGCTGCCGCTGGAACAACGTGGTCCGCTACGACGCCTCGAAGGTCGAGGTCGCCGGTGGCGAGCTGCGCATCACCACGCAGCCGGGCGACATCAACAACACCAACCCGATCAGCCCGCGCAACTTCGTGCTCCAGGCAGCCCCCGAGGGCGACTGGGTCGCGGAGACGCGCTTCAAGGCACCGCTGCTGCACCGCTGGCAGTACGCCGGTCTGATGGCCTACGGCGACGACGACAACTACGTCAAGCTCGACGTGGTCGCCAAGAACCAGCCGGGCACCCCGCTCAACCTGGGTGCCGAGCTCGCGTCGGAGAAGAACGCGGCCTCGAGCGGCGGCAACCGCCAGCTCGAGATCGCGGACACGACCGAGTCGGGCTACTGGTACCTGCGCATGGAGAAGGTGGGCAACACCTACCAGGGCTGGGTCAGCGACGGCGGGGTCAACTGGACGTCCCTCGGGGCGCCCGTCACCAACGACGCCGCACTGACGTCCTTCGGTCTCGTGGCCATCGGCCCCGAGCAGGAGGTCCCGGTCACGGTGGCGTTCGACTGGTTCCACGTCACCACGGGTGACGAGGACACGCAGGCGCCGGTCGTGGCCGTCGCACAGGACCCGGCGGCCGGCGCGTCCGGCTGGAACACCGGGGCCGTGACGGTCACCGCGACCGCGACCGACGACGTCTCGCAGTCGCCGTCGATCGAGGTCAAGGTCGGGAACGCCGACTGGGCCCCGTACACGGACGGCATCGCGCTCACGGCGGGCGGAGAGCACTCGCTCACCTTCCGCGCGAGCGACGAGGCCGGCAACGTGTCGCAGGAGGTCGTGCACGTGGTGAAGATCGACGCCACGGCACCGACCGCCACGGCCGAGCTGTCCGAGCGCACGGTCACCCTGGCCGGCGCGGACACCGGCTCGGGCCTCGCCCGGGTCGAGTACCGCCTCGCCGACACCCCCGCGGACGAGTGGCTCGAGTACACCGAGCCCTTCGTCGTCGGGGACGGGGCCGTCGAGGTCTCGTACCGTGCGGTCGACGTCGCCGGGAACGTGAGCGAGCCGCTCACCCTCTCGGTGCCGCCGGTCGAGGGCGGGGTCACGGCCGAGGTCGTGGCCAAGACCCAGTGCACGGCGGGCAAGGTGCTCGTGAACGTGCGGGTCGTCAACACCGACGACGCGCCGGCGACGATCAAGGTGAGCACGCCGTTCGGGACGAAGACCTTCACGGGTGTCGCTCCGGGCAAGTCCGCGTCGCAGTCGTTCGCCTCGCGCGCCACGTCGGTCGAGGCGGGCTCCGCCACGGTCGTCGCGACGATCGGGGACCGGACGTCGACGTACACGGTCGACTACGCGGCCGCGTCCTGCGGCTGATGCACGAACGGTAGGCGCCGCCCCCTCGGGGGCGGCGCCTACCGCGTACGTCGTGTCGAGTGCGTGGTTCGGCCGCGACACGCCCGGCGAGTCGCAGCAGGACCACGCACTCGACGTCACACCCTCCCGCACCGCAGACGACAGGAGTCCTCCCGTGGCACAGACCACGTCCGCGCAGCGCAGCAAGGCGCAGCGCGCCGCCCGCTCCGCGACAGCCCGGGGTGCGGGCCACCAGACCGGGGACGGTGCCGGTCGTCCCCGCCCGCGGCCGCCGGAGCGCGAACGCGCCCGGTGGCCGCGGGACCTCTCGCGCGGGCGCCGTGCCCTGCTCGCGCTCGCTGCGGTGCTCGTCCTCGGCGCGGTCGTCGCGGCGGTCGTCTGGGCGCTCACGCGAGGGCCCGACGACGGCGCGTCCGGCGCGTATGCCGTCGACCCTGCGCGCGTGGCCGAGCTCGAGGCCGCCGAGGCCGCGCGCGACGCGGAGAACCTGGGCGTCGTGACCGACTTCGCGCTCTCCGCGCAGGAGCGCCTCGTCCCGACCATGAACGACCTGTCCGTGGCGCTGCCGCTCGACGGCTCGCCCGGCACCCCCGCGACGCCCGAGCAGGTCGCCACCTGGCGCGAGGCGCTCGCGACCCTGACGACCGAGGCCGAGGCGCTGCCCGCCGGCGCGTCGGGGTACAACGTCACGCGCAACGGCCTGGGCGTGTCGATCGCGCTGCTGGGCGACACGGTCGACACGCTCGTCCTGGCCGAGGGCACGGCCGAGCCTGCCCGCGCCGAGCTCCTGGCGCTCGCGGCCGACCTGCGGCTGCGCGCCGCCGACACGTGGGCCATGGCCGCGACCCAGCTCGACGAGCTGAGCGTCGGCGCCGACCAGGGGCACGTCCACGTGTTCCTCCCTCTCCACCCGGACGACGCGGGCGACGGCGCCGCGAGCCTGGGCGAGGGCGACCACCAGGCCGGTGCCCGCCGGGGCCACCTGCGGGTGGGCCGAGTCCCGGCGGGCGCCCATGGGCGCCGTGCCCCGCGGGCACATGGACGTGCCAGTGCCCGACGGCGCCGCTCACCTCGCAGTACGGCGTGGCCCAGGCGGGCGACCCAGGCGTGAGGATCAGTCGAGAGGGCGCACCATCACGACGTCGTCGTGTGCCTCGCCGCCCACGACGTACGTGCGCGTGCCCGCGAACGTGAACCCGTGCTTGCGGTAGAACGCCTGGGCCCGCGCGTTCTCCCCGTTGGTGCCGAGCCACACGGCCTTGTCCGGGACGAGGGCCGGTGCCGCGTCGAGCGCTGCCCGCATGAGGTCGCTCGCGACCCCGGTGCCCTGGGACGCGGGGTGCACGTAGATCTTCGAGAGCTCGACCGTCGGCTCGTCGCCCACGACGGCCACGATGTCCGCGTCGTCGGGCACGCCGCGCACGAGCAGCGCGTAGCCGACCAGGTCTCCGGCGGCGCCGTCGGGACCTTCGGCCACGAGCAGCGCGTGCTCGGCGCTCGCGGTCCACGCGACGAACTTCTCCGGGGAGAGCTGCGTGCGGATGTGCTCGGCGACCGCTGCCGGGTCGGAGCCCGGCGGGCACGCGAGGGGGAACGTGACAGCGGCCAGCGCCGCGAGGCGGTCGGCGTCGGCAGGGGTCGCGGGGCGCAGGGAGGTGGTCACCCGCGGAAATCTACCCGGCTGCACCGACGAGCGGGAGGGGCGTCTCGCCGTCGGGCCGTTGACACCCCACCCCGTGCGGAGGACGGTGGAAGGACCGGAGACGTCGCCCGCCCAGCCCACGGACGCCGCCCCAGCCGGAGCCCCGACGACGGGGTCCGCGTGAGGGGAGGTGAGAACACATGAGGAAGATGGTCGACTGTCGGACCACGCCCAGCGTCATCAACTGCACGCTGACGATCGCCGGCGAGGAGGAGGAAGTCCTCGACGCCGCGTACGACCACATGATCAGCAAGCACGGCCACGAGCCCACACCCCAGCTGCGGGAGGACATCCGTGCCGACCTGGTCGACGCCGAGCCGTCGATGGCCTGACGTGCCCGGCAGCACCTGACAGCACCTGACAGCACCTGACAGCACAGCCGGTCGTGACCCGTGGGTCACGACCGACGCGCGTGCTCTCGGCGATGATGGGGACATGACGCACCTCCCGGCGCCCGACGCGCGCCGCATCGACCTCAACGCGGACCTGGGCGAGGGGTTCGGGCCGTGGGCGCTCGCGGACGACGACGCCCTGCTCGACCTCGTGACCAGCGCGAACGTCGCGTGCGGTTTTCACGCGGGGGACCCGACGATCATGCGCGCCACGACGCGCGCGGCCGTCGAGCGGGGAGTGAGCATCGGTGCGCACGTCGCGTACCGCGACCTCGCGGGCTTCGGTCGGCGCTTCCTCGCCGTGGCACCGGCGGAGCTGAGTGCCGACGTCGTCTACCAGCTCGGTGCCCTCGACGCGTTCGCGCGCCTGGCCGGGGACCGGGTCCGGTACGTCAAGCCGCACGGCGCGCTCTACAACGCGATCGTCCGGCACGAGGAGCAGGCGCGCGCCGTCGTGGACGCGGTCGTGGGCTACGACCCGACGCTCCCGGTCGTCGGGATGGCCGGCTCGGCCGTGCTGCGGCTCGCCCGCGAGGCGGGGCTGCCCGTGGTGCACGAGGTCTTCGCCGACCGTGGCTACGCGCCCGACGGGTCGCTCGTGCCGCGCGGGACGCCGGGTGCGGTCCTGCACGATCCGGTCGAGGTCGCCGAGCGTGCGCTGCGCCTCGTGACCGAGGGCGTCGTGGTCGCGTCGGACGGCAGCGAGGTCACGGTCGAGGCCGACTCGGTCTGCGTCCACTCCGACACCCCTGGTGCGCTCGCGCTCCTCACGCAGGTGCGTCGGGTGCTCGACGCGAGCGGCGTCGTCGTGCAGGCGATCGGGCGGTGACCGTGCCGCCCGGGGACGGGCCGCCGACCACGACCGTACCGGCGGCATGTGTACCGGACCTGCCCCGCGTCCAGGTCTACGGCGACCACGCCCTCATGGTCGACGTCGCGGGGATCGAGGACGTGCACGCGCTCGCGGCCGCACTGCGCGCCACGGACGTGCCGGGGCTCGTGGACGTCGTGCCTGCGGCACGCACCGTGCTCGTCGTCCTCGACGACGAGGCGCCCGATCTCGAGGGCGCCGAGGCCGCGGTGCGGGCGGCGTGGGAGTCGCGGTCGACGGTGGCGAGCCAGGGGGAGGGGCGCCTCGTGGAGATCCCGGTCGTCTACGACGGCGAGGACCTGCCCGACGTCGCCGCGTGGGCCGGGCTGTCCGTCGCCGAGGTCGTGGCGCGCCACGGCGGACGCGAGTACGTGGTCGCGTTCGGGGGCTTCATGCCGGGCTTCGGGTACCTGACCGAGGTCGACCCGACGATCGCCGCACCGCGGCTCCCGACTCCGCGGACCAGGGTGCCCGCGGGGTCGGTCGCGCTCGCGGGCGACCTCACGGCCGTCTACCCCCGTGCGACGCCCGGAGGCTGGCGGCTCCTGGGGCGCACCGACGTCGACCTGTTCGACGTCGACCGGGATCCGCCGGCGTTGCTGACGGCGGGGACGCGGGTGCGTTTTCGTGCGGTCGACCGGCTACCGGGCGACGCCGAGGGGCACGGTGCTGGCGCCGAGGGCGACGGCCCTCTCGCCGAGGGTGACGCGCACTCCGCCGAGGGCGACCAGAAGTCCGCCGCAGGTGACGCGATACGCGTCGGGAGTGATCGAGGGCCCGCCGAAGGTGACCGTGCAGGTGGCGTCGAGGTTCTCGCGACCGGGCCGCTGACGCTCGTGGAGGACGAGGGGCGGCCGGGCTGGGCGTCGTCGGGCGTCGGGAGGTCGGGTGCTGCCGACAGACGGGCGCTGCGCCTGCTGAACCGCCTGCTCGCCAACGACGACTCCGCCGCAGCGCTCGAAGTGACCCTCGGAGGGCTGGCCCTGAGGTTCCACGAGCGGGCGACGATCGCGCTCGCGGGTGCGCCGACGCCCGCGACGATCGACGGCACGCCGGTTGGCATGCAGGCCCTCCTCGAGGTGCGCCGGGGATCCGCGCTGCGCCTCGGGTTCGCCGCGCAGGGGACGCGGACGTATCTGGGGGTTCGCGGCGGGTTCGACGTGAGGCCCGTGCTCGGGTCGCGGTCGTTCGACGTCCTCGCCGGCCTGGGGCCCGCGCCGTTGAGTGCGGGGGACCGGTTGGTGATCGGGCCGCGACCCACGGGTCTGCCCGTGGTCGGCCTGGTCCCGTCCCGCACCACGGTGACCGGGGTCGTCGAGCTCGTGGTGCGTCGCGGGGTGCGGAGCGAGTGGTTCGACGACGCGGGCTGGCGCGACCTCCTGGGCGGGACGTTCGAGGTGTCGGACGCCAGCAACCGGGTCGGGCTCAGGCTGTCGGGTCCGTCGATCGCCAGGCGGGACGGCGAGCTGCCGAGCGAGGGCCTCGTGGCCGGGGCGGTCCAGGTCCCTCCCGACGGACGACCCGTCCTGTTCCTGCGCGACCACCCTGTCACGGGCGGCTACCCGGTGATCGGGGTCGTCTCGGCAGGGGCTCTCGACGTCGCGGCGCAGCTCCGACCGGGGGACCGGCTGCGCTTCCGGGAGGCGAGTTGACGCAGCGGCGGAGCGCCGCGTAATGTTCTCGAAGTCAGCCCGGCAGGGAGGAACAGACACCACTGCGAAGCTCTTCGGAGCCGCCGCGAAGTGGCTGGATCCCCCGGGTGGCCACCCCTCAGATCTTCTCAGGACACCTCTGTGTGCCGTGTGAGTCGTGCGGGGCGGTCGGCTCAGGCGGCTCTCCTTCACCGGGAACGGCGAAGTTGAGACGCGGGAATGA